>CAVPNQ010000174.1:0-18033 GCA_963706735.1 uncultured Planctomycetia bacterium
ACTGCCACTCGACGTATTCGCTTCTCGACGGGCTGTCGCGCATCGACGACATGCTGGATGCGGCGAAGCGTGCCGGGCAGACGTCGCTGGCGCTGACGGACCACGGGAACCTGTTCGGGGCGGTGGAGTTCTACAAGAAGGCGGCGGCGCACGGGGTGAAGCCGATCCTGGGGTACGAGGCGTACATCGCGCCGGGGAAGATGACGGCGCGGGAGCAGAAGAACGGGAAGGCGTCGTACCACCTGACGATCCTGTGCCGGAACCAGAAGGGGTGGGCGAACCTGATCAAGCTGGCGAGCCTGGCGTACCAGAAGGGGTTCTACTACAAGCCGCGCATCGACAAGGAGACGCTGGCTGCACATTCGGAAGGGTTGATCGGGTTCAGCGGGTGCCCGAACAGCGAGTCGTCGGTGCAGATCCGTGCCGGGCAGGAGGAGATGGCGCTGAAGACGTGCGGCGAGTACCGCGACATTTTCGGGAAGGACAATTTCTTCCTCGAGATCCAGGACCACGGGATGGATTTCGAGCGGCAGATCACGAAGTCGGTCTCGAAGTTCTCGGGCCAGCTCGGCGTTCCGCTGGTCGCGACGAACGACGTGCACTACGTCCGGCGCGAGGACGCGCAGGCGCAGGACGTGCTGATCTGCATCGGCACGAACCGGACGGTGAACGACGAGTCGCGGATGAAGATGTCCACGGACCAGCTGTACCTGCGCACCGAGGACGAGATGCGCGCCATCTTCAAGGAGTTCCCGGGCGCGATCGACGTCACCGCCGACATTGCGTCGCGCTGCGGCATCGAGTTCGACTTCAAGGCGCGGCACCTGCCGAAGTTCCCGATCCCGGACGGCTCGACGCCGACGCAGTACATGCGGCACCTGTGCGAGGAGGGGCTGAAGCGGCGTTTTTCGGTGATTACCGACACGATCCGGCAGCGGCTGGAGTTCGAGATCGACACGATCGACAAGATGGGATTCCCCGGCTACTTCCTGATCGTGTGGGACTTCATCCACTACGCGAAGACGCACGGGATCCCGGTCGGTCCCGGGCGCGGCTCGGCGGCGGGCTCGCTCGTCGCGTACTCGCTCGGCATCACCGAGCTCGACCCGCTCAAGTACGACCTCCTGTTCGAGCGATTCCTGAACCCGGGCCGCAACGAGCTGCCCGATATCGACGTGGACATCTGCCAGGAAGGCCGCGACAAGGTCCTGCAGTACGTGCGCAGCAAGTACGGCGACGACCACGTCTGCCAGATCATCACGTTCGGGACGCTCCAGGCGAAGGCCGCGCTTCGGGACGTCGGCCGTGCGCTGGCGATGCCGCTGGCGGAGGTGGACCGGCTCGCAAAGAAGATCCCGACGCGCGACCCGCAGGCCTCGAACCCCGTGCACGTGAAGCTGTCCCGCGCGCTGGAGATGGAGCCGGAGCTGAAGAAGGAATACGAGTCAGACCCGCGCGTGAAGGAACTCGTGGACATCGCGATGAAGCTCGAGGGCGCCACGCGGCACGCCTCGACGCACGCGGCCGGCGTCGTGATCAGCGACAAGCCGATCACCGAGCGCGTCCCCGTCTTCCGCATGGGGGACATCGAGTCCACCATGTTCTCCATGGACGCCGTCGGCGAACTCGGCCTCCTGAAAATGGACTTCCTCGGCCTGCAGACGCTCACCGTCATCGACAAGTGCGTGAAGCTCGTCGAGAAGTCGCACGGGAAGAAAGTCGACCTGGCGACGATCCCGCTCGACGACCCGAAAACCTACGACCTCCTCCAGAAAGGCCAGACCCGCGGCATCTTCCAGCTTGAATCCAGCGGCATGACCGAACTCGTCATCCGCCTCCGCCCGGACAACTTCAACGACATCGTCGCCCTCCTCGCCCTCTTCCGCCCCGGCCCCCTGCAGAGCGGAATGGACCAGCAGTACGTGAAGTGCAAGCACGGCGAGAAGCCGACGTACCTTCACCCGATGCTGGAGCCGCTCCTGAAGGACACGTACGGCGTCATCCTGTACCAGGAGCAGGTCATGCGGATCGCGAACCGGCTCGCGGGGTTCTCGCTGTCCGAAGCCGACTCGCTGCGCAAGGCGATGGGCAAGAAGAAGAAAGAACTGATGGAGAAGTTCGAGAAGGGGTTCGTGGACGGGTGCGGGAAGAACGCGATCAAGGCGGAGATTGCGAAGTCGATCTGGGAACAGATCGTGTTCTTCGCGGGATACGGTTTCAACAAGTCGCATTCGGCCGCGTACGCGCTGGTCAGCTACCAGACGGCGTGGCTGAAGGCGAATTACCCGGTGGAGCTGATGGCGGCGCTCATGACCTGCGACCGCGGGAACACGGACAAGGTCGTCGAGTTCCGCGACGAGTGCCAGGCGCTGGGCATCCCGGTTGACCCCCCCGACGTCAATGAGGGCGAGCTCGAATTCTCCGTGAACGCCGGCCGGATCCTCTTCGGCCTCGGCGCGATCAAGGGAATCGGCGACAAGCTCGTGGAGTCGGTCATCGCCGGCCGCCAGAAGATCGGGGGCCGCTTCAAGGGACTGTTCCAGTTCACCGAAACCGTGGACCCGAAGACGCTCGACCGCGGGTCGCTCGAGACGCTCATCAAGGCCGGCGCATTCCGCTCCCTCGGCGCGAAGCGGTCGCAGCTGACGGACGTCGCCGAGCGCGCGCTTCGCGTCGGCCAGCAGCACCAGTCCGACAAGAAGCTCGGGCAGGGCGGATTGTTCGGGGCAGGGGGGCCGTCGCAGGAACCGAAGATGCAGGACATGCCCGAGTGGGATGAAGAGACGCTTCTCAAGGGAGAGAAGGAAACGCTCGGGTTCTACGTGTCGAGCGACCCGATCACGCGGTGGTCGAGCATCCTGAAGGCGTTCTCGACGTGCACGACGGCGCAGGCCGGGGCGCTCGACGACGGCGCCGAGGTGCAGATCGGCGGCATCCTCACGTCGTGCGCGACGATGATCGTGAAGATGGGGGCCAACGCGGGCAAGAAGATCGCCAGGCTCAAGCTGCGCGACTTCTCCGGCTCGATCGAGGCCACCGTGTTCGCCAAGGAACTCGAGCGCTTCACCGACCTCCTGGCCGAGGACAAGATCGTCTTCCTGCGAGGCCGTGTGGATCGCTACCGCGAAGAGCCGAGCCTGCGAGTCAGCGACGTGATCCCGGTGGACAAGGTCCGGGAGGTCTGCTCGCAGCGCGTCCTGATCCGGCTGAAGGACGCGGGCGAGCCGATTCTCGAGAAGATCAGGACGACGGTGACGACGTACCCCGGCAACTGCGAGCTGTACCTGCAGCTTCAGACCGACGACGGGTCGCGCGTCACGCTTTCCACCGGTTCCCAGTTCCGTTTTTCCCCGCAGCCCGAGGTCGTGGCGCATCTCGAGGAGATCGCGGGGCCGGGCGGGCTGGTCTGGAAGCGGCGCGACCTGGACGGCGGCCCGGACCCGCGCAAGATGTGGAAGGACAAGGCGGCGGCGCGCGCGGGCGGAGACTAGAATCGTCCTGCCAATGACCGTTCCCGCCACCGAACGACGCATTCTCACGATCCTGTTCTCGGACCTCTCCGGGTTCACGAGCCTTTCCGAGCACATGGATCCCGAGGACGTCACCGACCTCATCGACTCGCTCTTCCGCCGCCTCCGCGCCGCGATCGAGGGCCAGGGCGGAACGGTGGACAAGTTCATCGGGGACGCCGTGATGGCCGTCTTCGGCGCGCCCGTCACCCACGAGGACGATCCGCTCCGCGCCGTGAAGGCCGGCATCGAGATGCAGCGCGAACTCGCCGAGTTCAACCGCGAACGGAAGCTGGAGCTGGCGCTGCGGATCGGGATCAACACGGGGGAAGCGCTGTGGGGGAGCGTCGCGGGGGACCGCGCGACGGCGATGGGCGACGCCGTGAACGTGGCGCAGCGGATGGAAGCGCTGGCCAGCCCGGGGAAAGTGCTCGTCACGCGCGGAGTCGAGCGAGCGACCTTCCGCCGCATCGAGTACCTCGCACGCGAGGCAGTGCAGGTGAAGGGGAGGACGGAGAGCCTGGCGTCGTTCGAGGTGGTCGGCGAGCGCGCCGGCGTCGCGGAGTCGGCGGCCGCGGGGTTCTTCGGGCGGGAAGCCGAACTGGCGCGGCTGGTCGAGGCCCACGCTTCCGGCGGCACGATGATGGCGATCGAAGGCGACGCCGGGATCGGGAAGTCCCGGCTTGCGGCGGAATTCCTGGTGAGGTTGCGCCGCGCCGCTCCCACGGCCTGGACCGCTTCAGGCCGTGCGCCGGAGGGCGGGAAGGGCCAGCTGGGCGCCCTGGCGGACCTGGTGCGGGGAGCTGCCGGAAACTCGCCCGTCGCGGAGTGGATTGCCGCCGGGTATCCCGCCGGGACCAGCGAGGTCGCGCGGGCGACGGGGGCAGGGCTGATCGCGCGATCCATCGGTCTTCACGCCGGCGGCGGGCGCCTCGACCACCTCGACCCCGCGCACGTCGCGGACCTGACCCGTGCCGCCTGGGCCGGCTGGCTGCGCGGCCGTGCCCCGCTCGCCATCGTTCTCGACGACATGGAGAATTCCGATCCCGAGCTGCTGTCGCTCCTGGCTTCGCTCTCGCCACTGCTGCGCGGCGCCCGGGTCACGATCCTCCTGACCGCCCGCCGGGGGTTCCCGACGCCCGCCGGGTTCACTCGCCTCGAGCTCGGGCCGCTTCCGCCCGCCGCCGTCGCAGATCTCGCGGCGGACGCGCTGGGCCGGCCGATCCATGACGGACTCGCGCAGTTCCTCCTCGAGCGCACCGGCGGCTCCCCGTTCTACGCCGCGCAGCTCGCGCGCTGGCTCGACGACGAAGGCCTGCTCGACGGCACCCCGGCGAAACTCGTCCGCCGCCCCGAGCGCCTTCCCGACGGGCTCCAGGCCCTCCTCGTCGCGCGCCTCGATGCGCTCGATGCCGAAGCGCGTGACGCGATGAAGACCGCTTCTGTCTTCGGCCGGTCGTTCTGGCGGGGCGTCCTCGCCGATGTCGCGGGACGCGACCCGGCCGCAAACCTGGCTTCCGCCACCCGCGCCGAGGTCGTCGAGGAACGCGCCGCTTCCGCCCTCACCGGCGACCTGGAATTCGCGTTCCGGCAGTCGCTCATCCAGGAAGCGGCGTATTCGCTTCTGACGAAGCGCGACCGCGCGCGGCTCCATGGCGCGGCGGCGGTGGCGCTGGAGGCCCGTGCGCCGGGGGCAGGCCGCCACGCGAAGGCGCTGGCGGCGCACCAGCGCGAACTGGAAGGCCGCGCCGAGGAGGCCGCCCGCCTGTGGCTCGAGACGGCGAACGAGGCCGCCGCGGCCAATGCGTGGGAGGAGGCTGCCGCGTCGGCGCGCGAAGCGCGGCGGCTGGGGGCGGGCGGGGAGGCGGCGGCGCTGGAGCTGAGGGCGGCGGCATCGGCCGGCGTGCGGGGCGACGCGCCGGCGCTTCTGGAAATCGTCGAGGCCGACCCCGCGATGCCGGCGGCGAAAGTGTCTCGCGCGCTCATCGACTGCGCCTGCGTCGTCCAGCGCACCCACGGCCCCGCCGTGTTCGTCGCCGCGGCGCAGCGGGCGCTGGACCGGGTCGAGCCGAGGCTGAGGATGGAAGCGAAGTACTTCCTCGTTTCCGCGCTCGCGATGTCGAGCCGGCTCGAGGAGGGGCTGGCGGCGGCCGACGCGTTCATCCGCGAAGCCGCCGCGGACCCCGCGCCGGGCATCTGGCGAGCCCGTGGACTCGTCCAGCGCGGACTCATCCGGCAGCGGCGCGGCGAATACGACGGCGCCGAGAGCGACTACAACGAGGCCGTCACGGCGATCCGGACTTCGGGGCCCGCACACCACCTCGCCGGCGCCCTTCGCGGCCGCGGCCTCCTCCTGCGCAACCGCGGCCGCCTCGCCGACGCACTTCGCGACCTCGACGAGGCGTGCGCGATCGTTCGCGCTTCCGGCGACCGCGTCAATCTCGCGGCGGTCCTGATGCAACGCTGTCCCGTGCTCCGGCAGCTCGGGCGCCGGGACGAGGCCCTGGTGTCCGTGCGGGAGTCCGCTTCGCTGGCGCGCGAGCACGGGATGAGATCGACGCTTGCAAGCGCGTTGACGGCGGAGGGAAACGTGCACTCCGACGCGGGGGACAAGGAGGCCGCGAAGAAGTGCTGGCACGAGGGGCTGGAGCTCACGCGCCTGTCCGGCGACCGTGCGACGGGATCGACGCTTCTGTCGAACCTGGCCTCGGTGGCCGCTGCGGAGGGGGACCTTGCGGGGGCGCGCCGGATGGCGGACGAAGCGCTCGAGGTGCAGAGGAGCATCGGGGGGCGTCGGCTGGTGATGGGCCTGCTGGCGCAGCTGGGCGACTACGACCTGCGGGAGGGCGATGCGGCGCGCGCGAAGGCGAGGCTCGAGGAATGCCTGTCGATCGCGGACGAACTCGGGCTGCGCGGTGACGAAGGAACGGCGCTCGTTCTTCTCGCGAAGGCCCGTGGGAAGATGGGGGACATCTCCGGCTCGCGCGCGGCGCTTGAGGAGGGGCTTGCGCTGGCCCGCCGCGCGACGAACAAGGTCGCGGGCATCCCGGCGTTCACGATGGGAGCGGAGCTGGAAGCGGCGGCCGGCAACACGGCGGCGGCCCGGGCGCTGCTCGAGGAGGCGATCCGTATCGCGGAGGAAGCCGGCCTCCCGAAACGGGCCGAGGAGCCGCGGCAGGCGCTGGAGAAGCTGGGCGCCGGGGACCGCGGATGAGAGCGCTGAGCTGCGCGGAGATGCGGGCGCTGGAGAAGCGCGCCATTGAGGAGGCCGGGATTCCCGCGGTGGCGCTGATGGAGAATGCAGGGAGGGCCGTTGCCTGCGAGGCGGCGCGCATGGCGCCCACGGGGCCGATCGTCGTCGTCTGCGGACGCGGGAACAACGGCGGCGACGGGTTTGTCGCCGCGAGGCATCTCGACAATCGCGGGCGACAGGTCCGGGTCGTCGCGATCGAACCGGCAAAGCTCGAGGGCGACGCTCTTGCCAACTACCGCGCGCTGCGCTTTACGGGCGCCGAGGTCCGCTCCGTCGGCGCCGCCTGGATCGACGAAATCCGTTCCTCGTTGTCGGGCGCGTCGCTCGTCGTGGATGCCCTGTTCGGCACCGGCCTCGCCGGCCCGCTCCGGGAGCCGTGGCCGGCCGTCATCGACGCCTTGAACGCCTGCGGCGCGCCGATCCTCGCGGTCGACATCCCCAGCGGCCTCGACGGCGACACCGGCCGCCCCCTCGGGACCGCCGTCCGCGCCGCAGCGACGGTCACGATGCACGCTCCCAAGCCTGGATTCGAGATCGCGCATGAATTCACAGGTGGCGTTTCGGTCGCCGACATCGGCATTCCCAGCCGCCTCCCGATGCTGGCCTCCCCGGACAGTTCGGCTTAGCCTCCCGGCATGAAACTCCTCATCCTCTCCGCTTCCGCCGGCGCCGGCCACCTCCGCGCCGCCCAGGCCCTCGAAGCCGCCTGCCGCGAAATGCGCTCCGATATCGAAATCCGCAATCACGACACCCTGGATTTCACCCCGAAGATCTTCAAGAAGTGGTACGCGCAGTCCTACCTCCAGACGGTCAATCACATCCCCAAGGTGTGGGGTTACTTCTACGAGTACTACGACCGCAAGTCCGGGACGTCCAAGACCGCCAAGGTCATGCGCATCCTCGACCGCTTCAATGCCGGCAGCCTCTACAAGCTCGTCGATGAGTTCAAACCCGACCGCATCCTCACCACCCACTTCCTCCCGTCCAACGTCCTGCTCTCCTCCCGTCGCAAGGAGCGCTCCTCGCTTCCCCCCGTCAGCGTCTGCGTGACGGACTACGACATTCACTTCTTCTGGATCCACCAGGACGTGACGCGGTGGTACGTGGGAAGCGAAGAAGTGAGGTGGCAGGTGCACCGGAAGGGGATACCGCTGGACCGGATCGTGGTGGCGGGGATTCCGATCCACCCTGTTTTCTCGAAGGACAGGACGAGGGCCTCCGCGGCAGCGGCGACGGGACTCGACCCCGCGATGCCTACGGTGCTGGTGCTCTCGGGTGGATTCGGCGTCGGGCATGTCGCCGACACGGTCACCGAGGTCATGAAGGCGCCGGGCGACTTCCAGGTCGCCGTCGTCTGCGGGAAGAACGAGGACCTGAAGAAGCAGCTCCTGGCACTGAAGCCACCGTCGGGGAAGCGGCTGGAGGTGAGGGGGTTCGTGACGGACATGGAGAATTACCTGACGGCGGCGGATTTCGTGGTGACGAAGCCCGGCGGGCTGTCGGTATCGGAAGCGATCGCCCGCGGCTGCCCGATCGTGGCGTACGCGCCGATCCCCGGGCAGGAGGAGCGGAACTGCGACTACCTGATGGAGAGTGGCGCGGCCTTGAAGGCCAAGGATCCCGCGACGCTCGAGTTCAAGATCCGCCTGCTGCTCACCGACGAGGCCGTCCGCCGCCGGATGGCCGAGGCGGCGCGCCGGATAGCGCGACCGCGCGCGGCGTACGACATCATCGGGCTGGAGTCCGGCGCTTCGGCGGAGGCCGCCCTCCGGCGGTAGCCCGGGGACCTGCTCAGCCGCGCGGCCGGGCGGCGATCGCGGCCCGAACAGAATCGATGAATCCGCCGACGTTGAACGGTTTTGAGATGAAGGGAATGCCCGCGCCGAAATCGGATTCGCGCTCTTCCCGCGCGTCTACTCCCGACATCAGGAGCAGCGCGATGTCCGGCCGGGTGGCCTGAAGGTGTTTCGCAAGCTTCCCGCTGGACTTCCCGGAAATCAGTGTGTCCGAAATCACCAGGTCTATCGGGGGCGCGTGATGCGCGATCGTCGAAAGCGCTTCGTCAACGCTGCTTGACTCCAGCACGGCATACCCCCTGGATTGCAGCACGTTGCGGACCAGCTTGCGGACCGCCGGCTCGTCCTCCACGACCAGGACGGTTTTGCGAACGGAAGGGCGCTCCGCGCAGCCGCCGGGATTCCCCGGATTCGGAAGCGAAGCATCGCGAGGCGCCGACGCACGAATCGCGCCTGAATCCTGATTACCTGGCTTGATTCCATCCCCATCGCGTGTCGCACGGTGGGCCGGTCTCGGGCTCCTCGCGGAACCGGTCATCCTTGTTTCCTCCGCAGCCGTGGCGCGCAATCTGCCTCGCTCGGGTTCCTGCCCGGCCGCGAGAGAGTATCGTCGGGCCGGGCTCGCAATTCTGCCAGCCAATTCTCGCGGAATCTCTCGACGCAATGGTTAGCCCTTCCTCCAGCCCTCGCCCGCGTATTCAATGCGTCCCGATTCCCCAGGAGCCCTCCAGATGAAATTGACCGCCGCCATCGCCGCCCTCGTCCTCTTCGTCATTCCCGCTTCCGCCCAGCAGGAACTCCGGCCGCGCGTCGCCCGCGAGTGGAAGACGGTCAAGACGGACCATTTCCTCGTGCACTACTGCGACGAGGAGATCCGCGACCGCGTGCTCGAGGTCGGGGCCTGGCTGGAGGACGCTTACATGGAGCAGGGCGAAGCGCTGGGCGCGAAATTGCGTCGGCCGGCGCACTGCTTCGTGTACCGGAGCTCGAACGACTTCCAGTCCACGACGCTTTTCGAGGACGGCCTGCCGGAGGGTGTGGCCGGGGTCACCGAGTGGTTCCAGGACCGGATCGTCGTCCCGTGTTTCGGGAGCGACAAGCTCATGCAGCGCGTCGTGCAGCACGAGTTCACGCACCAGCTGATGTTCAACCAGTACTACTCGTGGAAAATCCCGTCGTTCCCGCTTCTGAAGGAGCCGCTTCTGCCGGAGTGGTTCGTGGAAGGGCTTGCGGACTACCAGAGCCACGATTTCGACTCGTGGGACCGGATGCTGATGAACGACGCGTCGCTCGACGGCCGCGTGCACCACCTGTACAACCTGCACGGGTTCGGGCACCTGAACCCGCACGAGACGCGCGAGGCCTACCTGACCGGGATGCTGGCCCTTCGGCATCTCGAAAAGACGTACGGCGACGGGAGCGTGAAGAAGCTGTTTCGCGCCTTCGAGGGGTTCCCCTGGCCGGCGTCGGCGAAGCTGAAGCCGATCACGAAGAAGGGGTACGCGGATTTCGACCGGGAGTTCCAGGCGGCGCTGAAGGCGGAATACACCGAGCTGACGGCGGGGACGAGCGATCCCGTCGCGTACGCGACGCCGTTGACGAAGAACGACTCGCACTACCGGCGGTGGAACATGTCGCCGCGTTTTTCGCGGGACGGGAGCCGGATCGCGTACCTGAGCGACCGGTCCGGCGCGTGGTCCGTGCACGTCATGGATTCCGACGGGACCGGGCGCACTTCGCCGCTGCTCTTCCAGGCCGGCGAAATCCTCGAATTCGCGGACGCTTCCCAGAGCGGTGTGTCCTGGTCGCCCGATGGTTCCCGCATCGCCTTCGTGGGGGAGTGGGGGCAGCGGAAGGACATCTACCTTTGCGGCACGGGGCCGCTGAGGCCGGTGAAGCGGCTGGGATTCCGGTTCGAGGAGATGTCGAGCCCCGCGTTCAGTCCCGACGGGACGAAAATCGCCTTCAGCGCGCTTCAGGGCGGCCGAACGGACATCTGGATCGGCGACGTGGACGGCAAGAAGCTGTCGCAGCTGACGAAGGACCGGTGGCACGACGAGTTTCCATGCTGGAGCCCGGACGGGAAGACGATCGTGTATGCGAGCGAGCGCGGGGGGCAGACGGACCTGGTGGCGGTGAGCGTGGCGACGGGGGAGGGAGTGCTGCTGGCCGAGACCGCGGCGAACGAGATCACGCCCCAGTTTTCGCCGGACGGGAAGCATCTCGCGTACGCGAGCGACGAAGGCGGGATCTGGAACGTGTGGGTGATGGAGCTCGAGGGCGGAAAGGCGCAGCGGGTGACAAACGTGCCCGTGGGCGCCGTCAGCCCGACGTGGGGCGCCGACGGAGAGCTGGCGTTCGCGTGCTATCGCCACGGTGAGTTCCACATCTGGAAGATGAAGCTCGCGATGGAGGAGTCGGAGTGGAAGCCGGTGCCTCGCGGCGAACCGCGGGAGGAGTACGCGGACCTGTTCGTGAAACCCGTCGAGCGGTTCTCGATCGAGCCGTTCTCGGACCGGTGGCACCTCGACCTGCTCATGCCGCTGGGGATCGTGAACGTCGGGTATGCGAGCACCCTGACCGGAAGGCAGGCGGTGGCCGCGAACGTGAACATCGTCTCGACGATGAACGGAGTCCGCGGCGAGGGAAACCTGGCCTACCTGAATCTCATGCTGCCGGTCGGGTTCCTCGTGAACGCATTCAACCGGTACACGATTTTCGAAGAGCGGGACATCGTGCGCCAGGAGCACCAGTTCGGGTTCTTCGCCGGCACGATCGTGCCGGTGGATCCTTACCGGCGAGTCACGCTCGGGTACACGCTGTACGAGAACCGCATCAAGTACGACGACGAGGCCCTTCACGACAAGTCACCCCGCAACGGGGCCCTCCTCGTCGCGGCGACGCACGACAGCGTCCGCTCGCGCGGCCTCAACCCGGTCGGCGGGTGGCACCTCACGCTCGGCGCCGAGTGGTTCGCCCGCGGCCTCGCCAGCCAGGAACGCCGCACCAACTACTTCTGGTCCCACCGGCAGTACATCGAGATCGTCGAGGACCTGGTGGTCGCCTTCGGCACGTCCGGCAATCTCTCCTTCGGGCGCGAGCCCGATGCCTCGGACGCCGCCAATGTCGTCCGCGGTTATCGCCCGGGCCGCATCTGGGGCGACAAGGCCGCCAGCGGGTTCGTCGAGGTCCGCTTTCCCTTCGCCCGCGATATCAACTGGTCCTGCCCCGGGCAGCTCTTCCTGCTCAAGGACATCCGGGGCTACGTCTTCGCCGACGCGGGCTTCGTCACCGACGACCATCCCAACCGCCTGTTGCGCTCCTGGAACCACCCCGATTGGCGCCACTCCGTCGGCGGCGGCGTCTACGCCGAGATCTGGGTCCTCGAGAGCATCCCCGTCCCCATCGGTCTCGAATTCGCCCAGCCCACCGATTCCCGCCAGCCCTTCAGCGTCAGGCTGACCGTCGGCTTCTCGTTCTGAGAACGTGAACAGAAACCTCCCTGCGGCGCACGGCACGGGTCCGGGCGGCGCGCGACCGGGCTTTGGGCCGTTCTGAGGCTTGTGTCGCGCGCCGCCCGAACCCACGCCGCGCGTCCTCGGTCGGCTTCTGCTCACGTTCTCAAGGTTGCGCGGGCTTCAGCTTGAAGCTTCGGCCTGGAAAGTCACATGCCGAATTTCGATCAGCGTCCGAAGCGCTCCAGCAGCCGCCGCTCCGCAGCCTGCAGCCGCGCGGGATCGTCGGCGTTCTTCTTCGCCCACCCCACGTACGACTCCCAGACCGCCCGCGACTCGTGCAGGTCGCCCGACTCCGCGGCGACCGCGCGCTGGAAGCGGTAGAGGCCGTTCGACGGATCGAGTGAAACCGCCAGCTCCCACGCGCCGCGCGCCTCGGTGGCCTTGTTGAGCGCCAGGAGCGCGGTCGCCCGCGCGTGCGCCGCCCGCGCGGCGACCGGGCCATCCGTCGCCCGCACCTCGTTCAGCGTCGCCGCCGACTTTTGCGGCGCCGTCACCGCTTGAAGCAGCGCCAGGTCGATCCGCGCCTCGTCGTCCGCATGCTTCGCCAGGAACCCCGCCAGCGCACCCTCAGCCGCGGCCCTGTCACCCGCGGCCACATGCCCCCGCGCCAGCAGCCGCGCCGCTTCCGCACTCTCAGGCGCGGACTTCGCCGCCTGTTCCAGGTGGGGAAGAGCCTTCGCGGGTTCCTTCGCGACCAGGATCCGGCCCGCCGCGGCGTTGGCGGCGGCACTCGAAGGGTCCGCGGCCAGCAGCGCCGTCAGCGCCGCGTACGCACGGTCATTCTTCCCGCCGGCTTCCAGCGCCGCGGCCGCCCCCAGGCAGGCTTCCTCGTCGAGCGGGCTGGTCCTCGCCGCCTCTGACCACGCTTCCTCCGCAGCGTCCTTCCGGCCCAGTTGCTGAAGCGCGCGTCCGCGGGCGGCCAGGGCGCGCGATCCGCCGCCCGCGTCCTTCGCCTCCGCGAACGACTTTTCGGCGGCGGCGGCGTCCCCGCGGGCCAGCGCGCATTCTCCCCGAGCCATGTGCAACTCGGCGTTGCCCGGCCTGGTCTTTTCGAACGCGTCCAGCGCTTTCTTTTCCACCGCGTCGTTCTTCGCCGTCGCCCCGGCTACCGCAATGCTCACAAATGCCCGCCCGTCGAGATCCTTCGCGTTCAGCGCCGACTCGGCCGTCGCCGCCGCCCGCGCCGTCGCGCCGACCCGGGCCAGCGCGAGCGACATCCCCGCGAGCACACCCGCATCCTCGGATCCGCCGGAAGCGGCCGCCGCGCGGAACGCCGCCAGCGCCTGCGACGGGTTCCCGGCTTCCAGGTGAGCGATTCCCTCGCCTCTCCGCGCCGTCCACGAGTCCCTTACCGCGGCGAACCGGACTGCGGCCGCGCGCGGCCGGCGCTCGATCAGCAGCGCTTCCCCGAGCCAGACGAGCGAGTCACCGGTGGCGCCGCCCGCGATTTCCGCTTCCAGCATCCGGATCGCCGCGGCCGTCCTTCCAAGCGCCATCAGGCGTCCGACGGTCAGCGCGTCGCCCCTGTTCGGACCTCCCGACTCGATCGAAAGCGTTTCCGGGATGCCGAGCCCTTTCTTGCGGTCCACGAGAGCCGCGATCGATTTCGCGGGGACCGCTTCCGGCTCGCCCCTCGCCGCCGCCGTCGCCATCCCGAGGAGTTTGCCCTTGGAGTTCATGATCGGCGCCCCGGGGGCGCAGGTCCGGTTCAACCGAAGCGCGCCGGGCTTTGCGGACCTGGCAAAGGTGGCCGACGCCGGCTCCTTGACCGGCCAGCCGATCCACACGGAGGTTCCGGGATCCGTGATCGCCGCTTCGTCGGGCGCGATCGGCGCGCGATCCATGTTGGGAATCTCAAACAGGACCAGGTCGGTTGCTGCGTCGAAGGCGACGATGTTCAGGGCCTGCCACTGCGACCCGTCGTCGCCGCGGAAGCGGACGATCGAGGCGCCCAGGACCCGTGTGAAGGACGTGGCGACGATGTTCTTCGCCGCGAGAAACCCGGGGCCTTTCGGGATCGCGGCACCCTGCGCGTCGATCGCCTCGACGGTGAAAACCGTCTGGCGGCAGACACTCGCGATTTCGCCCGGCGCCATTTCCTTCGGTGCTTCCGTCGCGGTAATTTCGGTCGGGGGAACGAACGGCTTCGGCGCGTTCGCCGCTTCCTGCTGCTTCTTCCACATGATGAAGCCGATGACGCCCGCCACCACGACGCCTCCGTACATCGCCATCTTTGCGGGGCTCGTCTCAAGGGCGATTTCGGAAGCGTTCTGCCCGTCCGGTTCCTGCGTCTTCCACTGCTGGGCCGCTTTTTTGACCTGCTCCTCCGGCGGCATCCACAGCGCGCGCGGCACTCCGCCAGGCGTCGGGACGATCATCCGGCAGCCGCAGGAACACCTCGCCTTGCGCCCCAGCGCGCGCCCCGGCATCCCGATCGGCCGGCCGCAGGCGGGGCAGGCAAAGTGGATTTCCTTGGAGCCCTTGGGCTTCGCAAGCTGAAGCGGGGCCGGTGGCGCGGGCGGCGTTTTCTTCTTCTGCGGCGCCGGCTGCGGGACCTGCTTCCATCCGCCGCCGCCCTTCTGCGGCTGCTGGGGCTGTCCCTTTTTCGGCGGCTGGGGGCTCATCGCCGCGCCTCGACGAGGATCCAGCCGGCCTTGTCGCGGCGGGCCACGATCAGCAGCGTCGCGCCCTTTGCCGCCTCGAATCCGGGCGCGGCGATTTCGAGCTCCTCCGTCCATTTCGCCGGGTCGACGTCCGCTCCCGTCTTCACGAGCAGGGCGCCCTTCTCGCAGGCGACCACCCGTCCCTCGAACCTCACCCGCGCCGCATCGGCCGGAGCCGGCCACCAGGGCGCTTCCACCATCTGCCGCTTCTCTTCCGACGCGAGCGCCGCCCACGCGACGTCGAGCGCGTCGTACGCAGAGGACAGCGCTGCGACGGACGGGCGGAGAGTCTCGGCGGCCATCTGGAAGCGGTCCGTCTCCTCGTCGAGTTTTTTCTTTTCGCTCTCCATCGTGCGCAGGGCGAGGGCGTTGGTGGACCGGACCGAGTCGGCCTTGGCCGAGGCTTCCTGGACTTCCTGCTTGAGGGGACCCGGCTCACGCCCCGTCTGGTCCTTGGCGGCCTGGAGGCGGTCGGTCGCGACCTTGAGCTTCGCTTCCGCGTCCGCCAGCCGGTCCTTCGACCGCTGCATTTCGGCCTCGGCGGCCTGGACCTTGCGGAGTTGCGATTCGTAGGCCCGCGTCTGCGAATCGATCTTCTTCGCGGCCGCGGCGAGCGCCTTGCGTTTCTCGGCAACGCCATCCAGCGCCTTTCCGGCGTCGGTGCGAAGCGCGTCCAGCTTCGCGATTCCGACGGGGGCGATGCGCAACGCCCGGAGCGGGGCGTCGCCTTCGTCCTTCGGCGTATCGACGGCAGGTCCGCGTTCGATCTTCTCGATGTCGGCCTTCTTGAACTTGGTGACGATGGACTTCACCTTGAACGTCACGGTGTCCGCGTCCTCCTCGAGGATCGTTCCATCGAGCTTGCGGCCGTCCTTGAACAGGAGGGTGTCGGCGAACGCGCCGGGCGCCAGCAGCGCGGCAAGCAGGAGAAGAGCGGGGAAGTGGAGGAAGCGTCGCATCGCGCCCGGGATTGTACGCCCCGGAGCCGCTCGCCGCAAAAGACGGTTACGGGGGGCCGAGGCGCTCACGTTCCTTGCCCTTCTTCGAAACGTTGTAGCCGATGATCGCGATGATGCCGACGAGCATCACGATCGCCACGATGCTCCCGTAGATGATCAGCTGGATCAGCAGGGGATTGATCCCCGCGTGCGGCGGGTCCTGCCCGAGCAGCTTCGCCATCCGCTCCGCCTGGCCGGGGTAGGCCTCGCGAAGCGCGCTCTCCAGCTCGTCGGGAACCGCTTCCGGCGTCCTCACCATCCCGGCCATCGCGGACAGCGACATCGCCGTGAACGCGGCGGTCAGCCAGAGGGCGGCGGCTCGGCGCACTAGCGTTTTTCGAACGGCTCCCAGTGCCGTTCGCCGGGGCCGATGTAGTCCGCGCGCGGCCGGATCAACCGGTTGTCCGCGTACTGCTCCAGCAGGTGCGACAGCCAGCCGCTCGTGCGGCTGATCGCGAAGATCGGCGTGTTCACGTCGAGCGGAATCCCCAGCGAGTAGTAGACGCTCGCGCTGTAGAAGTCCACGTTCGCGTTCAGCCCCTTTTCCTTCTTCACGAGCTCCTGGATACGGTTCGAGATCTCGAACCACTTCGTCACCCCCGTCGACTTGCACAGCTTCTCACTCATCTTCTTCAGCACCCCCGCGCGCGGGTCCAGCGTCTTGTACACCCGGTGCCCGAATCCCATGATGAGCTGCTTTTTCCCGATCGCGTCCTTGATCCACGCTTCGGCGTTGGAAGCGTCTCCCACGCTGAGGAGCATCTTCATGACTTCCGTGTTCGCGCCGCCATGGAGCGGGCCCTTGAGCGCCGCGATGGCGCCGGTCACCGCGCCGTGCATGTCCGACAGGGTGGCGCCGATGACGCGGCACGCGAAGGTCGAGGCATTCAGCTCGTGGTCGGCGTGGAGGATGAAGCACATGTCCATCGCGCGGGTCTCGTCCGGCTTCGGCGGCTCGCCGCGCAGCATGTAGAGGAAGTTCTCGGCCAGGCCCATGTCCGTCCGCGGCTGCAGGATGGGAAGGCCTTTGCGCGCCCGGTCGATTGCCGGAACGATCGCGTTGATCTGGTGCTGGATCCGCACTGCCTTCCGGCGGTTCGCCGAGTCCGACATGTCCTCGCTCTGCCGGTCGTACAGCGACAGCGCGCTCACCGCGGTCCGCAGGCACGACATCGTGTTCGAATCCTTCGGGAACGACAGGATCATCCGCACGATCGGCTCGGGAATGCCCCCGGCGTTCGCCATCTCCCCGCGGAATCCCTCCAGCTCGTGCTTCTTCGGCAGTCGCCCGTTCCAGAGCAGGAACACCGTCTCCTCGAAGCTCGAATGTTCCGCCAGCTCCTGGATCGGGTAGCACACGCCGAACCAGCGACAGAGCCACGTATTGCTTACCGCTCCGGCATGCCCCATCGCCGACAGCGCCAGCCACGCCACGATCCACGGCCAAGACCTGAAATTGCGCTTGCTCTTCATCGGTACCCTCTCCTTACGCTCTGGCGCCGCCCCGATTCCCCGGACGCGCCATCGTTAGCGTCCAGTCTGCGGTGTAGACTTTCCGCACAGCCGGAAGTTGTGCGCGCCGCCGCCGGGAACGCGCATTTCCAGTTCCACTCCAAAGAATATTTCACATCGGAGAGCAAATCGCATGTGGCGCATGACCCGCCTTCTTCTGCTGGGGTTGCTCGTGACGGGTTTGGCCGCCTGCGCCGTCAACCCCGTCACCGGCCAGCGCGAACTCAACATCATTTCCGCCGACCAGGAAATCAGCCTGGGCAGCCAAAATTACGGCCCGGCCCAGCAAATGCAGGGCGGGCAGTACAAGGTCGATCCGCAAGTGAACGCCTATGTGCGCGAGGTGGGCCAAAAGCTGGCCACGGTCGCCGACCGGCCGCTGCCCTATGAATTCGTGGTGCTGAACAGCTCCGTGCCCAATGCCTGGGCCATGCCCGGCGGCAAGCTGGCGGTGAACCGGGGCCTTTTGACTGAACTGAACAATGAAGCCGAACTGGCCGCGGTGCTGGGGCACGAAATCACCCATGCCGCCGCGCGCCACAGCGCGCAGCAAATGCAGCGCGCGCTGCTGCTGCAGGCGGGTGTGATGGCGGTGGCCGTGGCGGCAGGCAGCGCGGATGAGCGCTACGCACCGCTGGCGGTCGGCAGCGCGGCCCTGGCCGCTTCGGTGCTGAGTCAACGCTACAGCCGTGAAGCCGAACTGGAGGCCGATCATTACGGCATGGGCTACATGGCCCGCACCGGATATGACCCCTATGCGGCGGTGACGCTGCAGGAAACCTTC
>CAVPNQ010000175.1:0-17884 GCA_963706735.1 uncultured Planctomycetia bacterium
TTATGCCCTGCTTGCGCCGATTACGTATTGCTCTTATGGAAGCGGATGGACGTGGCGCCGGTGGCGTCGCGGAGCTGGCGTTCGAGCTGGAACCGGGCGAAGCGCTTGACGTTCTCGAGTTCGGCGGGGTCGAACGCGGGGTTCATGAGGAGGTCTGCGGCCAGTTCGAGCGCCCTGTCGAAGTCCGCCGTGAGCATCTCGGCGTTGAGGAGGACGGTGTTGCGGCCGCCCTGGACCTTGAGGGTTCCGCCCGTCCGGCTGATTTCCTCGGCGAGCTGCGCCGCGCTGCGCGACTTCGTGCCGCGCATGAGCATCTCGCCGGCGAGGTTCGCGACGCCGGGCTTCGCGGGATCCTCGAGCCGGCTCCCGGCCATGAACGCGACGGTGAACGCGAACGACGGCGCGTTGGGGTTCCTTCGCACGACCACGCGCATCCCGTTGTCCAGCGTGAACTCCTCGACGTGCGGCTCGAAGGCCGCCTTGACCGACGGGCCCGCGGGCGTCTCCTCGCCGCCGCCCTCGCGCGGGACGACGCTCGCCACCGTCATCGCCGTCGGCAGCAGGTACTTCCTCGCCACGCGCTGGATGTCCGCGGGCGTCACCGCCTTCAGCTTCTCCAGCTCCACCTTGTCGTGCTGCGGATCGCCGTGATACATCTCGCCCAGCCCGATCGCATCCGCCTGGCTCATCACGTCCTGGTGCCCGATCACGTTCCACGTCAGCACCGCCGCCAGCACGCGCTGCAGCTCCTCTTCTGAAACCGGCGTCTCCTGCAGGATCTTCACTTCCTCGAGGATCGCCGCCTCCGCCGCGTCGAGCTTCGCCGCGTCCAGCGAGGCGCCCACGGAGAAATGCCCGCGGTACGCCGGGGTGTCGCTGGAAGCGTAGATGGACTGGACGAGCTTCTTCTCGTTCTTGACCTTCCGGGAGAGCCGGCTGCTTTCGCCGTGCCCGAGGACGAGGGCCGCCATGTCGAGAGCCGGGGCGTCCTCGTCATAGACCGACGCGCTGGGCCAGCCGATTTTCAGGCGCGACCCGCTTGAGACGCCCTTTACCGGGTAGCTCCGCTGTTCGCGCCTCGTCGCCGTCTGGGGCGGTTCGACGGGGAGGACGATGGGGGGAAGGGCCTTTCGTTCCCACGCCGCGAACGCTTTCGCGATGGCCGCGGCGGCCGCCGCGCCGTCCACGTCGCCGACGCAGATGAAGATCATGTTGTTGGGGGCATACCAGCGGCGGAAGTAGCGGCCGACGTCCTCGGGCTGCAGCTTCAGGAACTGCGGCCCGTACCCGCCGATCGGGTGACGCGCCGGGTGGATCCTCCACGCCGTTTCGTTGTGCGCGTACTGGATCAGCCGGTTCGGTTCGTCCTCGTACATCTTCAACTCGTTCACGATCACCATCTGTTCCTTGCGAGCCTCTTCCGGGTCCATCTTCGAGTTCATGATCACGTCGCTGAACGACGCGAGCATGCGGTCGAAGTGCCCGGTGCGGACGACGCAGTGAAAGACGGTGCGTTCAAAGTGCGTGTACGCGTTGAGGTCGCCGCCGCCGGCCTTGACCTGCCGCGCGAAATCGCCGGGCGCCTGCTTCTCAGTGCCCTTGAAGATCATGTGCTCGACGAAGTGGGAGAGTCCCTGCCCGAGGTTTTCGCCCTCGGTCGTGGACCCGACGGGGAACCAGGCCTGGAGCGTCACGACGGGCATGTTGTGGTCTTCCTTCACGATCACCACGGCCCCGTTCTCCAGCACCTCGCGGCGAATTTTCGGCGCTTCCTCCGCGAACGACGGGACTGCCGCCAGCGCCACCGCCGCCAGGGTCCTCATCAACCGGTTCGACATCAAGCCTCCTCCGTCAGGGTGTCTGGTTCCCGGGCCACGCCCGGGCTTCCTCGATCTTTGCCTTGCGGGCCTCACCGTCTTCCCCGGGGATCGCAATCCCCGTCAGCGCCTGGATCGCCCGCGCCGCCGCCGCTTTCTCCGGTCCGTCTCCGTTCTCCGCCTTCGCGGCGAGGAACGTCACCGCACCCGCCGGCGGCGCCGATTTCAGGAGCTCCACGAATTCCTTCCAGCCATCCTCGGGGTTCGCCGCGATGCCTGGGAAGCGTTTTTCCATGTCCTCGAGAATCCTGCGGCAGACGCCGTCGAGACGCGTGCGCTCCGCTTTCAGCCCGTCGCGGTCCGCCGTCGGCAGGACCGCCAGCGCCCCGTCGTCGGGGCACAGCCCCAGCGCGCGGCCCGGCTCGTTCCGGGCGCAGAGCGCCTCGATCAGCGCCAGCCGCGCTTCCGCGTACCCCGCCGCCCCCGGCGCCAGCCGTGCCACAAGCGGTCCGCCTTCCTTCAACGCCTTGGCCAGGTCCGCCGAACGCACCAGGCACGTCACCGTCCGCGCCGCCGCCGCCGTGTCCTCCGGCGCCGCCGCAACCGCCTCCCCGTACCACTTCAGCGCGTTCGCCCAGTCCTTCTGCAGGAAGTAGTCGTCCGCCAGCGGACGCAGATGCCCCTTCACCCGCACCGCGTCGAAATTCCCGGGCTTCACGAGCACCCCGCGCACCACGATCCGCCACGTCGCGTCTCCCTCGGCGGCCCCGATCTTGGCGAGAAGCGCTTCGAGCGCCTCGAGGCGCGCGGCGGCGCGTTCAGCGGACAGGAACAGGGCCGCCTGCCAGGCTTCCTTGCGGACGGCGGCGTCGGGATCGGTCTTCGCGCACTTGAGCAGGGGGTCCACCGAAGCGAGCGTGCCGGACTGCGCGAGGCCGCGCGCGGCGTTTTCCCGGGCCTTCGGGTTCGGGTTGTCGTGGTCGAGGAATTCTCCCAGCGCCTTCTCCAGGCGCAGGCGAGCCTCGTCTCCGCCCAGGCGCGCCAGCGCGGCCACCGCCTCGGCGACGACATCCTTCTCCTGTCCGGCCGGCGGACGGTCGAGTTCGGCGATCAGCGGCGCAAGCGTGCTCGGGGTGCCGATCTCGCCGAGGGACTTGACGGCGCGGAAGCGGATCGTTTTGTCGGCGGAAGTCTGGAGCGTCTTGACGAGCACAGGCACCCCGGTTTCCTCCCGCAGCGCGCCGAGGAGCTCGACGAGTCCCGCCGCGACGCTCTCCTGCGGCGGACGGTTGAGTTCGGCCTCGAGGAGGAAGGCCGCGGCCGCGGCGAACCCTTTCGGGCGCAGGCCCTTCAGCGCCGTGATGGCGGCTTCTCGGACGGCGCGGGTCTGGGCAGGGTCGAGCATGCGCTGAATGTCCGGGGCTGCCGCTTCCCCGGCGGCTGCGGCCAGGGCGTCGACGGCGGCGACGCGGAGAGCGGGAGCTTCGTCATCGAGGCACTTGCGAAGGGCGTCGACGGACTTTTCCCTGCCGATGCGGCCTGCGGACTTGGCGGCGGAGACGCGGACGGTGGTGACGGGATCTTCGGCGAGGAGGCGCAGGACGGCGGCGAGGAATTCCTCGGGCTTGAGCGCCTGCTGCGCTTCCTCGACGGCCCACGCGCGGAGTCCCGGCACGGTGCTGGCGAACTGTTTCTCCAGGATGGCCTTCTCGCTCGCCGAGTCTTTTTTTTCTCGCACGGCGCGCAGTCGCTCCTTCAGTCCTGCCTTCTCCAGCTCGTTGGCGCGCGCCGTTTCGCGGTCGAGGGCGGCGCGGAGCGAGGTGTTCTCCTCGCGGAGGCGCCTCGCGGCGTCGCGGACGATCTCCTCGAGAGTGTCCCCGCGGTGGCGGTCCCACCAGAAGTTCCAGTCGCGCGCTTCGGTATAAGTGAGCGTGGTGAGGCGCCGGAGCGCGGCGGAGGCGGCGTCCGAATCGCGCGAGGGCAGCAGGGCGACGAGCGGCGGGATGGCGTGCTCCGAGCGCACGAATCCGAGCGCGCCGATCCAGGGTGCCCGTTCCTCGAGGGCGGCGCTTTCGAGCCCCTCACGAAGGGACGCGAGGGCGTCTGCCGGCATGCGCCGGCCGAGCGAATCCAATGCCGTCTCGGCAAGGTCGGCCAGCGGGACCCTTCGCAGCGCGGCGACGAGAGGCTGGGAGTAGCGGGCGTCGGGGCGATCGCTGAGAAAGAGGAGAAGTTCGCGGGCCTCAGCGGGATCTCCCTCAGCCAGGATTCGGGAAGCCTCGCGAAAGGCCTCCTGGCGGCGATCGGTGAGCAGGGTCGCGGCGGCCAGCGCGCGGGCCTCCGGGCGGGGATCGCGAAGGGACTCCGCGAGCTCGTGGATCGACGGGGGAGGCTGGCCGTCAGGAGGCGCCCCCGCGGCGCCCAGCGCCAAGGCGGCCGTCAGCAGGGCGGCTCTTCCCGGTCGAAGGATCAAGCGGGAGTCCTTTCAGGGCAACGGGTAACGGCGCGCGGGCGGGTCATTATAGACGGGCTGGATCAGAGCGTCAACGCGCGGGACCCGGGTGAATCCGCTTGACTCGATTCGTTCGTGTGATAGGCTTATTCCCCATGTGGATCGTAGAAAAGTACCTCAAATACCTCATCGGGTTCGTCATCCTGTGGGCCGGCCTTTTCGCCTACAAGAGCTGCGGCTGCGCCAAGGTCGTCGGCAGCACGATGGCGCCCAGCTACATCTCGGACCAGTTCCTCGTCGTCTACGCCGGCCAGAATAAGCCCAAGACTTCCGCGGGCGGGCAGGTAGACGTGAGGGACGTCATCTATTACTGGTGGAAGGTGCCGAATTCCCGTGAAGACGGGTATCTTGGCCGCGTCGTCGGCCTTCCGGGCGACCGCGTCGGCATCAAGAACGGCGACGTCCAGATAAAGGGCGTCAACCTCCCCGAGTCCTACCTGAACGCAGCCCTTATGGCCCGCGGGCAGAACATCCCTGAAATCGTCGTTCCCCGCGACACCTACTTCGTCCTCTGTGACAACCGCCGCGATCTGGGTGCGCCCGACAGCCGGCGCTTCGGTCCGATCCCCGTGAACGCAGTCTGGGGCAAGGTCAAGCAATGAACTTCCAGTTCGACAAAGGTCGCGTCAAGATCGGCAAACACTCCCTCTCCAACCTCGCGTTGGCGGAAGTCTTTGCGACCGGACTGTTCGGCATCCTGACGATCGTGCTCGGGTGGAGCGCCTACAAGGACGCCCGGATGCACTTCGCCTGGAACGGCGCGCTTCGCAGCTATGCCAGCGGCGGGGTCCCGAGCGCCGAGCTCGCGACAGCGAATGCCCACCGCCCCGAGTTTGCACCGATCCACGAGTTGATCGCGAAGATTGCGGTCAACGCGGGCGACCTCGAGACGGCGCGCGCCGAGTGCGAGATCCTGCAGAGGCTCGACCAGAACAGCGAAGCCGCCAACGTCACCATGGGCGTCATCGCCCTCAAGACCTACGACAAGACCAAGCAGGAACCGCTTCTCAACCAGGCCAAGGCCTTCTTCGCCGCGGCCGGCTCGAGCGCGGATGCGAAAGTCGGGACGGGGCATGTGCTGCTCCGGCGCGGCGATCTGGACGGGGCGTGGAAGTCGTTCGAGGCGGCGCTGGCCACGGACCCGCCCTGCAGCCAGGACGCGATGTCGGACCTGTACATCGGGGAAGCGGCCATTTACGTCAAGCGCGCCAACCCCGTCGCCGCGAGGGAGTCGTTCGAACGGGCGATCTTCCTCACGCCCTCCTGGGACCGGGGATTCGCGAACAGGGGTTACCTGCTGGCGCGCCAGATGGCCGAAATGCCCCCGCTGGACCGCGAGAAGTTCCGCCAGTCGGCGCAGGCCTGGACCGAGTTCGCCACGACGCTGGGCACAATGTACAACGTGAACAAGGAAGGCCGCGCCTACTTCCGCGACGTCATCCTGACCTACCTTGACGCATACGGCTGCCTGGCGCTGCGCTCCCTCGAACTCGGGGAAGCCGCAGGTAAGCTCAACCTGCTCCGAGGCGTCGATTCCACCATCAAGCGCCCCACGCTGAACTACCTCTCCACGATGGCCACCGTCATCTACAACAAGTCTCTTACGGTCGACGAGCGTCGCCTGTACCTGAGCGGGCTGGGAAGCGTCGCCGAGAACGCGTTCGTGGCGCACAAGGACCTGTCCCACCGCGAGCGGGCGGTGATTTACCAGTACCTGGCGGTGCACGGCGCGCTGGAAGGAGCCAACCTGGGCGCCTCGGTTCGCAACGCTGAAAAGGCGATGGAAGAATACGGGAGCTGCGGCGAGGAGTTGCCGCTTAAGGCCATGATCCTGCGGGTCAAAGCCGTGGCGCTCTGGAAACAGAGAACGTGGGCGAACCAGACGGAACAGCCGAAACTGATCGAAGAAGCGCGAGCGGCGGGGAAGGCCTCGCTGGAAGCCGACGGGGATCAGCAGGACCTCAGGGACTGGCTTGCAAGGATGGAGCAGAAGTAAGCCGTCCGGCGGGAAACAAGCGAGGATACCGATGAAGTGTGCGATCTGCGGATTTGACAACGAAGCGCGCGAGGCGTATTGCCGCGCGTGCGGCAGCAAGGTGCAGGTCAACATCTCGGAGGTCGAAGGCGACCTGATCGCGAAGGCCGACCGGCAGAACGAAGAGAACACCGAGGGTGAGATCCGCCGCTGGCTCATTTCGTCGATCTGCGTCTTCATGGTGGTCGTGACGGTCAAGGTCCTGTTCGGCCCCGCAACGTGGCCGCAGAACTACGCCGTCCCCTCGATCGGCCGCGACGCGGACTACGCGGCCTACGTCTACGTGCACGAGGTGCCGCTTCAGCCGATCCGGATCGAGATCCCGGAGAAGTAGGCCTCAATCGGGAAGCCCGCCCCATTCCATCGTCAGGGGGCCGACGCAGCCCGTCGCGCGGGTTTTTTCTCGGGCTCTGACTTGACCCCCGTCGTGGTCTTGCTCACGCCCGGGAAACTCCGTCCCGACAGGCGCTCCCAGGTTTCGGCGAGGACGCCGCCGGTGGTGCTGATGGCGCGGCCGACGGGGCTTGCGGGAAGGGTCCATCCCCCAACGCTGGTGCGGATGTCGCGGAACCCGGCGCGGCGCATGGCGATCGCGATGGTCGCGGGCTCGAACTGCGAGAGGTGCCACGGCGGATCGTAGAGGCCGAGGTCTTCGCGGAGGGTCATGAGGAAGCGGACGATCGGGGCGGTGTGGGGCCAGCGGATGATGGCAAGGCCGCCCGGCCGGAGGAGGGCGTGGATGCGGCCGAGGAAACCGACGGGATCGAAGACGTGCTCGACGACGTAGAAGGCCGAGACGACGTCGAACGACTCCGGCGCGAAGGGATTCGACTCGAGCGTTCCCTCCTGCACCTCGTGGCCCTTCGCGCGCGCTGCCGCGATCGCCTTCTTCGCGATCTCGAGGCCCTTCACGCGCCACCCGCGCGCACGCATGACATCGAGGAAGAACCCGTGGGCGGTGCCGACATCGAGGAGGTCGCCGGGCTTGCCGGCGGAGTGGCGGTCGGCGTCGTCGGCGGCGCGGGAGAAGACGACTTTCATCATGCGGCCCCAGGCATCGACGTCGACGTCCTCGTCGGGGAGGTAGCGCTGGTAGCACTCGACGAGTTTTTCCTGGGAGGGGCGCGGGGAGAGGTACACGAAGCGGCAGCGGGAGCAGCGGCGGTACTGGAAGAGGCCCCGCCGGTGCTCGACGGCGGCGACGGGGGAGCCGCAGAGGGAGCAGGGGACGTGGAGGAGGTCGCGTTCGGTGAGGCCGTGGACTTTCCGGTGCATGGAAGGAGGGAGTTTCAGGGGGTGGGCGTGGGAGCGCCACTAGAAAAGCGGGCGGAAGGGCCGGCGTGAAACGGTCGCAGGGGGAGGACTCGGGCCCGGGAGTCCCGTACAATCGGCGCGATGACCGAGAAGCTCTACCTGGGCGACAGCTACCTGCTCGAGTTCACGGCGCGCGTGGTGGCCCGCCGGCCGGGAGCGGTGGTGCTCGACCGGACGGCTTTCTACGCGACGTCGGGCGGGCAGCCGCACGACCTCGGGACCCTGGGCGGCGCGCGTGTCACGGGTGTCGAGGCTGAAGGCGAAACGGTCGTGCACGCCGTGGAGGGCGAGGTCCCCGATGGCCAGGTTCGCGGCGCGGTCGACCCGGCCCGTCGCCGCGACCACCGCGAGCAGCACCACGGGCAGCACCTCCTGTCCCGCGCGTTCATCGAGACCTGCGGCACCGAGACCGTCTCGTTCCACCTCGGTCCCGAACGGTGCACCATCGACCTGGCCGTCCGCGACCTGGGCGAAGGCGAAGCGGCGCGCGCCGAGGATCTCGCCAACCTCGTCGTCCGCGAGAACCGCCCCGTCGAAACGACGTGGCATTCGCCGGCAGAAGCGAAGTCCCTCGGCCTGCGCAAGATGCCCGAGGGGCTCGACCGCGTGCGTGTCGTCACCGTGCGCGACTTCGACCGCAGCGCCTGCGGCGGCACGCATCCTTCGCGCACCGGCGACGTCGGGCAGATTCGCGTCCTGGGCTGGGAGAAATCGAAGGGAATCGTCCGCGTCTCGTTCTCGTGCGGCGGCCGCGCCCTGCTCGACGCCCGCGCGCGCGCTTCGGCCCTCGCCGCCGCCGGCGCCGCGTTCGGCACGGGCCCCCTCGAGGCCGGCGCCGCGGCCGCCCGCGCCCGCGAGGACCTCCGCGCGGCCACCCGCGAACTTGGAGTGCTTCGCGACAAGGTCGCCGGCGTCGAGGCCGCCGAACTTCTCGCCCGCGCCGCCGCCGCCGCCGGCCGCCGCGTGGTGCGCGCTACGTTCCCGGGCCGCGACGTTCCTGCCCTGCTTTCCGTCGCGCGAGCGCTGGGCGAAACTCCCGACGCCGTGTTCGTCCTCACCGGCGCGGGCGCCCTCATCGCCGGCCACGGCGAGGCCGTCGCGCTCGACCTCGCCCCCGTTTTCAAGGATGCCGCCGCCGCCGGGGCCGTGCGGGGCGGCGGCCGCGGAAGGCTCTTCCAGGCCGCCGGCGGCACCGATCCCGCCGCGCTCGAGGTTGCCGCCGACGCGCTGGCGCGGAAGCTCTCCTCGTGAAGTTCCTCCTCGCCGCCATCGCCCTGCTGGCCGCCACGGCTCGCGCCCAGGACACGCCGGGAGCCCTTCATAATCCCCGTGAACTCGACGACCGGAAGGAGTACGCGGCGGAGGGGGTGTCCTTTCAGCCGCCTGAGGGAAGCGTGGTGGTGGCGCTGGACGGCGGGGACGGGCAGCGGGTGATTTCCGCGGCGCGGCCGGTGAGGCTGGACGGGCGCGACGAGAAGCTTTCGATGCAGGTGGAGGTGATCGGGGACCTGGACCTGGTGACGTACCGGCAGGTGGTGGAAGGGCTGCAGGGCGCGCGGGGGTGGGCCATCACGACGGTGGACGAGGCGACGCGGGACGGGCGTCGGGCGTGGCGGGCGGACCTGGGGGGGCGCCAGGGCGACCCGGTGACGCACGTCCTGGCGATCGACGCCGGGGACCGCATCGTGGTGGCGTCGTGGGCGCCGCGCGATTCCGTGGCCCGCGCGTTCGGTGCGATGCTCGAGGACGCCGTGCGCACTCTCCGCGTCGTCCCGCGCGAGGCCCCCGCCGGCGCCGACGAGCCCGCGGAGGAGTGGGCGCCGGACAAGGCCGGGGTCACGCTGAAGTCCCCGGCGGGGTGGAAGCCCACGGATCGCGGCGAGGTCCGCGCGCTGAAGAACCCGCGCGACCGCTTCGAGAATCTCGCCTTCGGCCTGATGGACGGGACGGCGGGGGAGAAGGCGGCGGCGTGGGAATCGCTGAAGCGGGACCCTGAAGCGGCGAAGACGTGCCTGGAGGCGAAGGAGGAGCCGTGGGGGAGCCGCAAATCGTTCGTGTGCCGGTCGCGGCTGGTCCACCAGGGGATTGCGGTCGTGAGCGAGACGCGGCTGATCGAGCACCGCGGGCGCCTCGTGTTCGTGTCGATGACGGCGCGCGAGACGGCGTTCGAGGAGCGCCGCAAGCTGCTGGACGCGGTGCTCGCGACGGTCGTCTTTACCGAGTAGGGCTCACCGCCCCTCCTCGTCCAGCATCCGCACCGCAGCCTGCATCATCGCGTCTTCGGCCTCGAGCTCCGCGTCGATGTGTCCGCCCGTGCCGAGGCGACCGCGCAGCCGCGCCAGGAGCGGCGCCGGGTCGTACGGCCGCTCGAATCCAGCCGGGACCGCATCCCCCGCCAGCGCGTTGTCGTAGTCGCGCTCGAACGCCTCCACGCCGCTCCGCGCCAGCGCCTCCGCTTCCGCATCCGGAAACGGGATGTCCGGCGCGATGCCCGCGAGCTGCGTGGAACGTCCGCCGGGGAGATAGAAGCGCGCGACCGTGAGCTTCGCGCCGCGATCCCCCAGTCGGTAGATCTCCTGCACCGTGCCCTTGCCGTAGGTGGTCTCGCCCATGACGACCGCGCGGCCATGGTCCTGCAGTGCGCCCGCGGTGAGTTCCGAGGCGGAGGCGGAGAAGCGGTTGACGAGGACGACGAGGGGGACGGTCGGGGGCACCGCGGTGCCATCCTGGTCGGCTTCGAGGATGCGCAGCGAGCGCCCGCGTTCCGTGATGACGAGGCCGGTATCGATGAAGAAGTCGACGATGGCGACCGCGTCGTCCACGGTGCCGCCCGGGTTGTTCCGGAGGTCGAGGACGATGCCGCGGGGAGGCGGGCCGTCGCGGCGAAGGGCGTCGGCCAGCTCGCCGGCGCAGCCGTCGGTGTACGACCACAGCGCCAGCACCACGATGTCGCGGTCGCGCCCCGCGTCGCGGCGGCGCACGGCGCGGGCCTTGACCTCGCGCCGCGTGAGCGAGAGTTCCAGCCGCGTCCCGTCCCGACTCACGGTGAGGATCACGCCGGTCCCCGCTTCGCCGCGGATGAGCGCGAGGTACTCTTCCGGCGACAGCCCCTTCACGAACTTCCCGTCCACCGCGACGATGATGTCCCTGCGGTGCAGCACGCCCTCGGCGGGGCCGCCCTCGAAGACATCCATGACGACGGGTTCCTCGCCGGGCCGGATGGTGATGCCGATGCCGGTGTAGCGGCCGGAGAGGGAGCGGGACATGTCGCCCCAGGCGTTGACCGGGTACCAGGCGGAGTGAGGGTCCAGGCGCGGGAAGATTGCCTCGAGGGTGCGTTCCGCGAGGTCCGAGAAAGTCATGGGCCGGGCAGGCCAGCGCGCATTCCAGGCGTCCCGCGCGCGTCCGATCGCCTCGGCGCACGACCGCGGAGACGATCCGGCGGCGGTCACGAGCTGGGCCCGAAGCGGCAGGGGGAACGCTTCGGCGTCCGGATCGAGGGCCTCGAGGGTGAGCCATGTTCCTTCGCGGAAGGCGCGCGAAGCGCTTTCGGCGCCTCCCCCGACGTGGCGGTCCCGGGCGAACTGGAGCAGGTCCTCCATTTCGCCGGCGTCGATTTCCTCGCCGAGCGAGCTGCGGATGCGAAGAGCGCGCCGGGTTTCTTCGTTGACGACGCAGCCTGCGAGAAGCACGGCGGCGACGGCGAGCGATAGCGCTCGCCGGAGGGACGCCGCGGGCCGGAACCGGGATGACATGGGAGCCATTATCGCATCCACGGCTCCGCGCGCGGCATGGAGCCGCGTCCGCCCCGGGTATCGGGGTCCGCGGGAGCCGCGGACCCCGCGATTACCTAGTCGTCGTCGTCATCGTCATCATCGTCGTCGTCGTCATCGTCGTCGTCCGCGTCGTCATCCTCGTCGTCCTCGTCCTCGTCTTTCTTTGCCTTCTTCTTTTTCGCGTCCGCCTCTTCGTCCGCCTCGGCCTTGTCGGCCTTCGCCTTCTTGTCCTTCTTGGCGGCTTCGTCCTCGTCCTCCTCGTCCTCGTCCCCGCTGGCCTCGGACAGGACGAATTCGTCGTACTCCTTGCGCGTCATGAACTCGTCGAGATCCGCAAGGTCGCCGGTCTGGATCTTGACCAGCCACCCGTCCTCGAACGGGTCCTTCGCGAGGTTGTCGAGGTTCTGGATCACCTCGTCGTTCACCTCCAGGACCTCGCCGGTGAGCGGCGCGAACAGGTCGGAAACCGCCTTCACGCTCTCAATCTCCCCGAACGGCTGTCCCGCCTCGAGGTTGTCCCCGACCTCGGGAAGCTCGATGTGGACCAGGTCGCTGAGCTGCGCCACGGCGTAGTCGGTGATTCCGAGTGTGACCGTCTTGGCCTTCTTGTTGATCTTCATCCACTCGTGTGTCTCGGTGTATTTCAGGTCGTCCGGGCGCATGCGCCTTCTCCGAAAGTGTTGAGCCTCACTGCCGCACGGCAAGGCATTAGAGCAGGGAGGGAATTGGAGTCAAGCAACCGCGGAATTCCGATTAACCGAAAGGCGGCCGCGCGGAAGGGGCTTCCGCTTTCGGAACCTCCTTGCGGACCGGAATGACGACCGTGAAGACCGAGCCTTTCCCGGCCTCGCTCTTCACCACCACCGTCCCCCCGTGCGCCTCCGCAATCCCTTTCGTGATCGCCAGCCCGAGCCCCGTCCCGGACACCGTCGCCGTCAGCCCGCCGTCCACGCGGAAGAACTGCTGGAACAGGCTCGCCTGGTCCGCCGGCGAAATCCCGATCCCGTGGTCCTCCACCGCGATCCTGAGGTTCCCCTCCGCGATCGAAAGCGTCACCGAGATGTCGCCCCCCTCCGGCGAGTACTTCACCGCGTTCGAAATCAGGTTGATCAGCACTTCCTTCATCCGATTCCAGTCAAAAACCATCTCCCCGACGTCCGGCGAAATCGCCGCGGTGATGCGGTGCTTGCCCGAATGAAGCTTCGGCATCGCCAGCACTTCCTCGACCAGCTCCTTCGGGTTCCCCGGCTCCACGTTGAGCCGCAGCGTGCCGCTCTGGATCCGCGACACGTCCAGAAGGTCCTCGATCAGCTCGATCAGCCGGTCCCCTTCCTCGTCGATCACCTGCAGGAACTCCATCTCCTTCGGCGTCCGCGGCATCCCCGCCAGCGCTTCGCAGTACGCCTTGATCGACGTCAGCGGCGTCCGCAGCTCGTGCGAGACGTTCGCGACGAAGTCGGACTTCATCTGGTCCAGCTTGCGAAGGCGGTCCATTTCGCGGGAAGCGGTCATGTCGCGGAAGATCAGGATGCAGCCGAAGGCCTGGAGGGCGTCGTCCCGGAGGAGAGAGGAGCCCACGGCGATGGGGAAGTCGGTCCCGCCGAGGTGCGTGGTGACGAGGCGCTCCATGGCGAATCCCGCCTGGAGGGTTTCGTCGAAGATGGCGCGCAGTTCCGTGCGGACGGCCTCGGTGAGGAGGGGCTCGAATGGCTGGCCGAGGACGTCGAGGGACGGGATGTCGAGCATCGCGGCGGCATTGCGGTTGATCTGCAGGATGCGGCCGTCCAGGTCCACGACCAGGATCCCGTTGGTGATCGAGTCGAGGATGTTCGCGAGGAACGAGCGCTCGCGGTCGATGCGCCCCAGCTCGTCGTCGAGGCGCGCGCGCTCCTCGGCCGCGATCAGCGCCGCCGCCGCTTCCTCCGCCAGGAACGACAGCGCCTCGACCGTCTGCTGAGCCAGCTCGCCGGCCGCCTGCGGGACGTCGAGCACCAGGATGCCGGAAACCTCACCGGCGACGACCAGCGGGACCAGCGTGTGCCAGTCGCGGTCGTTCTCGCCCGGCACGGTCGTCGGGCGCCGCTCCTTGACGATCCACTCGAGCATCTCGGCGGAAGGGCGCCAGGGAGAGGCCCCCAGGCGGCGGATCGTGGTGTCGCCCGTCGTCTTGTGAAGCACCATCGGGCCGCCCGACTGGTTCCTCAGGTAGAACTGGGTCCCCCCGGATCCCACGAGCTCGCGCGCGGTTTCAGCGAAGGCTTTCACGATATCGGAGGAAGCGCGCGCGCCGCGGATGTCCCGGGCGCGGTCCTGGACGAAGCGCGAGACGTCGTAGGCGCGCCGAAGCGCTTCGGCTTCTGCTTTCGCGGTATCCGCCGGAGGCTGGACGTCGGTCAATGAGCGAACTCCAGGAAGACCATGGCGCGTTCGGCCTCGTCGGCGCCTTCGGAGAGCAGGGAGGGGAAGGAATCGGGGGCGAGGCCGAGGGCGGACCAGGCCTCGTCTGAGAGGGTGGGCATGCGGCGGTCGCCGCCGGAGCCGATCTGGAGGGCGCGCGACAGGATGTCGCCGACGTGGACGATGGCGGCCGACTTGAGGTTTTCGCCTGCCAGGGCCGGGGTGTGGTGGCGTGCGACGGCGTCCACGAGGCCCTGCGACAGGCTCCACCGCTGCAGGAGCCACCCGCCGATGTCCGCGTGCGAGACGCCCAGGACCGCTTCTTCCGCTTCCAGCATCGTGCAGTCCAGTTCCTTCACCTTGGTGACGACTTTCGCGAAATCCTCGGGGAGGTAGGAGTCGAGCGCGATTTTGCCGACGTCGTGGAGGAGTCCGGCGATGAAGAATTCCTCGAGGGCGGTGAATCCGAGGCGGCGAGCGAGGACACGGGAGCAGGCGCCGGCGCCGATGGAGTGGCGCCAGAAGGCGGCGCGGTCGAATCCGTGGGCGGGCTGGGCCTTGCGGAGGGCGTCGAAGATCGAGGTCGAGAGGACGATGGAGCGGATCGTGTTGAATCCCAGGATGACGATCGCGTGCGTGACGGTGGAGATGCGGTTCGGGAAGCCGTAGAAGGACGAGTTCACGACGCGCAGCACCTTCGAGGTGATCGCCGGGTCGCTGGAGATGAGCTGCGCGATCTCCTTGGCGCTGGTTCGCGGGTTCACCATCAGCTTGTTGATCGAGGACAGCATGGCGGGAAGAGTCGGGAGCCCCTGGATGCGGTCCACGATGCGGCGGAGGCGATCGGAGCCGGGGGAGGCGGGTGCGGTCACGATTTCCTCCCCGTGCGGATGCGTTCGGAGGCGGCGTCGAAGAGCGCCTGCATGACGGGGTGACCGACGACTTTTTCGAACGCGTGCGACAGGGCTGCCTGGGCGGCGGTGGGATCCACGGGCGTGCTCCTGACGCCGGAGATGGGCGCGCCTCCCAGGTGCACGTCCACGGCGGTGATTTTCCGGGCGCGAAGCCTCTCGATCAGTTCCGGCGTGATTTCGGCCCCCTCGCGCACCAGGAGCATTCCCCCCGCGTCCGCAACAGGCGCGGCGGTTTTCATGCCGGGAACCACTTTTTCGAGGGGGATGAGGGGCATGGGTGCAGAGAAGTGTAGCGATCTTTTCTTCAATGCCAGCGAATTCGGAGACCGGCTGTTAAGGAACGATAAGCTCGTTCAATCGCGCTGCTACCGGCGGCGGACGACCACGTAGTCGGAAAGCGTCTCGAGGGCGTCCCGGAAACTGTTGCGAGGCAGCACTGCCAGCCGCGCCTTGGCGCTGGCGATGTGCTCGTCGGCGCGGTCCAGGGCGAAATCCCGGAGGCCGTGCGCTTCGATCAGGTCCACCACCTGCCGACGCTTGTCGCGCGCCTGAGGATCCGAAATGAGCGCCTGCACGTCCCGGCGAGCCTTGTCGTCGAGCCTCTCGAAAAGGCCGATGAGCGGAAGCGTCACCTTGCCCTTGTCCAGGTCGGTCCCGAGCGTTTTCCCGACCTCTGCTTCCTCCCCGATCAGGTCGAGGTGGTCGTCCACGATCTGGAACGCGATCCCGATCGAAGTCCCGAACTCCCGCATCGCTTCCCGCGTCTCGGGATCGCAGCCGGCGGCGAGCGCCCCGAGCTCGGCGCACGACCCGAACAGGTGGGCGGTCTTTCGCGTGACGATGTCGAGGTAGTCGTGCTCGGTGAGGGCGAAATTGAAGCGGTGGACGTTCTGGAGCAGTTCGCCGAGGCACATGACCTTGGCGGTTTCGGCCATGGTGAGGAGGACTTCGCGATTCGGGATGGCGGCGCAGAGGGCGAAGGCCTTTGCGAAGAGGTAATCGCCGAAGAGGACGGAGACCTCGGTGCCCCAGCGGGTGTTGACGGAAGGAAGGCTGCGGCGGGTATCGGCGCCATCGAGGACGTCGTCGTGCACGAGCGTGGCGGTGTGGATCATTTCAGCGACGACCGCGACGTCATAGTGAACGGTATTAACCTGTCCAAGAGCCTTGCCGGCGAGGACGCAAACGCTTGGCCTTAAACGCTTTCCGGCAAACTTGGCCACGTGACCCATGAGGTCCCCTACGACCCCCTGGTACGTCGCCATCTGCCCCTGGATGCGACGCTCCACCTCCTCCAACTCTGCGGAAATCGCTTCGTGGATGCGAGTGAGGTCCGGGCGCGAGGCAGGCTTCGTGGGCATGTCTTCTCCAGGGTGCAGGTCCGGCAATGCTAACGGCGGCCCAAATCAGCGGCTAGGGTAAAATCCGCCGGAGCGTGAGCGGGAGCCGGCGGGTCGGACTGCGTCGGCCTGCTGACGGTGGTTCGAGGGGCTGCTCGTTGGCGGCCGACTCCGGCCGACCCGCCGGATTCCCGCTCACGCTCCGGCGGATTGTTCGCGGGAGTCAGGCGCTCCCGTGAGTTCCCGGTGTGCGAGGAGGCTCCTTCCGCGACAGGAAGGCTCGCGACACAACTAGCGCTTCAGCGCAAATTCCCGCAGATACTCCGCCAGCGCTTCTTCCCAGCCCCTCATCCGGTGACCCGCAGCCGCCAGTCGGCTCGTGTCGAGGACCGAATTCGCGGGACGGCGCGCGGGGCGCGGAAACGCGGCCTGCCCGACCGGGCGGACTTCGCAGGCGTGGTGTGCCAGCTCCACGATTTTCGAAGCGAGCCCGTGCCAGGTGGTGCGGCCGTCGTTGACGGCGTGGAAGACGCCGCGGACGGGAGCGGTGGCGAGGAAGATCAGCGCGCGGGCGAGGTCGATGGAGTAAGTGGGGGAGCCCCACGCGTCGGCGACGACGTCGACGGCGGGTTTTTCTGCGGTGAGTTTGAGCATCGTGTCGACGAAATTGCGGCGGCTCCACGGGCCGTACAGCCACGCCGTGCGCGCGATGACGTGGTCCGCGCACCGCGCCGCGACTTCCTGCTCGCCCCGCAGCTTCGACTCGCCGTACACGCCGAGCGGTCGCGTCGCGTCGCTCTCGACGTAAGGCCGGTCCTTCATGCCGTCGAACACGTAGTCCGTGGAAACGTGCACCAGCCGGACTCCCGCCGCCGCACACGCCGCCGCCACGTTCGCCGCCCCCGCGCCGTTCAGCGCGAACGCCTCGTCGCTCCTCGTCTCCGCCCCGTCCACGTCCGTGAACGCCGCCGCGTTGATCACCGCCGACGGCCGGTCTGCCGCCAGCGCCGCACTCACCTGCGCCGCTTCACGGATGTCCACTCGCGACGACGGCCAGGCGACGACGGAAGGGCCCCCGGCGTGCTGGAGAGCTTTGGAGAGCATGCCTGAAGCGCCCGTGACGGCGATGAGGGGGGGAGCCATGAGGGGGGCAGTATAAGCTCCCGCCGGGAAGCGGGTTGGGGCTGAAGTTTCGCTTGTCCGGGGCACGCCCCAGCCGCTAATCTCTGACCCCTATGAAGCACCTCCTTCCGCTGTTCCTGTTGGCCGGCGCGCTCGCCGGCTGCCGCCAGAACCTGGTGAAAGAGGAGTATTGTGTGCAGCCCGCCACCGAGAGCACGCGGTGGGCGGCGGGCAGCAAGACGGTCTGGGACGACAAGGAGCGGGTCGTGGGGTTCGTGGAGCTCCAGGACGCGACACTGAAGGCCCAGAACTACGAGGACGAAGAGCACCTCAAGCCGATCGGCAACGAGGTACACCGTTCGTTCTTCGTGAAGGACAAGGACTACAACCTGATCGGGTTCATCACCGAGAAGGGGAACACGTACAAGTTCAAGAAGGGTTCCGTGGAGACGATCCACGTGGGCAACTACACGATCGACGACGGCATCCGGACGCTGCTGGGCCTCACGACGCGTTTCGAGCTGCGGCCGACGAGGATCGCGGACTAGCAACGCCATCAAATCGAAATGCCCGGCCAATCGGCCGGGCATTTTTTTTATCCGCGGCAATTTCCGCGCGATCCGCCCTGGTCCGCGAAAGCCGTTGCTCGCCCGGTTC
>CAVPNQ010000176.1:0-9462 GCA_963706735.1 uncultured Planctomycetia bacterium
CACGCATCCAACTACCGCCTGGCGCGGAGCACGGACGCGACGCGGCTGTACTACGTGGTGACGTACACGGCCGTGAAGCACGGCTGGGTCGTGGACCTGAGGGAGGGCCGCGTGCTGAAGACCCATTTCGGCGAGGCGGTGAAGGTCGAGCCGAAGGAGCCGAAATGACGGAACAGTCGCGCAAGGAAGTGATGATCGGGGTGTTCGTGCTGACCGGCCTCGTGCTGGTCGGGCTGATGTTCTGGATCCTCGAGGAATCGAAGTTCAAGAAGAAGTACCGCGTTTCCGCGGAGTTCAGCTACGCGGGCGGCATCCGCGAGGGAACGCCGGTGCACATGGCGGGCAAACCGATCGGGCAGGTGCGCGACGTGACGTTCCGCGAGGACCACGACAAGGTGATGGTGGCCGTGATCATCGAGGTCGAGGAGCAGTACAACATCAAGACGGACTCGAAGCTGACCGTCGGGTCGGTAGGGCTGCTCGGCGAAAAGATCCTCGAGTTCTCCCTCGGGACCTCCACGGCCGGCAATATCGCCAAGGACGGCTCCGCCCGCTTCTCCGGCGTGGTCCCCCCGGGCCTCGACGACCTGCAGAAGACGCTCGACGCCGCGGTGAACGACGTGCGCGGGACGGTCGTGAAGGTGAACACCTTCCTCGACCACCTGAACGAGGAGGAGTTCCAGAAGAGCCTGAAGGGCGCCATGACGAGCATCGACGACGTGGCGAAGAAGGCGGGCGGGACGATGGAGAAGGTGGACGGGTTCGTGACGAAGGCGGACGCGTTCGTGGGCAAGGCCGACGAGTTCGCCGGGAAGGCGAACACCGCGATGGACGGCGTGAACAAGATCATCACGAGCGCGGACGAGGTCGTGGCGAAGCTGAACGAGCTCGGCACCAAGCTGTCGTCGCTCTCCGACGACGTGCAGAAAACCGTGAACGAGACCGGGGCGACCGTGAAGGACCTGTCCGCGTCGCTTCAGGAGAACTCGAAGAAGCTCAACGAGATCCTCGAGGGCCTCGACGGGATCGTGAAGGACGCGCAGGGCGGCAAGGGGACGCTGGGGATGCTGCTCAAGGACGACTCCACCGCGCGCAAGCTGAACGAGTTGCTCGCCTCCCTGAAGGTCGCTTCGGATTCGCTGACCCGGACCTCGGACTACCTGCGGCAGGACCCGAGTTCGATTATCTGGGGGCGGGACGAGGACGAGCAGCTCGGCCCGGTGGACTGGCGGGACCGGAAGTGACGCTGCGAACGGCGGGGGCGAATTGCGGGGGCGGAAAGATCGGCGCGGCCGGATGCCGATAATTCACTGATGCGCGTCAAGTTCTGGGGCGTTCGAGGATCCATCCCCGTTCCGGGGCCCGATACCGTCACGTACGGCGGCAACACGACCTGCATCGAGGTCACCGCGGGCGAGACGAACATGATCCTCGACTGCGGCACCGGGATCCGGGAACTCGGGAACCACTACTCCAAGCTCGGCAAGGCCGTGCGGGTCCACATCTTCATCAGCCACTCGCACTGGGACCACATCCAGGGCTTCCCGTTCTTCACGCCGATCTACCGCTACGGGAACGTCATCGACATCTACGGCCCCGCGCACCCCGACCGCACGATCAAGGACCTCCTCACCCTCCAGATGGACGGCGCCTACTTCCCCGCCCGCTACTTCGAGCTCGCCGCCAAGATCCACCACCACGACATCCGCGAGGAAGCCGTCGAAATCGACGACGTCACCGTCCACTCGCGCTTCATGAACCACCCCATCTACACCCTGGGCTACCGCATTCACCACGAGGGCCGCATCGTCGTCTACACGAGCGACAACGAGCCGTACACCGCCTTCCTCTACGACCACCTCAAGGACCTGGGCGACGCGGTGCCGGCCAATGAGATGGAAGAGTTCCTCGCGCAGTGCAACCGCCGCATGGTGGATTTCGTCGCGGACGCCGACCTCGTCATCGCCGACGCCATGTACCGCCCCGACGAGTACCCGCGCTACCGCGGCTGGGGGCACTCCTCCGTCGAGCACGCGATGGACCTCGCCATCAAGGGCAACGTGAAGAAGCTCGTCGTCTGGCACCACGACCCCAACCGCACGGACGCCGAGCTGGAGAAGATGGTGGGGGAAGCGCAGGCGGCGGCGAAGGCGCGCGGGTCGAAGCTGGAGATCATCGCGGCGAAGGAGAAAGAGGTATTGGACATATAGTGGGCGGTGGACGGTTGACTGTTGGCAGTTGGCTGTTGAGCACCCTGATGATGCCGCTCGGGCTGAGGTGGACGGGGCAGGAAGCAGGGCTGCGATCACCGCGCCCGGATGCGTGCAGACCCGTCGCCGGACCCACAGCGCCCGCCACGGTGCTGAACCGTTAACGGTTAACGACCAACCGGCCGTTTCGCCTTCCGCTTCTTCTTCCCGTCCCCGCGCATCTCGATCGCGCCTTCCCACCAGTTCCCGTCATGCCGCGGGTCGTACTCGATCCCCGTGAGCGGAGAGAGACCGAAATTGCCCAGCGCATAGACGCGCGTCGCCGACGGGTCCGCCTTCAGCGCTTCGATCATCGGTGCAATGGCGCGCGGGTCGCCTATCTCGGCCAGCGCTTCGGCAGCGGCGAGAAAGACGTCCTCGTCGGAGTCGGAGACCCACGGGATCAGGTGCTCAACGGCCCACGCGGCGCCCTTGCGGCCCAGGGCGCGAAGCGCGGCGGCGCGCAGCGTGGGGCGTCCGCGGACGATCGGCAGGACGTTGGCGCGCAGGAGCTGGTCCCCGACGCCGAATTCACCGACATGTCGCAGCGCCGCCCGGACGACCGCTTCGTCGCGCGACCCCAGCCACGCCGAGAGGCGCGATTCGGCGTCGCGGGGGGCCATGGGGAAGCGCCGGAGGGTGCGGAGGGCGTTCTCGGTGACCTCGGCGGGGCCGGCGGTGACCCATTCCTCGAGGAGGCGGATGAGGCCGGACTGCGCGAGCATGTCGAGGCTGCCGGTGCGGACGGCCTCGAAGAGCGACCGGCTGGCCTCGGGGCGCTCGGCTCGGGACCTGGCGCGGAGGGAATCGACGAAGCCGCGCGCGCCGGCCTTCTGGACTTCGTCGAGCGTGCGGCCGGCGACGGCGGTGCGCCACATGGCGTACCCGCGCGGGTCGCCGCGGAAGTTTCGGAACGCGGCACCCTCGAGGAATTCGCAGGCCCAGCTCCGGACGCGCGCGTCCTGGTCGCCCATGCCGAGGTCGAGCGCCTCGATCGCCGCCGGGTGCCGCCCGTGGAACATCGCCTTGAGCAGCTGCTGGCGGTCCGCAGCCTTGCGGATTTTCGGCCACGCCGCGCGAAGCGCCGCCGCAACGTCCGACGGGTCCAGCTTCTTCCAGCCCGCCACGACGGCCGGCGCGGCCTCCGCCTTCCCGGAAATTTTCTTCAGGTCCGCGGCGATGCGATCGGCGACGGAGGACTTGACGGCCGGCTGTTTTTTCATCGCTCGCCCCCCTCGCAAAAACCGCGAAATCAGGCCTGCTTCAGCGCCGCTTCCAGGTCCCCAATCGCGCGCTTCACCCGGTCCATCACGTGCGCCCACTGGTCGGGCCATCCCGGGCTGAACAGCGCGACGACGTGCTTCGCCTTCCCGAGCGCCTTCTCCTGCGACGCCCGCTCGAGACCCGCGACGTCGATGAGGTTGTCCAGCGTGTCGCCCAGCTTGCAGAGCTTCACTTCGACCGGCGCCTTCGCCAGCCCTTCGAAGTACACCCTCTCGCGCTCGGTTTCCTCGAGGCGTTTGTCCTTCGAGAGCGCCGAGACCCACGCCGCGACCTGCGAACCGAACTCCTTCGCGATGTCGTCGTGGTCGGTCGTGGTGTCCTCGATGGTGTCGTGGAGAAGCGCCGCGCAGAGGATGTCGGGCTCGCTGACCTTGAATTCCTGGGCGAGGATGGCGGACACGCGCATGGGGTGGGCCACGTAGGGCGTCTTCCGGTCCTTGCGCATCTGGCCCTGATGGCGTTGCGCCGCGAACGAGATCGCTTTCAGCAGCGGGGTGAGGTTCGTTACCTTCTTGCCATGCAGTTCCTTCATGGGTTCGATGATAACCGGAGCCCCAAACATGCGGCGTGACTTCCGGCTCGTCTCCGCGAAAACCGTCCGCACCAATCGCGTCTACCGCGTGGACGACGAAACGTGGCGCGGGCCCGACGGAAAGACGTTCCGGCGCGACACGATCGTCCACCCCGGCGCCGTCGCGATCCTTCCCGTGACGGCGAAAGGCACGGTCCTGTTCATCCGCCAGTTCCGCGCCGCCGCCCGTGGATGGCTGCTCGAGATCCCCGCCGGGACGCTGGAGAAAGGCGAATCGCCGCTGGCGTGCGCGAAGCGCGAGCTGATCGAGGAAGTCGGATTCGCGGCAAGGAAGTGGCGCAAGCTCGGCGCGATCTTCGTCGCCCCCGGCTACACCACCGAGATCATCCACATCTACGAAGCCCGCGGCCTCTCCCCCGCGCACGCCGAACAGGATGCAGACGAACACATCCGGCTGGCAGAGATGACGCGCGCCGAAGTGCTGGCCGCGGTGAAGAAAGGCCGGATCTGCGACGGGAAGAGCATCGCGGCGGTGCAGATGGCCGGGCTGCGAATGAAGTAGGGGCCCGCTTCCTTAACAGCACCGGATTCCGCTTGCTGGCCGCGACCGAAGCCCTTCCGGTAGCATTCCCCCGCGTAACCCTTCACCGGAGCCCTTCCATGCGCCAGATGTTCCTCGGGTTCGTCCTCGTGGGCTACGTCGCGCTCGCGCCGACCGGCCGTCCGGCGGTGGACCTGTTCGACAACGACACGATCGCCCTGTCCGAGCGGGCGAACGAAATTCGGCGGGCGTGGACCAGCGGGGAGTACGGCGGCCTGCTGCTGATGTGCCGTCCTGAGCAGAGGAACGAAGCGATCCGGAGCCTGGTGGAGATTGCCGGGAATGGCGAACCGGACGCGCACGGGCACGCGGCGGAGCTGACGCCTGAGGCCACCCGGCAGCTGATCGGGTACAAGGCCCGGCTGAAGCAGCTCATCGAGACCGAGCGCCTGTCGCCGACGGGCGACGAGCTGCGCCTCCATCGGGCGAACCAGTCGGCTCTCTACACGGAAGTCTTCCGCTGGCTGCGCGAGACCGGCCGCGTGACGGCCTCGATGCACCGCATCTTCACCGGCGCCCCGCGCATCCGCGCCTTCGACGGGGATCGCGGCAACGTCCAGTTCTGCGCGGCGGACGGCCACGAGTCCGCCGTCGACCCCGTCCTCATGTTCGAGAGAGTCCGCGGCCGCTGGATGCACCCGCTCGACTTCAAGTAGCCCTACTTCCTCAGCCGCTTCGACGTCACCCACTCGTCCCACTCGTTCCCGAACCCGTCGTAGTGGATGAACGCGAAGTCCCCCTCGACCTTCATCACCGTCGCGGGATACCACTTCTTCTTCCACTCCACCGACACCTTGTCGCCGCCGCTTGCGCCGATCCCCTGCGGCTTGCGCATCCGCGCGGCCGGCACCCACTCGTCGTACTTGTCCTCCCACCCCAGGTAGTGGATCCGCCACTCCCCTTCGCGCCCGTCCGTCACCTGCACGCGGTACCACTGCTTCTTCCACTCGACCTCGCAATAGTCCCCGAGCTTCCACGGCCCAGGGATCTCCTTCGGTTTCTTCGCCGCGTCCACCGGCGCCACGACGAAACCGGAGTCGAAGGACGGCGTAGAAGCGCCGCGCGTGAGCTGGCCTTCGCGGAAGCGCATTTCGCCGGCGACGTACGCGTCGGCTTCCTTGAGGGTGATCGCGCCGTCGCCGGACGCGTCGACCGCGCCGTCTCCGCGGAAGATCGCGACCAGCGATGCCGTGAACGTCCATTCGGCGGTGGAGACATTGGAGGCGGTGGCCGACGTAAGGCACGCCGCGGAGGCGGAGGCCTTGTCGAAGTCGCGTACGACCTTCGCGAGCCCGCCCGAGTAGCAGCAATCCGCGAACAGCAGCACGCGCGAGCCCTTGAAGTTCTTCGAGATGATGCGCGACACGTCCGCCGTCCCCACGCAGCTCGCCTTCTTCTTCGCGGTATCCGCGTCGTAGTTCGCGAGGAAGATCTCGCCGCCGTCGTCCTGCATCCCGTGGCCGGCGAAGTAGAAGATCAGCGTGCTTCCCTCGGGCGCCTTGTCGCAGACCTCGCGCAGGCCTTTCTGGATCGCCTCCTGCGTCGCGGCCTTGTCCTCGAGGAACACGATGTGGTCCGCCGGGACGCCGGCCTTCTTCAGCGTCGCCTCGAGCGCACGGTCCTGCCGGTTCTCCTTCGGGAACGGCGACAGGTTCTTGTCCTGCCACTCGAGGACGCCGGCCATGAGCGCATACGTCTTCTCGGCTTCCCAGCGGCCGGGGTCGGCGAAGGCGGGCAGGCCTGCAAGGCAGGCGAGACAGGCAACGGTGATCGGGCGCATCGGCGCTCTCCGAACGAGGTCGGCGCATTCTGCCACCAAGATTCGTGTTCGGCACCTTCTCGCCGCTCGTTAGCATGGCGCCCGCATGGCCAACGCCCTCCAGCCCGCACGCCCCCCCGCCCGCCCGCCCGCGGCGCTTCCACGCAACCCGGGCATCCCGCTCGACCTGCGCGACATCGCGAAAATCCGCGTGAACCGCTCCGCCGTCGAGCGGCGCGCGGCGACGCTCGGCACCCGGCGCACCGTGAAGAAGGACTGGCAGGCCGCGTGGCTCGTGCAGGCCGTGCGGCTCATCGACCTCACGACGCTTCAGGGAGACGACACGCCGGCGAACGTGAAGCGCCTCTGTGCGAAGGCGCGGCAGCCGGTGCGCGGGGACCTGCTGGAGGCGATGGGGCTGGCGGACCGCCGGATCACGACCGGCGCGGTCTGCGTGTATCACAACCTGATCGCGCCGGCGGTGGAGGCGCTGCGGGGAAGCGGCATCCCGGTGGCGGCGGTGTCCACGGGGTTTCCCGCGGCGCAGACGCCGATGGATCTCAAGCTGGAGGAGATCCGGCGGAGCGTGATCGCGGGCGCGGAGGAAATCGACATCGTGATCTCGCGCGGACCGGTGCTGGGCGAGGACTGGAAGGCGCTTTACGACGAGATCAAGGCGTTCCGGGAGGCGTGCGGGGCGGCGCACATGAAGGCGATCCTCGCGGTGGGCGAGCTGGGAAACCTGAGGCACGTCGCGCAGGCGTCGCACGTGGCGATGCAGGCGGGCGCGGACTTCATCAAGACGAGCACGGGGAAGGAAGCGGTCAACGCGACGCTCGCCAACGGGCTCGTGATGGTGCGCGCGATCCGCGATTACCAGCAGCAGACCGGGCACAAGGTCGGGTTCAAGCCCGCGGGGGGGATCCGCGCGGCGAAGCAGGCGCTGGAGTGGATGATTCTCATGAAGGAGGAACTCGGCAACGACTGGCTCCAGCCGAATCTCTTCCGCCTGGGCGCCTCCGCCTTGCTCACCGACATCGAGCGCCAGCTCTCCCACTTCGTCACCGGCGAATACGCCGCCGCCCACCAGCTCCCCCTGGTCTAAGTCCTTCATCCGCGGCCCTTTCGGCGCCATCCGCCTTTATCCGCGAATTCTTTTTCCCAACCCGAAAGCCCTTCCCCGCTCCCTACCTCTTCTCTGACACGACCCACAGTCAAGAGGAGCCCCCCCGATGATGCAGGCCTACCCGCCCGCCCCGCCCCCGCCCCGCCGCTCGCGCTTCCCGTTCATCCTGTGCGGCTTCCTGGTCGCATTCGCGACGCTGTGCGCCCTCCTGGTGATCGGCGCCGGCGCGGCCGCCATCGCGTTTGTGACCGTCGTCTCGTCGCCGCAGTCGCTCTCTTCCAGTAACCAGACCGCCGACCTGTTCTTCATCCACATGGCCGACGGCAAGTGGGGGGAAGCGTCCCGCCTGGTCGCGCCGGCGATGGCCGGGAGCGTGGCCGGCATCGGCGAGGACAACAAGGCGGTGTGGGGCGAAAACCGCGGGTGCAGCAGCACGAGCACGCACGCCGACATGAACTGGGACAACGGCGGGCTGAAGCACCTCGTGAAATCGACGATGCAGTACAGCCTGAAGGGCACGGACGGCGTGATCCGGAAGGTGACGCTGCGGGTGCAGAACGGCGCCATCACGGATCTTTCGGTCGAAGGGCGCGTGCTGCTGGGGAATGCGATCTACCCGTCGGGCGGGTGCAAGGTCATCATGGCACCTCACCCCGTCCAGTCGCCGGCGTCGGTGACGCCTCCGCTGGAGGACGACGAACCCGAAGCGGTGGAGGCCCCGAAGCCGCCGAAGAAAAAGTCGAAGTAGCCGGCCCGGACGAAAGCGGGCCCGGGAGCAAACGCTCCCGGGCCCGTTGTGATTTTCAGGCGTCCGATAAGCCGGGCGGACGAATTCCTTTCGGTAATCCTGCGCCCGCGCCGCCCGGCTTATCCTGAGCGAGCCCGCAGGGCGAGTCGAAGGATGCCTGGACGAGGCGAGGAGGCGTTCCGGAAGCGGTTCATCGGTTTCGCTTACTTCACCGGTGCTTTTGCGCCCCGGGCTGCTTCCGCATCGAAGCCCTTCTTCAGGCACTCCACTTCCCACTTAACCTGCGCCGCGACGCCAAGAACGCTCTTCTCCGCCACCACGCCGCCCCGCAGGTCCACTTTCAGCGCGCAACCCGCGGCCTTCGAGAACGAGACCTTCCCGCTCTTGAACGCCTCGCGCGGGATCTTGTTCGCGGCGTCCTTCGGCTGGTCCGCCGTTTCCATCTTCATCCGCACGCAGCTGTCGCCGCTCACCGTTTCGGAGCCGTCCATGCGCACATCGAGTTCCTCGCCGTTGCCGACGTTGAAGCAATACGTAACGAACGAGTTAGCCAGGCAAAAAAAAAAAAAAAAAAAAAAAAACACGTATTGCTAGGGCTACACCGCCACCGACATCGTGTCGCGTTACAAACGCATGAAGGGCTTCAATGTCCTGCACCCAATGGGCTGGGATGCCTTCGGACTCCCGGCGGAACGTCACGCGGTCCGTACCGGCGAGCATCCCGCCATCATCACCAAGAAGAACTGCGAAACCTTCCGCCGTCAGATCCAGGCCCTCGGTCTCTCATACGACTGGGACCGCGAGATCAACACCACCGACCCCGGTTACTATAAATGGACCCAGTGGATCTTCACGGTCCTCTTCGAGCGCGGCCTGGCTTACCGCACCGAGATGGTCGCGGCCCCCGCCGACAGGCAGCCGACGTCGGTCGCAACGTTGTACCAGAACATGTAGGCCAGCATCGCCTTCTCGGAGTAGCCCCGGCCTTCCTGCAGGAACATCGGCAGCCACGCCCGGAGCAGATGCCAGGCCGTATTGATCGAGATCACCACGAGAATCAGAATCAGAAAGCGGTAGTCGCACAACGCATTCAGAAAACTCTTCCAGCCCGAGGAGGATCGCGCTGGTGATCCACTCAGCAACACCAACTGTACCAGAAACCA
>CAVPNQ010000177.1:0-17055 GCA_963706735.1 uncultured Planctomycetia bacterium
CTCAGCACCGCCATCCTGGCCGGAGCGTCGTTCCAGGGCGCGAACCTGCGCGATCTCAAGGGCATTTCTGACGTCGCGGGGGTGGATTTCAGCAAGGCAGACCTGTCCGGCGCGTACCTGCGCGGCCCCGAGCTGGATGCGTTCTCGAAGGCGACGTGGAAAGGCGCGACGTTCGACAAGCGGACGCGGTGGCCAAAGGGATTTGACGCTGCGGCGGCGGGGGCGACCCCGGCCGCTGAGAAATAGGGGCGGCCATGCGAATCTTGCGCGCTTTCCTGATCCTCGCGACAGCCCTCACGGCGGCCGCACAGGAACCCGCCGCCGGAGCGTTCCGCTACGACAGGAAAGTTACCCTCGAGGTGAACGGCGACGGACGCGAGTCGATCGTGTTCGACTTCTCGCCGCGCGATTACCCCGGCCTCAAGCAGTCCGCCGGAGATCCCCAGCGCATGCTGAAACGCTTCCCCGGCGCCCGCGAGGACTGCCTCGTGGCAGAAGGCTCGACGGGGACGTTCGACGACGGTGCGACGGCGGTGGTCTACGACCGGCGTATCACGGGAGCGGCGCGCGCGACGTCGGGGAGCGAGCTGGAGATCCCCGTGCTGGAGAAGGTGGAGTTCATCACCGACAAGGAGGAAGGCGGCCGGGCGACGTTCCTCTTCATGACCGAGGGAAAGGCGTTCGGCATGCCTTACCGCGGCAGGATCATCGTGGTCCTGCCGCCCGGTTCCAAACAGACGGGCTGGGACGCAAAAGTGTCAGTCGTGCGCTACTCCCCTCCGCCGCCGCTCGGCTGGGGAGACGGAAAACTTCGGACAGAACTCGAAGTGCGCGACCCGCTGATGACCTGCGTCTACAAGGCCTACGCGCAACCCGACCGCCTGCCCGACTGCTGGGTCGCCCGCGCGGCGATCCTGAACACCGGATCAGGCGCGGTGCGCGACCTGAAGGCGCGCTTCCGGATCGAAGGCTACTCGGAGTGGAGCGACTGGCGCGCGGCGGGAGTGGTGGCGCCGGGACAGACCGTCGTAATTCCCTGGTACCCGGTGCTGGACCGCAAGATCTCCGACCTCAGGGCGTCGGCGCCGAGCCGCGTGGTCGTCGAGTGGAGCCGCACCGGCGGCGCGGCCGAGTCGGCTGAGAAGCCGATCCAGTTGCTGGGCGGGCACGAGTTCCAGGGATGCGGCGTCACGACCGAGGAAAGCTACGGGACCTTCAGCGAACAGTGGAGCCGCATTTCCTTCATCGCCGCCTGGGTCAGCCGGGACGACGCCGTCGTGAAGGAGTTCGCCGGGATGGCCAGCCGCAACGCGCGCGGCGCAGCGGCGAACATGGGGGACGCGGCCGCGATGAAGCTGATCCAGGCCTGCTACGAGCTCATGCTGCTCAACGAGTTCGTCTACAAGGCCCCGCCGTACATCGTCGACCCGACCATCAAGTTCGACGTCCGCCTCGTCCAGAACGTCAAGTACCCCCGCGACGTCATTCGCGACAAGTCCGGCACCTGCATCGACCTGGCGATCCTCCAGTGCGCGATGTACCAGACCCTCGGGCTGCGGCCGTTCATGGCGCTCGTCCCCGGGCACGCATTCCCCGTCGCCATGCTCGAGAGCGGAGCCCTCGTCGCCGTCGAGTCCACGGGCATCCGCGGTGGCCTCTTCCCCTCCGGTTCCGCGACGTTCGCGGAAGCGCGCGAGTCCGGGCAGAGCACGCTGGAGAAATACGAGAAAGAGGGCAAGCTGATCCTCGTGGACATGTGGCACGAGTGGTCGCGCGGGATCGGAAACCCGGAACTCGAGATCCTGCCGGCCGACGTGCTGCAGAAGTGGGGCATCACGCAGCGGGGTGCCCTAGGCGGACTGAATCCCGACCTGCGGGCAGATGCGGACCCGAGCGGCTTCACGGGCCGTTGGACCGGAGAAATCACCCTCCTCGACGGCGGAAAGGCCGTCTCCGCCCCCGCTGTCTTCACCATCCAGCTCGCCGAGGAAGGCCGATACAGGCTCTTCCTGACGTTCGAGATCGAGCTGGGGGGCAAGAAGGTGAAGGTTGAAGAAGAAGGAGTTGCCGAGAATCAGGACGGGCAACTGGTTTTCCAGGGGCTCCAGCGGTCGGCCGGCGGGGTGCCGGCGCTTCCCGGCCGCGGCGCCGCGAGGATCGCCGACGGGAAGCTTTCCGGGAAGTACGGGCACGACAACGACGGGTTCAAGCCGTTCACGTTCGAAAGGAAGAAATAGCGCCATGAGAATCTTCCCCATGGCCCTGGTCTTCCTGGCAGCCGGGCGGGTCTTTGCCCAGCAGGACCTTCACGGCCAGGACCTGGAAGGCCAGAGCCTCAAGGGTCGGGACCTGCGCAACGCGAATCTCGCCGGCACGAACCTCACGGATGCGGACCTCACGGGGGCGGACCTCGCCGGGGCGAAGCTGGACGGCGCGGACTTCCGTGGCGCGGACCTTTCGAAGGCGAATCTCGAGGGGCTCGACTTCTCGAAGGCCCTGATGCGCGACACCTGTCTTCGCGGCGCAAGCCTGCGCGGCGCGCGAGGCTTCACCGACATCACCGACCTCGATTTCACCGACGCCGACCTCCGCGGCGCGGATCTCTCGGCAGCGAAGGACTACCGTGCCGGCTCCGCGCGCTTTCGCGGCGCCCTCTTCGACGCGGCCACGCGCTGGCCGAAAGACCTCGACCCAAAGGCGGCCGGCGCGAAGCTCGAGGGGGCCGCTCCCAAGGAACCGCCGAAGGACCCGCCGCCCCCGAAAGACCCGCCCCCGGTCAGGAACCCGCCGCCCGTGAAGCGCGAAGTCGGGACTGGGCGTGATCTCCGCGGCAGGGATTTCAGCGGCAAGGACATGCGGCCTGAAGAATTGGAGTGCGCCAATCTCAAGAAGGCCACCCTCTGGCGCGTGAACCTGCGAGACGCCAACGTCCGCTTCGCCAGCTTGAAGGGCGCCGACCTGATGCTTGCGGACCTGTCGGGGGCGGACCTGACGGGAGCCGACCTGCGCGACGCGAAGTTCGACGACACGACGCTTGCCGGGACGAAGTTCACCGAGGCCAATCTCCAGGGGGCGGACCTCTCCAAGGCCAAGGACCTGCGTGACGCAAGCTTCCGCGGCGCCGACCTGCGCGGGCTCAAGGGATTTCCCAACCACCTGGTCACCGGCATCGACTGGCGGGATGCCGATCTTCGCGGCGCCGATCTCGCCAATGCCCGCCACGAGAATTTCCGCCAGGGCCGATTCCGCGGCGCGAAGTACGACAAGTCGACCGCCTGGCCGCAGGGTTTCGACCCGGAAGAAGCCGGCGCGGTGCTCGTCACCGAAGTCGCCGCGGACGAGGGGATCCCGCCGAAACTTCTCGCCCCCGATCACGAGTGGGATGCGCCGAGCGAGGAGACCGTGAAACGCCTGTTTATCCGGAACCGGCTCATCAAGAAGCTCGGGATCGACGCGAAGAAGCAGGGAGAGAAACCCCTCGAGGAACCGCCCGGCTTCCGCGCGACTTTCAAGTTCTCCGCCCTCACCTACGGCCGCGCCGAGAAGGGGCTTGTCATCCCCGTCGGCATCTCGCCGGCCGAGATGAAAGTGCTCGACCTCAATACGCTTCCCAAGCGCGTCATTTACCTGATCCACGTGAAGTGCGAGATGGTGACGCAGGACGCGCTGGGGTACCGGGAAAAGGCCGAGCCGGACGTGGACATGGCGTACTACAAGAACGACAAGGGCGCGTGGGCGTGCGTGGAGAAGGAAGGTGGCGTCGTCCTGTTCAAGTAGGCGGGCCGAATCCTGTCAGGCGGCCGACGCGACAAGTACCATCCGTGGATGCCCCCAGACCTCGCGCCGGGCCGGGACCAGCTCAAGGACATCGCCCGCCGGGCGATGAAGGAGAAGGGCCTGCTGCCGGAATTTTCGCCGGCCGTGGTGGCTGAAGCGGCCGCGATCGCCGGGCCGGCAGCCACGAACGCCGAGATCCGCGATCTGCGCGGCCTGCTGTGGGCGTCGATCGACAATGACGACTCGCTCGACCTCGACCAGCTCACCGTGGCCCGGCCGGCGGCGGACGGCGCGGTGACGATCCTCGTGGCCGTGGCGGACGTCGATGCGCTGGTCGCCAAAGGCTCGGCCATCGACGGGCACGCGCGGGCCAACACGACTTCCGTCTACACCCCCGCGGAAATCTTCCCGATGCTCCCCACGCGGCTTTCCACGGACCTGACCTCGCTCAACGAAAACGAGCCGAGACTCGCCATCGTCATCGAAATGACCGTCGCCCCGGACGGCTCCGTCGGCGCTTCCGACGTCTACCGCGCGCTCGTCCTGAACCACGCAAAGCTCGCCTACAACGCCCTCGCCGCCTGGCTCGCCGGCTCCGCCCCGGCGCCAGCCCGGCTCGCCGCGGTGCCAGGGCTCGAAGAGCAGATCAGGATGCAGGACCGCGTCGCCCAATCGCTGAAGAACCGCCGCCACGAACGCGGCGCCCTCACTCTCGAAACCATCGAGGCCCGCGTCGTCTTCGACGGAGACCGGCTCGCCGACCTCCGCGTCGAGGAGAAAAATCGCGCGAAGGAACTCATCGAGGACTTCATGGTCGCCGCCAACGGCGTCACCGCGAAGTTCCTCACCGGGAAGCGCTTCCCCTCCCTGCGGCGCGTCCTGCGTTCTCCTGACAGATGGGAGAGGATCGTCGCGCTTGCCGGGACGATGGGCGAGTCGCTCCCGCCGCAGCCGGACGGCCGCGCGCTCGAAGCGTTCCTTGCGAAGCGTCGAACCGCCGACCCCGTGCATTTCCCGGATGTATCGCTCTCGATCGTGAAACTCCTCGGTCGCGGTGAATACGTGCTCGAGCTCCCCGGCCAGGGCGCCGAGGGGCACTTCGGCCTCGCCGTCCGCGACTACTCGCACTCCACCGCGCCCAATCGCCGTTTCCCCGACCTCGTCATTCACCGTCTGCTGAAGGCCGCGCTCGAAGGCCGACCTCTTCCCTATCCGCAAACCGAACTGACCGACATCGCGCGCCACTGCACGGAGCAGGAAGACAATGCGACGAAGGTCGAACGCCTCGTCCGCAAGTCGGCTGCGGCTCTTCTGATGCAGGGACGGATCGGGGAAAAGTTCGAGGGAATCGTGACAGGGGTTTCGGAGAAGGGAACGTGGATCCGGCTGGCGCATCCGGCGGCCGAGGGCAAGGTGGTGCAGGGAGCGGAGGGGCTGGACGTCGGCGATCGCGCGGAGGTCACGCTCGTGAGCACGAACGTCGAGAGGGGCTTCGTGGACTTTGCGCGGGTGGGCGTGAAGTGACGGCGGTTCAGCGGGAATCGCCCGGGGCTTCGAGCGGCCATGGGTCTTTCCCGGCGGGCAGCGACAGGACGCTCGCGAGGCGGATTGTGGTCATCGGCTGGATCGAGCTCATGGGTGCGCCGGCGCGGTAGGCGCAACGGGCGGCGGGCGAAGGGCTCATCCAGTTTCCGCCTCTGCAGGCGCGCCAGCCCAGGTACATCTCGCCGCCGGGGTCGTTGAGGCACCAGTCGCGCGCGTTGCCTCCGAGGCCGCGCACGCCGTACGGGGATTCATCCTGCGGAAACGACTCGACCGGGGCCGGGCGGGGGCCGGAGTCGTGCGCCATGTTGGTGTTGCAGAGCCGGTCGTAAATGAAGTTCCCCCACGGATACGCCCGCCCGTCAGTCCCGCGCGCGGCCTTCTCTCGTTGTGCCTCGTGCGTGACGAAGAAGAGCCGTCCCTCGCGCAGCGAGCGCCAGTGCGCGTACGCGCTCGCATCTGCCCAGGAGATACCGAGCACGGGCCAGTTCTCCTCCCAGTCCGCAGGCACGCCTGTCAGCCGGGCGACCGCCGGTGACTTCCTCGCCGCTGTCGGGACGACGTATCCCTCTCCCTCGATCCAGGGCCACAGCGACCGCGCGCCGATCGCTTCCCTCGGCGCGCGCCGTTCCGCAGCGGCCGGGTCGGTCCGGGCCAGGTCGTTCAGGAAGGCGGCGTACTCCGCGCAGGTAACCGGGTGGCGTGAGATCAGGAAATCGTCGAGTTCCCGGATTCCGCCCTTCAGCGAGGCCGGCAGTTCCCGGTCGCCCCCCCAGGCGAAGGATCCCCCGGGGACACGCACGAATCCATCGGTGAACTCGCCGGCCCGCAGCACCGTCAGGTCGAGACGAAGTTCTTCCTGCCGGCGGATCGTGACGGGCACCCGGAAAGCCGGCGCGCCTTCAGGCGCCACAACGAAGAGCCACGACCCCATCGGCCACCGACGCTTCGCGATCGGAGTGACCCCGAGGAACAACCCGCCGCCGCGAGGACGGAGCGGGGAATCGCCGAAGAGCGGGGCGATGACTTCCTCGGGCAGCCCCGGTGTGGATCCGCCCGGCGTCATGGGGACCAGGATCCGGTCGACGGCTTCGTACCTCCAGGCCCAGACGCGCGCCCCGGGCCGATCGGACAGGGCGCACTCCCGGCCGTGAACCCGGAGTCTCACGGCCACCGCCGGCTCGTCCCCCGCAACGCTTTCCACCGCGCGCCCGTCCAGCGACCGCCCGGACCAGGGATGGAAACCAAGGACCGCAAGCTCCCCGGGCGAGACGTCACGCCCGGCCTCGAGGCATCCGCATCCCCACCCCCGCGTCACAATCTTGAGCGTTCCCTCCCCGCTCAATTTTGCGTCGAAGCCGCCGTCATTGAAGCGCTCCACAATGCGGCGGCTGAGGATCATCTTCTCGCGGTCCTCGTCGCGCTCGGCCTGCAGGAACTTGTCCCAGTAGAGCCCCGCCTTGATTTCCCGTGCCTGGCGGGACTCAGGGTCAAGCGTCAGCGCCATGTCCAGCGCCGCGTCCGCCGCCGCCCATGCCTCAATCGCCTCCCGGTGCCGTGCGTCCGCGCGGTCCTCGAAGCGCCAGTACACGCGGGCTTTCTCGAGCCAGTCGGTCGATCCCAGTTTCGCGATCTCGGCCTGGGCCCGCCTCATTTCCGCCCGCCCCTCCGCCTCGAGCTCCTTTGACCGCGCGGCCTCCACCGTCGCACGTCCCACCTGCTCCTCGGCCTCGTGCTGCCTCCGCTCCCGCTCCTTCGTCCCCAGCAGGTACTCCTCAACGTCCTGCCCCAGCTCCACCACGCTTCCGTACCGGTCCTCGCGCCGGAACGCCAGGGCACGGAGGCAGATTGCCTCAAGCTCGGCGGGCACTTCGGCAAGCCGCGAAGGGGGAAGCACGTTGCCCGCGGCGACGAGGCGGAGGGTTTCCCGCGCGCTGGGGCTTTCGAACGGAGCGCGTCCCGTCAGGATTTCGTAAAGGGTCGCGCCAAGAGAGTAGACGTCCGCGCGCTCGTCCACGTCCAGGCTCCCCTCGGCCTGCTCGGGGGACATGTAGCTCGGAGTTCCGACGATGCCGCCCGCCGGTGTCCGGGTGGACGACAGGTCCGGCGCCACGAGCGTGTTTACCGGCGCAGTGGAGGATCCCTGATCCTCGGTGCCACCCCAATTTTCGCCGGTGACCGGCCCGACCTGGCGCGCCAGCCCCCAGTCCACCACCAGAACCTCCCCGAAATTGCCGAGCATCACGTTCGCAGGCTTCAGGTCGCGGTGGATGATCCCCTTCGAGTGCGCATACGCCACCGCCCGGCACACGTCCCGGAACGCCTCCACCAGCCGCCGCGGTTTCCAGCCACCCTCCCGGATCACCTGCCTCATGTCGCGACCGTTGATGCGCTTCATCGCGAGGAAGACCTCTTTCGTCGCCGGCAGGACGCCCATCTCGTGCACCGGCACGATGTTCGGATGCTCCAGCTGGCCCGTGACCCGCGCTTCGGCGCGGAAGCGCTCCGCCATGTGGCCGCCCGCCTTGGACTCGAGCAGCTTGAGAGCCACTCGGCGGCCTAGATCCACGTCCAGCGCTTCGACGACGCGCGCCAGCCCGCCGCGGCCGATTTCGTCGCCGAGCACGTAGCGCGTGGTGGCGGCCAGGGGCACGGGCGCCGGCGGCCCGGCGAAGGCGTCCGGCGGCGGCATCGCTACCGTCGCGTCGGAGCGCAGATTCTCCGCCGGCAGTTCGCGCATCTGCGTCCGTCCGGCGTGCTCCTGCTCGGAAGCGGCCTCGAGCGCGCGCACCTGCTCTTCGTCCAGCCGGCCCATCCCGAGGAGAAGCCCCCGGACATCCGCACCGGAGTCGGCGGAATCGGCAATGCGGAGTGCCGCTTCGCCGCCGATCAGCCCCTGGCGGATGGCACAGGCAAGCAGCAGGTGTCCCCGGCTCGTGGCCACTCAATCCCCCGGATTCGAGCAGGCAGGGATTCTACAGAAAGGCAGATTGGGCTCCTTATGATGTACAGACGCAACGGGAGACGACGACACGATGAAGCACGGCCTCGCTGTCTACGCGCTCAGTCCATGGCTGCTGTGCCTCGCCGCCTGTGGCAGCCGCCACGAGGGGGCGGAAGAAGGTGGCGCCTCTTCGCCCGCCAGGTGGTCCCGCGCCATCCCGCCGGCCACCGGGGAGTTCACGACACTCAGCTACAACGTCGCCGGACTGCCCCAGGAAGTCTCGAAGGTCAACCCGAAGGACCACCTCCCGCTCATCAGCCCTCTGCTCAACGACTACGACGTCGTCCTCACGCAGGAAGACTTCGACTGGTGGCAGCCGGGACTGGACCGGCTCGATTTCGCCCGATATCACGAACGCCTCCGGGAGAAAACGGATCACCCGTGGCGAAGCGGGCGCCATCCGGGCCCCGGGGCGGCGGGAATCGTCGTGCCCACCCATCGCCCGTTCCTCCAGGTCGGCGACGGCCTCGGACTCCTCTCCCGCTTCCCTTTCCAGGACCTCACCCGCGTCGCATGGAAGACGTTCGGGCCGGACGGCTCCGATGGGCTGGCCATGAAGGGCTTCTCCATGGCGCGCGTCGAACTCGCCTCCGGCCTGACGGTGGATGTGTACAACCTGCATGCGGACGCCGGAGGCGGCAAGGCTGATGCGGAAGCGCGGAAAGCGGGGTTCGAGCAGCTGGCGCGCTACATGGAAGAGCGTTCGCGCGACCAGGCGGTGATCCTGGGAGGAGATACCAATCTGCACACGTCCGGGGACCGGCCCGACTCGGCTGTCTGGGCGGCCTTCCTCGAGCGGACCCGGATGACGGACGTCTGCGATGCGCTCGGCGCCGGAGGAGAGGCCTGCATCGACAAGTTCGCGTTCCGCAGCGGCGGGCGGGTCGAACTCGCGCCGCTCCGGGCGAGTTTCGAGAGCGAGCGGTTTCGCGACGCTGCGAACTCGCCGCTGAGCGACCACGAACCCCTGGCGGTGTGGTGGCGCTGGACGGCCAGCGACAAATAAAAGGCCGGAGCGCCCGGCGTTTCCGGCAGGCGCCCCGGCCCGCGAGTCTACTTCTTGTCGAGCCCCATGATCTCGGAAAGCGCCGCGTGCGAGGCCTTGCGCGCCGCCTGGAACGCCTCCGCGTTCTCGTCCGACTGCTCCTCGACGTACTCCAGAAGCGCGTCGGCGGTCTCCTGCAGCTTCGCGATGCACTCGGACAGGCTCTTCAGCGCCTTCTTGTCCTCGGCGCTGATGGACTCCAGCTTGCGCAGCCCGGCGAGGTGCTTGTCCAGGTTCGTCATCATCGTCTTCTGCTCGCCGACGATCGTGTTCACCGTTTCCGCTTCGTACACCTTCTTCGCGAAGGCGTCCGCCGTCAGGCCGATCACCATCTGCACGTCGTAGAGGGCGAACGCGGTCGCGGCGCCCAGCGACTGCTCCAGCGATTCCTCGGCCTGCGCCGGCCGTGCCGCTGCCCCGAACCCCGTCATCATCCCGATCACGATCGCAAGACCAGCCCAGCGGTTCTGCCTCATGGACCTGCCTCCTGGTGAAGTTTCTGGAATCGAGCCCGTGCGTCAGGGCGGGAATGATACACGCAGCCGCCCCCTGCGCGAACCGCCGGCTGTGCGGGCGGACGGCCGCGGGCGCTGATAGGATGGCGCCCCTCATGGCCACCCTTCTCCCGGTCGAGGAATTCGTCGAAGCGGGTGTGCTTCTGGCCGCGGTGGGGCTCGGGTTCGTCCTGCCTCGCGGCAAGCCCGCGTGGATTCGCCGGGCGTCCGATGCGTTCGGCGCCTTCGCCCGGAGGCCCGTCGCGCCCATAGCGGCGGTGTTCCTGCTGTCGCTGGCGGGATGCATCGTGTTCGGGTTCCTGAAGGGTTTCCCGGAGCCGGTGACCCATGACGAATTCGCGTACCTGCTCGCGGCGGACACCTACGCGCACTTCCGCCTTACGAACCCCACCCATCCGTTCTGGGTGCATTTCGAGAGCATGCACATCTTTCATCAGCCGACGTACATGGCGAAGTATCCGCCCGGGCAGGGGCTGGCGCTGGCGGTGGGGCTGCTGCTGGCGGGCGACCCGATCGTGGGGGTGTGGCTGGCCACGGCGGCGTCTTGCGCGGCGACGGCGTGGGCGCTTCGGGCCTGGATGCCGCCGCGTTGGGCGCTGGCGGGAGGGCTGCTCACGGTCGCCCGGTGCGGGATCGCGGGGAACGGCGCGCAGTCGTACTGGGGCGGCGCGGTGGCGTTCCTCGGCGGAGCGCTTCTGTTCGGCGCGATCCGGCGGCTCGCCGACCGCCCGGCGGTCGCCCCCGCGTGCGCCATGGCGGCAGGCGTTGCGATCCTCGCGAATTCGCGGCCGTTCGAGGGACTCGTGGCAAGCCTGGCCGCCGCGATCGCCCTCGGCGTCTCCATGTTCAGGGGACGCTTCCCTCTCGCCACGTGGCTCACCCGCGTCGTGGCGCCGGCGGGGCTCCTGCTCGCAATGACGGCGGGGGCCATGCTCGCCAACAACCACGCCGTGACGGGGAAAGCGACGCGGCTGCCTTACTGGGTCCACAACGACACCTACACCGTGATCTCCCAGTTCGCGTGGATCGCCCCGCGACCCGCGCCGGAGTACCGCCACGAGGCGATGCGGCGCTTCTACGACGAGATCGAACGGCCGTACTGGACCGCGCAGAGCACGCCCGGGGGATTCGCGCGCGAAGCGCTGGCCAAGCTGCACCGGGTTGCGTGGTCCCCGTGCGGGGTGCTGATCCTGCTGGTGGCGGTGTCGTTCAAGGCGTTCCTGCGCGGGTGGTGGCGGTTCGCGGCACTCGCCGTGGGAGGCATGTGGGTGGCGATGGTCTCGCTCACCGTCGTGTTCCCGCACTACGCCTCGCCGATCGCCGTGCTGGTGATCGCGCTGGTCATGCGTGCCCTGCGGGTCCTGCGGACCTGGCGCCCCGCCGGCCGCGCGGGAGGCGCGACCTTGCTTCCCGGCGCCGCCGTGATGTCCGCCGTCCTCGTCGGCTGGCTGGCCAACTGGGATGCCGGCGTCGGCGCCTGGGGACACATCCGCGCCCACACGCAACACACGCTCGAGGACTCCGAGTCGCATCCCGGCAAGGACCTCGTCATCGTCTCCTACGGGCCGGAGCACTACCCCGACCTGGAATGGGTCTATAACCGCGCCGACATCGACGCCTCCGAAGTCGTCTGGGCCCGCGACATGGGCCCGGGGCCGAACGGCGCCCTGCGCGCGCACTTCCACGACCGCAACGCATGGCGTCTGCACATCCGGCGCGATGACGAAGAACCGGTCCTCGAACGGCTTCCGCCGTAATCCTGGCCCGCACGCATTCGCCGAAGGCCCCTCTCACACCCGGGACCCCAGGGCGGGTGAAAATCCCGCGGGGTCGGGCGGAGTCGGCCGCCAACGGAAAGCCTCCCGAACCACCTTGACCCGGCCGACGCAGCCTGACCCCGCGGGATTTTCGCCCGCCCTGGATGATATGATTTTACATGTGCCGCTCCCACCCGCTTCCCGCGTCGCCGTCCCTGCCGACACGCTCATGCGCGTCGTGGACGGACAGGCCGTCCTCCTGAGCCTCAAGTCCGAGCGCTACTACGGCCTCGACGAAATCGGCACACGCGCCTGGACGCTTCTCGCCGCAGGCAAAACCGTCGGCGAAACCGCGGAAGCGCTCGGCGGGGAGTTCGAAGCCCCCGTGGAACGCATCGCCGCGGACGTGGAAGCGCTTGTCGGCGAGCTCGTGCGCGAGGGGCTGGTCGAGCCCCGGCGATGACCGCGCTCGCGCAGCTGCGGGCACTTTCCGCGCGCGACCGGGTGCTGCTCGTCCGGGCCGCGGCCCTGCAGGCCTTCGTGGTCCCCGCCGTCGCCGCGACCGGTTACGGCAAAGTGCGCGCGGCGCTTGGCCGGCTCTGCCCTCTGGCGAAAACCGGCCCCCGCGGCCCCGGGACCGAACGCGCCCGGCAGATCGGCCGCATCGTCAATGCCGCCGCCCGCCGCTCCTGGCCGCGCGCCAAATGCCTCGAACGCTCGATGGTCCTCTGGGCCCTCCTCCGCCGCGAAGGAATCGAAGGACGGATCCGCTTCGGCGTGAAGCCCGGCGCCGGGACGCCGGAAGCGCACGCCTGGGTCGAGGTCGCGGGCGAGCCCGTCAACGACTCCGCCGACGTCGCCGCGCGCTACGCTGCGCTCGAGCCTCCGCGATGACGAGCAGCAATCGCAACGCCGCGACGCTCCTCGCGATCCTTCACGGCGCACCGCCGGAAGCCTGGCCCGAGCCCGCTTCCGCCGCGGGGTTCGCCGAGATCACCGCCGCCCACCGCCTCGCCGCCCACGTGGCGTCGCTCATCGGCCAGAAACTGGCGTCGCTTCCCCCATGGGCCGCCGAGGGACGGCTTCGCCTGGAGGCAGCGGCGCTGGCGGGAGCCGAGCGGTGGCGCGCGCTCGACCGGGCCGCCGCCGACGCGGCCGGGGAGTTCGCGAAAGCGGGGCTGGAAGGGCTGTGGTTCAAGGGGTACGCGCTCGCGCGCGAGGCGTATGCGACTCCGGAGGAGCGGCCGTTCAACGACCTGGACGTGCTGGTGTGCGAAGCGGACGTCCCGGCCGCGGGGCGGGCGCTGGAAGCGGCGGGTTTCGTCGCGGGGCCGCTCGAGAAGGTCGGTCCGCTGGAGAGATCCTGGATCCGCCAGCGGCCCGGGGAACCGGCGGTGGACATCGACCTGCACTGGAAGTTCATCGGGCCCGAGAGCCTCGTCCGCGAAATGCGCGTGGACCCCGCCCCGATCCTCGCCCGCGCCCGCCTCGTGCGCCCCGGCATGCGCTTCCCCACCCTCGAGGACGCGTTCATCCTGGCCGCGGCGAATCTGGCGGTGCACGCGTTCGGCCCGCTGGGGCAGTACCTGGACATCGCGCGGCTGGCGGCGCGGGGGCCGGACTGGGAAGCGGTGGCGAAGCGGGCGACGGAGACGCGGACGCGGGCGGCGCTGGGCGCGTCCCTGGCGATCGCGGAGGAGCTGTTCGGGGCGAAGGTGCCTCACGAGGTCCTGCGGCGGCTGCGCCCCGCGTGGTGGCAGCGCGTCGCGTTCGCGTGGCTGCTGGCGCCACCGCGGCTTGCGGATCCGGACGCTTCGTCGACGGCGCGCCTTCGCTACCTCTCCAAGGTTCTCGCCCAGGACTCGCTCGCCGCGACGGCGCGCACGCTGGCGGCCGCCCCGCGCGGCATGATCCTGCGGGCCCGGCGCGGGCCGGCGCGATAAGCCGTCCGCGGACGAACAAACCCGGGACACGCCATGCGCACGGGATCGTGGGGGGCCATTCCGGCGCCGCACCTTAGAATCCTCACCGTGCCCGCGCCCCGACAACCCCGCTTCCTCTCCTCTGCCCAGGCGCTCGCCTACCTCTCGCGCTTCACCAATTACGAAAAGACTCCGCCCAGATGCCGCCGGACGCCGTACGACCTGGCGCGGATGAAGCGCCTGTGTGCGGCGCTGGGGCACCCGGAGCGGGCGTTTGCGGCGTTTCATGTGACCGGGACGAAGGGCAAAGGGTCGACCGCGCACTTTCTTGCGGCCGCGTTCGGGGGGAACACGGGGCTGTACACGTCGCCGCACCTGGGGTCGATGCTGGAGCGGATCAGGATCGGCGGGCGCGCCATCACGGGGAAGCGGTTCGCGGGCGTGATGACGCGGGTGGTGGCGAAATCGGAGACCGCGCCAGGGGAGTTCGCGACGTACTTCGAGCTGATGACGGCCGCGGCGTTCGAGACGTTCCGCGCTTGCGGCGTGGCGGTGATCGAGGTGGGGCTCGGCGGGCGGCTGGACGCGACGAATGTCCTCCCGGAGCCGCTCGCGTGCGGGATCACGTCGATCGACTGGGACCACATGGACCGCCTGGGGAACACGCTGGAGAAGATCGCGGCGGAGAAGGCGGGAATCGTCAAGCCGGGGGCCGTGATCGTCACCGCGGAGCGCAAGCCGGGGCCGCTGGCGGTGATCGCGCGGGCGGCGAAGCGCGCGGGGTGCCGGCTGCTGGTCGTCGGGAGAGACGTGCGGATCCGGGGAGAGAGCGCCGACCGCCGGGACCGCTGGAGCGCAACCCTGTCCATGAACGGAACTCCTTCCCTGCCTGTTCGGCTCGCGACGCCGGGGCGCCACCAGCTCGACAATTTCGCCGTCGCCTGGGCGATGGCGCAGTCCACCGCGCCGCTCCCCGCCTCCCGCTGGCGCGCCGCGGCGGCCACCGCAATTCCCGGACGCCTGCAGCTCTTCCCCGGCCGCCCCGCCGTCCTTCTTGACGTCGCTCACAACCCGGTGTCGCTGCGCGCCCTCGCCGCGCACCTCGCCCGCGCCTTTCCGCGCCGCAGGACCGCGCTCGTTTTCGGGACCTCTTCCGACAAGGACGTCGCCTCGAACATCGGGACGATCGCGGGCGCGGCCGACGGGCTGTTTTTCTGCGCGGCCAACCACCCGCGAGCGACGCCGCCGGGCGAGCTCCGGAAGCTCGCGGGACGTGGCGAAGCGTTCGGGTCGCCGCGCAGGGCTTTTGACGCAGCGCGTCAATTCGCCGGCGCGCGCGGGCTCGTCGCCGTCGCCGGGTCGTTCTACCTCGCGGGGGAACTCCTGCCCCGGATCCACCGCGGTCCCTGATCGTCATTCGTGAAGTCCCCCGCAATTCGCTCGGCTACACTGGACGACGATGGCCCGCAAACCTTCCAACGAAGACCTCCTGGTCGGCCGCATCGCGCTGGCGAGCGGCCTCCTCACGCGAGACAAGCTCGACGAGTGCATCCACCTCTTCGAGGCCTCCGAACTCCCCCCTTCCCTCGGCGAAGTCTTCGTCGAGCGCGGTTTCCTCAAGCGCGAGCAGCTCGCCAATCTCACCGCGCTGGCCGGCGTCGACCTCCCCGCCGCTTCGGCCTCCGCCCCCTCCACCCCGCCCTCCACCGCAGGATTCCCCGACTCCCTCACCGAGTCCGCGTTCTTCGGCAAGATCGCCATCCGCGAGAAACTCGTCTCCCACGAGCAGCTCTTCGAGTGCCTCGACCAGCAGCTGCGGCTGGAAAAGGAAGGCAAGGCGAAGCAGCTGGGCGAGATCATGGTGGAGCGCGGGTACCTGAAACTCGGCGACGTCACGCGGCTGCTGCGGCTGCAGAAGAAAGTCGTGATGAAGTGCCCGAACTGCGAGGCGACGTACACGGTGAGCGAGGAGCTGGCGAAGACGAAGCTGCCGTGCCAGCGGTGCAAGGCGGAGCTGGTGCCCGTGAAGCGGCTGGTGACGGCGCGGACGGAGGCGATCACCGCGACGGGCGAGGTGCAGGACTCGATCATCGGGAAGATGTTCAGCGGGGTGCAGGTGACGCAGCGGGTCGGGCGCGGCGGGATGGCGACGGTGTACAAGGGGCTTCACGTCGCGCTGAACAAGCCGATGGCGGTGAAGATCCTGTCGGTGTCGGTGAAGGACCCGGACATGATCCAGCGCTTCGTGACGGAAGCGCGCTCGGTGGCGAAGCTCGAGCATGCGAACATCGTGCAGGTCTACAACGTGGGCCAGAAGTTCGGGTACACGTTCATCCTGATGCAGTTCATCGAGGGGCACACGGTCGCGGAGATCATGGACCGGCGGCGGAAGATCCCGGCGGGGCAGGCGATCAAGATCGTGCGGGAGATCGCCAAGGGGCTGGGGCACGCGCACAAGCACGGGCTGGTGCACCGGGACGTGAAGCCGGACAACGTGTTCGTGACGGTGGACGGCGAGGTGAAGGTCGGGGACTTCGGGCTCGCGATCGAGACGCGGGACGTGAGGAAGACGGACACGATCACGGGGACGCCGTATTACATGCCGCCGGAGCAGTGGCGCGGCGACCACCAGGACGGGCGAAGCGACATCTATTCGCTGGGGGTGACGTTCTACTACCTCGTGACGGGGCGGCGGCCGTTCGAGGGGGACGGGCCGATCATCCTGATGGAACAGCACATGCACGAGCGGCCGAAGCCGCCGTCCGCGCACAACCCGGAGATCCCCTCGGGGGTCTCGGCCGTGATCATGAAGATGATCGCGAAGAAACGCGATGACCGGTACCAGTCCGCGGAAGACCTGCTGGCGGACCTCGAGCGAGTGGAAAGCGGCCGCGTGCCGGTCGCGCCTCCGGACCCCAGCGAGATGATCACGTGCCGCTTCTGCCAGTCGCAGAACAAGCCGACCGCGAAGAAGTGCGAGGACTGCGGCGAGTTCCTCGGCGCGCACATCGAGATGCTGCTGATGGACAACGAGTTCCAGTGCCCGAAGTGCCGGAACGCGGTGACGATGGGGACGCGGATGTGCGAGTCCTGCGGGTTGCTCTTCTGCAAGTCGTGCAAGGTGGCGCCGGTGGCCAAGGGGACGGAGTACTGCCCGCAGCACCAGGAGCCGCCGCCGCAGTTCCCGGAACGACGGCAGGTGAGGAAGAAGTAAAGGCAAATGACAAGGAGCCAAATTCCAAGTTCCAAGTAAACGCCAAAGGGAAAAACGCCAACTTCTAACCGGGCGGGTTCAGCCGGCGCCGCCGGGTTGGAACTTGGAGTTTTTCCCTTTGGCGTTTGCTTGGAGGTTGGGAGTTGGCTTCCTGGCGTTTCGCCCCCCCCCCCCGCTTCCCCCTCCGGCCGCGAAATGCTCTAATCCCCCCTCGTCGCAAGCCGCTTCCTTGAATGGTCCCGGGGTGTAGCGCAGCCTGGTTTAGCGCGCCACGCTTGG
>CAVPNQ010000178.1:0-4292 GCA_963706735.1 uncultured Planctomycetia bacterium
CGACTGATTGCTCCACCCCCAGCGCGCCTTCTCAGCCTCGTGCCGCACCGTGCGGTCCGCGTCCTCGCGGAACTTCACGATCCCCGACAAGTTGTGCGTCTCCCCGCGGAGCGGGATCTTCGCGGACGCGGACAGCTCGTTGTACTCCGCCTGCAGCTTCGACTCCGCCACGAGCGACCCCTCGATCGCCGGGTCGAACGCCATCACGTCCGCTTCCCACAGCGCGAACGCCTGCCGCCCGAACTTCTTCTCCAGCTCCGCGCGCCACGGCGCCGCCAGCAGCTTCCGCTTGAACGTCACCTCCAGGTCCGTCAGCTTCGGCGCGATCTCGTCCTTGAACTCGCGTTCCTTCTTGAACGCCTCGTTGGCGGTGTCCTGGTTGAAGCGCAGGTCCACGAGGGCGTTCCACGTTTCGAGCCGGCGGCGGAGGTCGTCCCACGCCTTGACGGCGGCGGCGCGGGCGTCGGGCGTCGCGGCCCGGTCGAGCGAAGCGAGGATTGCGGCGTACTCCTTCGTCACGGCGTCCACGGTCGGAGCGGCGGCGCGGATGTCGTCCATCGTCAGCGTCATGGGGTTTCTCGCGGAGAAATGGGAGACCCTGATCGTAGCCCGAGCTGGTCGTGCGGGGTAGAGACGGCGAACTCGGGCAACCGGGGCGGAAGGAGTGGAGACTGCCTCCCACGTGCCGGAGAACGGTCACCGCAGGCTAAGGACTCGCGGTTTTCAACCCGACCTTCCGGGCCAGCTTCGCCTGCCGCGAGTCGTACGTGACGAACCACTTCATGTCGAGAGTCAGCGCGGCCGCCACATGCAGCACGTCGAGCGTCCGTGTGCCCAGCTGCGGCGTGTAGACACGGCTCAGTTCGGCGGCGCGGTCGAGCGTCCGGCGCCAGAGAAGGTCGACGAGCAGAAGCCGCCCTTCCGAAACATCCTCGTCGAGGGCCGCGAGCGCGACATGGGCCGCATCCCGGGTGACGTCGCGGCGGAAGACGGCAAGCGCGACGGAGTTCACGATCTCCCCGTAGCCGTGGCGCGTCAGGAGCAGCGTTCCGCCGATCCGGCGGCGCCAGGAACAGAAGCGCAAGGAGCGATCGTCGTGGATATAAAGGCTTCGAAGCGCGCTCGGGTCGACGTACGTCCGGTCAGCGCTCGCCACGGTCCGCCTCGTCCAGCGCCTTACGGCTCGCCCGACCGATCGGCCTTGGTTGCAGGCGTTTCAGCCTCGCGAGATAGTCGACGGAGCCCTGCGGTGTCGCGGCCACCGCTTCCAATTGCCGGAGGACCATGATGCCCCTGCCCCGGTCGGTGATGAGGACCTCTCCATCACGCTCGATGAGCGCCCTGACGTGCGGGAAGCGGGTGCGGAGGTCACGGATGCTGGCCTTGGTCATATGTGAATCATATTTGAGTCACGCCGATGAATCAAGCGGCAGAGATTCTATCGCATCAACCCTTCGCCTCTCTTCGCGTAACATTTGCCGCGTGTCCCCCTCCCCCGAAATCGAAACCGAAACCCTCACGAAGGACTACGGCGCGTTCCGCGCGCTCGACTCGCTGACGCTGCAGGTTCACCCCGGCGAGATTTTCGGCCTTCTCGGCCCGAACGGCGCCGGGAAGACGACGACGATCCGGCTGCTCATGGGGATGCTCGTGCCGTCGTTCGGGCGGGCGCGGCTGCACGGGCTGGACTGCCATGCGGACCGGGTCGAGGCCAAGCGGCACGTCGGGTATCTGCCGGACAACCCGACGTTTCACGACTACCTGCGGGGGCGAGAGATCCTGCGATTCGTGGCGCACATGCACGGCATCCCCTCGGCCGACGGACGCGCGCGGGCGGAAGCGCTTCTCGGGAAGTTCGGCCTGCTCGAGGCGGCGGACGACTATGCGGTGAACTATTCGACGGGGATGAAGCGCAAGCTGGGGCTGGCGTGCGCGATGATTCACGGGCCGGCGATTTACATCCTGGACGAGCCGACGAACGGGCTGGACCCGGGGGCGTCGCGGGACGTGCAGGACTGGATCCTGGAGTCGGCGAAGGAGGGGAAGACGATCCTGCTCAGCACGCACCTGCTGGAGATGGCGGAGCGGCTGTGCGGGCGGGTGGGGATCATCGACAAGGGACGACTTGCGGCCGTCGGGTCGGCGGCGGAGTTGAAGGAAAAGTTCTGCCCGGGCGGGTCGCTCGAACAGGTGTTTCTCGCGGTCACGCGGCCGAAAGGCAGTGGTGAGGGGTCAGGATTGAGTGGCGAGAGGTTGGGGGATGGAGGTTCGGGGTCGGGAGTCGGGTCGGCTTGAACCGCCTCTCGTTTCCTGGCGCCGTGCGGCGGATCCTCGGGCTCCGGTTCCGGCGGTTCTTCAACAGGCTCGGCGCCTTCTCGGGATTCCGCGGGTGGGGCGCGAAAAAGAAACCTGTGCGCACCGGCGGCCCGGCGCGGCGCGGGATGACGGTGATCGGCACCGCGCTGATCCTGTTCGTCGGCATCCAGGTCGGCTCCACCGTCGCCTGGGGCGCGATCCAGAACATGGGCAACGTGCTCGCCCCGGAAAAGGCCGGCCTGGACCCCGACCGGCCGCGCTTCCCGTACGAAAACGACCCCGACGGATGGCGCTCGCTCAATCCCGAGCTGAAGAAACAGTTCACGGAGATGGACCAGAAGCTGAAGCGCTTCAGCTGGTCGAACACAGCGCGGCGCTCGAAGGCGCCGGCGGTGCTGGACGGCGTGGGTTTCCTCCTGGCCCTTCTCATGCTGATGCTCCTCGCCAATGCGCTCGGCATTTCGACGACGGACCTCGGTCGCGTGGAAGAAGACGTGGAGTGGCTGCTCGGGATGCCGGTGTCGATGCGCGCGATCTACGCGGCGAAGGCGGCGGAGCGGGTGGCGATGAACCTGCTCGGGTGGTTTTCGGTGGGGCCGCTGCTGACGATCGCGGGACTGTGCTGGGGGTGGGGGTGGTGGGCGCCCGTCTGGGGACTGTGCGGCGCCCTCTTCGTGAACATCCTCGTCGCCTGCGTGCAGATCGTTGTGGAGATGGCGTCGCACCGGCTTCTGCGCGCGGGCGGCCGACGCAATCTGCAGGCGTTCGCCGTCGTGCTTCAGGTCGGCCTGATGCTCGCCTCGATGGCCTACGGCACCGGCGCCGGCGCGGGCGACTCGTTCCTCTACGACGCGCTGCGCGCGTGCGGCCCCGTGGCCCGCTGGCTCCCCGGCGGCCTGCTCGCCGGAATCGAGCACGGCGGCCGAAGCGGTCCGCTCGTGATCGCGGCGCTCGCCGGATGGGCGCTGGGCGCCGTGGCCCTCGCCGCCGGCGCCCTCACCTGGGCGACACACCGCGGCCTCGAAGCCGTCACCCCCGCCATGGGCCGCGCCTCGGCGAGAACGGTCACGTCCGCAGGCGGCTCGGACGGCTGGATGGAAGGGCTTCTCGGGAAGGAAATCAAACTGCTCTTCCGCGACAAGGTGCTGCTCGTCCAGGTCGCGCTTCTGCCCATCCTCGTCGGCCTCTCGCAGGTGATCCTGAACCCGGGGATGCTGAAGCGTGCGCTCGGGTCGCCGCTGATGTCGGGGGCGGTGGCATTCGGGATCGGGGCGTATGCGCTTCTGAGCGCGGCGCCCGGGGTGCTGCTTCACGAGAAGGACGCGCTGTGGCTGCTGTACACGTTTCCGCAGCGGGTGAGCGGAGTGATCCTGCGCAAGGCGATTCTCTGGGCGACGATCGCGATCACGTGGTCGCTCGCGGCGGAGATTTTCGTGATCGTGCGGCGCGGGGGCGTGACGGAGCAGGACGTGACGGCGCTGGTGTGGATCGTGCTCGGGCTGCCGGTGTACGCGCTGATCGCGTCGTCGATCGGCGTGCTGGGGTTCGACCCCACGGCCACCGAGGTCCACCGGCGGCTGCGGGTGGACCTGATGTACCTCATCATGCTGCTGGGCGGCCTGCTCACCGCGGGGTTCTGGCTGCCGTCCGCCTATGCCCGCGCGGCCAGCATCATCTCCTTCGCCGCGCTCGCCGTCGGCCTGTGGCAGAAAGCCTCCGCCCGGTTCGACATCCTGCTCGACCCGTCCGCGACCCCGCCGCGCACGATCGACCTCGCCGACGGCCTCATCGCGTCCATCCTCTTCCTCTATGTGCAGGGCGGTCTCGTCTTCCTGTTCACCGCGGGCATGGGCCTCTCCCCCACCGTGGCTGCGTTTCCCGCGTACGCGATCGCCGGCGCGGCCGCCGTCGGGATCACGGTGGTGATTCTCTGGCGAAGCGGCCTTCCGCTGCGGAACCTGCCGCGGCTGCTGCCG
>CAVPNQ010000179.1:0-3484 GCA_963706735.1 uncultured Planctomycetia bacterium
GCCGCTTCGCGAGCCGACGTACACCGTGACGCTGACGGCGCCGGAGCAGATGCCCGCGGAGATCGAGATGAAGGCGGCCGAGAACCCGCAGAACGATCCGCGGAAGGCCGGCGTGTTCGAAGGGACGTACAACCCGAGCCGGCTGGGCCGGTACGAGCTGGCGCTGGGCCCCCGCGGCCTCGACGATTCGGACCCGAAGGTTGTCGTCGCCTTCGCCGTCGGCGAACCGAACCAGGAGATCGAGAACCCGATCCTCGACGCCCAGACGCTCATCAAGGTGTCCGAGACCACCCGGGGCAAGTTCCTGCCCTTTTATGAGATCGACAAACTGCTTTCCACCATCAAAGAGACCGGCGAGATCGTAGATATAGAGACGAAGGAACAGGACCTGTGGGACACCCCGCTCGTCTACATCCTGTTCGCGCTGCTGATCACCATCGAGTGGGTCTTCCGGAAATTCGTGAGGCTGATCTGAGGAAGCGGGCGGTCCGGGGGGAACCGCCTTCCACCATGAGTCAACGACCCATCCCGGCCATCCTCCTCTCGCTCGCCGTGCTCGCCACGGCCGTGCTCCCCCTTGGCGCGGAAGACGCCGACCGCTTTCCCATCAGCGGCGCGGGCGTCGCGGACAACCGGCAGGCCGCGGAAAAATTCGACCGCGCCACGACGCTCTTCAAGGCCGCGAAGTGGAACGAAGGAGCGTCGAAGCTCGCGGAGCTGGTCGAGCAGTACGGCGACCGGCTGGTGCTGTTCGGGGCGGCCGGGCAGTACGTTTCGGCGCGGAAGCTGGCGGCGAAAGTGGCGCGGGAGCTGCCTCCCGAGGGCCTGGCCGCGTGGCGCCGGCAGGTGGATCCGCGCGTGGGCGCGGCGATGACGTCCGCGCGGGAGGCGCGCGACTTCCGGCGCATTCTCCGGGACTTCCCGAACTCGACGCGCGAGCGCGAGGTCCGCGAACGGCTGGCGCAGGTGCTGGGCGAGGCCGGGGACGTCGAGGGCGAAGCGGAGGCCCTCTGGCAGCTCATCGAGAACCCCGGCGACGGCACGGGCCGCGCGGCCGCGGCCGCGAAGCTCGCGATCGACCTGGGGAGTCTCAACGAGCGCGAACAGCTCGACGCGCTCGAGGCCGCGCTGGGCGCCGCGGTGACCGACCGGATCCGCTGGCGCGGCAAGCCCGCCTCCGTCCGCGACGTCATCACGTTCGCGCGCACCCTTCTTCACCCCGCAGGCGACGACGCCCCGGCATGGGCCGCCTGGCCGACGTTCGGGGGAAGCTCTTCGCGCGACCGCGTCGCGGCGGGCGTGAAGGGAATTCCGCCGCCGACGGCGCGGTATTCGTTCACGGAGGGCCCGGCGTGGGCGCCGCAGATGCGCGGCTGGAGCGGCGGCTGGAACTCGCAGTACCCTGAGAGCCTGCTCACGCAGCCGGCGATCGCCGACGGACTGATCGTCGTGAACGAGGGACACCTCGCGTGGGCGAAGGAACTCGCGAGCGACGGCGGGCGGCCGTTGTGGGTGGTAAAGGGACTCGAGTCCCCGAGCCAGATCATGTACGAGGAGCGCTGCCTCTACGGCGCGACCCTCTCGGCCGGGCTCGCGTACTTCACGCTCACCACGACTGTCGAGCCCCAGCAGGTCAAGATGACCTGGCTGATCGCGGTGTACCCGGTCCCGCACCGGAAGCTCTTCTGCGTGGAGGCGCAGACGGGAAAGCGCCTCTGGGAGAAGGGCGGGGAAATCGTCGGGAAGGATTTCGAGAAGCGCGCCAGCTACCACGGGGCGCCGGTGGTGGACGGGGACCGGCTTTACTGCGCGGCGACGTACTGGGCGACGCCCGTGGATCCCGCCGAGCACTGGGTCGTCTGCCTGGACGCGCGGACCGGAAAAGAGCTGTGGAAGACGTTCGTGGCGAGCGGGATTCCCGAGATCAACCTGTTCGGGAACACGACGCGCGAATCCGTGCCCCACGCGCTGACGCTGAGCGGGGACCGCATCCTCGCCTGCACGAACCTCGGCGTGATCGCCTGCCTCGACCGCACCGACGGCGGCGTGCTCTGGGCGCGCCGGTACCCGCGCTTCAAGGTCGAGCCGATCCGCGACGCCTACGAGATCCCGCGCAACCCGGTGTCGTGGCTGCAGAGCCCCATCTACGTCGCGAAGGACCCTTCCGACGGCCGCCAGAAAGTCGTGGTGGCGCCGCTGGACGGGCCGTTCCTGCTGTGCCTGTCGGCGGAGGACGGGGAGCTGCTCTGGCAATTCCCGAAATCGGATCGCCTGCGCGAAAACGACCCCGATTTCCGCTACATCGTCGGCGTCCGGGACGGCGTGATTTACCTGTCTGGCGACTCGGTGATGGCGGTGGAGCTGCGAGGTTTCAAGAAGGTGTGGGACGAGCGGATGGTGCTGCCGTCCGCGCCGCTCGGGCGGGGACTCATCGGGGCGGACGGGGTTTACCTGCCGCTCAAGTCCGGGATGATCCGGCTTGGGTTCAAGGACGCGAACGCCGGAAAGACCTTCTGGCCGTGGCCCGTGGACGGGATGGCGGGGCACCTGATGTTCGTGGACCAGGCGGTCGTCACCGCGGGGAACCGGCTCCTCACTGTCTGCTACGACCCGCAGAAGGCCAAGGCGTTCCTCGAGGCCGAGATCGCGAAGAGCCCCGGGTCGGCGTACCTGCGGTACCGGCTTGCGATCTGCCTCCAGTCGCTCGGCGACACGCAGCGCGCCGAGCAGACGCTTTTGCAGGCCCTCGATCTCGCCGAGAAGCGCGGCGACGAGGCTTCGCGCATCGTCGCCGAAGCGTGCCGCCGCACCCTGTTCCGCAACCGCATGACCGCCGCCTCCGCCATGCTTCGCAAGAGCGACGGCGCGCGCCGCGCCGCGGAGGAATACGAGAAGGCCCGCGCATTCGCGTCCACCGAGGGCGAATGGCTCGAGCTGCTCTTCGCGGCCGCCCAGGCCCGCCGCGCCGCCTCGGACATCGTGGGCGCCATCACGCTCTACCAGGAGCTCATCGGCAAACACGGCGACCAGGCGCGCGAAGGCGGCGACCTCGCGCGCGTCGAGGCCCGCCGCGCCATCGACGTCCTCCTCTCCGCCGGACGCGAACCCTACGCCTCCTTCGAAGCCGAGGCCGCCGCCCTCCTCGCGCGCGCCCGCAAGGACAACGACCCCGCCCTCTTCGAAGACCTCCTCAGCCGCTTCCCCAACTCCCTCGCCGCCGAAGACGCCTCCTACGGCGCCGGCCATGCCCGCTTCGCCGCATCCGACTGGGCGGGGGCCTGCGAAGCGCTTCAGAAGTTCCTCCGCGAGCACCCGCAGTCCGCGCAGGCGGCGCAGGCGATGGCGGAGCTGGCGGTGGCGTTCGAGAAGCGGGGGATGTGGGGGATGGCGGGAGCGCAGCTGCGCCGGCTGAAGAAGGCGGGCGGGGACGCGCAGGTCCGGATGGACGGCGGGGCGGTGGGGGCGGCCAAGTGGGCGGACGCGC
>CAVPNQ010000180.1:0-10938 GCA_963706735.1 uncultured Planctomycetia bacterium
CTTCCTGCATCCGCCCGGGACGCGCGGGGTCGTCCTTCGCGAGCTTGAACACCGCCGAGACGCCGTCGTAGGACTGCGAGTCCTCGAGGATCAGGTCGAGGAATCGGTTCCGCTGCTTGTCCCACTTCTCAGCGGTCGGGTCGTCCTTCGAGAACCGCGCAACCATCGCCCCGAGGGAGCAGGCGAGGGCGCCGGAGAGCGCGGCCACCGAGCCGCCTCCGGGGGTAGGGGTCTTCGCGGCGAGCTGTTCGCAGAACCGGTCGAGTGTGTTTTGGCGCATAATGGGCGCGGACTCTAACCGTCTCGCCGTCAGGCGTCAAAGGAGCCAGACTTGAAGCGACTTGCTCTTGCCGCCGTGCTCCTGTTCACAGCCCCGGTCCTTGCGGACCCGGTGCTCGAAGACGCGGCGAAACTGCGTCATGGCGGGGACCTGAACGGTGCGCGCGCGCGGCTCGAGGAGGCGCTCAAGTCGGGCGAGAGCGCCGAGGTCCGCGCCGAGCTCGGCTCGGTCCTGCTCGAAATGGGGCAGCCCGCTGACGCGGAACCGCACCTGTCCGTCGCGCTCGACCTGCAGCCCGCCGCCGACACGGCCTTCAACCTCGCGATCGCCCGCTTCCGCCTCAAGGCCTGGGACGGGGCATGGTCCGCGTGCCTGCTCTGCCTCAAGTGGTCGGAGAAGGGCTCCCGGCTGCAGGAACGCGCCGCCGAAATCGGGTACGCGATCGCGAAGCGGCTGGAAGAGCGGGTGGATCGCGAAGCTGCGTACGCCGAAATCGCCCGGTGGGCACCTGAGACGGACGGCGGCAGGGAAGCGGCTGCCGAGATAAAGTAGGAACGGCAAGAACGCGGAAAAGGCGCTGCAGGAATTGGCCGTTCAGGGCCTTTACCGCCCTCTCCGCGTCCGCGATGCACCGTTTTCAGGCGAGGTCGAAAACGATGGCCTCGCATTCGCCGCCGCCCTTCAGCAGCAGTTCCTTCTCGTCCGAGATCGCCGCGCCGTCGCCCTGCGCGAGCTTCTCGCCGTTCACCGAGATCGAGCCTTTCGCCGCCTGCACCCATGCGTGGCGACCCGGTTTGAGCGCCAGCTTCGCTTCCTCGCCCTTGTCGAGCCGGGCGACCCAGACGTCGGCGTCCTGGTGGATCTTGAGCGAGCCCTTGCGGGCGTCGCGCGACGCCGCGAGGACGAGGCCGTGTCCGGGGAACTGCTTCTGCTCGTAGCTCGGCGGGATCCCCTTCGTCTCGGGAACCAGCCAGATCTGGAGCAGGTGGAGCGCTTCCTTGTCCGAGGCGTTGAACTCGGAGTGCCGGACGCCGCTTCCCGCGGACATGTGCTGCATTTCGCCGGGGCGGATGACGCCGTTGCCGCCGGTGGAGTCCTTGTGGGCGATGGCGCCCTCGAGGGGCCAGGTGAGGATTTCCATGTCGCGGTGGGGGTGGGTGGGGAAGCCTGCGCCGGGGGCGACGCGGTCCTCGTTGATGACGCGGAGGGAGCGGAAGGACATGTGTTCTTCGTCGTGGTAATCGGCGAAGGAGAAGGTGTGGCGTGCGTCGAGCCAGCCGTGGTCGGCGTGGCCGCGGTCGTCGGAGCGGCGGAGGCGGATCATGGTGGGTCTCCTGGGGACGGGAAAGGTGAAAGGGACATGATACGGAACGGGCGGGGGAGAAAAGTTATTCCCGGCTAACTTGTGCGGCGACAAAAAAACGGGAGCCGCGTCGCCGCGGCCCCCGCTGGTCGAATCCCGGAACCTACTTCACGTCGATCACCGTCGCCTTCACGAAGAGCACCAGGACTTCCGTCCCTCCCTCCTTCGGCCGCGTGGCGACCCCGACGAGGGTGGGCTTCCCGGCATCCACGAGCATCTGCGTGCGCACGCCGAAGTCGGACAGCTCGACGGCCTGCACCTTCGAGCCCTTGTCCTGGAGCGGGAAGACTTTCGGTTCGCCGCTCAGCACCGTGGTCGGCCGCAGGTCGAGCTGCACCTGGCCGCCGTTCCCGACCGTCGACGGCGTCACGTCGAGGGAGATCCCCTCGACCACGACCGTCTGGATCGGGTCAAGCGAGTTGGACTCCTGGGCGATCTCGACGTCGTAGTCCAGGATCACAGCCCGGGTCGTGCCCTGGGCGGCATGGAAGCGCGTGCCGTTCAGGCCCGCCACGCACGCCGTCCCGACCGTCCGGACCGGGCCGCCCTTCGCCGCCGCCCCGAGCACGTCCGTCCAGGCCGCGTCGGCGATGTCGCCGGACAGAGCGGCGCGGCGGGTGCGCCACTCCGCTTCGTCCATCGCAAGCACCCACGAATCGACCGAAACAAGGCGGGCGCGGTCCGACACCAGCCGGTTCAGGAACTCTTCCACGAGCTTCAGGTTTTCCGGCGTCTGCAGCACGAACAGTTCCCCGTTGGAGGAGAGGGCGAGGTCGCCGCGTTCCCAGCTGTCGGGCGCGATGCCCCGCCTGATCATGTTCGCGAGCTGGTCCGGACTCACGGAGACCCCTTCCTCCGCATCCGGGATGAAGGCCGTGGAGGGTCCGCCTTCGCCGTCGCCGCTTTCGAGCACGCCGCCCAGGCGGGGGCCCGGGAAGTCATCGGCGCGGCCGAGGATGAAGCGGGTATCGAAGAGGCGAGGCTGGATTTTCTCGCTGGAGGCGGGGAAAGGCAGGGGGGCGTCGGCCTGGACGCCGGGGCGGATGACGACTGCCTGGGACCATCCGGGACGGGCGTTGCCGAAGGACGAAAAGGAGAGGAGAGCGGAGCGGCCGACCGGAACGACGAGGTTCGCGCGCGTGCGGGAGACGCCGTTGTCGGGCTGCTCGATGACGCCGAGGGTCTTTCCTCCCGGCTCGAACGTCCGCATCGCGAGGGGTTCCGAGGAATCGAACCTCACGGTGAGGAAGACGAGAGAAGCGTCCGGAGACAGCGTGGGGCGGACGTCGAGCATGTGGCCTGAAAACCGCAGGCCGACGATCGGGTCGGCGATGGCCGCCCGTTCGGCGATCTCGATGTCGGAGTCCCGCAGGTACGACTCCTCGTCGAGGGCCTTGGCATGGAAGCGCTGCGTGTTGAGGCCGCAGGCGCGGAGGGAGGCCACGCGGCGGCCGCGCGCCGGGTCGGCGGCGGCGGCATCGAGCGCCTTGACCTGCGCGTCCGTGAGCACGGTTCCTGCCGGCACGTCGAGGACGCCCGGGGCGAGGAGGTAGACGTCGGCCTCGACCACCACGGTCCGGAGCATGTGGCTGCGCAGGACTCCCAGGAACGACTTCACCTGTTCCTGCGTTTCCGGAGAGTGCCTGACGAACAGCTGCCCGTCCTGGTACTCGATCGAGTTTGGCGGCGTGTCCCAGGTGCCCGGGGCGACCGACTTCGAAATCAGGAGCTTCAGGTCTTCACCCGGAATTGCGGTCCCTTCTTCTTCTCCGCCGCTCGTCCCGACCCCGAACTCGGAGCCGTCACCCAGGCCCGATGCGCCGAACCCGAGCGCGGGCCCGCGGTTCTGCGTGATTCTCGCCGTCAGCGCCTTCACGTCGTAGATGTGCAGGATGGTCTTGTCCTCGGCCACGGCGAAAAGCGCCGCGGCGAGCAGGATGGCGATCGTGCGCATGTTATTTGGCCTCCATGGTGCGGACGCGGACGAGGGTCGCGTAGTACGTGGCTTTCCCGCCCGCGGAGCCCGTGGTGATCGCGGCCAGGGCCCATGCCCCGTCCGTCACGAACATCTGAGTGCGCATGTCCACGATCGTCATCCGCACCTTCTGGATCCTCCCGACATTCGCAGCCTTCGTGTCGAATGCGACCGGCTCCTGCGCGATGGCGCAGCCCGGACGCAACTCCACGTGCAGCCGCTTCCCGTCCCCCGCCAGCGTCGGCCGGATGTCGAGACAGGAACCGCTCTCCTGGATGCCGATCACCGGGTCGCCGCAGGAAGCCCCCTGCGCGATCTCGACGTCCATGTCCTGCAGGTACGCCTGGTCGCGGCCGGCCCAGACATGGAAGCGCTGGTCGTTCATGCAGACGCCGCCGGTGCTGGACACGAGCAGGGGACCCGAGCCGTTCGTGGCGGCCTGGAGAAGGTCCTTGAGGCCGTCCTCGGCGGGTGAACCGCCGGACAGGGAGGCTCTCCGTGCCGACCACGTCGCTTCGTCCATCGAAACGATCGCCATCTCGACGCCGATGAGGCGATTGCGCGCCGGGGCGGCGACCGCCAGGAATTTCGCGATGTCTTCCAGCACGGCGGGCGACTGGACGGCCACGATCTGGTCGCCCATCTGCCACAGGCGGTTGCGTGAGTTTGTCCAGGAGGAATGGGCCACGTTGTTCTGGATCGCGGCGATGAGCGCCTCGGGGCTCAATCCCGAGCCTTCATCGGAAGGAGGCACGAAGGTCGTCGTCGGGGCACCTGCGTCCCGGTCCCCCCACAGCAGGTCGAGGGCCGGGCCCGGGAAATCCCTCAGTCCCGCCGTCAGGCTCGAAACGTCGAACATCCGCAGCTGCCGCTTCTCCGTAGACGCCGTCTCGTCGCCGGCCGTCTGGCCGCTCAGCGTCGGCCTGACGAGGACCACGGCGATCCAGTCTTTCTCGCCGGAGAGCACGCCCGAGCAGAGAAGCGCCGTGCGGCCCATCGGGCAGGACAGCGTCGTCTTCGTGCGCAGGATGTCCCGCGACGGCATCTGGATCGTCCCGAGCGCCGGGACGCCCGTGTCGAAGGTCGTCATGGAGCGGGGACGGGCCATCGAGAAGCGCGTCTCCATCATGACCGTGGCCGCGTCGTGGGTGAGGACGGGCTTCACGTCGAGGACGGTCCCGTGGCGGAGGTCGCCGGAGACCGGATCCGCGATGACCGCATCCTGCGCGATCTCGACGTCGTAATCGCGGACGTACGACGTCTGCTTCATGTCCGCCGCGAACACGCGCTGGCCGTTCATGGCGACCGCGCGCAGGAGCGTCAGCGAGCGTCCCCGCGCAGGGTCGGCCGCGGCGTCGCGAAGGGCCTTTTCCTGTTCGGCGGTGAGGATGCCGGGAAGGGCCCCCGTGGCGGCGAAGGCCGCGGGAGCGATGAGGAGGACGTCGGACTCGACCACGATGCGCCGCGAGAACCGACGCCGGAGCATCTCGACGTACTTCGAGATCTTCTCATGGTTCTCCTTCGTCTGCGTCACGTAGAGGACGCCGGACGAATACTCGATCGAATTGCGCGAGTCGCTCCAGGAATCCTCGTCGAAGTTCGTGACGATGGCGGACGCGAGGAATTCGCCGGTGACGGGGGAGTTGCCCTCCGCCTCGAAGACCCCGATCCCGATGGAGTCTCCCTGGGACCACCCGAGCTCGAGGCCCGGTCCCTTGAAATGCTCCACCGAGCGGGTCAGGAACCGGACGTCGTACGCGCGGCTGGCGCGTTCCGCTTCGTCCTGTGCGCTTGCCGCGGTGGCGCAGAGCGCGAGCACGGCGAGACATCGTTTCATGGCAACACCTCCGAAGACCGGGTTCCCCCCCGGGGCCGGTCGGTTAGTGGATCTACCAGGCAACCAGCACGTTCTTCGCGTCCTTGTTCTTCGCCTTCCACCAGCGCACCCAGTCCGACGTGCGGGCGGGCAGCTTCTCGCCGGTGATTTCCTGAAGCGCCTTGAGTGCGGCGGCCTTGTGCTCGCCGCCGAGCGCGGCGATCAGCGGCACCACGGCGCGCGGTTCGCGGAGCTTCGCGAGCGCCGCAATCGCCTCCCGGCCGGATTCGCGGTCGCCAAGAGCCCCGAGCAGGTGCGGGACCCCCGCGGGATCCGCGATCCGGGCGATCGCGCGCGTCGCTTCGGAGTAGAAGCCCTTCTCGCGCGACGCCGCCACCAGCGCCGGCACCGCCTTCGGATCCCCGATCGCCCCCAGCGCGAATGCCGCCATCGAGCGGTGGCGCCGTTCGTCGAGAAGGGCTGCGAGGGCGGGCACGGCTTCCTCCGCCTTCAGCAACCCGAGCGCCGCCGACGCGGGGCTGCGGAGATCGGGGCACTCCAGCGCCCGGATCAGGTCCGGGATCGAGAGGGGATCGTTGAGGGCGCAGACGACGTGCGTCGCCCGCAGGCGGTCGGCCACCGAAAGGCGGACGTCCAGCATCCGGCGCTGCACATCCTCCCCGGCGTGCGCCTGCTGCAGCGCTTCCATTACCACCGCATCATCGGTGTCCGCTGCCGCCGCAAGGGCTTCCCGTGCCGCATTGCCGCCGATCGCCGCGAGCGCTCTCGCCGCCGCGTCGTGCGTCTCCGCCTTCGCAAGCAGCTTCACCAGCTCCGGCACGGCCCGTTCGGCCCGCGCCCAGGACGCAGCCTCGACCGCGCCCAGCGATGCGCGTCCGCCGGCCCGCAGGCGCGGAATGAGCGCCGCCGCGGCGTTCGGGCCGAGCTTCCTCCACGCGGCTTCCGCTTTCCACGCCCCGATCGCCGCCAGCGCCTCGCCCGCCTCGGGGCACCCTGTCGCGGCGAGCGCGTCCACCACCGCCGTGCGCCGCGCAGGCACGCCCGCCAGCGACGCCAGCACCACCACCGACTCCACGCCGCCCAGCTCCCCCAGCACCTCAATCGCCTTCTCGTCCCCCTTCGCCGCCGCCGCACCCAGCTGCGGCGCCACCGCGGCGTCCTTGAGGATGGAAGCGATCGTCACGGCGGCGCCGCGCTCTTCCGCGTCCGCCGACCGGAACGACGCGAACCAGCGCGCGCGGTCCACGCCGCCCTTCACCTGCGCCATGAACGCCTCGCGGCCTGGCCCCGCGGCGGCGGCCACCAGCCGGTCGCGGAAGTCCGATCTCTGCTTTTCGGGTTCGGGCTTCTCGAGCGGGCCAGGATCCCGCGGGGTCACCGGCACGTCGGGCTTCTTCGGCCCCTCGCCCACGCCGGCCACCGGCGGTCCTTCCTTGCGCTCCGGTACCCGGGTCGCCCTTCCCAGCAGGTACGACGCCCCCATCGCCCCCAGGAGGACGGCGGCGGCGGCGAAGCGGAGCCACGGGGAAGGTCCGGTGGCGACCGGCCGGGGGCCGCGGAGGCGCGGGGCGGCGGGTTTGTTCTCGATTTTCGCGCGCAGTTTCGCGAGGAATTCGGCGTCGGTCCCCGTCGGGAGCGGCGCTTTCCAGCCGCGCACGCGGTCATCGACGGCGAGAAGAGCTTTGCAGGCGGGACAGGAGGCGAGGTGGGAAGCGGTTTCGGGGGAGCGGTCGCCGCGGTCCCAGAGGTCCAGGAATTCCTCGCACGTCATGGCAGTCGCTCCTTGAGTCGTTTACGCGCCAGGCTCAGGTTGGCTTTCGCCGCCTCGTACGTGATCCCGAGCGCCGCCGCGATTTCTTCCAGGTCCAGCCCCAGTTCTGCACGCATCAGCATGACTTCGCGTTGTCGATCCGGAAGGGCCGCGAGCTCGCGCGCGACGGCGTCCTCCGCGACGACGTCCCTTTCGGGCACGGCCTCGAACTCGCGGTCGCCGATCGACTCGGGCTTCGGCTTCCGCAGGTCCTGCGCCGCGTTGAAAAGGATCCGCCACAGCCACGTCCGGAATTTCGCTTCTCCCCGGAATCCGGGCAGTCCGCGCCACGCTTTCAGGAAACCCTCCTGGCAGGCGTCTTCGGCCAGGATCGGATCCCTGAGGAGCTTGGCGCAGAACGCGCGGGCCGGACCCAGGTAGCGGAGAACCAGCGTTTCGAAGGCCATCCGGTCTCCGCCCTGGGCGCGCCCCGCGAGGAGCTCGTCCGGTAGATCTGACGGGGGAGGGAGGGGAAAGGTCAAAGTGGGGGGGTGGAATCGCGCCGGAAGGTGTAATGAGGGGGGAGGCGGGGCGTCCTTGAAGTGCCTGCGGGAGCGGTCCGGGGAGGCTGTACATCCGCAAGGTGTTATTCAGCAAGGAGTTGTGGCAGTGGTGAGAACGGAACTCGACCTCTCCCGGAATCGAGTTTTTTCCCACCCTTCTTCATACAACTTTCGTAGATCTCACGGGTTATACCTCCACGCCTAAACTGCGTCCACGAAGGGAGCTCTAAATGCGCCGTCTGCTGACCGCCACCGCCCTGCTTCTCGCCGCCTCCGCCGCCCGTGCCGATTTCGGCACGGCCCTGGAAGAGGCGGAGAAGGAATCGAAAGACAAGGGCAAGCTGATGCTCGTCTACATCTGGAGCCCCCAGTGCCACGTCTGCAAGGGGCTCAACGACAAGGTGTGGCCCAACATCGCCGTGCAGAACGAACTGGAAAACTGGGCCGCCGTGAAAATCGAGGCGACCGAGGCGGTCAAGAGTCACTTCAAATGGAAAATCGACGACGTCCCGCAGCTGCGCGTGATCAATCCCGACGGGACGGAATTCCGCTGCATCCCGCGCGGCGAAATCCCCGAGGCAAACCCGGACAAGATGCTCGATTTCCTGGCGGCGATCCGCGCTTCCAAGGAAGAAGCGATCGCGAGCCAGAAGTTCACGTGGAAGTCCACGTACGCCGAGGCGAAGACGGAGTCGAAGGAGAAGCAGAAGCCGATCCTGGTGTACGTGCACGACGGTTCGGTCACCCCGGGCGAACTGAACTCGAAGGTGGGGCAGTTCACGGACCCGGCGTGTGCGGCGGCGGCGCGGAAGTTCGTCTGCGTGGCCGCGACCAAGGAAGTCACGGAGATCTGGGACAAGTTCAAGCCGGCGGTGGTACCGGGGTTCATCTTCGTGGACCTCGAGGGCGCCGAGCTGAACCGCTGCGGCCTGCTCGACGCGGACCAGCTGGCGACCACGATGAACGGCGCGCTGGACAAGTTCGCGGCGTCGCAGAACGTGGACCCGGCCAAGAAGCTCGAGCGCGACATCGCTTCGTACGAGGCGGCCATGAAGGGCGCCGTGGAGCAGGACAAGATCGACGCGGCGCAGCGGCTGATCGACTCGAAGGATCCGAAGGTATTCAAGCCGCTCTGCGGGGCGCTGAAGGACACGAGCGTGAAGCTGAAGGAGCTGGTCGTCGCCCCGATTCTCACGCTTGACCTCAAGAACGGGCTTCCCGTCGTGCTCGCGTGGATGAAGACCGAGCAGAACCAGAAGCTCCTGGTGAAAGCCTGGGACGCCGTCGGCGAGACCGGCGACGTCCGCGCGATGGGGATGGCCGAGGATGGCTGCCTCAACGCCTCGTCCGTGGAGGTCAGCCGCGCCTGCGTTCGTGCCCTGGGCAACATGAAGGATAAGCGGGCCGTGGACATCCTCATCGACCTCCCGTTCAAGGTGAAAGGCAAGGGACGCGGCCCCGGCGGCGGCGGCGGAGTGCGCGAGGAGTGCAAGCGCGCTCTCAACAAGGTGACCGGCCAGGACTTCGGCGAGGACTGGAACGAGTGGAAGAAGTGGTGGAGAGACAACCAGAAGACGTTCAAGTTCCAGTAACGCTCGCCGAAGGCGAGCGTTTCCCCGAGCGAGCGAAGCGAGTCGAGGGGTAGCGCATCGCGGGCATTCCATGATTCCGGGGCCGGCGATGAGCCGGCCCCGGTTATTTTTTGTTTTCTTCTGAGCGTGGAAGAAAATCTCCGCAGGTCGGGCGGAGTCGGCCCGACGACTGAGGACCTTCCTGAAATTCGAACCGTGCCGGCACAGCCCGGCCTGCGGGGATTTTCTTCCACGCTCAGAGTACAATCCGCCCTCTTCCACCAGGAGGCTCCCGAAGTGACTGACGCCGTCCGCCAGCAACTCCAGTGCAAGTCCTGCGGCGCCCCGATCGACTACCTCTCCGGCGAAGCGACCCTCACCTGCGGCTACTGCGGCTCCACCGTCATGCTCGCGGGCATGGGCAACATCGTCGCCGTCGAGAAGCACTTCTGCCTCGCCCCGCGCGCCGACGAAACGGCCATGACGCTGGCGATCAAGAAGTGGATGGGGGTCGGTTTCTTCAAGCCCAAGGACCTTCCCGAACGCGCCGCCTTCCAGGGACGCGACGGCATCGTCCTCCCGTTCTGGGTCGTCGCGTGCCGCAGCTTCACGCAGTGGAGCGGCCAGAACCGCCGCTCGCGCACCGTGGGACACGGGAAGAATTCGCGGACTGAAACGTACTGGGAGCCGGCGAGCGGGTCGTTCGAGAACACGCACAACTGGTCGGTGTACGCCCGCCGCGGCGAGGAGTGGTTCGGGATCGACGCCCTCAACCCCGGCGCACTGAAAACGGCCGCGGACTGGGGCGGGTTCTTCCTGAGCTTCGGCCTCGGCAACGAGAATTCGACCGGCGTCAACCTGCTCCAGGGCGCGACGCCGTTCAACCTGAAGGAAATCCCGGAAAAGATGTCGATCAAGAACGGCCAGATCAACCAGCAGCAGGCCGAGGAAGAGGCCCGCGGGCAGATCGTGCGATACAACCGCGCGATCGCCGACGGCCGCGTCACGACCCTGACCGACTGCGATACCCAGATTTCCATCGACGGTACCCACCTCGTCCACCTCCCGCTCTGGATCTGGAACTACACCTACGAGGGCAAGAACTACCGGCTCCTCGTCAACGGCTTCAGCGGGCAGATCGTGAAGGGCGAGCACCCCGTCGGAAAATACGACAAGCTCGTCGTCCTCATCGTCTTCCTGGTCATCGTCGGCGGCATCGTCGCGCTCATCGTCTTCGCCCTCATGCATCGCAAATAAACCGTGAAGTTCCTCCGCGAAGAGCCTGCGCCGGACCGCGATGCCTGGGAAAAGGCGGCAAAAGCGGCCGCGATGCGCCTCGGATACGACGAATCTTCTCCGCTGGCTTACCGCCGCGGAGGCCTCCTCGGATTGCACCCCGACACCGCGCTTCACTCTGTCCGCGCCTCCTGGACCGACGGCAAAGGAACCTGGGAAGCCTCCGCGGCGGGCGCTTCGCCGGCGGCCCGCCGCTTCCTCCAGGCCCGCCTCGACGACCTCCAGGGCAGGGGCGTCACGGGGTCCGGTCTGCCGGTCCTCGCCCGTGCTGCCGCCGGCGGCCTCCTCGCCTGGGTCCTCGCC
>CAVPNQ010000181.1:0-11781 GCA_963706735.1 uncultured Planctomycetia bacterium
CGGCGGTTCCTGCAGGGCGTGCGCGGCGTGAAGCCCCCCGCGTGGCACGAGATGGCGCCCGACAAGGTCGTCATCCGCATCCTCGACCGCGACGGCAACCCCGTGCCGGGCGCGACCGTCGCGCTGGTCCCCTGCGGCAAAAGCGGCGCGCTTCGCTCCGGCACCACCGACTCCAGCGGCCGCTGGGACACGGGCCACCCGTACGACCCGCTCTCCACGGACCTCTTCGGGCGGAAACACTGGAAGGGCGGCATGCAGGCCGAGGCCGGGATGATCGTGACGGTCGCGATCGGCATGCACTGCGAGGCCCACCTGCTCGGCGAAAACGATCCCGGCGCCCACAGCCGGCTCACGCTCTTCCTCCACTCCATGACCGACACCGCGGAGTGGGTCGCCGACGTGAAAATCAACTGGGCCAAGGGCGCTCTTCCGCCGGATTTCTCCCTGCACGCCCCCGTGCAGGGAACGCTCGTCGAACTCCAGGTCTCCGGCCCTCCGGCGCGCAAGTACCGCCTGTACCGCCGGTGGGAGCCCGCGTGGATCCGGACGCTGGTCGGCGAATTCCCGACTGGCGACGGCAAGGTCCTCGTCCCGCTCGACCTGTCCGCACCCGACTCCTGGGGAAAGGGGCGCACGCGCGCGACGTTCGAGGTCACGTCCGTGGATGCCGACGGCGCCGAGTCCCTCCCCAACGTCATCACCGCCGCCGCCGTCCAGAACGCCCTCTCCCTCGCGCCGTTCGCGCTGGACCGCTTCGCCGTCGCCTGCACCAACGGCGACGCGGACCCGTTCGGGCAGACGATGCGCAATCCGTCTCTCGGCCTCGACCGCGAGCTGCTGCTCAGCCCGGCGCGCACGCACGCCGCGCGCAGGATCCTCCGCTCGACCGCCAGGCCGTCGCGGCTCTTCGTGACGCTGAAGGCCTCTGGTGAAGAGCCCCCGGTGTGCCTGGACATCCTGGACGCTTCGCCGGGCAGGCCGTTCGAGCGGCAGTACGACCTTGGGCAGACGAACGCGAAGCGCGGAAGCGTGAAGGAATTCCGGGTGAGGGACCCGAGACAGCTGGGCGAACTGAACGTGGGCGACGTGGTGACGTGGAACACGAAGTCGGCGCGCGTGACGTCGATCCAGCGCGAGTGCGTGTTCCTCGACGCGGCGATCTTCGACATGGATTCCGACCAGGTCACGGTGAAGATGACGCGCGCCGCGGGACGGCTCGGCGACAGCACGGTGGCGCGCGAGCTGCGCGACCCGCGCGGCATGATGGTCCTGCCGCTGGCGAAGGAGCATCTCGCGATCGCGGACACGGGCAACAACCGGGTCGTGATCTGGGACGAGACGACAAAGTTTGTGACGTTCTACGGCGGCGAGAAGATGCGGCCGTGCGCGCTCGCGCTCGACCCGCGCGACCCGAAGGTGTTTTTCGTCGTGGATCGCCGCGCGGACCGGAAGAGCCACGTGATGCGGCTGACGTTCAACGGCAAGGCGGTCGAGCGGGACCACAACTGGAACCTCGACGTGGGGGACTGGGGCGGAGAAGAGCAGGGGCTTGCGGCTCGCCGGCTCGGCGACGAACTCGACCGCGTGCAGCTGGCTGTCACGGACGCGGAAAAGGGCCGGGTGCTGATCTTCACGGTGACGCCCGACCGGCTTGTGCCGGATGGAGTGGTGAAGACGGTGACCGGGCCGCACGCGGGGCCGGATGCGCTTCAGGCCCCCTCCGACTGCATCTTCATCCCGCAGGAGAAGAACGGGGCGCGACTGTTCCTGGTGGACGGGAAGGACCGCGTGGTCGAGGGGGGCGCTTCGGAGAAAGAGAAATAGTCGTTCGCCCGCGCGAACAAATCTCGCAAATCGTAAGAATCTTCAAGTGGCTTCCGCCCGGCCGGGGAGGCCATTTTTTATTTCGACACCCCGGCCGGGTCGCCGCATTTTTTATTTTCACAGCCGGCCGCCGGGGCCGGCCGGCCTCCCCCGAACATTTCCGAACATCCCTAAATCCGCGGCGCAAACTGCACGCAATCCCAAAGCGCGGGGCACCAATGCCTTAGGACGCAGCGGAAATCGAAATTCCATTTTGTGTCGTTTCCCCACTCTCCTATACTTCTCGACCAGAGCAGCGCGGCTGGCGAAGTGCCCGCAGCGACTTCTTCACCCGCCCGGCCAGTCCTGGGCCCCCCCGGCCGAAACCGGGACGCCCGGCCGGAAAGAATGATCCTTCGGAGGAATCACTTGATGGGAAACCCGGATAGTGAGCCCGACTCGCGACCGTCCGCCGCGACCCTGACGCCCGACCTCAAGACCGACATCGAAATGTGGCTCAGCCACGACGTGACGAAGCGCAACGGATCGCTCACGCGCCTCGTGGCCCTCGGGGCCACCGCCGCCCGCGCCCTGGTCGAAACGATGTTCCTCAACGCGCGCGAATCCCTTCGGCAGACCCAGCTCCAGAACGCCCTTCGCGAAATCGGCGCCGCCGCCTACCAGCCCGTCGCACAGGCGCTTTCGCGCATCCCCTCGATCAAGTCGGCGACCGACGTCGCCCTCGTCGAGGACCTCACCGAACTTCTCATCTCCCTCGACGGCCGCCGCGCAGCGCCCGTCGCCGTCGAACAGCTCTCCAAGTTCTCCACCGTGCCGATGGGCAACCGCGTCATGGCCGAGTGCATCAACAACGCCCGCCTCCGCCTCATCGTCAAGACCGCGGGCACCTGCTGCGCCCCCGAAGCCGTCGAGGAAGTCCTCGCCTACCTCGGCGACGGCTCCACCCTCGTTCCCCTCGCGCTCATCGAGGTCCTCGAGAAGTGCGGCGACGGCCGCGCCCTCCCGTCCCTCCTCCGGCTCTTCCCCCGCCAGAACGCCGCCAGCGAGCACTCCGGCCGCCAGGTCAGCGAGGCGTTCCGGGCGATCGTGAAGCGCGACAAGCTGACGCTCGAGTCGCCCGCATTCGCAGGCTGCGGTCCGGCGGAGAGGGAACTCGCCGCGAAGTGGATGGCGAAGAAGTAGGACGTCTGTTCGAACGCGCGATGCCCCGGGAAACCGGGGCTTTTTTTTCGAAGCGCTACTTCGGGCGCGCCACGCGGTCGAAATATCCCTTCACGATCTCCCGGTCCGCGTCCGGGAAACCGTCGCGCCCGACGAAGGCCTCGGCCTGCCGCCGGTATTCCGCGAGGCGCGCCGGGTCGGTCGCCGCCTCCGGCGCGCCCGCGGAAGCCGCGCCCGCGTCCACGCCAAGGCCGCTCGAAGGTTTCCAGGCGCCCTCGCCGACGAGCGGCGAGACGTACTCCGGCCGCTCCTTCAGCTTCGTGCGCTCGGGATCGCCCGTCAGCGGGGGCGGCGGCGCCGGACGGCCGCGGCCCGGGCGGCGCGAGGGGCCCGGGCCTTCCTCGTCGCTGTCTTCGGCGCCCGCGGCCCCGCCCGCGGACCTCCCCGCCCCGCTCCCCTTGCGATCGCCGATCACCGCCCCGCTCGGCGCTTCCCGGCCGCGGATCGTCCGCGCTTCCCGCGAGCCGGGGCGCGGCGGGAGCGGAAAAAGGACGACGAGCAGCGCCGCGATGACGCCGCCCACGGCCCAGCGGCGGCGGCCGGCGGCGGGAGAAGGCAGGATGCGGCCCGGAGAAGCGGATGCCAGGTCGGCTTCCGCCTGCCGGCGCACGAGCGGCGCGAGCGCACCCGGCGCGTCTTCGTACGCGGTAGCCACGCTGTCGTGCGTCCCCAGCGAGCGGTCCGCGGCGCGCGCCAGGTCCACCGCCGCAGGATTCGTGCGGAACGCGCGGAGAGCGGAAGCCGCTGCCGACACCAGCAGCGCTCCGGCGATCGCGATCACGGCGCCGCGACCGTCCGAATAGACGCGCCCCCCCGGCTCGAACTCCAGCCGGATGCGGTCCGCCACCAGCAGCGAGGCGGCCGCATACGAGGTCCAGAAGAACGCGTCGAGAAACCCTTCGCGGGCGGCTACGAAGCGCGCCCGGCGGGCAAGCCGGTCCAGCATCTCCTTCATTGGAATCCCCCGAGAAAAAGGATCCCGACGTTGAACGCGATGTGCGCCGCGAGCGTCGCCTCCGCCCCGCGCTTCAGGTAAACCACCGAGAACAACAGGCCGATCGGGAAGACCTGCAGGAACTTCACGAGCTCGGGGTTCATGGTCCCGGCATGCCCCGCGGCCCAGATCGCCGACGACACGATCACGGCGGCCACCGTCCCGCCCTGCGCCTTCCGGAACAGCAGGCGGAGGCCGTTCAGGAGGAAAATCCGCACGAAGACTTCTTCCCAGATCGCCGCCGCGAGGCCGAAGGCGAGGACGAGCGGGAGATTGCCGGCGAAAATCCCGGCCAGGTCCTCGGTCCCGGGGGCAGGCTGCGGCGGCTTCCCGGTGACGGCTTCGCAGGTCTTGAAGAGCGCGATCGAGTACGCGAGGCCGACGGCCCCGGCGACGACCGCGATGAGAAGGGTCATGCCGACCGGGCGCAGCGAGTTGCGCGGCTCGACGGCGATGGAGTGGGAAACGGGAAACGGCGGCGTCTTAGCGCGTTCCGAGAGGTACGCGCCGGAAGCGGCCATCACGAAGGCCGAGATGAAGAACGCGGGCAGGAACACCATCGCGGACGTGTGCATCGTGTCGCGGAAGAAGACCTGCTCGAAGTCCACGCCCTTCACGCGCGACAGCGACACGACCACGACGAGCTGGCAGAGGCCGATCAGGAACGCGACCGCCAGCGCCGACGGCACGTGGCGGCCGACCTGCCGGCGGCGCTTCCAGAAGAGCGACCCTGCGGCGACGAAGGAGATGAAGGCCGCCCCGAGGTAGACGAGGACCGCGTACTCGAAGCCGGAGGAGGCGAGTTCGGCGAGGGGGGTCACTGGCGGCGGTGCCGGACCTTCTGGAGGAACTCGATGAGCTCGAAGGGGCGCTCGTTTTTCACGATGCAGGGGCGCCGGTGTTCATCGTGGCAGGACTGGCAGATGCGCGTGATGACGCAGGTGGGGCATTTCTGGTCGAAGGCGAAGATGGTTGTGCGGCGTTCTTCGTCGGACTTGGCCTCGAGGTGCTTGAGGCCGGGGCCGTGGCAGGACTCACAGCCGACGTTCTTGAAGTCAGGGGTGGAGGCCGCGCTCTGGAAGCCTTTCTCATGGCCGAAGCCGGTCGTGTGGCAGGGGAGGCACTTGGGATCGTCGGGTTTTCCCTCGCGTTCGAGGGAGGAGAAGGCCTTGCCGTGCGGGGTATCCGCCCACTGGGCGTGGGCTTCCTTGTGACACTCGAGGCATTTGGAGCTGCCGACGAAGTCCGTCTTGCCGCAGACCTCGGCGTACATCTGGTCCTTCATGGCGCCGATCGCGGTGGCGCGGGCGTCGAAGGTGACCTTGGGGTCGAACTCGGCGGCCTCGCGCTGCGGGTGCGCAACGAACTTCATCGCGAGGGCGGGGTCGGAGAAGAACGAGAATTTCTGGGTGTGGCACTGCGCGCAGACGGTGACGTAGTCGTCGTTGGCGAGCGACATCGGGCGCGTCGTGGAGTGCGTGCGCTCCGGAATGTGGCAGGACTCGCACTGCACGTCGGCGAGATAGCGGTGCTTGTCCCGGTCGCTGTAACCGCCCTTCTCCCAGCCCACGACGTGGCACCCGATGCACTCCGCTTCTCCCGCGCGGCCCAGGTCGTCCAGGTCGGCCAGCGCGATCGAGTGCGGCGTGAGGAGCCAGTCGCGGAAGAAGCCCCGGTGGCAGGAGCCGCAGTAGAGCGCGCCCTTGAATTCCTTCGAGGGCTCCGGCGTGAGCCTGCGGACTTCGACGCGAAGGGACCCCTCGGCGCGCGCCTTGGCGGCGGCGATCTGGGCGGCGATTTCGCGGGCCTGGTAGCGGAACAGCTCGGGGTCCCAGGCGGAGCCGGGGAGGTTGGCGAAGCGGATCGCGCCCTCGGGGCCGACGAAGAGCAGGGCCGGGCGGATTTCGACGGGGATCGCCGCGTCGACTTCGGGGGCGGCGGCCCCGGAGATGCCGGGGATGGCGGCCTTGCGCGCGGCTTCGTCGGTCGCGGCGTCGGGCGCGGCCCAGTACGCCTTGAAGTACTTTTCGTCGCCCGCCACCTTCGCGGCGGTGCGAAGCAGCTCCGCGGGGTCGTCCCCCACCTTCGGGACCGCGATGACGCACGGCTGGCCCTGCGCGGGGATCTTCACGCCGCCGACTTCGAATGCCGGAAGGGACTGCGTGTCGCAAAGGACGCGCGACTGCCAGTCGAACGCCGCGTCGAGCGGACGCTTCGCCTTTGCCGGCACCGGCGCCGGCCCGCCGCCCGGCTCGGCGCCGGGGCCGCCTGCGCAGCTGGTCCAGACCGCGAGCGGGAGGATGACGAGAAGCGAGCTCAGGAGACGCAGGCGGCTCATGGGTGAATTCTACGCGAGGCGGCGGCCCTGCGGGACCCGCGAACGGAAAAGCGCCTTACGCCGCCCCGCCCGCGATCGCCGGGACGATCGACATCTCGTCGCCTTCCTTCACGGCGGTCGCTTCGCCCTCCAGGAAGCGCACATCCTTGTCGTTCAGGAAGACGTTGAGGTAGCGGCGGACTTTGCCCGTCGCGGGATCGCACAGCTTGTCCTTCACGCCGGGATACTTCGTGTCGAGGCTCGCGATCACCTCGCCGACCGTCACGCCGGCGCCCTCGATCGCCGGCTGGCCGCCGGTGAGTTTCTGAAGCGGGGCGGGCACGCGCACTGTCACGGGCATCAGGACCTCCCTTGCTTGATTTCGACCCGCGTGAATTTCGCGGTGTGTTCGGGAAACGCGGTTTCGTCGTCGAGCGTCCAGGCCGTCATGACCTTGTACTTCCCCTTCTCGATCGACGCAATGACGTAGACGTAGCTGCCCAGGGCGCGGCTGCGGTCGCCTTCGCTGGGCGCGGCGGGGTGGTCCGGGTGCGAATGGTAGTAGCCCATCACTTCGAGGCCGCGCGCGCTCGCCTCCTTCGTGATCCGCAGCTGGTCCGAGGGCGACAGGTCGTACCAGACTTTCGGCCGGTCGGTGTTCTCGTTCGCGGCCGTCGGCGCTTCCGTCACCACGTAGTCCGCTCCCTCGCGCCGCCCCAGGAGCATGCCGCACCCCTCGTGGGGATAGGCACGCTGCCCCTCTTCGACGATCTTCGCGGCCGCCGCTTCGCTAATGACCAGCAAGGATTTCCTCCCACACCGGGGTCGAAAGGTACCGGTCGCCGCCGTCGGGCAGCACGGTCACGACGCACGCCCCGGGGCTCCTCGTCGCGACCTCCACGGCCGCCGCCACCGCCGCGCCGCTCGAAAACCCCGCGAGGATCGCTTCCTCGCGCGCCAGCCGCAGCACCATCCGGTACGCGTCCTCCGTCTCCACCTGCATCTTCGCGTCCGCCAGCGTCGAGTCGTAGATGGCGGGCACGATCGCGCTCTCCATGTGCTTCATCCCTTCCAGCCCGTGGATCGGGGCCGAAGGCTCGACGGAGTGGAGCCGGATCGCCGGGTTCATCGTGCGCAGGAAGCGGCCCGTGCCGATGAACGTCCCGCTTGTCCCGAGCGATGCCACGAAGTGCGTCACGCGACCCTGCGTCTGGCGCCAGATCTCCGGGCCGGTGCCGTCGAAATGCGCGCGCCAGTTCGCGACGTTGCCGTACTGGTCGGCGTAGAAGTACTTGTCCGGGTCCTTGCGCACGAGTTCGCGGCAAAGAAGGATCGCCCCGTCGCTGCCCTCGTACGGGGAGGAGTAGGTCATGGAAGCGCCGTAGCCGCGGATCATCGCCTTGCGTTCAGGGGAGACGTTTTCGGGCATGACGAGTTCAACCTTGAAGCGGAGCGCGGCGCCGAGAAACGCGTAAGCGATGCCGGTGTTGCCGGAAGTCGAATCGATCAGCGTTCGCCCGGGGAGTTGCCCGCACGCGAATGCTTCGGCGACGATGCGAGAAGCGGCGCGGACTTTGACGGAGCCGGAAGGATTGGCCCACTCAGCCTTGGCGAACACCTGGGAGCCGGAGCCCTGGGCGAGCCGATGGAGGGGGAGAAGCGGCGTATTGCCGATGGAGTCGGCGAGGGAGGGAAGGTCGAGCGCCGCATTGTTGACTGTTTTAGTAATCATTCGCTTTTGAACCCTACGTCCTGATCCCGATTCCCGCAAGCCCCCTCACGCCGCCGCCCCAGCCCGATCCCCATCCCCAGCCCACCCCTTCCCCCTCCCGCCCGCCCCTATCCCCTGTCGTTCTTCCCCTTCTTCACCTCAAACTCCTTCTCGTACATCGACACCAGGTCCGAGAAGCTCCGCCTGTCCACCACCTCGCTCATCGCTTCCTGCACTTCCGCCCAGATCTCCCGGAACTGCTTCCCTCCCGTCTCGTCCCCGTCCTGCCCCGGCTGCACGCCGCGCGTGGCCATGAGCGGGCCGTCAATCACGCGCAGCACTTCTCCCACCGAAATATCCTGCGGTTCCCGCGCCAGCCGGTAGCCGCCTTTGGCCCCGCGCTCGCTGCGGACGAGCCCGGCGCGCTGGAGCTGGATGAGGATCTGGACGAGGTACTGCGAAGGGATCGCCTGGGCTTCGGCGACCAGGTGAATCTGGGTGGGGCGCGGACCGCCGTGTCGCTTGGCGAGTTCGAACATCGCCAGACATGCGTACTCAGCCTTGGCACTGATTTTCATTGCGGGGCGTCATGCTATCGCGAGGGAGGGGGGGGTCAAGTGAAGGCTGAAGGGAAAGGCTGGCGAGGGCTGGCGAAGGTGCGGGAGGCTGGCGAAGGCTGAAGGATAAAGGACCAGCGAGGCGGCGGGTTCTCCCGCAAAGGCGATTCGCCGCCCTAGCCAGCCTTCGCCAGCCTTCGCCAGCCTTCGCCAGCCTTCGCCAGCCTTCGCCAGCCTTCCGCCAGCCTTCCGCCAGCCTTTCCTTCCAGTCCCGGCCTCCGCTTGCCGATATAACCTCCATGCGCCGCTACGTCCTGCCCGCGCTCCTCCTCGCCGCCGCCGCCGGCTGCGGCCGCTCTCCTTCTTCGCAGCGACCCGTCGATCCGCCCGCACGAACGGCGACCCCCGGCATCGCAGAGGCAATCTCGAAACTCGGCGACGAGGATTACAACGTCCGCCGGCTCGCAGGCGAGGCCCTCCTGGCCGCAGGACGGGAGTCGCTTCCGTTTCTGGCGGAAGCGCGATTGAGCACGGATGCCGAGGTGAGGGCGCGCGCGCAGGAACTGACGGAGACGATCGAGGAGCAGCCGCTGGTGTGGATCGGCTCGAAGGACGACCGGTGGGAGAATTCGGAGAACTGGTCGCCGGCGCACGTGCCGGGAGCGCACTCGATTGCGATCGTGCCGGAGACGCCGGCGCCGCTGGCGGCGCCCGTCATCCGCGGCGAGGTTCACGTGCGCGACCTGGTGCTCCTCAAGAAGGCGGACCTGACCGTCGAGGAGGTCGCCCACCTCACCGTGTCCGGCCGCCTGCGCTCGCGCGGGACACTCCGCGCCCTCGGCGTCGTTCAATCCGAAGAGTAGGACGCATCCGGACCGTGACTCGCGGGCCCCGGGACGCTAACCTGACGCCCCTTCATGTGCGGAATCCTCGGCTTCGTCTCCTGGGAACCCGTCGCCCCGCGGCTCGTCGCCGCGTCCGACCGGCTGCAGTCCCGTGGAGAGCACTCCACGGGAGTGGCCACGTTTGACGGGCAGTTCTTCTGGGACCACGCCGGCCTCGGCCCCGCTTCCGCCGTCTTCCAGAACTACGACCTCGCGCAGCTGCGCGGATCCGTCGGCATCGCGCACACGCGCTACGCGACGACGGGGGGCGGGACGCCGGAAAGGCTCCTGCGCAACCGGCAGCCCGTCGGCAGCGACCGCCCGGGGCTGCGGACCTGCGCGAACGGCGACCTGGTGAATCTCCAGTCGGCGCGCGCGCGGCTGATGAAGAAGGGGTACACGTTCCAGACGGAAGTGGACAGCAAGGTGATCCAGGACCTGCTGATCGAAAGGATGCTCGACGAGAGGATCTTCGAGGCGCGCGAGATGGAAGACTACGTGGCGCGCCTGTTTCGTTCGGTCGAGGGCGTGCATTCCGAACTCGTCGGCGCGTACTCGGTCCTCACGATCACCGAGCGCGGGCTGCTCGCGTTCAAGGACCCCAACGGGATCCGCCCCTGCTCGATCGCGTTCCGCGAAAAACCGGGCGACATGTTCGGCGCGAAGGAAGTCGCGTTCGCGAGCGAATCGTCGGTCTTCAATTACTTCGGCGACTACCACGACATCCGCGAGCTCGAGCCCGGCGAGATCATCTTCGTCGAGCGCGAGACACTCAAGGTCCACAAGGGGCGGTTCGGGAAGGCGAAGGGCGCCTTCTGCTTCTTTGAGTTCGTGTACTTCGCGCGGCCGGACTCCAAGTTCAAGGGTCGCGTCGTCGAGAGCGCCCGCCGCGACCTCGGGAAAGTCCTCGCCGAGGAGTACTCGTCCGCGAAGAAGAACGTGGACGTCGTCATCGGCGTCCCCGGCACCGGCGTCTCCGCCGGCGTCGCCATGGCCCAGGCCTGGGACCTCCCCTTCGAGTACGGGATCATCAAGGTCGGCTCCAAGCGCTCCTTCCAGGAGACCTCGCAGGAAAAACGCGAGAAGGCGATCGACGAGAAGTTCCTCTTCATCAAGGAATTCATCGACGGCAAGCGCGTCGCCGTCGTGGACGACTCAAACGTGCGCGGCACGACGGCGCGGAAGCTGGCGAAGCGGCTTTTTGAGCTGGGAGCCAAGGAAGTGCACCTGTTCTATTTCTGCCCCCCGGTGATCGGCCCGTGTTTCTACGGGATCGACACGCCGGACGAGTCGAAGCTGGTGGCGGCGGGGCGCACGGACGAGCAGGTGCGCGAGTGGATCGGCTCGACGAGCGTGAACTACATCTCGATCGAGGGGCTCATCCGCGGCCTGGGGCTGCCGAAGGGCGAGCTCTGCCTCGCCTGCGTGAACCGCCAGTACCCGACGGCGGTGGGGGAAGCGCAGGACCGCGTGAACCTGCGCAACACGGAGCGGATCGCCTGCGGGGAGTGGCCGAAATAGCGGCCTAAGCGAACCCAAGGGATGTCTCTTCCCAGGCCATTTCCCCCCCCGAAACGCGATCCTTCGACTCGGCCTGCGGCCTCGCTCAGGATAAGCCGGGCTGCGAGTGGCTTGGGCGTGAAAAAACTCTGACCCGGCCCGGCTTACCTATCCGCGGGGATGCGCCAGAGCTGGCGGCGCGCGGCGGAGCGCACGGGCTCCGTGTCGGTGCCCTTCTCGATCGCCGCGAAGAACTCGCGCAGTCCCGGGTCGAGGTAATTTCCCGCGGCCTCGATGCAGGCGGTGCGCACCGTCGGGTCGGCGTCCCTGCGCGCCGCTTCGCAAAGCGCTTCGAGCGCATCCGGGTCGAGCAGGACGCCGAGGGAAGCGGCCGCGGCGAGGCGCACGACGGGCGACGCATCGGAGCGGAGGGCGTTGCGGAGAAGCGGGGCCGCGCGCTCGTCGCCGCTTCGGCCGACGAGGTCGGCGGCGGAGGCGCGGACGGCGGGATGGCGATCGGAGGTGAAGAGGTCGAAGAAGAGCCAGGCGGCACGGAGGCGGGCGGCGGGGTTGGCGGCGAGGGCGCGGACGGCGGCGGTGCGGACGTCTTCGCGCAGGCGGTCGGCGAGGCAGCCGATGAGGGCGGGGACGGCGGAGGCGTCGTCGATGCGGGCGAGCATGTCCACGGCGAGGAGGCGGAGGCCGAGCGGCTCGGATTCGTCGAGGGCGAGCTGCGCGAGGGGCGACACGGCGGCGGGGCCGAACCGGACGGC
>CAVPNQ010000182.1:0-8710 GCA_963706735.1 uncultured Planctomycetia bacterium
CGCGGCGACGCCGACGTCCGCGCCCTCGAAAAGCTGGCGCGCGGGACCGGCATGCTGGAGGTCGGGGCGGCCGAGGCGATGGACGTCGATCTCCTGGAAGCGGAGCCGGGGACGACGTGGGACGAAGAGACGCTTCCCGCCCTCGCGCAGGCGCGGGACGCCGGCCTGGCGCGCCCCCTCGGGCGCACGCCCGTGGCCCCGGCCGAGCTCCAGCCGGGCGAGTTCACGCTGGTCTGGTCGCGCGACGGCCGCGTCGAGCGCGTCTGCGCGGTGGACGTCCCGCGCGGCGGAACGGCCCGGGCCCGCTTCGAAGTGCGCCGGATGGGCGGCGACGGCTTCACGGACGTCGCGGCCGCGCTGCGCGACGCGCCCCCGGGCTCGGTCGTCGAAGTCCCCGACGGCCTCCACGACGCCGGCTGGTCCCTTCCGCCCGGCGTGCTCCTGCGGCCCGCGCCCGGCGCACGCCCCGTGCTCCGCGCCCCCGAGGGAACCCCCGCCCTCCTCGCCGAGGAAGGATGCGGCGCTTCCGTCCGCGACCTCGAATTCAACCGGGGAGAGGAGACGGCCGTCGTGGCCAACCGGACGCGCCGCTTCGTCGCCGCGCGGCTCTTCATCCACGACTTCGACAAGGGAGGAATCGCACTTTCCGGCGGCGCCGACGGCGTCGTCCGCGACTGCCGCCTCGAGCGCGCGCTCGAGCAGTCCATCCGCGTCACGGGCGAGCGTCATCTCGTCGTGCGCTGCGAGATCGCCGACGCCGGCTGGGCGGGGATCGCCCTCGAGGGGCCCGGCTGCGCCGCCGAGCGCTGCCGCCTCCGAGGCGGCCAGCGCATCGGCATCCACGCCCTCCGCCAGCCCGGCCTCGTCATCCGCGCCAACGACGTCTCCGGCTTCCCCGACTGGGGCATCCTCGTCTTCGACGCCCCCCGCGCCCTCGTCATCGACAACGTCTGCACCGACAACGCCACTTCCCCCCAGCGCGAGGACGCCGCCAACATCGCCTGCGTCGGCTCCCAGGGCGCCACAGGCTCCGCCGAAATCCGCCACAACACCACCTGCGGCGGCGGCCCCGGCATCGTCTCCCGCTCCAGCACCGCCCCCGTCGCCGACAACATCGTCGCCTTCCACGCCGGCCCCGGCCTCCGCTTCTGGAACTCCCGCTGCGATCTCCTCGACTACAACCTCGTCTGGAAGTGCTCTCCCTTCGGCGAGTTCCTCGACCGCACCGCCGCGAACCTCGAGGAGTTCCAGAAGCTCCAGCCGCAGCTCAACCTCGGCCAGATGGCGCGCGGCATCGAAGCGGACCCGCAGTTCGTGGACGCCGCGGCGCGCGACCTGCGCCTGAAGGAAGGGTCGCCGGCGCGGCAGGCGGCCTCCGGCGGCGGCGACGTCGGCGCGCGCCTCGCCCGCCTCGCCGCGATGCCGCAGGACTCCGCGGGTTGGATCAGGGCGCGCGCCGGGCAGCGCTGGTTGATCGCGGGACGCGACGCGCTCGAGGCGGGAAGGAAGCCGGAAGCGCTGGCCTGGCTGCGGAAGGCGGCGGTTGTTCTGAAGGACGATGCCGACGTGGCGGAACTTCTGCGTCGCGCGGCAGAGTAGCACCGGCCCGACCGCGCGTCAGGACTCCGCTGTGCCAGATCTGGACGGGAAAATGTGCTCATCACTGCGCTCAGGTCGCGTCGTACAATCCTCCCGTCACTTTCAGGGCCTCGACTCATGCTTCGACACCAACCGCCCGACTCCGACGCCTCCCAGCCCAGCGCGCGCCAGATCTTCGCAACCGGACTTCGGCTGAAGCCCCGCGAGCGCGTCTCACTCGCCCGCCGCCTGCTGGCCAGCGTTGAGCGCGATCCTGTAGCGGACGATGACGAAGCATTCGATGCCATGCTTCTCCGCCGCTTTGAGGACCTCCGTTCCGGGGCTGTTAAGGGGCAGACGGTCGAGGAGTCGCTGGCGATCGTCCGACGCGGGATGCGCCGCAAGAAATGATCCGGGTCCACCCAGCCGCTACGGGAGAGGCCCTGGAAGCAGCCGTCTGGTATTTCCGCCGCAGCCCACGACAAGGCAACCTGTTCTTCGAGCGTCTCCGCGAAGCGTACGCCGAGGTCGATGCCCACCCGCTTCGCTGGCCTGCCTACCGCCGGCGGACCCGCCATTTCAAGTTGCGCGGGTTTCCCTACCTCGTCGTGTACCGCCTCTGGAATAACGACGTCTTCGTGCTGGCGGTCGCCCACGGAAAGCGGAAGCCGGTGTACTGGGCCAAACGGCTTCGCGACATCAGGTAGCCGGTGCGACTCGATGACCCGGTCCTCTCGCCGCCGAAGCGACGAGCACTTTCGCGAGAATGGGCGTTGAGGGATTCGAACCCCCGACCTCATGGGTGTGATCCATGCGCTCTAACCAGCTGAGCTAAACGCCCGGAAGAGGGGCGGAAACTTACCAAAACCGCCGGGATGCGTCCACCCTGCCGGACTACCCGACTCGCAACCGCTCGACGTGCTCGAGGCGGAAGCGGCGGACGGCGCCTTCGAGGCGGACGGCGATGCCGTCGAGGACGTCGAGGTCCTCGACCTCGCCGCGGTAGTCGCGGCCGCCCTCGGAGATGGTGACGCGTTTGCCGATCAGGGCGGAGAGGTCGCGCCAGGCTGTGGCCAGCGAAGCGTCGCCGGTCAGCGCTTCTTCGTAGCGCGCATCGAATCGCTCCAGGAGCGTCCGCAAAACCGCGGCACGGTCCTGCGGGGCGCCGCGTTCGATCTGGAGCGACGTGCTCGTCGCGCGCAGGTCCTCGGGGAAATCTCCGGGAACCAGGTTCACGTTGAGTCCGCACCCGAGAACGAACGCGCCTGGTTCACGGCCTTCGACGATCACGCCCGCGAGTTTCTTCCCGTTCACGACGACGTCGTTCGGCCAGCGAATCCGCGCTTCCGGCCCCGCGGTTTCGGCGGCGGCGACGGCGGCGGCGGCGGTGAGGAGGGCGAGGCGCTCGGGGGGGAGGGTTGGGCGGAGCAGGACCGAAACTGCGATGGCTTTCCCGGGGGGCGAGTGCCACGCGCGTCCGAACCGGCCCCTTCCAGCGGTCTGGAATTCCGCGGTGACGGTGAACCCCTCGGGTTCGCCGGCCCGCGCGCGTTCCCAGCAGACGTCGTTGGTGGACGGCGTTTCGCCAAGGCAGACGAGGCGCAAGGGAATGCGGCGGGGGCGGAGGCCGCGCAGGACGGACGCGGCGTCGAGCGGCGCGGTCACGCGGGGAAGATGTCCATCGAGATGTCGAGGGCGGGGGCGGAGTGGGTGATGGCGCCGGCGGAGACGAAATCCGGCTTGAGGCGGGCGATGGCGGCGATGGTGTCGAGGCGGACGCCGCCGGAGACCTCGAGCTCGACCTTCGGGGCCAGCTTGCGCAGGCGGGGGATCAGCTTCGCGAGCTGCGCCACCTTGAAGTTGTCCAACAGCACGCGGTCGGCGCCGGCCATGATCGCGCGCGTCGCCTCCGTTTCGGTCTTCGCTTCCACGGTGACGCGGACGCCCTTTGCGTGCAACCTCATCATGGGGACGCGCATGTCGAAGCGGTCGCCGAGCAGCTCGAGGTGGTTGTCCTTGATCATGGCGGCGTCGTAGAGGCCCGACCGGTGGTTCGACGCGCCGCCCATCAGCACGGCCCACTTTTCCAGGCCGCGCATCCCCGGCGTCGTCTTGCGCGTGTCGAGCACCGTCGTGCCCTTCGCACGCTTCGAGAACTCGCGCGCGAGCGTCGCGATGCCGCAGAGCCGCTGGAGGAAATTCAGCGCAGTCCGCTCCCCCGCCAGCAGCGCACGCGCCGTGGAGCGCACTTCGAGGATCTTCGTCCCCGGCTTCAGCGCCGACCCGTCGCGCGACAGCCGCTTCACCTTCGCCTTCGGGTCCAGCCGGCGGAACACCTCCGCGGCGACCCACTCCCCCGCCAGCACGCCGGCGGATTTCGAGAACAGCACCGCGCGCGCCTTCAGGCCGGCGGGAAACAGCGTCTCCCCGGTCACGTCTCCCGGCCCGATGTCCTCGGCCAGCGCCGCACCGATCACGTCGCGGGCCTCGGGGCGGCTCACTTGCGCCTCACCCGCCCCGACTTCGCCGCACGCTTCTGCTTGGCCTGGCGGGAAGGGCTGGCCGGTTTGCGCGCCGCCTTGGCGGGCTTCTTCGTCTTGCCGGCTTTCGCCTTGAGGAGGCGTTCCATGGAAGAGCCGATGTCGGCGGGGCTGATACAGACGGTGACGCCGGCGGCCTGGAGGGCGGCCATTTTCTCGGCGGCCGTGCCTTTGCCGCCGCTGATGATGGCGCCGGCGTGGCCCATGCGCTTGCCCTTGGGCGCGGTCTGGCCGCCGATGAAGGCGACGACGGGCTTGCGGACGTGTTTCTTGATGTACTCGGCGGCTTCGTCTTCGCCGGTGCCGCCGATTTCGCCGATCAGGACGATGGCGTCGGTGTCGGGGTCCTCGTTGAACAGGCGGACGGCGTCGGTGTGGGTCGTCCCGAGGATCGGGTCGCCGCCGATGCCGATGCAGGTGGACTGGCCGATGCCGCGGCTCGTGAGCTGCCAGACGGCCTCGTACGTCAGCGTCCCGCTGCGCGACACGACGCCGACGCGCCCGGGCTTGTGGATGTAGCCGGGCATGATCCCGATCTTGCACGAGCCCGGCGTGATGACGCCCGGGCAGTTCGGCCCGACCAGGATCGACTTGCGGCCCTTCATGTAGTCTGCCACCTTCACCATGTCCACCGTCGGGATCCCCTCCGTGATCGTCACGATCACGTCGATCCCGGCGTCCGCCGCTTCCATGATGGCGTCCGCCGCGAAGGGCGGCGGGACGAAGATCATCGTCGCGTTGGCGCCGGTGGCCTTCACGGCCTCGGCGACGGTGTCGAAGATCGGAATCTTCGCCTCGGGGACTTCCGCGGTCGTCCAGAACGTGCCGCCCTTGCCGGGGGTCACGCCGCCGACGAGCTTGGTCCCGTACTTGAGGCACTGGCCGCTGTGGAAGCCGCCCGCGGTGCCGGTGATGCCCTGGCAGATCAGTCGCGTTTTGGGGCCGACGAGGACACTCACGTTGCGTCTCCCGAAATCCCGGCGTAGTGGCGAGCCTGCTGGACCACTAACGGCCGGGTGAAAATGGATCGAGAAGTTCCCACAAGCCGGCCTGGCCCGGTGTCACCGTGATCACCGAGCCGTCGTTCAACAGGATGTTCGCGTCGAGCCACCGATGGTTCGAGCGGACGTCTCCCGCAAGGTAGGTGGGGCCGTGAAGGTTCATCCGGTACGACGACCACGGCGGCGTCAGGCCGGGGCGCGGAGGATCCTCGTCGTAGGCGGTCGGAAGCTTGCCCGCGATCGGGCAGATCAGGATGTCCGGGTGCTTCTGCGTCAGCAGTTCCTTGAACTTCAGGTCGCCAAGAGGCGCGAAGAGCCGCTTGTCCACGGCGGCGATTTCCCCGATCTGCCGGAGATTGTCCGCGCAGGCCCGGCGGTTTGCCTCGTACCGCGCCGCCGACTGCGCCGTCACGAGCGTCGCCAGCATCACGACGCCGAGCGCGCCCATCACCACCCACGTCAGCACGCGCTGAATCGGCTCGCCCCACGCCGCCTCCTCGCCCAGCGCTTCCCGCCGCCGCTGGTCCTCTGCCGAAACCAGGCGCTCGAGCACGCGCCCCGCCAGCCCCTCCGGCGCCGCCGGGTCGCGCCACGCCTTCAGCGCCCCCAGGTCCTTCACCACGCGCTGGAAGTCGTTCATGCACGGCGTGCAGTCGCCCAGGTGCTCGCCGATCTCCGCCACGTCCGCGGGGTCCGCAACGCCGGCGACGTAGGCCGGAAGCAACTTTTCGAAGTCTTCGCAGGTGTTCACCGCGCCGCCCTCACTTCGAGCCGGTTCACGAACGAGAGGTAGGCCGCGGTGAGCAGCGCCGCGACGGTGTCGCCGGAAGCGTTGAGCGTGGCGGCGATCTCCGGGATGCCGAACCCGTCGAACGCGCGGAGAACGAGCGCGGCGCGCTGGGGAAACGGAAGGTCGCTGACGGCCAGCGCGGCCAGCTTCCCCGCCTCGACCGGGTCGGTCGGGACCTTCTCCGCCGTCGGCACGCCCATCGAGCCCAGCTCCACGCGCGTCGCCGCTTCCCATCGCCCGTCGAATCCCGTGTGCGCGGCGGCGGCCTTGACGGCGAGGCCGAGGAGCCAGACGCGGATCGGCCGGTCGGTCTGGAAAGTAGAGGAGGTATTCCAGGCGGAGGCGAAGGTCTCGTGGACGAGGGTTTCGGCCGAGTCGGTCCCGGCGATGCGCGCGAGGAAGGAGTAGAGCTCGCGCGAGTGCCGCTCCACGAGCGTGGAGAATTCGGCGCGCGATCCCGCGCGGATGCCCTCGACCAGCCTCGTATCGTGCCCCACCGGGTCCTACCTCCCCGCCGCTGCGACGACCTTTTGGGCCGCGTCCGCCATGTCCGTCGCCGCGGTGAGCGCGAGCCCGCTCTCGGCCAGCAGCTTGCGGCCCATGTCCACGTTCGTGCCCTCCAGCCGCACGACCAGCGGCACCGACAGCTTTACCGCCTTCGCCGCCTCGATCACCCCGGCCGCGATCACGTCGCACTTCATGATGCCGCCGAAGATGTTCACCAGGATCGCCTTCACGTTCGAGTTCGACAGCAGCAGCCGGAACGCGGCCGTCACCTGGTCCTTGGTCGCGCCGCCGCCGACGTCGAGGAAGTTCGCAGGCGAGCCGCCCGCGAGCTTGACCACGTCCATCGTCCCCATCGCGAGCCCGGCGCCGTTCACCATGCACCCGATGTTGCCGTCGAGCGAAATGTAGGAGATGCCGATCTTCGCGGCCTCCAGCTCCGCCGGGTCCTCCTCGTGGATGTCCCGCATCGCTTCCACGTCCGCGTGCCGGTACAGCGCCCGGTCGTCGAAGTTCAGCTTCGCGTCCAGCGCCACGATCTTCCCCCCCGCGACCGCCAGCGGGTTGACCTCCGCCAGCGAACAGTCCAGCTCCACGAACATCCGGCACAGGTTCGTGAGAAGCGGAAGCGCCTGCTTCTGCAGCCCGGCGTCCAGCCCCAGCGCCTTCGAGAGCTTCCGGACCTGGAAGGGCTGCAGGCCGTGGGGGCCGACCGCCTCCTTGAAGATCTTCTCCGGCGTCTTCGCCGCGACTTCCTCGATGTCCATGCCGCCCGCAGGGCTGACCATCAGCACCGGCTTCTGCGCGTTGCGGTCGATCACGATCCCGACGTAGAACTCCTTCTCCGGGACCGTTCCCGTCTCGACCCACACCTTGCGCACCTGCCGGCCCTGCGGGCCCGTCTGGTGCGTCACGAGCACCTTCCCGATGATCTCCTTCGCCGCGGCGCGCGCTTCCTCGGCGCTCTTGACCACCTTGATGCCGCCCGCCTTGCCGCGGCCGCCCGCGTGGATCTGCGCCTTGACCACCGCGACCGGCGCCTTGAGCTCGCGGAACGCCTTCTCGGCTTCCTCCGGCGTCGTGGCGACGCGGCCGTCCGGGACGGGGACTCCGTAGCGACGGAGCAGTTCTTTGGCCTGGTATTCGTGAACGTTCATGAAGGGGGATCCTGTTGTGAGTTCATCGAACGTATCCGCGCCGCAAACGAGGGTCAAGGGAATGAGACGGCGCGCCGATCCGAGCGGAATTCGGGGCCCGCGGCGGGCGCTGCCTGCTATCATTCCGCCTCCGGGGGATAGTGGAGTCTCGACATGCGCAGCCTCATTTTCGCGCTCGCCTTGGCCGCCGTCGCGGCCGCCGATACCGTCGTGACCAAGGACGGGCGGAAGATCGAAGGGAAGATCGTCGAGGAAACCGAAGCGCAGGTGAAGCTGCAGGTCAAGAACGGCGCGGTGACGATCCCCCGGCACCAGATCCGCGAGGTCATCCGCGGCGCGACCACCCTCGAGGTCTACGAACAGCGCCGCGGCCGCGTCAATCCCGCCGACGCCAAGGAACTCCTCGAACTCGCCCTCTGGTGCAAGGAAGTCCACCTCGACAAGCAGGCCGCCGCCGAGTTCGAGCGCATCCTCGCCTCCGGCCCCGAGCCCGGCCCCCCGCCCCCCAAGGCCGAGGTCGACAACGAACCCGCCGAGACCAAAGTGCGCCGCGAGGCGTACCGCAGGGCGCACGAGGAACTCAAGCACGAGCTCTACGAAGGCCGGTGGATGACCTTCGACGAGTACTGCCGCGCGCGCGGCCTCGTCGAGTTCGACAACGCGTGGATGTCGCCCGAGGAAGCGAAGCTCAAGGCGGCCCTCAAGGAACAGCGCGAGCTCGAGAAGGCGATCGCGGAAAAGGTCCGCGAGTGCCTGCGCAAGCTTTCGTCCGCCGACATCGCGCTGCGCGAAGAAGCCCGCGAGCAGCTCGACGCGATCCCCGCCGACCTGAAACTCGCCCCGCTTCTCGAAAACGTCGAGAACCGTTCCGCCGAGGTCCGCGCCTACTGCATCGGCGCCCTCTCCGCCCTCAACCGGCCCGAGGCCCTTCCCCGCCTCGCCCGCCGCGTCCTCGTGGACGAGTCGGAGGCCCTCCGCTCGGCCGCCCTCGAGGCCCTTCGCAAGCTCAACCACCCCGACACCTGGACGCACGTGCAGAAGGGGCTCGCGAGCGAGTACCCGTACGTCCGCATCCGCGCCGCGAACGCCCTCTGCGACTTCCCGAACGAGAACGCCGCGGAGTCGCTTCTCAACGCGCTC
>CAVPNQ010000183.1:0-7748 GCA_963706735.1 uncultured Planctomycetia bacterium
GTGGCAGGCGAAGCGCGTGAAGGGGCTGCTGGAGGCCGGCGGCGCGGCGGTCGAGATCACGGTGATCAAGTCGAGCGGCGACGCGACGCAGGACCGGCCTGTGGAGCAGATCGGGGTGGGCGTGTTCACGAAGGAGCTGGAAGACGCGCTTCTGGAGCGGCGGATCGACATTGCGGTGCACTCGCTGAAGGACCTTCCGTCGCAGACGGCGGCGGGGCTGTCGCTGGCGGCGGTGCCGGAGCGGGAGGATGCGAGGGACGCGGTGCTGGGCCGGGCGCTGGGGGCGCTGAAGGCGGGATCGCGCGTCGCGACCTCGAGCCCGAGGCGCCAGCAGTGGATCGCGCGGAGGCATCCCGCGCTGGTCGCCGTCGCAGTGCGCGGGAACGTGGACACGCGCGTCAGGAAGCTGGAGGCGGGAGAATTCGACGCGCTGATGATGGCGGTCGCGGGGCTGCGACGCCTCGGGCTGGACTCGAAAATCGCGGAAGTGCTGCCGATCGACGATCTCGTCCCGCCGGCGGGGCAGGCGGCGCTGGCGGTCGAGACGCGGGCCGGGGAGGAATCGCTCGTCCGGGCGATCGACAATCCCGTGATCCACGCGGCCGTGGACGCCGAACGCGCGCTGTTCCGCAACCTCCGCGCGGGCTGCCGCACCCCGCTCGGGGCCCACGCGACGTGGACCCAGGGCCGCCTCCGGCTCGACGCCGACCTCGCGGGCCTGCGCGTCTCCTCGGAAGGCACGCTCGCGGATGAAGTCGCCGGCGCCGCCGCGGAACAGCTGCGGGCCATGGGCGCCGAAGACATCGTGAAGCGCTGGAGGTAAGGCGCTACGCGGCCTTGCGCCTGGCCCAGGCCGCGCGGATGACGGACGAAATGAGCACCAGCAGGAACAGGGCGATGGAAGCGGCATTTCCCAGGCCGCCCCACTGGCGCACTTCCATCCACGGCCCGAAATCGGCGGCCACGCGGACGGCGAGGGTGGCATGGAGGAAGAAGAGGGGCACGTAGAAGAGCCGCGTCCAGGCGACCTCGAGGCCGCTGATGGCGGGCAGGATGATCGGGGCGTGGGCGAAGATCATGCTGATGACGAACCCGAGGAACACGGAGTGGTAGGCGGCGTCGCGGGGGAAAGGCCCCCATGAGGTCGCGTACCAGGCGAATATGACGCCCCCCGCGAGAAGCCAGACGTAGCCGGCGAGGAGCCCGGTGGCCACGAAGCGCGGCAGGCCCTTCAGTTTCACCGTCCTGCGGGCGACGTCGCAACGCAGCATCCAGAGGGCGAGCAGGACCAGCGCGGCGCCGAAGACGCGAAGTTCGACGGCGTTTTTCCAGGTGGTCCACGCGAGAGACCCGAGCAGCAGGAGGATTTCAGCGGCGAAGACGGCCACGGCCCGGCGGGAGAGCCTGACGACGCGGCTCAATTCGAGGCGTTCGCTGGCGATCGTGAGGACGAGGAAGCCGGCCCACCAGAGCACGGCCTGCGACAGCGGCCGTTCCATCATCCACGCGACGTTCCCTGCGGCCAGCGCACCGGCGCCGGCCGCGAGCGTGGCGGTGAACAGCGCGGGCTGGCGGCGGACGATCAGGATCGATTCGGCCAGCAGGGCGACGGCCGAAGCGGCGAAGAGGGCGCGTGCGATCACGGGATTGAAGTCGAGAGCGCCCGGGAGGCCCGCGACGAGCGCGACGGCGCCGGCGGCCGCGAGAACCGGGGAGGCCCAAGCCCACCAGCGGCCGAGGGCGACCGCCCTCTCGATGCCGATCACGGTGCCGAGAAAGCCGCAGACCATGATCGCCCCGTGCATCGCGGGCAGGTCCTCGAGCGGCATTTCCCACGCCCAGCCGATGCGCACCAGCCCGGCCCAGACGGCCGCGGCCAGCCCGGACACCGCGACCAGCGCGACCGGGGCCTTCCCGAGCACCCGCAGGGCGCGCCCCTTCGCGGCGGACTCCCCTACCATCCCATCGCCTTGCGCGCTTCCGCAGTCATCATCTCGTTCGTCCAGGGCGGTTCCCAGACCAGCTGCACGTCGCACTTCTCCAGTCCCGGCACGCCCATCTGGATCGCGCGCTTCGCGCCCTCCACGATCTGGGGCCCGACGGGACACGCGCGGCTCGTCATGGTCATCTTGACCCAGACGTTCTTCCCGTCGATCTCGATCTCGTAGACGAGCCCGAGCCCGACGATGTCGAGCCCGAGTTCAGGGTCCACGATGGTGGACAGGACCTCCGCGACCCTGGCGGTCGTCGGCACGTCCGTCCGTCCCGGTATCCCCCGGTCGATCAGCCTCATTCCCTGTCTCCCGCGTACGAGTGGCGGCGCCCCGTCGGGGCGACGGTGGAAATGTGGCATGAAGCGGCCGAATCGTCCACTTCCATCCGGCCGCGCAAGGTCCGCGGTTGAACACTTGAACAATTGATCAATAATTCATTTGACCCGCAGGCGCCCGTGCGCGACGATGCCCTGCATGACCGCACCCACCCGGCGCATCCCGCCCCGCGTCCTCCGCGAAGCCGAGCGCATCTTCTCCGCCCTCGCCGACCGAACCCGCCTCCGCCTGCTCTTCGCCCTCCTCCACTCCCGGGAAGTCCGCGTCACGGACCTCGCCGCGGACCTGGGCTGCAGCCTCTCCGCCCTGTCGCACCAGCTCGCGAAGCTCCGCGACCGCCGCATCGTGACCGCGCGCCCCGAGGGTCGCGTCGTCTGGTACGCCCTCAGCGACACCCACGTCGCCACCGTCCTCCGCCAGGCCCTCAGGCATGCCGAACACCCGTGAACACCTCCCTCTCGCTTCCCACCCTCGTCGATCCCCGCTGCGGACGGTGCGAGGAAGAGCTCGCGGCGACCGTGCGGAAACTGCCGGGCGTACGGCAGGCGAGCCTGGACACGGATGCCGAGGCGCTCGCCGTGGAGTTCGACGAAGCGGCACTGACGCGGGACCGGCTTGCGGAGGAAGCGCGCCGGGTGGCCCGGGGGATCGCGGACCGGTCGTGGCACCGCTCGTGGTCGGTGAGCGGGATGGACTGCCCGGGGTGCGGCGTGGGAATCTCCAAGGCGGTCATGCGCGTCCCGGGCGTCGCCTGGGCCGGTGTCGATTTCGGCGCGGGACGCCTGGTCGTGGACGCCGAGGCCACGAGCGGCCCCCTCGTCGCCGAGGAGGTCCGCCGCCTCGGGTACGGGGTCAGCGACGCCGCCCCCGGAAGACGTTCGCCGCTCGCTGCCGCCCCGCGCCTCCCCCTCGCCGCCACCCTCCCGCCGGCCCTCGGCGCCCTTCCGCTCGCGGCCGCTTTCATCCTCCAGTGGGCGCACCGCCCCGGGGCCTCCGTCGCCGCGTTCGCCATCTCCCTCGCCATCACGGGTCTTCCGGCGCTGTTCCGCGGCGTCCGCATGGCCTGGAGTTCCCGGTCCTTCGACATGTTCTTCCTGATGAGCCTCGCCTGCGGCGGCGCCGCGGCCCTGGGGGACTGGAGCGAAGCGGCGACGGCGATGTTCCTGTTCTCGCTGGGGACACTGATCGAGGCCGTGACGTTCGGTCGGGCGCGGGACGCGATCCGCAGCCTGGTCGATTCGGCGCCGAGGGACGCCACGGTGCGGACCGGGGGGACCGAGAAACGGGTGCCCGTCGCGGACCTTCTCCCCGGGATGGTCGCCCTCGTGAAACCCGGCGAACGGATTCCCGCCGACGGAGTCGTCTCCGCGGGCGAGTCGTCGGTCAGCGAAGCGTTCATCACGGGAGAAGCCGCCCCTGTCGAGAAACGTGCGGGAACGACGGTGTACGCCGGCACGCTGAACGGGCGTGGCGCGATCGAGATCTCGATCACGCGGACCGTTGCGGATGCCACGGTGAGCCGGATCGTCGATCTCGTCGAGAAGGCGCAGTCCCGCCGTGCCCCGGCGCAGAGATTCATCGACCGGTTCGCCCGCGTTTACACGCCGGTCGTGTTCCTGCTGGCCGTCGCCGTGGCGGCCATTCCGCCTCTCGTCTTCCACGCCCCGTGGACGCCGTGGCTCGGCCGTGCGCTGACCCTCCTGGTCGTCTCCTGCCCGTGCGCCCTCGTGCTCTCGACCCCCGTCACCATCCTTGCCGCCATCGCCGCCGCATCGCGCCAGGGAGTCCTGTTCAAGGGCGGATCTGCGCTGGAAGCGCTGGGCCGCGTCCGCGCCGTGGCCTTCGACAAGACGGGGACTCTCACGGAAGGGTCGTTCGAGGTCGTTGCCGTCGAGCCGTTCGGCGTCACGGAACCCGAGCTCCTCCGCCGCGCCGCGGTCGCCGCCCTCGCCGGCGAACACCCGCTCTCGCGCGCCGTCGTCGCCCGCGCCCACGGCGAGGAAATCCGCCCCGGCGGCGCACGGCTCTACGAAGCTCTCCCGGGCCTCGGCGCCCGCGTCGAAATCGACGGCGTCGAGCACCTCTTCGGTTCCCTGCGTCTCATGCGCGAGAAGGGCTTTCCCCTCGGCACCACGGAGGCGATCGTGGCGCGACACGAGAAGGACGGCCGCACCTGCGCGATTCTCGCCACGCGCGAGGGCCCTGTCGGCGTCCTCGCCTTCTCGGATCGCGTTCGCGATCACGCTACCGCCGCCGTCCGCGAACTCCGCGCCGCCGGGATTACCTGGGTCGCCATGCTCACCGGCGATTCCGCCGCCGCCGCCGCAGCCGCTTCCGCGCACCTGGGCCTCGACGAAGTTCGCAGCGCTCTCCTGCCGCAGGACAAGCTGGCCGCCGTCGCGGACCTGCGCGCCCGCCACGGCCGCCTCGCCATGGTCGGCGACGGCGTCAACGACGCCCCCGCGCTCGCGGCCTCCGACGCCGGCGTGGCCATGGGCGCCGCCGGCTCCGACGCCGCCCTCGAGGCCGCCGACGTCGCCCTCATGTCCCCCGACCTCCGCCAGCTCCCCTTCGCCATCCGGCTTGGACGCAACGCGACTCGCGTCATCGCCCAGAACGTCGTCCTCGCGATCGCCTTCAAGGTCCTTTTCCTCGCCCTCGCCTCCGTGGGGCTCGCCAATCTCTGGATGGCCGTCATCGCCGACGTCGGCGTGTCCCTCCTCGTCATCTTCAACGGCCTCCGGCTTCTCGGTTCTACGCGCGAAGCCCCCGCCCCGGTCGAACACGCCCACGCCGGTCCCTGCGGCTGCGACGACTCGCACTGCGAGCCCGCTCGATGAGCTCGCCCCGCACCTTCCGCGCGTTCTTCGCCCTTCTCTTCGTCTTCACCGCCTTCATGGCCGTCCGCCGCATCTACACCCGCAAAACCGACTTCGACGGCTTCTGGCGCGCCGGCCGCGCCGTCCTCGACGGCCGCGATTCCTACGCCCCCACCCCGGGCCCCGCCGAAGACCGCCTCCTCTTTCCCTCCCTCCGAAAGGCCGCTTCCCCCGGCATCGACGATCCCGAAGGCGAAGGCTCCGAAGCCACAGAGTCCGCCGTCCTCCGCTACCTTCCGTTCTTCGGCCTCTTCATGGCCCCGTTCGCCCTCCTCCCCATGGACGTCGCCGCCCTCGCGTGGCACACCGTCTCGTTCTGCGCACTGCTGCTCGGGCTGAGAAGCGCCTTCCGCCTCTCGGGACGCGACCGCCCGCTGGCCTCGGGCGATGCCCTGGCCGTGCTGCTTTCCACCGCCGTGTTCTGGGCGGATGCCTTCACCATGGGGCAGGTCGGCCTCGTCACGCTCGGCCTCTCGCTGGCCGCGATCGATCTCGCACGCACCCGCCCCTGGATCGGCGGCGCGCTCGCCGGGCTCGCCGCCGCCATCAAGGTCACGCCGGCGATCCTCGGGGTGTATTTCCTGCTGAAGCGCCGCTGGGCTGCGGCGGCGGCCTGTGCCGGGGGATTCGCCCTGTGCTGCGCGCTCACGGTCCCGGTCTGGGGCGCCTCGCGCGCACGAGACCTCCACGCCACCTGGGTGGATGAAAGCGCTTCCACCGCGGGGGCGAAGTTCTTCGAGCTCCGGGAGTCCGTCCGGTACCAGAACCAGTCGCTTCACGCCTGGGCATCCCGGGTCTTCATGGACGTGAACGCGGGGCGGAGCCGGAAGCCGTTCCGGATCAACGTGGCGGACCTGGCGCCCGGGACGGTTGCGTGGATCGTCCGCCTGGTTCAGTTGCCGCTGGGAGTGATGTGCCTTGTGGCGTTTCTTGCGCGCCGCGGGGACGAACCGATGACGCTGGCGGAAGCGGGCCTGCTCTCCGCGGTGACGACGTTCGTGTCACCGATCGCGTGGACGTTTCATCTCGCCGTGATGATCCCCGCGGTCCTCTGCATTCTCGACCGCCGTGCGGAGCCGGAGTTCCGCCGCTGGTTCCTGGCGATCGTCATTCTCGAGTTCGGCATGGTCCATTCGATCCCGCGCGCGCTCGGGCTGCCGATGTTCGCGTGCCTTGCGGCCACGCTGGGGGCGTGGCGGGCGGTGATGAAGGAGCGGGCGGGGGTCGTCTGCCTTCCGCCGGGAACGCACCGGCCGTAGGCCCTACAGCCAGGCGGGGATCCATTCCGCCAGCGCCGCGGGCACCTTCAGCCACGGCACCAGCCCCGCGTGTTTCAGCCACAGCGCGACCGCGACCCCCACGACCAGCAGCCAGATCCCGTGCTCGTGATTGCGATTGATCGCCTGCTTCATGCTGAATTCCGTCGGCTCCTTGGACTCGTACGGGATCAGCCGCGGAACCAGGCTGCTGACGGCCACGACGTAATTGGCGTAGTCCATGCCGAAGCGCCGCAGCAGGCGCTGCCCCTCCTGCCGCTGTTTGCGCGGCATCGTGAAGAGGTGGAACATGACGTGGAACAGGACGAGAAGACCGAAGTTCCCCGAGGCGGTGAGAATCCCGGAAACGGTGAACATGGAGCCAAAGTACATCGGGTCACGGAGGAACCGATACGGGCCGCCCGTGGACAGCTGGTCGTTCTTCACCAGGCACCCGGCGCTCCACAGCCGCATGAGCAGCCCGATGGCCGTCAGTCCGATGCCGACGCCGAGGATCCAGCCGGTCTGTGGGCGCGCGAGCATGAGCCACGCGAGCCCGAAAGGAATGATGAGACCGTTGCGCCAGGTGATTTCGGACGGACGGATCATGATGAGTTCCGAAGGGGGAACACGATTCTCGCTAATTTCGAGTGAATGCCGAGAAATCGTTTCATGAAGGCCTGGTGAGCACAGCGGCCCGGGCGTACACCTCGAGCCCTTTCCGCAGCCCGCGGACCTCGACCGACTCGTCCGTCACGTGGCACCCGGCCTCCTCCGCAGGCGAATACCCGGCCGTCGGGATCCCCGCGGCGCTTGTCAGCCGGCCGTCCGTCGCGAACTTCCAGACCCCGACCCGCGGCGCCCGGCCCGAAACGCCCTTCACCGCCGCCACCAGTCTCCGGACCAGTCCATGTCCCCGGTCCGTCACGAACCCCGACTGCGTCGTCGAGACGCCCTTCTCCTCGAACCCGGTGTAAGCCCGGTAGTCCTTTGAGGGGAGGTCCACCTCGAAGCGGCCACCGATGTTTTTTTTGAGCCAGCGCACCGCGTCGGCCGGCCGTTCCACGGTCGTCCGCCAGTCCAGGAAGACTTTCGTCACCCCGGGGATGACGTTTGAAGAGGTCGAGTCCACCTGCACCAGCGTCGGCGCGATCGTCGACGGCCCCAGCATCGGGTGCCTCGGCAGCCGCGAAACTGCTGTCTCCAGCTTCGACAGGAATCGCGCGGCCTCGTAGTTCGGGTTGCGCGCCAGCTTCGGCATCGATGCGTGCCCGGCTTTCCCG
>CAVPNQ010000184.1:0-65698 GCA_963706735.1 uncultured Planctomycetia bacterium
CAGGCCCCAGCCGCTCGTAGAACGCGGCATTCGGTTTCACCGCGCAGCACTTCCCGGCAACTTCCTCCAGCAGCGCGCGGTTGAACGCGGCGATCGCTTCCGCCGGCTTTTTCCCGGCGAATTCGGCGGGAAGCTGGTCGGGGCGGGGGTCGAGGCCGACGACGGCGACGGATTTTGAAGAACGGACGGCAGCGAGAAGGCGGTCGGGGAAGCTCATGGCGGCGATGATAGGCGGAAGGGTAAAGAGCAAGGAACCAACTTTGTCCGCCCCCTTGCCCAGTCCCGTCGTCCTCCTGCTAGAATGCCGCGGTTCAACAGCGTGGAGCGCACCGTGGGCGACAGCCGTACCGAATCGATGTTCGGGGCCATCGCGGTCCAGATGGGCCTCGTGACCGTCGTCCAGGTCAACGAGTGCCTCACGATGCAGAAAGAGCTGCAGTCCACGGGCGGCCCGATGCGGCGCCTGGGCGACCTTCTCGTCGAAGCGCGCCACCTGACCCGCGAACAGGCCGAGCAGGTCTTCCGCTCGCAGGGCGCCCGGGGTGGCCACACCCACATCCAGAACTACCGCATCCTGGCGCGCATCGGGCACGGCGCGATGGGAAGCGTCTTCAAGGCGCTGCAGGTCTCGATGGACCGGGTGGTGGCGCTGAAGGTGCTGGCGCCGAAGTACGGGCAGAACCAGCGGTTCGTGGAGCGATTTTTCCGCGAAGCGCGGGCGGTGGCGAAGCTGAACCACCCGAACATCATCCAGGGGATCGACGTCGGCGAGTCGAACGGGATCCATTATTTCGCGATGGAGTACGTGGACGGGCCGACGGTCGGGCAGCTGCTGAGGCGCGGCGGGGCGCTGGACGAGAGCCGCAGCGTGCAGGTGACGCTTCAGACGGCCAGGGCGCTGGAGCACGCGCAGAAGCACGGCCTCGTCCACCGCGACATCAAGCCGGACAACATCATGCTGACGCGCACGGGGCAGGCGAAGCTGTGTGACCTCGGGCTCGCGAAAGTGACGCGCGACGATTCGCCGGACCTGTCGGAGGTCGGCGTGTCGATGGGGACGCCGAACTACATCTCGCCCGAGCAGGCGCGCGGCGACAGCGACGTGGACATCCGCAGCGACATCTACTCCCTCGGCGCGACTTTCTTCCACATGATCACCGGCCAGGTCCCGTTCTTCAGCGAGTCCGCCGCCGTCGTGATCGCACGGCACCTGAACGAGCCGCCGCGCCACCCGCGCGAACTCAACCCGATCATCTCGGAGCAGGCCGCTTCCGTCGCGCTGCGCATGCTCCAGAAGGACCGGACCCGGCGCTACCAGACGCCGTCCGAGCTCGCGGGCGACCTCGAGCTGCTCCTGAACCCGCCCGCCTATCCTCCCGCCGCGCCGCGTCCCGCCGCCCAGACTCAGCCGTCCCAGGCCCCCGCCGCCAAGTCGAGCAACCTCATCAACCGCCCGAGCCAGAGCGGTCTGAGAAACAAGATGGCGAAGAGGCGAAACCTGCCGCGGGATTATTAGCCTGGGTTGGTTCCCGGTGGACACTTCCCAAAGCCGGTGCTTTCATTTCTCCCTTCTCGCCCTCCCTCCACGGAGAACCCTTCCATGAAGTTCACTCTCAACGGCAAACCCCAGGACGTCTCCCTGCCCGACGATATGCCGCTGCTCTGGGCGCTTCGAGACGTCATCGGCCTCACGGGCACCAAGTTCGGCTGCGGGATGGGGGTGTGCGGGTCGTGCATGGTGCAGGTGGACGGGAAGCCGGTGAAATCGTGTTCGATCCCGTCGTCGGACGTGGCGGGGAAGTCGGTGACGACGATCGAAGGGCTGCCCGGGGACAGCCCGGTGATCCGGGCGTGGACGGAGCTCGACGTGGCGCAGTGCGGCTGGTGCCAGCCGGGGCAGATCATGTCGGCCGCGGCGCTGGTCGCGGCGAACGCGGACCCGAAGGACGCGGAAATCGACGACGCGATGAACGGAAACCTGTGCCGGTGCGGGACGTACCAGCGCATCCGGGGAGCCGTGAAGCGCGCGGCCGAGCTGGCGAGGGGGAAATAACGATGAGCGAAAAAACGGCGATGACGCGGCGCGACTTCCTGGCGACGACGGCGGCCGCAGCCGGCGGGCTGGTGATCGGGTTCTGGCTGCCGGGCGGCGGGAAGCGGGCGTTCGCGGGGCCGCCCGAGGCGGGGCCGGCGGCGCTGAACGCGTTCCTGCGGATCGCGCCGGACAACACGGTGACGGTGCTGCTCAAGCACGTCGAGATGGGGCAGGGCGTCGCGACGTCGCTTCCCATGGTGATCGCGGAGGAGCTCGACTGCGACTGGAGCAAGGTGAAGAGCGAGCACGCGCCGGCCGGGCAGGAGTACGCGCACACGGCGTTCGGGATGCAGATGACGGGCGGCTCGACGTCCACGTGGGAGTCGTTCGGGCAGCTCCGCACGGCCGGGGCGACCGCGCGGGCGATGCTGGTCGCGGCGGCCGCGCAGAAGTGGGGCGTCGCGGTCGCAAGTTGCCGCACTGAGAACGGCATGGTGATCGCCGGCGACAAGAAGGCGTCCTACGGCGAACTCGCCGAGGCCGCTTCGAAACTCAAAGCCCCCGAGAAGGTCGCGCTCAAGGACGCCAAGGACTGGAAGCTGATCGGGAAGCGCGTGAAGCGGCTCGACACGCCCGCGAAGGTCAACGGCCAGGCGATCTACGGCATGGACGTGCGCCGGCCGGGGATGGCTTTCGCGGCGATTTCGCGGCCGCCGTTCGGCGCGAAGCTCAAGTCGTTCGACGGGACGCGGGCGCGGACGGTGGCCGGGGTGCTCGACGTCTACCGGCTGTCGAACAGCGTTGCGGTGGTCGCGAAGACGACGTGGGCGGCGCGCACGGCGGTCGAGCTGGTCCAGGTCGAGTGGGACCGCGGCGACGTCGCCGCGCTTTCGACCCCCGCAATGATGGAGGAGTACCGGAAGCTGTCGCGGACGAAGGGCGCTTCGGCGGCGAAGAAGGGGGACGCGGAGGCGGCGCTGGGGGAGGGTGCGATCGAGGCGGAGTACGACATGCCGTTCCAGGCGCACGCTTCCATGGAGACGCTGAACTGCACGGTCGAGCGCGGCGAGAACGGCGCGGACATCTGGACGGGGACGCAGATGCCGGGGGTGGACGCGGCGGCGGCGGCGAAGGTGCTGGGGCTGAAGCCGGAGCAGGTGCGCATCCACACGCCGTACATTGGCGGCGGGTTCGGGCGGCGTGCGAACCCGCGGTCGGACTTCGTCGTGGAGGCGTGCGAAGTGGCGATGTCATGGAAGTCGCCGGTGCAGGTGGTCTGGTCGCGCGAGGACGACATTCGCGGGGGTTACTACCGGCCGATGTGGCTGAGCCGGATGAGGGCGAAGCTCGGGGCGGACGGGAAGCCGGCCGCGTGGGCGCACACGCTTGTCGGGCAGTCGATCATGGGCGGGACGCCCTTTGAAGCGATGATGGTGAAGGACGGCGTGGACGGAACGTCGGTTGAGGGGGCGGCGAACAGCCCGTACCTGACGGGAATCCCAGACGTGAGCGTGGAACTCCATTCGCCGAAGTCGCCGATCACGACGCTCTGGTGGCGCTCCGTCGGCCATTCGCACACAGGCTTCGTGGTCGAGTGCTTCATCGACGAGCTCGCGGCTGCCGCGAAGAAGGACCCGGTGGAGTACCGCCGTTCTCTTCTCGCGGAGCACCCGCGCCACCTGCGTGTCCTGAACCTCGCCGCGGAGAAATTCGGCTGGGGCAAGCCGCTCGCCGCCGGCCGCGGCGCGGGCATCGCCGTCCACGAGTCCTTCGGCTCTTTCGTCTGCCACGTCGCCGAGGTCTCCGTCGAGAAGAACCAGATCCGCGTCCATCGCGTCGTGTCGGCCGTCGATTGCGGCCCCGTCGTCAACCCCGACACCATCGAGGCCCAGATCCAGTCCGGCATCGTCTACGGCCTCACCGCCGCCCTGAAGTCCGGGATCACGCTCACCGAGGGCCTCGTCGACCAGGTCAACTTCAAGGACTTCCGGCTCCTGCGCTTCGACGAAATGCCCGCCGTCGAGGTCCACATTGCCGACAGCAAGGACCCGATGGGTGGCGTCGGCGAGCCCGGCGTGCCGCCGATCGCGCCCGCGGTCGCGAACGCGGTGTTCGCGTTGACAGGGAAGAGGCTGCGGAGCTTGCCTCTGCGGCTCGGGTAAAAGCGGCGAGTTGCCGGCGGCCGGCGGCCAGGGACAGCGTCCCGGGCTCCGCTACTTCTTCTTCGCGACGTGCAGGCACACCCCGCCTACCAGCTTGGGGCTCGTGACCAGCACTTCCAGCCCGCACTCCTCCATCGCCTTGCTCAGGTCCTGGAGGGTGACGAACTTGGCGATGGAGCGGGAGATGTAGCCGTAGACGGCGCCCTCGCCGTGCATCCACCAGCCGGCGATGTTGCCGGTGATGGTGAGATAGGTGAGGTACATGAAGCGCCAGAGGGCGTTGCGGGGGCGGGCGAAGTCGAGGTTGGCGAGGATGCCGCCGGGCTTGAGGACGCGGGCGATCTGGCGGAGGGCGGCCTTGAAGTCGGGGACGTTGCGGAGGCCGTAGCCGATGGTGACGAGGTCCACGGAGTTGTCGGGGAGGTCGATGGCGGTCATGTCGCCTACCTGGAAGGAGACGTTTTTCACGCCGGACTTCTCGACGCGGCCTTTCGCGATCTTGACCATCTCGGGGGAGATGTCGATGCCGGTTTCGCGGCCCTGGGGGACGAGTTGAGAAACCGCGAATGACAGGTCGCCCGTGCCGCTGGCGAGGTCGATGCAGTTGCCGTCGGGCTTGACCTTGTCCTTCACGTGGCCGAGGAGTTCCTTCTTCCAGGCCGAGTCCATCCCGAACGAGAACGCCCGGGTGAAGAAGTCGTACTTGGGCGCGATGATGTCGAACATCGTGGTGACGTACTGCTGTTTCTTCGAGGGGTCGTTGAGGTGCTCCTCGAGGTCCATGTGACGGAGAGTCGGGATTTCGGTGGGGGTGGTGGACATGCGGGGATAATAAACGGGATTAACGGAAGGGGAGAGGGAAAGTCCGGGTGGCCCGCCTTCGCCCTGCGGGCGCGGCGGGGGGTTGGGGTGGGCTGGGGCTCGGGCGGGGGCTGGGGCGCAAGGACGGGATTGGGATCGGGGCGTGGGGAGAGGAATGGGTCACCCTTTCCCGATCCTCCTGCCCATTCCCCTGCCCATCCCTGCGCCCCAGCCCCCGCCCTCGCCCCAGCCCACCCCTGCCCCCCCCCCCGCCGAAGCCCGCAGGGCGAAGGCGGGCCGCTCCTGCCCATTCCCCTGCCGTTTTCACTTCTCCCGAACATCCGCCCACCCTCCGGCGTCTATACTGTTATCGCCTCTCACCATCGGAGCCCTCGCATGCGCCTGCTCGCCACCCTCGCCGCTTCCACCTTCCTTGTCCTTCGTGTCTTTGCCGAGGACGCGGCGCCGCCGAAACCCGAGGAAGAGAAGAAAGGTGCGAAGGAGCGCGCCGAGGCGCTGACCCTGCTCAACCAGGGGAAGATCGAGGAGGCGAAGGAGGCGCTGAAGGCGCACATCAAGGCGAACACGGAGGATTTCGACGCGCGGCTGATCCTCGGGCGGATCCACGCGACGCTGGGCGAGCCGAAGTCGGCGGAAGAGCAGTTCCGCAAGATCATCGAGAACAGCGAGCCGGCGATCGAGGCGAAGGGGCGGCTGGCGGAGCTGATGGCGGCGTCGGGGCGGTACGAGGAGGGCGTCAAGCTGGCGAAGGAGACGCTCGAGAAGGACTCGACGGCGCTGAACGCGCGCGTGGCGCTCGGCGCGATCCAGCTGGAGACGGGCAAGGGCGACGACGCGGAGAAGACGCTGGAGTGGTTCATCGAGTACATGGGCAAGGCGACGAAGCTGACGGGGATGCAGAAGTTCACGATCGCGCGCGGGTTGTGGATGCTGGCGCTGCGGCGCGGCGACAAGGAACTGATCCACACGGTCGTGGACGGCGGGAACCTCCTGAACGAGGCGCTGGACGCCGAGGACTCCCCGGACGACGAGATCCTCGCGTTCTGGGGCCACTGCTACATGGACAAGTACCAGGGCGTCTACGCGAAGCACTCCTTCGAGGACGCGCTCAAGGCGAACGCCAGGTGCGCCTCGGCGATCTACGGGATGGCGCGCGTGCAGGCCGAGGCCGGCGCCGCGCCGCGGGCGCTTCAGGCCGTCGAGCAGGCCCTGCAGATCAACGACAAGCTGTTCGACGCCCTCATCTTCAAGGCCCAGCTCCAGGGGCAGATGCAGCAGGCCGATGCGTCCGACGCGACGCTCAAGCAGGCGCTGAAGCTGAACCCGAAGTCGGTGCAGGCGCTGGCGATCCGCGCGGCGAATTTCGAGCTGGCGGGCAAGAAGGAAGAGCGCGAGAAGATCGAGGCGGAAATCAAGTCGATCAACCCGAACTGCGGCCTCGGCTACTTCCTCATCGGCTCTTCGCTCGGGAACAAGATGCTGTTCGACGAAGCGCAGGTCTACCTGAAGAAGGCCGTCGAGGCCGACCCGAAGCTCTGGGACGCCTTCACCGAAATCGGCATGAACGCCCTTCGCCTCGGCGATGAAGTCACCGCGCTCAAGTACCTCACCGAGGCGTACGAGCGCGACCCGTTCAACATCCGCCTCGTCAACACCATGACCCTGATGGACGCCTTCCCCAAGGACTTCGTCGTCGTCGAAACAAAGCACTTCCGCATCCGCATGCACAAGAAGGAAGTCGACATCATCGGGCCGTACGTGTGCGACCTGCACGAGCGTTGCTGGGACGAGCTGGCGAAGCGGTACGGGTTCGAGCCGCAGGTGCCGATAGTTTCGGACATGTACCCGAACCACAACGACTTCAGCGTGCGCACCGTCGGGACCAGCGGCCTCGGCGCACTGGGCGCGTGCTTCGGCAAGATGGTGACGCTCCTGTCGCCGCGCGCGAAGGAAGTCATGGGCAAGTTCAACTGGGGCTCCGTCGTGTGGCACGAACTCGGCCACGTGTGGGCGCTTCAGCTGTCCAAGAACCGCACGCCGCGCTGGTTCACGGAAGGGCTTTCGACGTACGAGGAAGGCCAGGGGTACCCGGGGTGGGACCGCGAGACGGAGAACGAGATTTTCCAGGGGTACCACGCGAACAAGCTGATGAAGATCAACCAGCTGGCGAACGCGGGCGACCTCCTGAACCTCTACATCTACGGGTCGGTGATCCACACGTTCATCGTTGAGAAGTTCGGCTGGAAGCAGCCGGAGATGCTGCGGATGTACGGGGAGGGGAAAGACACGCCGGCGGTGTTCCAGGCGGCGCTGGGCGTGACCCCGGACCAGTTCGACGACCAGATCCGCAAGTGGATCGGCGAGGTGTGGCTCAAGCGCGCGGCGCTGAGGGTGCCGTTCCGGGCGACGGAAGCGGAAGCGAAGAAGCTGCAGGCGGCGATCGAAGCGGACCCGATGGATGCGGAGTCGATGGGGAAGCTGGCGCGCATCCTGGACGAGGTGGGGCAGAAGGCGGACGCGGAGATGCTGGCGAAGCGTGCGCTGAAGATCGACGACGAGAACCTGGACGCGCTGATCGTGATGGCGAAGTCGATGGGGACGGCGGAGAAGCGGCGGTTTGACAAGGCCGCGGAGCTTCTGAAGAAGGCGATCGACGCGGGGGCGGCGGACTTCGGGACGCGGTGGCACTACGCGCTGATGCTGTGCAAGGCGGAGAAATGGGACGAGGCGGTGGTGGCGCTGGAGGAGGCCAAGGCGGTATTCCCGCGGTACATCGGGCCGGACAACCCGTACGCGAAGCTCATCGAGATCTACGAGGCGCGCGGGGACGAGGACGGCAAGCTCAGGCAGATGGAGCAGCTGCTGGCGATCGACCACGACTCGTTCAAGCTGCGGATGGACGCGGGGGAGATCTACAACAAGCGCGGCGACCGGGCGAAGCTGCAGAAGACGCTGGAGAGCGCGCTTTACATCGGGGTGTTCGACACGAAGCTGCACGCGTGGCTCGGCAGGGCCTACCGGGACGACGAGAAGTGGGAGAAGGCGGCGCACGAGTTCAAGAGCTGCGTGGTGCTTCTGAACGAGGCGGAGAAGTCCGCGCCGGGCAAGTGGGGCAAGAAGATCGGCGAGTTCGAGGCCGAGCAGGCGCAGTGCCTGATGAAGCTGGGCAAGCTGGAGGAGGCGCGCAACCTGGCCAAGTCCGCGATCCTCGCGGACCCGGAGAACGCTCTCGGCCGGCGGATCCTCGAAGAACTGAACAAGTAGTTTGTCCCCTGCCCTCCGCCCCGATAAACTGGGGTGCTTGTCAGGGGGGAACCAAGGACAGGAGCTGAATTGGGCCGCGCGATCGACTACTGCACCATCTGCGGGGACATGGTCCCCGTTGCCGACCTCGAGAAGGGCAAGGCGGTCGAGGTCGCGGGGAAGGTGTATTGCGGGAAGGACAGGGCCCAGGCCCCGGCCGTGGCCGCGGCGCCCGCGGGCGCCCGCAAGCGCACCGGCGCGACCGGGACGTTCCAGGCGATCCGTCCCGCCGGCCCTGGAACCGGTACCGGCCGCATCCCGAACGTCGGCAGCGGTTCCCAGCGCCTCCCCCAGGCCGGTCCCGGCACCCAGCGCCTGGCCCACGTGCACGCCGACGAAGCCCCCGCCGACGGCAAGAGCAAGGCGCCGCTGATCGCCGGCGCCATCGCCGGAGTCATCCTCCTCGCCGCCATCGTCGTTTTCGCCATGCAAAGCTCCGCCGACAATGCCGCCAAAGCCGCGGAGCAGAAACGCAAGGACATCGCCAAGGCCGCCTTCGAGCAGGTCATCAGCTTCCGCCAGGCCAATCCCGAGGACGCCGAGGGGCTCCTCAAGCTGATCGACGAGGCGCTTCCCAAGTGCAAGAACTCCGACTACACGGGCAAGCTCGCCGCCGAGCGGGACGACGCGGTGAAGCTGAAGGAGCTGATGGAGATCCGGAAGAAGCGCCAGGGGAAGCTCGACGGGCTGCGCTCGTCGGTTTCCACGGCGAAGGACCTGGCGCCGGTCCTGACGGAGATCGAGACGTTCAACAAGGAAATGGACGCCGCGGGGGACACGAATTTCTCGCAGCAGGGGAAGGCGCTTCTGAAGCAGGCGAAAGAGAAGCGGATCCTGAACGCGATCGAGCAGGCGAAGGCCTTTGAGGTCCAGAACCCGGAGAAGTACCTCGAGGCGCTCGACATGTGGGCCGCGATCCTGCTGCTGTGCGAATCGGGGTTCGAGGGCTACCAGAAGCAGGCGCAGGACAAGTCGGCGGAGATCAAGGTCAAGCGCGAGGAAGGCGCGAAGCGCGACTGGGAGCAGGCGAGGATCCGCATCGACGCGATGCGGAAGCAGAAGAAGTGGGACGACTGCCAGAAGGCGATCCGCGATTTCACCGACAAGTGGAAGGGCTGCGTGGTCATCGAGGAAGCGACGAAGCTCGCGTGGGACATCGACGCCGAGTCGAAGAAGGTGGGGACGCAGGGCCCTGACGTCAAGCCGGACCCCAGCAAGGTCCCGCCGAAGGACTGGGTCACGCTCTTCGACGACAAGACCGCCGACGGATGGCAGACCGGCGGGGCGAAGATGAAGTGGGAGAAGCGCGGCGGAGCGATGTTCGGCGAAAACACGACGACTCCCGAGGAAGCGGCGAAGGATGCGGCGAACAAGGGCATCGGATTCTGGTACACGACGAAGCACTACGCCGGATTCGAAGTCGAGATGGACGTGACGCTGGTCAAGGGCGAGGTGCTGTTCCTGGTCGGGCTCAACGGCGAGGCCGGGCAGCCCGCCGCGGTTTCTATCAAGTCCGCCGCGGGCGGATCGGGGGCGCAGGCCGTGCTCGAGGCGGGCAAGGCCTACAAGGTGACCGTACTCGTGCGCAGCGACTCCATCGCCATGAGCGGCGCCGGCGTGCAGGGCGGCAACTGGAAGTACGCGCGCGCCGGCGACGGCAAGGACCACGGCTCGGGCCAGTTCGGCTTCGCGGTGAACCCCCAGGCCGAACTCCAGATCCGGAGCGTCAGGGTCCGCGCGATCCCTTAAGAAGGATCGGTCCCGTGCGGTGCTATACTCCCGGACAGAATGGGATTCGCCACCGTCTACTGTGACAAGTGCGGCGCCCAGATCCTGGGCGGCGAGCTTGAAAAGGGACACGCCGTCACACGCGGCGAGAAGTACTTCTGTGCCGAGTGCTCCGTCTCGCTTCCTCCCCCGGTCCCTGGCGCCCCCGGCGAACGCAAGGGCTCCACGAAGGTCCGCAAGCCCTCAGAGTCCGGCCGGAACACGGACATCATCCGCAACCTGCAGGCGATGGGCGGCAGCCGCGGGAACACCGTGCGCGTGCAGGCCGTCGAACCCCCCTCCGGCGGCCTCGGGACCGGCGCCAAGGTCGGCATCTCCGTCGGCGGCCTCGCCATCCTCCTCCTGATCGGGATCGTCGTCAGCCAGGCGGGAAACAGCGGAGGCGGAAGCGGATCCGGCGGAGGCAAGCCGGACACATCGAAGGCCAAGGCTGCCTGCGAAGCGGCGGAGGCCCTTCGCGGCTCCGCCAACCCGCGGGCCTGGGTCGAGGCGGCGCAGAAGGCGAAGCGGGAGGCGTCGGGGACGGAGTTCGCGGACAAGGCGGCCGAACTGGTGCGCGAGGCGCAGGTCGCGCTGGCGGCGCTCGAAAAGGCGGAAGCCCTTCAGGGGGAAGCCCGGCGGCTGGCGACGGATGCCCGGGCGGCGGAGGACCCGTTCACGTATGACGGCGCGTTCCGGGACCTGTCGGCCCGGGCGAAACGGGATGCACCGGAACTCGTGGTCCAGATCGACGGGTGGTGGAAGGAAATCGCCCAGAGCGCGCTTCTCAAGATGCTCAACAAGGTGGACGTCTCGATGGCGACGACGCCGGCCGGGTATCGGCGGGTGAAGGAGGACCTGGACGAAGTGGCGACGAAGGCGGCCTCGGCCGGGCCGGCGGGGAAGACGGCGGCGGAGCAGGTGGCGAAGAAGCTGAAGGAAGCGCTGGACAAGTTCAATGCGGGGGCGGAGCCGGCGCTGGCGGAGCTGGTGAAGCGGGTGACCCAGATGCTGGACGACATGATGCTGGACGAGGCGGACCGGGCGATTTCGGGGTTCGTGACGGATTACGCGGGGTCAGCGGTGGCGGAGAAGACGGGGCCGCTGAAGGAGAAGCTGGCGGCGCGGAGGAAGGAGCTTGCGAACGCGGCGTGGATCGAGCCGGTCGAGGCCGACTGGCAGAGCGAGCCGGGGGACGCGAAGATCACGTTCGACGGCAAGGAAATCCGGTTCTCGAGCGACGGGCCGGCGGGGCAGTCGCCGGAGACGGATCCCGACAAGTCGCGGCGCATCGTGCTCAAGAAGGCGGACTCGGGCTGGAAGGACTACGACCTGGAGTTCGAGGTGTTCATCGAGGAGCACGGGGGAACGCTGGTGGTGCGCGGCGGCGGAAACAACGCGAACGCGCACCTGCTCAATTTCCTGCCCGTCAACGCGGCGGGGCAGGGACTTCCCAAGAACCAGTGGTTCAAGCTGACCACGAAGGCGGTCGGGAACAAGCTGAAGATCGCCGTCGGGAACAACGCTCTTCAGGAGTTCGCGACGACGTCCACGAGCGGGACGGTCATGTTCATCGGCTACAAGGGGTCGAAGTTCAAGATCCGGAACCTGCGGATCCGGAGGTTGCGTTGAAGGCGCGCCGGGTCGTCGTGGCGCTGCTGGCGGCGGTCCTGGCCGGGTGCGTCGAGCGCGAGCTGCGCGTCGAGAGCGAGCCTTCGGGCGCCGAGGTCTGGATCGACGGCCGCCACGCGGGCACGACCCCCCTCAAGGAGAGCTTCACGTTCTACGGCGCGCGGGGGCTGGAACTGCGCCACTCGGGGCACGTCCCGGTCCGGCAGACGATGCCGATCAAGGCGCCGTGGTACCAGATCATCCCGCTCGATTTTTTCTTCGAGCACCTCTGGCCCGGAACGCTGCGCGACGTGCACGAAGTGAAGATCACGATGGAGCCCGCGCGCGAGGAGGATCCGGCGTCGCTGATCGAGAAGGCGAAGCTGTGGCGCGCGGAAGCGGAGAAGACGCCCGCGAAATAGCGGTGTTCGTCTCAAGAAAGCGGGCGCGAATACCCGATAAGTAATCCGGATGTTCACCCCCGCTACGCCCGACCTGCCCGGCCTTCGCGTCCTCGTCATGGGACTCGGGCTCTTCGGCGGCGGCGTCGGCGCCGCGCGCTTCCTCGCGAAAGCCGGCGCGCACGTGACGGTGACCGACCTCAAGACCGCCGCGCAGCTCGACGAATCCGTGCGCGCGCTGGCCGGCCTGCCGATCACGTTCCACCTCGGCGGCCACGATGAACGCGACCTCGACGGGTGCGGCCTCGTGCTCATCTCCCCGGCCGTGCCCCATGACAACCCCTTCCTGCGCGAGGCCGTGAAGCGCGGGATCCCGGTCGAGACGGAGCTGAACCTGTTCGTGAAGCTGTGCCGCGCGCCGATCCTGGGGATCACGGGATCGAACGGCAAGACGACGACGACGGCGCTCGTCGAGGCCGCCACGCGGCGCATGGGCGGGCCGACCTGGCTCCCCACGCCCCCGGGATGCTTCGACCGCCCGCGCAACGTCTGGGTCGGAGGCAACATCGGCCGCTCCCTCCTCCCGCACCTCCCCGAAATCAGCCCGTACGACGCGGTCGTCCTCGAGATCTCTTCCTTCCAGCTCGAGAACCTCGCCGCCATCGGCCGCTTCCCGGCCGCCGGCCTCGTCACCAACCTCCAGCCCAACCACCTCGACCGCCACGGCACGATGGAGGCCTACGGCGAAGCGAAGAAGAACGCGCTGCGCGGCCCCGGCGCCGTCGGGATCGTGAACGCGGACTGCCCGGTGGTGGGGAAGTGGTCCTCGATCGCGAAGAACTCGCTGACGTTCGGGCGGAAGGCGCCGGTCGTCCGGGGCGCGTGCCTGAGCGGCGGCTGGATCTCCATCGCCGAGAACGGAGACGCCCACCCGATCCTGCCCTCCCGCGCGCTCCAGATCCCGGGCCTCTTCAACGTCGAAAACGCCCTCGCCGCGGCCTGCGCTTCATGGGTCCTCGGCGCCACCAAGGACGGCATCGCCGACGCCTTCGCCGAGTTCCGCGGCGTCGAGCACCGCCTCGAGTCGTTCGGCACGTGGGGCGGCGTGACCTGGATCAACGACTCGATCGCGACCAACCCCGATTCCACGCTCGCAGCCCTTCGCACGCTCTCCCAGCCCCTGGTTCTCATCCTGGGCGGGCACGACAAGGGCCTCCCGTTCGATGACCTCGCCCGCGCGGTATCCCCACGGTGCCGCGCGGTCGTCCTCCTGGGCGCCGCCAGTGACAAGATCGGCCGGGTGCTGGATTCCGCCGGTTGCACCGTCCCTGTCGACCGCGCCCGCGACCTCCGCGAGGCGGTCTCCCTGTCCGCCGCCCGTGCCCGCTCCGGCGATGCTGTGCTGCTGAGTCCCGCTTGCGCGAGCTTTGATCAGTTCCGCAACTTCGAGGACCGCGGCAAGCAGTTCAAGCAATTCGCGCAGGAAGCGACGGCCGGGCGAGCGGAGGTGGAGGAGATGATGGCTACAGCGCCCCGAACGGCAACGGCGTAACGGCAACGGAGAGTTGCGAGTTGCGGGTTACGGGTTGCGAGGGAGCTGGACGGCAGGATCGGGCTCGGCATGGCGCGCTCCGGATCCAAGGACGGCACTCGGAAGGCGGCGAGGGCTCGCAGCGGTTTCAGGATTCTCACGAGGCCTCGCGGTTTGGTCGCCGGAAGTTGAGGATCGAGGCTGCGCCAGTTCGGTCAATGCATCCCGGCCAGCCCCATCCCCGCGAGCCCCACAACGACACCAACGGCGATCGCCATCTCCAGCCCCTGGACGATGATCGCCGCGAAGATCGCCTCCACCAGCGACAGGTCGTACAGCGACATCATCGCCGCGAAGTAGAAGACGACGCCGTAGAAGGCGACGATGTAACCGAGGAAGAGGGCGAGCGGGCCCGGGGCGAAGGCGGCGACGGCGAAGAGCCCGTTGGTGAGCCCGGTGAGCCACACGAAAACCGTGAGCGTGGCGAAGAACGACCCGCCGCGCGACAGCACGCGCCCGACGAGGGCCGTGACGGCCGAGAGGATCACGAGGGCGACAGCCGTCGTCAGCAGGTGGCCGAAGATCGGCCCTTCGGGAACGTTGGCCCACGTCGTGAAGAAGTGCCGGATGTCCGGATCGCTCACGGTCGAGTAGGCCGCTCCCAGGAGCAGCGTCGACAGGACAAAGATCCCCACCGCGATCCCGAACCGCTTCAGGTCGGCCAGGTGCCCCGGGATGACGTCGAAGACCTTGATCGGGTGCACGAAGACGTTGGCGACGAGCCGGCCGTAGGGAGCGTCCGGGTGGATCCAGTCCGGGCCGGACTTGAGCGGCTGGTTCGAAACAACTCCGGTGGACGGTTTGAGGACGGACGGGAACGGCGGCGGTGCCAGCAGCGGACGGCTCATCGATTCCCCCAAGGTTCTGGTGATGGGGGGAGTCCGATCGCAATTCGCATGCCCCGCGAAAACGCCGGAAACGCGGCCGGGACGGGTGTGCCGTGCAGCCGTGCACCATGAAGTGTGCGGAGGTGACCGGGGCGGTTAGCGCGGCCGCACGGCGCTTCCCTTGGCCACCACGCCCGCCCGGACCCGCCGGGAAATTGAACCCGGCGATCGGCGATATGATGCGGGGCATGAGAAGCGCGATCCCGGGACACCCCCTGACCCAGCGGTTCTGGAAACAGACAGGCCGGACAACCGCGAAGAACAACTCGATGACAGAGGATGATTTCGGTTACGCGATCCGCCTCGATGAAGACTCGGTCGAGCTGACCGAGTCCCGCACGTCGTACCACGACTCTTCCTCCGAGACCATCGGGACGCTCAAGGGCCGCTGGGAACCGCTTCGCGTCACCACGGAAAACGTCGCCCTGCGGCTTTCCGGCGTGGACGGCCACGGCAAGGCCGTCGAACGATTCCTGGTCCTCTGGGATGACGACACCGACTGCGGCGACCTGGCCTGGTGGGCGAAGGCCTCCCGGCTGATGGACGACCGGACCGTCACGCTCGAACCCGCCTCCGCCGCGGCTCGCGGCCTTCCGCCGCTCCGGATTCGCGCCTGCTACGACCGGCTGCCCTTCCTCGTGCAGACCTTTCCGGACGCCAGGACCTACGTCTCGTTTTCCGGCCCTCCTGGCGGCCCGCTTTTCCTCAGCGTCCATCCGCTTCCGCCGGAAGTCCGCGATAACCCGTCACTGGAAGCGTTTGTCACGAAACAATGCAGCGCCGAAAAGGGCTTCGTGAAGGGTGGAAGCGGCACGCTCGAGTTCCGAGGGCAAGCCTGCCCTGCGCAGCTTCATTTTGCGGGCGCCCAGAACGCCGCCATGGCGGTCTGTTCCGTCGCCATTCCCGGCGGAACGGGTGGCGCGCTCCTCGTCTTCGGCCACGGCGCCTTGCCGGGCTCCGTCAAGGAAGTCCAGGAGGTCGCAGGGCATGTGCCGCTCGCCAGGCTCCTGAAGCGGCTATGGTGGGAGCCCGGGTAGCGACGAGCCGCCGCTCACCGGGTTTCCGTGCGCCGGGCAACAGGAACTTCAAAACCGCCCACTACGACGCCAGCCTCGCGGTTTTCTCCGTGGAGTTGACGGGTCGCGCCCGCGGGCGCCGACGGTTCATGCGAGCGCGGCCCGCGTTCTCTCGTCCACCTGGACCGGTGGCTGAAGACAATGAGATCCTGTCCGGAATCAGGCATTTCGAGCGGGCCCCATGCGATCAGGGTGCAGGTCGACGGGGTCTGCGAGGTGGAATCGCTTCACAAACGGCCACTCCACGCGCCGGGACGATCGCAAATCCAGCGCGAACAAGTGCGCCGTCGCGCGAGTTGCGTCGAGCGGGAACACAAAGTGCGGCGGCCGTGGCGAGTGTGCACCCGTACGGGCCTGCGCGTTGTCTTCCTCCTGCCTACTTCAGGACCTCTTCATCAGGCCGCGGGAACGGCGCCAGCGTCTTCACGCCGGGCTGCTTCGCGTACTCCTGGAACCATTTCCAGCCGTTTGCGCGGTCGTCAAGGTCGCGGACGAAGCAATCGGCGATCGAACTCGGGCCCTCCTTCCTGATGGGGGAGATGTCCTTCGTCAGCTCCGCGTACTTCGCCGGGTCGCCGTCAATCAACGCGAGGTCGGCGAGCATCATGGTGCAACCCTGTGCGTACTGCGCCAGCCCGTAGCTCGCGGCTTCCTTCGCCGCCTCTCTCGCCGCTTCAAGGTCGCGCAGCGTGAGGTGCTGGTCGAACATCACCCGGAGGTCCTTGACGATCTGCTCCTTCAGCCACCCGGGGTCCTCCGGGCTGCCGTGCTTCGTCTTCTCCAGGCGCGCCTTGTAGTCCTCGACGCTCCTCGTGCGCTCCGCCAGCTCCTTCGTCGCGCGTTCCACGTCCTCCGGCCGGCGCGGGACTTCGCATTCGCCCATGACCTTCAGGGTTTTACCGTAAAGCTGAAGCGTCGCCGTCACCGGATACTTCCCGTGCTTGAACGGGGCGTGCACGTCGCCGCCGAAACTCCCGAAGCGGTTCGTGGGGTAGAGTTCGAGCTTGCCGTACAGGGTGGACTTCGCGCCGCCGATGTCCACCGCGAGGCGCATCCAGTGCGACTCGTGCTTGTCCTTGTCGGGCCCTTCCAGCGCTTTGACCATTTCCTCCGTCGTCATCTCCCGCGCGAGTTTCACATTGAAGTGCGAGAAGCGCGTGAACCTGTAATTCCCCGACGAGAACTCGCCCATCGTCAGCACGAACTCCCGGGTGTCCGTCGTCTTCGACACCGGGACGAACTCCGCGGTGACCTCGAGGTCCCAGTTTCCGTAGCGAGATACGTCCACGACCCACACCGTTGCCGAGCGGCATTCCTCCCAGTCCGCGATCCGGACGGGTGCGGAAGCGCTGCCGATCTCCGGCTCCTGCAGGACCTTTCTCGTCGGGAACACGATCAGCGCCGCGCTGTTCTGCGGCATGTTGCGGGGCGTCTTCAGTGAAATCCGCAGCTCTCCCGTTTCCTTCTTCGCCGGCATCGTTTTGCTCGTGATCTGGATCACCTTCACGATCTGCCACGACTCGCCGGAAACCGTCTCGGCTTTCCTCGCGACCCGCGCTTCCGCCGGCCCGTCCGGCATGTTCCAGTCGAGGCGGTGCGCGGGGTCGGGAAGCACGATCTGGCCGGGGGGGCCGAAGACCTGCTCGACGTTGACAATGTTCGAGGCGACAGGCTCGAAGTCCTTCTTCCAGAGAAGCGCCAGCAGGAAATCGGCGAAGACCGTACGCATGTTGCGCTTCCGTCCCTTCCGGTCCGCCGTCTTCTGGAGCACGGAGTCGAGGACGATGAGCGGGTCGAACGAGCCCCGCTGGGAAGCGCGATCGCTGGCCAGGGTGCCCTCGACGATCTGTGCGGTCATGTGGATCCTGTAGACCTCGCGGATGAGCTCCGTGCCGTCGTAAAGGGTGTCGAGCCAGCAGAAGAAGATCCCCATCGCGTACTCGTGGCAGTCGGGATCGTTCCAGCGGCGGATCGGATGCAACGGGAAATCGCGGCGGAGCCTCAGGATGAAGTCGGCGGTGTAGTTCGGGCAAATCTTCGTCGAGAAGAACTCCGCGGTCCCTTCGTCCACCCAGCGCCCGATCTCCGGGTGCACCGTGTTCATGTTCAGCTCGACGTGCAGCGCGCGCAGGTTGTCCATCTTCGCCGTCTGCTGCACGAGGTGCGCCATCTCGTGCATGATCGACGACTCCAGGGTCGCGCGACGCCTGTTCGAGTGGTGCGCCGTGTTCACCTCGATCGAGTTCCCGCCGAACGAATGCGCCCCCGCGGTCGGCGCCAGCGGCCGGAGACCCACGTGCAGCTCATCCGGCAGCTTGAAATGCATCGCCGCGTACGCCGCCTTGCCCTTCGCGATCGCCTCCTTCACGTCCGGCAGCAGCTTCAGCGCCTCTTCCTCGACCGATTTCAGGTACACGTACTCCACCCCGTCTTCCTTCGGGAGCACGACGCGCTGGGAAGGATCGACGTCGGGGACGATGGTCGGGAAGGCCGCGAAGGGCGGGTCTCCGGGCGGCGCGTCGCCGTTGGCGATCGGGAACAGCCGGTCGAGCTTGATCGTGAACGTGCCGGCCGCGGCGTCCAGCTCGCCGCCGCGCAGCCGTTCGGAAACGCCGCCGAAGATCAGCATGGCGCTCACTTCGCCCGTCGGCCCGCCCAACGGGAATCTCACGGGCAGCACGATTGTCACCGGCTTCTCAAAGTTCGCCCGCTCCGTCGCGATCTCGATCGCCGGCCCGCACTTGTGTACCCACGGCGGCGCCGGCACTTCCCTCAACTCGAATGCCGTTTCCGTCGCCACCGCCCCCGCCGGGATCTCGAGGCGAGCTCCGCCGGATTCGACATGGCCGCCGGAAGGGCCGATCGTCGTAGGCGCGGGCGCCGTGGGCGAAGGCGACGGGGAGGAAGAAGAGGCGGGCGTCTTCTTCCCGCAGGCCGCGAGCAGGAAGGTGCACAGCACGAGTCCGGCGGTTGTCGGGTGCATCGCGGCATGATAGCGACCGGACCCGCGCCGCGCGTCCTCGGTCGGATCTTGCTCGCGGTCGCAGTTGTTGCCAGCTAGAAGACAAACCGCGGGATCAAGACCAGAGTGAGGGTTCGAGCTGTACGCCGCCCATCCAAGCAGCATGAACAGGAACCCCAGGTACATAGGGTTGCGAGTCCGGCGGTGAATGCCGGAAACCACGAGGGTCGAGGGCGAGCCCAGTTGCATGGGATTGACACTCGACTTTGCGCGCCAGCTTCTTCAAAAGCCCGGCAGCAGTGCCGCGGTAGCCCGGGCGGCGAGATACAACCCAAAGCCGTAGACCGTGTGGGTCACCACGCTCTTGAGGCAGTTGAAGACGGGTCTGGGGGTCCTGCGGGAGGCGATCCCTGCGCCCATCGCCGGCTGGAGGACCAGGAGCGGAGCCAACACCGTGACGATCCCAATGCCGAGGGCCGGGAGCAATGATGGCGACCGCGCCCATTTCAAACCATAGGTCGCCAGCAGGAGGGCGGCGAACGCGATCCCGATGGAGTAGTGCGCCGTCCAGCCGATCAGCAACTCGCCCCGGACCGGCGCCGCCTTGGCGATGCTCTGATGTCTCCATCGTCCGCGGGGAAAATGGCCGATCCAGCGTCCCAGGAGCGCGAAATTCAGCGGCGCTATCCCGAACTGCCGGAGCAGCAGGGCCCAGGCATCCATCACCAGGGTGGCTCCCACGCCGATCAGAACGGCGCGCCCTACGAATTCGACGAGATCGCTCATGGTCATCCTCTCCCCGTCAGTTCAACGCCCTCGACTTCCCCGATCTTCCCGATTTGTACTTCCGGAGTCACAAAGGCGGAGTGGAGACCGAGGATCCTCTGGACGGCGCCTCATTGCGGGCAAAGGGACGGGTTCGCCACGTAGCCCTGGCTTGAAATGTCCCATCTTCGCGGATTTGAACAGCCGGGTAAAATCGCGGTCCGCGGACGATTAACAGAAAGGCAACCCATGAGTGAAAGACCGAATGTCGGCGTCGTGCGACGGATTTATGAGTCCTTCAAGAACCGAGACCTGTCAGGCCTCTTCGGCTCGTTTGCCCCGGATATCGTGCTCTACCAGTCGGACGAAGTTCCCTGGGGCGGCACCCACAAAGGCCACGACGGGGCGCGCGAGTCATTCGGGAAACTCATGAAATCCATCAACTCGACCCTCGTTGTGGAGCGCTTCATCGATGCCGGCGACCACGTCGTCGCCGTCGGCCGGACCCAGGGCTCGGTCAACGCCACGGCGGCCCGGTACGACGTTCCCATCGCGCACGTGTGGAAACTGAAAGACGGAAAAGTGGTGGAAGTCCGCTTCTACATCGACAACCCGGTCATGCTGGCGGCCCTGCAGGCGGCGAACCCATGAGCGCGATTCAGGAGGAGCAATCGTAGTACGAGGTGCGGTCCTCGGTCTTCCGATCCGGATCAGGAAATCAAGCAGCGGCAGGCTCAGGATCCGCTTGTCTTCGTTCCACAGCAGCGAATCTCGTGTGACCAGGATTCCGCTTGGCGACTGGAAACGATCCGGATGAAGATCCGGAGCGGGCGGATGTCCCCGCCGTGCGTCGAACTTGGCGGTACTTCTTAAAACCTGATTTATAAGAAGATCCAAGGCGGAAAGACGGCGCTTCGGCCGACAGGTCGTGGGGATCCTCGGAGTCGAAGTCGGGCTGCGCGCCCTGCTCGGGGCGCGGGACGTTTCCCGCGGGGCAGGCGGAGAGTCCGCCGGGAATCTCGAGGCCGCACTTGGGACACAGCATGAGCAGACTCCGTCAACGACGCGTTGCTGCCAGTATACCGGTCTCATGCACGCATCGATGGAATGCGGAGGCGCGCAAATTCCGCCGCGCGGAAACACCGGGAGCGGGGGCGGCGTCGAGTGCGCCCGGCTGGAAGCGGAGTTCGCCAACATCCCCGCGAAGAAGAAGGGGAAACAAGGTCCCCGCCTGTCGCCCCTGCCGTCCGCTCCCGCGGTGTACCATGCCAGCATGCGCTTCCTCGTCATAGGCGGCACCGCGTTCATGGGCCCGCATGTCGTGCGTCGGCTCGCCGGGCTCGGGCATGAAGTCGCGGCGTTTCACCGGGGCAAGACCCGGGCGGAGCATCCTGCGGGGGTAATGGAGTTCCTCGGGGACCGGCACAGGCTTCATGACCACGCGGCGGCGCTGCGCGAATTCAAGCCTGACGTCGTGGTGGACATGGTGCTGATCACGGAAGCGGACGCGCGCGATCTCGTGGGCGTGTTCGAAGGCCTTTCGCAGCGCGTCGTGGCGGTGTCGAGCATCGACGCGACGAAAGCCTACGGCGTGCTGCACGGAACCGAGCCCGGCGGTCCGGTCGCCACGCCTTTCGACGAAGACACCCCCGTGCGCTCCGTGCTCTACCCTTACCGCGGCAAAGTCCCCGGGCTCGACGATTACGACAAGGTCCTCGTCGAGCGCGAATGCCTTGCGCACCCGAAACTCCCCGCGACCGTCCTGCGCCTCCCCATGGTCTACGGCCCCTCCGACCGCCAGCGCCGCCTCCGCGACCTCGTGCGGCGCTTCGACGCCGGCCGGCCCGCCGTCCTCCTCGGCGCCGACGTCGCCCCCTGGCGCGGCGCGCGCGGCTACGTCGAAAACGTCGCCGACGCCATCGTCCTGGCCGCGACCGACCCGCGCGCGGCCGGGCGGGTTTACAATGTGGCCGAAGCGCCGGTGCTCGAGGAGCGGGCGTGGGTGGCGGCGGTGGCGGAGGCGGCGGAGTGGAAGGGTCGCATCGTGGAAGTGCCCGCCGGGCGGCTGCCGGCGCCGTTTCAGGCGGGTTTCAACACGGCGCAGCACCTCGATGTCGCTTCAGGGCGCCTTCGCCGCGAGCTTGGCTATCGCGAAGCGGTCGCGTTCGGCGAGGGCGTCCGGCGGACGGTGGCTTGGGAACGCGCGAATCCGCTTCCCACGCGGCCTGAGGAAACGGAAGCTGATGCGGCGGAGGAGAAGGTCCTCCGGGAATTAGGAGCCTGGTGATGGCCGAGCGCAAGATCCTGTACACGGACGTGGAAGAACGCAGCGCGCACTTGTCGGGGACGTCGTTTCACCATGCGGGGCACATTCACGGGCCGATCGCGTACATCCTGGGGTTCGACTACCTGCGGAACCCGGCGGGGACGGTGAAGGTGGAGCTGGTGAAGCCGCAGAATCGGCCGCCTGGCGAGGACCCGGCGGTGTGGGCGAAGATGGTGGAAGAAGTGAAGGCGGCGGTGAAGTTCCACATCGACCACAAGGGGAGCAAAAAGGTGAAGGGCGGTAACGTCTCGAACCGGGAGCACATGGAGTGATGAAGCGGTTTTTCGCGTGCCTGCTTCTCGCGGCGTCGGTGGCCGCGGCGCGCGACTTCGCCGACGGGTTCGAGCGCGACGGGGACAAGAACGGGATCCCGGACGGGTGGACGGCGGCGCCGGCGGCGGGCGGGGCGGCGGGGACGATGGCGATCGGCGACGGGAAGGACGGGCGCGGGCTGGTGCTGGGCGCGCCGGGGTCCACGACGATGGCGGCGGAGACGCGGCTCGCCGGTCGGCTCGACCTCGCGAACGACTACGTGCTCTCGGGGTGGGTGAAGGTCGAGGGCGGCGACGGCGCGGCGGGGTTCCTGACGGTGCAGCTGGTGGACGAACGCGGCGACCCGCTCGGGCCGCCGCAGACCACGACTCAGGCGACGGTGCGCGACGACTGGACGATGGTCGTCCTTCCCGTGTCCCTTCTCGACAGCCGCACCCGCTCCGTCGCGGTCCGCGCCACGCTCGCCAACCGCGCGGGCCAGCCCGCGACGGCGCGCTTCGACGACATCTCCTGGGTCGCCCGCGCGTTCGTGGACGGGTTCGAGGCCGACCTCGACAAGGACGGGTTTCCGGACCGCTGGCGCTCCATCTCGGGCGATGAGTTCCCGGCGTTCAACGCGGCGGGGACGAAGCGCTCCTCGGACGAGCTTCACGGCGGCGGGCATTCGGTGGCGCTGACGACGAAGGGCCGCTCGGTCGGGCTCGAGACGCGCTGGGCGGTGACGGTCGATCCCGACCGCGCGTACCAGTTCGGGGCGTGGGTGAAGACCGAGGGCCTGCACGACTCCGCGGCGTGGGCGGAAATCGAGTGGCTCGACGAGGCCGAGGCGCGCATCGGCTTCGCGCGCACTTCCGCCGTCCGCGACACCGGCGCGGCCTGGAAGGCCCTTCGCCTCGACGCCGCCGAAATTCCCGCGAAGGCGCGCAAGGCGCGGCTGCGCCTCGTGCTCGGCGGCGACGACGTCGCGGGCCGCGCATGGTTCGACGACATCGAGTGGCTCGGGCGCGTCCGCGTCCGGCTCGACACCGAAGGCCGCCCCGGCAACGTGTACCGCGAGGGCGAATCGCGCGACGCGGGGGGCGTTTCGGGAAGCGTGGTCGCGCTGGGGCTCGAGCCGGGGGCATACGAGGTTTTCGCCGTGGTCCGCGACGCGGACGGCAGGACCGTCTGGGAGGGGCGCGTGGGCGGCGTCGAGCTGCCGATCCGCGAGAACCTCTCGGTCCCGTTCAAGTTCCCGGTTTCGGTCCCGGGCCCCTACGAAGTCCGCCTCGACATCCGCGCCTCGGACAAGCCGCTCGTCCAGTCGCGCGCCGTGTTCGCGGTCTCCCACGACCCGCTCTTCCCCCGCGGCGCCGCCGGCCAGTACGGCGCTTCGCTCGACCCGTACGCCCATCCGGGGCGGCGTTCGGGGTCGGTGCTGGCGCAGGCGGGCATCGGCCGGCTGCGGGTCGTGCTGTGGGGAGGGGCGTCGCGGGATCGGGCGGAGCTGGCGCCGGACGGCCCGGCGATGCACGAGATCCTGCTCGACCTGCGCCGCAACGGGCTCGACCTGGTCGGCGTCCTCGGGGAGCCCGCCGGGAATGCCGCGCCGCGCACGCTGGCGGAGTGGTTCGGGGGGCGCGACCGGGCGTGGGAAGAGCCGCTGGCGAGGCTGGTGGGGGCGCACCGGGATGTGATCGCGATGTGGCAGGCGGGGGACGCGGACCTGTCGCTGGCGCGGGTGGCGGATGCGGCGACGCTGGAAGCGCTGGCGTCGTCGATCCGTGGCGCGCACGAGCTGGCGTCGCCGGGACTGGCATGGCCGGCGGATGCCGGGCCGCCGGGGCCGGACGCGGCGTCGTTCCTGGCGCTCGACCTGGCCCGGGCTTCCGCGGGGCTTCCGGCCGCACTGGCGGGCGACGCGCGCGAGAAGCTGTACGTCTTCGAGCCCGCCTCCGCGGCCGACCTCGCTGTCCGCGCGGTGGACGCCCGCTCGCACGGCTTCCCGTCCCTCCTCGCCGCTGGCCCGACGCCGCTTCTCGACGACGACGGCGCCCCCGCCGCGCCGTGGTTCGCGCTGCGCGTGCTCAACGACGTCCTGTCGGGGTCCACGGCGGTCGATGGGGAACTTCTCCCGGGGATGCCGGCGTTCCGCAAGGACGGCCGCCTGGTCGTCGCCCTTCGCGCCGATCCGCCCCGCGCGATCGACGCCTGGCTCGGGGAAGACGTCGTGCGCATCGACCTTCTGGGCCGCTCGCGCCGCCTTGTCCCCGACGCCGGCGGACGATTCCGCCTCGACGCCACACCGGAAATCGCGTTCCTCGTGGTCCGCGACGCCTCCTTCGCGGACACGCAGCTTTCGGGAGTCTTCGAAGGGCTTCCGCTCAAGTCCCGCGCGAACCCGCAGCGCGCGGTGTTCCGCATGACGAACCGCTTCGCCGAACCCCTCAAGAACGTGCGCGTCGTGTCCGTCGATCTCCCGTCGCGCTGGCGCCCGATCGATCCCGCCGTCGAGCACACCTCCGTCGAGCCCGGCGCCACCGCCGACTTCCCGCTCGACCTGTCCGTCCCCTCGGATGCCCGCCCGGGCCGCTACGAAATCCGCGTCCGCGTCTCCTTCACCGTCGGCGGCGTGCGCCGCGAAGCCCTCCTCACGCGCGCGCTTCCCGTGCAGCCGGAAATCGAAGTGACGCCGCGCATTGAGGCCACTCCCGACGGAAAGGGCCTCGAGATCACGGTGACCGTCCGGAACCGGGGCGAGCGCAAGGCCGACTTCAAGGTCTACATCAACCGCGGCGCGGGGACGCGCACGCTCGACGACGTCGTCTACGCGCTCGAGCCGGGACAGGAGCGCATCGTCCGCTTCCTCGTGGACCCCGACACGAAGGACAAGGAGTACCTGGTCGGGCTGCGCGGGATCGAGGACGACCTGTTCGTGAACGAGACCGTCCGGGTGCCTTAGGCCGGGCCTTACCGCTGCGGCGCCTTGACGAGCATCAGCTCGCGCTTCATCGCCTTCAGCAGCTTCGCACTCGCCGCCGGGAGCCCCGGGCTGTTCGGCTTGTCCGCAATGTGGCGGTTGCCGATCTGTCCCGTGGCGGCGTAGTGGACCTCGAAGAAGCGGTCGTCCAGCTCGCCGTCCGTCAGGCGTTTCTCGCCCGCCACGATTTCCAGCGTTCCCCGCACCGTCGCGGCGGACTGCGCGATTTCGGCGAGCTGCGTCGGGATGCCGGAAGCCTTCCACGCCTCCTCCAGCACGCCGCACTCCAGCGCCTTCGCGTTCAGCGCTTCCATCGTTGCCGCCGCGCTGTCGCCCGTCTTCATGTAGCTCGGCGCTTCCTCCACCCCGAGGTCGTCCGGCTTGCGCTTTGACGACACCTCCGACATGAGCGCCAGCGCCAGCTGGTCCGCCAGCAGGTGCGCCATGATCGCCTTGGCCGAGTCCGCCGATTTCTGCAGGAACTTCTGGATCTCTTCCGTCCCGGCGGCGCCCTTGGAGAACTTCCCGAGGTCGTCGCCGAAGGAGGACAGCATCTTGTGGAGGTCCGCGAACCAGACGCCGCCCTCGAGGACGGTCTTGCCGGACAGGCCGCGGCCGCCGAGCTGCTTGGAGATGCCGTCGAGGACGTTCATCGGCAGGTCCTTTCGGAAAGGTGGAAGAGGCGGTCGGCCGGGCTACTTGTGCTTCGGCTTGAGGTCGCCGAACGGGTTCCTGAGGAAGTCATCCGGGCGGCGTTCCCCCGGGGCGCCCGAGGGGAAGGAGATACTACCCTTTGAGTGGCGGGCGGGGAATTTTAAGGTGCGGCCCCCGTCCGAGATCTGGACCTCGTCGACGTTGGCGGAGAAGCCGTCGCTGCCCCGGAAGCGGGGTTTGCCGACGCCCGTGAAGGCGGCGGTGCCTGACTTGACGTCGTAGGTGAGGCGGTCGCCGGAGGCGTAGAGGGAAGCGGTGCGGAGGAGGACGCGGCCGGTGGCGCGGGCGCCGAGGAGCTCGCGGGTCTGGGGCTCGAAATGGAGCCAGAGGCGGTCGGCCTCGAGGCGCGAGTCGGGCGGCGCGGGTTTGCCGGGCTCCGCGGGGGATTCGGGGGAGCGCAGGAGGACGCGGTCGCGGGCGATGAAGAGGCCCGCGTCGCGGTCGATGACGACGGGCCCGCTGCAGGAGAGGGTCACGGGGGTGGGGGCGGCGGCGTCGCCGCCGGCGGTCGCGGGGCGCGCTGGGGCCAGCCCGGCCAGCCCGCTCATGCCCCCCTTGAGGTGAAGGCGAATCTGCTTCACGCCGTGAAGCACGGCCTTCCCGGACTCGGGGTTCAAGGCGATTTCGGACGCCTCGATGAAGTCCTCACCCGAGACGATCCGCGCTGGCCGGCCGGTCAGGACGACCAGGCCGCCCGCGAAATGGAGCGCATCCGAGGTGGCCGTGGACGACTCGGTCGTGATGACGACAGGACCTTTCGCATCGAGCGACTCCAGCTCGCGTTCCACCATGACCCCCGTGAACTCCGGGCAGGACAGCGTCCACTTGCCGCCCGCATCTTTCCCCGCCGCCGGGTTCATCTCGACGAGCGACGCCGGGGCCAGCCCGCCGCCCTCGCCCTCCGCCACGACGTCGCCCGTGCAGGTGATCCGCCCCGCCTTGTTGTCGAACTCGATCCGCTTCGCGCGCAGCCGGCTCTTCGGGTCCGCCACCTCTGCGCCGACCGCGCTCTCCAGCGTCACCACGTCCGTGGCGGCCGACCACTTCAGCGAGTCGGCCCGCGCATTGCGCGCGGGTTCCTTGAGCACGACGTTCCCGGTGGCCTCGACGGTCCGCGGTGCGTACCCGAGGCCGGGCGTGCCCGGGTCCCCGGTCTCCGCCGCCAGGTCCAGCCGGAGCGCGTCGCAGGTCAGCTCTCGTTCACCCTCGCGCACCCACACCCAGCGCGACAGCCCGATCGTCGCCGGCCCCGGCGCGCCATCGCTTCCGTCCGGGCCCCGCACGATGCGGATGTCGTCCATCGCGGTGACCTCGACGGGCCCGCCTTTCCCGTCGCCCGCGCCGCCGCCGCCCATCGGGCCCAGCGACATCGCCCCGCGCTCGCGGAATACCAGCCGCTTCTTCGGCCCGCGCACCGTCGTCGTGCCGCTTCCGTCCGCCGCGTTCACCGTCTCCAGCGAGTCCGCCTCGACCTCGATCCGCGGGTCCGTCACCCGCACGTCCCCCTCGAGCAGCAGGCGCTCCAGCCGCAGCTTCGGCTGCGGAACCCGGACCGCTTCCATCTCCGGCGGCCTCACCGGCTCCAGCCCCATCGCCCGGTACATCCCCTGCGTCGCTTCCCACGCCGCCAGCGACGGCGGAAGCGGGGGTTTCTCCCGGCGGATCTCCGCCGTCAGCATGCTGCACGACAGCCGCGTCGGCTTCTCGGTCTCCGGGTCGATCCTCATCGCCGAGACGCCCCCTCCCATCACCAGCCGCGTCCGGCGCACGCGACCTTCGGACGGAAGCGGTTCTCCGGTGACGGGCCCGACCGCCGTGAAGACCACGTCCTCAGGCTTGCGCGAGGCGCGATGCCCCGCCGTCGGGCTGAAGTCCGCGGCGGTCCCGATGAGCTTCCCGGCGATTTCCCTGTCGAACCGGAAGGACTTGAGGCCGAGGTTGCCGTGGAACCCGGTGCCGCGGAGCGTCGATTCGCCGGTGGTCAGCTCGACGGGACCGTCCGTGTCCACGGCCTTCTCGGAGTGGTCCACGACTTCCTTGCCGTCGGCGTCCTGCAGGCGCTTCCCGAACAGGATCCGCAGATCCCCGGCGCGCAGGGTGTCGCCGTCGGGGGTTTCGACGTGGACGTTGCCGACGACGCGGGCGACGAAGCCGTTGCGGTCCACCTCGGCGCGGTCGGCCCGGATGAGGACCTCGTCGGGCTGGCGCGGGTTGCTTCCTTTTTCCGGCCAGGCGCGGATCACGGCGTTGCGGAACACGGCGCGGTCGCGTCCCTCGAACTCCGCATCGGACCCGGAGATCTCGGCCAGCATGTGGTCGCCTTCGTAGACGCGGATCGCGACGCCGCGCGCCGTGCCTTTCTGCGGAAGTCCCGTCCGGGCCACGGACACCAGCGGCTTGTCGTCCGCGCTGCTTCGCGGCGCCTGGGCCCGCCACGCAAAGAACACCATCACCGCGGTGGGCGGCAGGAACGCCGCGAGGAAGACCGCGAGCCAGCGCCTCAAACCAGCCCCATGTCGAGAAGGTCCTGCACGTCCACCATCCCCACGGGCTTCCCGTCCGCCCCCACCACCGGGACCTCGTCGATCTTCTTCTCGCGCAGCAGGAACAGCGCTTCGCTCGCCAGCCGCTCCGGCCCGATCGTCTTCGGGTTGCGCGTCATCAGCTCCCCGATCGGCTTCTTCAGCACGTCCGCGTCCAGCGAGATCCGCCTCCGCAGATCGCCGTCCGTGAAGATCCCCGCCAGCCTGCCGTTCGCGTCCGTCACGCTGATCGCCCCCGACCGCGCCTTCGTGATCAGCGCAATCGCTTCCGCCACCGATCGCTTCTCGGCAATCTCCGGCGCCCTCTCCCCGGTCCGCATCACGTCCGATACCTTTTGCAGCTTCCGCCCCAGCTCGCCCGCCGGGTGGTAGAACGCGAACTGCTCCTTCGTGAACCCGCGCTCCTTCTGCACCGAAAGCGCCAGCGCGTCGCCCAGGGCCAGGAGAGCGGTTGTGGAAGCGCTGGGCGCGAGGCCGTTCGGGCAGGCCTCTTCGATTTTTCCCATCGCCAGCGTGATGTCCGCGCCGCGGCCGAGCGTGGAAGTCGCCGTCGCGGTGATCGAGACGATCTTCGTGCCGAATTCCCGGAGCAGGGGGAGCAGCCGGGCGACTTCCTCCGTTTCGCCGCTGTTCGAGAGCGCCAGGACGACGTCGTCGCGCGTCACGCGCCCGAGGTCGCCGTGGATGGCCTCGGCGGGGTGGAGGAACAGGGAAGGGGTGCCGGTGGAGGCGAGGGTGGCGCTGATTTTCTGGCCGACGAGGCCGGCCTTGCCCATGCCCGTGACGACGACGTGGCCCTTGCAGCCGAGGATCAGCCGCACGGCATCGCCGAAGGTGGAGTCGAGGCGGGAGATGAGGGACCGTATGGCGTCCGCCTCGGTCTGGAGGACTTGCCTCGGGAATTCGAGGTCCATCGGGGCATTCTACATGCGGGGACGCAGACCGTCGAGACGGTCAACGCGGCACCCCAATGTTTCCGAGTCCTCGACAGATTCCGCGCCCGAACTCTCCCGAAGGTCACGTGCGTTGTCCTCTGGTCTGTCATCGCGCACGACCTCATGCGCTTATCCAGACCAACTTCCTGGCGCCCCGCCCGGCTTGGGTACGCCGTTTTGACAGAGCGCGTGAAAGAACCGAGCGACGGCGCGTGATCGGGACTCGCGCCCCGCCGTCGGGCCTTTACGACGGCGGGATGCGAGGAGCGATCGCGCGCTGGCGCTCGGTTCTTTCACGCGCTCTCTGCGAACTGGCGCCCCGAACAGGCCTCCGCTATCGTCCGGCGATGGAGATGAAGCCTGAAGAGATGATCGTCTGGGGAGCCGCATGGGTGCTCTCCGTGGGGCTTCACGAGGCGGGACACGCCTACAGCGCGGACCGGCTGGGCGACCCGACGCCGGGGCTCTACGGGCGCCTGACCCTGAACCCCTTCGCCCACCTCAAGCCGGTCATGACCGCCATCGTGCTGCCGCTCTTGTTCCTCGTGTCCGGGGCGGGAATCCTCGGGGGCGCGACGACGCCGATCAACCCGACGTACTTCAAGAAGCCCCTTCGCGACCGCGTCCTGGTCGCCCTCGCGGGTCCTCTCGTCAACGTCCTTCTGACCCTCGTGTTCTGCGGTGTCTGGCTCGCGTTCGGGCCGTCGCTGGCGGAGTCCGGGAAGTGGCTGGCGATCTTCATCCTGGTGATGGTGCAGCTCAATGCGACGCTCTTCCTGTTCAACATGCTCCCGGTTCCCGGGCTGGACGGGGGCGACGTGCTGCGCTATTTCCTCGGGCCGGTCGCCAGGGAGAAGTTCGACGGGATGCGCCAGTACGGCATTATCATCGCCGTCGTCCTGCTCAGCCTGCCGCACGTCCGGGGGTACTTCTTCATGCCGGTGGACCTCCTTCTCGAGTTCCTCGTCAGGATGAACCATGCCCGTTGACTACAAGGTCCGCATCGAGACGTATTACGGCCCGCTCGACCTGCTCCTGCACCTCATCAAGGAGCAGGAGCTCGACATCCTCAACATCCCGATCGCCCGTGTCGCGGAGCAGTACGTCAAGTACCTCGACATGATGGAGAAGCTCGACATCAACGTCGCCGGCGAGTTCCTCGTCATGGCGACGACGCTCATGGAGATCAAGTCGCGGACGCTGGCGCCGCGAAGTGTCGAGGAGGAGGAAGAAGACGACGGCGACCCGCGGCTCGAGCTGATCCAGCAGCTTCTCCAGTACAAGCGCTACAAGGACCTCGCGCGCGAATTCGGCCGGCTCGGGGATGCCCGCGAGCGGATGTTCGCGAGGCCGAAATGGCGGCTGGAAGCGGTCGCGCCGGAGGACGAGGAGGTCGAGATTTCGGCGTTCGACCTCGCGGCGGCGTGGGCGCGCATCTCGAAGGTCACGCGCATCGACGGCCTCGAGAAAATCCTCTACGACGACGTCCCGATCGAGGCCGTGATCGAGGCGATGTTCGAGGCGGTCAAGGCGAAGGGCGAAATCAACTTCCGCGACCTCGTCCCCGACCGCACCAACCCCTACAAGACCGTCAGTCACTTCCTCGCCACCCTCGAACTCGCCAAGCAGCAGAGGGTGACGCTGGAGCAGACGGAGGATTTCGCGGACATCCGGATCACGCTGAAGCCGGAGGCCCCGCCGCCGCCGCCCGCGCCCTGAAGCGCGGGAATCCGCGCCGCCGTCCGTGCGTTAGGGACTTGCTAGCCGGGGGGAACTTCGGAGCCGAACCATGTTTCGCACCATCACTGCGCTGTTGCTCGCCGCGGTCGTTGTGTCGGCGGAGGATGCCTGCCTCAAGGAAGCGCCGCAGGCGGACACGCAGCAGGGGGCGCCGCACGGGATCGGGCTGATCGACGTGAACCAGGACGGGCGGATGGACGTGGTGATCGACCAGATCCGGCCGTCCGGGATCAACATCTTCATGACGGACGCGAAGGGCGGGCTGGCGGGCGACTACAACAAGATGCTGGGGACGCGGATGGCGCCGAACTGGGGGATGGCGGTGGACGCGGACGGGGACGGGTTCAGGGACTTCTGCCAGATGGACAACAACTCGACGAAGCTGACGATCTACAAGGGGTCGAAGGGGAAGCTGGGGGGCGGCTCGGAGACGGAACTGGGAGTGGGCTGGCCGATTGCGGGGTGGTGGCACGACGTGAACGGCGACCGGAGGCTGGATTTCGTCGTGGTCGGGTGGCCGGACCCCGTGGTGGACAAGACGCCGGGGCGGCTCAAGGTGTTCCTGGGGCCGACGCTGAAGGAATCGTTCGCGCTCAACATCGTCGAGTGCGGCTCGGTCATCGCCGGGGACGTGAACGGCGACAAGAAGGCGGACGTGATCACGAGCGACCAGAAGGAAAGCATCCTGCTCATCTTCCCGGGCGCGGGGAACGGTGTGTTCGCGAAGGAGGCCATCAAGGTCGCTCTCGACCCGGACGGCACGAAGCTGAAGCCCAACGGCATGGCGATCGCCGACCTCGACGGCGACAAGGTCCTCGACATCGCGATTGCGTGCGAGGAGCAGAACTTCGTGCGCGTGATGAAGGGCGACGGCAAGGGAGGCTTCACGAAGCTGGCGGACATCGTCACTTCGAAGAAAGCGAAGTTCGTCGTCACGGGGGACTTCAACGGCGACAAGCACGTGGACCTGGCCTGCGGCGCGTGCGTCGTGCAGGCGGCGTCGAAGTGGTCCGTGACCGTGCAGCTGAACGACGGCAAGGGAGCGTTCACGCAGAACTGCGAGTTCACCGGGACGGGGAACTTCCACCGCTACAGCGCGGCCGTGGGGGACTACGACGGCGACAAGAAGGACGACCTCGTGGTCGGCGTGATCAACGAGGACGAAGGAAGCGGATCGGTCCGGCGCTACCTGTCGAAGAAGTAAGGCGATGACGCGAGACGGAAATCTCCTGTTCGCCCTAATCGCCCTCCAGATGGACCTGGTGACGCGCGAGCACCTGGTCGCATGCGTCCCCGAGGCGATCGAGCGCCCCGGCGCCGACGTCGGCCGCATGCTCGTCGATCGCGGAGCCTTGCGGGATGCCGAGCGCGGCGCCGTGCAGGCGGTGCTGGAGGCGCGGGTCCGGCGGCATGGGGGCGACGAGGCGGCATCCCTCGCCGCGGTGGCCGACGAGCCCGGCCGCAAGTCGATCGAGGGGACGCAGGTCGGAGAACTGGTGGCCCAGACCCTCGCGGCCGCCGGCCGCACCCCCGCCCGGCCCACGCCGCTTCCCGACACCACCACCGGCGATTCGTCGCGCTACCGTCTCGGCGCGGAAATCGGACGCGGCGGGATCGGGCGTGTCGTGCTGGCCGAAGACCGCCGGCTCGGTCGCGAAGTCGCCGTGAAGATCGTCGTCGAGAACCTGTCGCCGGCGCTCACGGAGAGGTTCGTGCGGGAAGCGAAAGTCACGGCGCGGCTCGAGCACCCGCAGATCGTCCCCGTGCACGACCTGGGGATGATCGAGACGGGGGGAGAGAGGCGGCCCTACCTGGCGATGAAGCGCGTCAAGGGGCGGGATCTGCGTGCGATCGTGGAGGACCTGGCCGCGGGGCAGCAGGCCGCAAGGGAGACCTGGAGCCGCGCGCGGTTGCTGGGAGTCTTCCAGCACGCGTGTCTCGGGATCGCGTTCGCGCACTCGCGCGGCGTGCTGCACCGCGATCTCAAGCCGTCGAACGTCATGGTCGGCGACTTCGGCGAGGTCTACGTGGTGGACTGGGGGCTCGCGAAGGTGAGCGGGGAAACGGACACGGCGGCGGGTGGCGAAGTCGCCGCGGTGGACGCGGGGCTGACCGTGGACGGCGCTCTCATCGGCACGCCGGCGTACATGTCCCCGGAGCAGGCCTCGGGCCAGAACAGCGAGGTTGACGAACGCACGGATGTCTACGCGCTCGGCGCGATCCTGTACGAGATTCTCACGCTGCGACCGCCCGTCGAGGGAAAGACGGTCGAGGAGGTCCTGACCCGCGCCAGGGAAGGCCGCATCACGCCGCCCCGGGCCCTGCGCATGCCGGCCGCCCGCACGTTCCACGCCGCGGACCCGGTGCCGCCGGATCTCGAGGAAGTCTGCCTCCGCGCCCTCTCACTTCGCCGCGAAGGACGGCATCCGTCCGCCCTCGCCCTCCACGCCGACGTCCAGCGCTTTCTCGACGGCGTCGCCGAACGCGAGCGGCTGCAGGCGCGCGCGGTCAAGCGCGCCGGGGAGGGTACGACGCTTCACCATCGCTGGCGCGAGCTCGGCGTCGAGGTGCGCGACGCGCAGGCCCGGATGGAGAAACTGATCACGGAAACGCTTCCGTGGGAGCCGATCGAACGCAAACGTCCCGCCTGGGATGCCGAGGATGCGCATCGCCGGCTGCGGGAGGAGCGCGTGCGGACCTGGGCACAGGCGGGAGCGGCGTTCGAGGAAGCGCTTCGCGACGACCCGCAAAGCGACGCGGCTGCGGACGGGCTGTGCGAGCTGGCGTACGACCGCCTGGTGGAGGCGGAAGCGGAGCGGGACTTCGAGGAGGCGCTGCTGCAGCGGCAGACGCTCGAGCGGCACGACCGGACGGGACGCCACCGGGCGCGGTTGGAGGCTCCCGGGAAGGTGACGATCCGGGTGTTCACGCGTGAGTGCGGCTGTCTCCGCCCCGCGCCGGGGGCGTGGACGGCGGTGCCGGGCAGCAGGGCGGAGGTCCCCTGGCGCGGCGGACGCCCGGCGTTCGGGGAAGCGCCGCTGCCGACGGAGCGGCCGTCGCCGACGATGCGGCTCGAACCGGCGGGAGCGAAGTTCGGGCACGGCGATGGATGCCCGCGGAAGGAAGTCACGGGTGCCGAGGTCTGGGCGGCGCGCTACGAAGAAGAGGATCGACGGCTGGTGTTGCGGGAGTCGCGCCGGATCGGCGTGACGCCGCTGGCAGCCGCGCCCCTGGGTGCGGGCTCCTGGAGACTCGAGATTCGCCACCCCGTGTACGCCCCCGCCGCGGTGCCTGTCGTGGTGTCGCGCGACGGCACCTGGGAGCAGGAGGTCGCGTTGTACCGCCCGGAGGAAATCCCCGAGGGGTTCGTCTACGTCCCCGCCGGGCCCTTCACGACCGCAGGCCGGCGGGCCGGTGGAAATCGCCCGGAGGCGCGCAGCGTCGCCGAGGATTTCTTCCTGGCCCGGTATCCGGTCACGGCCGGGGAGTACCTGGAGTTCCTCAACGACCTGGCCGGCCGGGGGCGCCTCGAGGAGGCCCGCGCGCGCCGCCCGCGCGAACGCGACCTGTCGCTCGTCGTCGAAAATGAAGGGCGCTTCCAGCTCCAGCTCCCGGAGGCCCCCGACGCCTACCACACGCGCGCCGACCTGCCCGTCGGCGGTGTCACCTGGCAGGACGCGGTCGCCTACGCCGCCTGGCGCTCGCGGCGTGCCGGGAGGCTCCTGCGGCTCCCGACCGAGTTCGAGATGGAGAAGGCGGCGCGCGGTGTGGACGGCCGGACCTACCCGTGGGGAGACGCGTTCGACGGGACGTTCTCGAACACGAACGTCTCGCACCGCGACCGTCCGCGGCTCATGCCGGTCGGCTCCTACCCGGTGGACTGCTCGCCCTACGGCGCGATGGACCTGGCGGGAAACATCCTCTCGTGGACCTGGAGCGGCGCCGAGGGCGCTCTTCGCCACGAATTCTGCCTGCGCGGCGGCTGGTGGATCGGCTCGTGGTACTCCGCCCAGATCGCGCGCACCTGGGCCGCCGACCCGGAAATCACGATACGCCAGCACGGATTTCGCCTCTGCCTGCCGGCCCGTTCGGAAGCGCCGCCCGCCTGAGCCTACCGAGCGCGGCGGAACAGGTAGTGGGAGACGCCCCACTCCTCGCCGCCGCGGAATCCCCAGAGCTCGGCGCAGGCCATGAAGAAGACGCGCCACATGGCGAAGCGGACCGGCGCGTCGGGGCCGTAGCCCTGGTGGAACAGGTCCATGATCTCCGCGCGGTTCCGGTCCTGGTTGGCGAGCCAGGCCTCGGCGGTGCGGGCGTAGTGGGTGCCGTTCACCTTCCAGTCCTGCACGCAGGCCAGGTCGTCGCGGAACGACGGCAGAAGGGCGTGTGACGGCATCATCCCGCCCGTGAAGAAGAACTTCGCCATCCAGTCCGTCGCGTCGCGGACCTCGAACGGGTACGCGAACTCGCGGTGCGTGAAAACGTGGACGAAGAAAAGCCCCTCCGGTTTCAGCCATCCCGCGATCCGCCCGAACAGCTTCCGGTAATTCCGCATGTGCTCGAGCATCTCGATCGACACGATCCGGTCGAACGCCTCGCCCGGGTCGAACGCGTTCATGTCCGCCGTCCGGATCTCGAGGTTCGCGAGCCCGCGTTCCTTCGCCCGGGCCTCGATGAACCCCCGCTGGTCCTTCGAATTCGACACGCCGACGATCCGCGCGGCGGGGAAGCGCTCCGCGAGGAAAAGCGAAAGCGATCCCCAGCCGCAGCCGAGGTCGAGAATGCGCTGGCCATCGGCAATCCGCCCGCGCTCGACGTAGAGCTCGAGCATGCGTTCCTCGGCCTCGTCGAGATCTCTCGCGTTGTCCCAGAGCGCGCTGGAGTACTTCAGCCGCTTCCCCAGCACCAGTTCGAAAAAACGCGGGGGAACCTCGTAGTGCTGCTCGTTGGCGTCCGTCGTGTTGATGGCGATCGGGGAAGCGTCGAGTTGCGCGACGAGGTCCCGGCGCGGGGCGGCGCGCTCTTCGCGCAGGCGCAGCTCGAGCAGCCCGCGGATCTTCCAGCGCACGATCGCATCCGGGATGACCCCGGCGGCGACCAGCTTCATCGAGAACGGCGCGCCCGTGTCGCCGCTCACGCATCCGCCTTCTTCGACGGCCATGGGAAGAACGCGCTGACCTCCCGCTGGTACTTCCGGTAGTCGTCCCCGCGCGAGCGCACCGACTGCGCTTCCGTCGGCGGGATGCCGCTGACCTTGAGGAGGAGGAAGAGCATCCCCGCGGGGGCGAGCCAGCCGAGCCAGCCGGTGCCGCCTGCGGCGGAGGCGGCGCAGGCCCAGCCGACCCACGAGAGCCACTGGAAGAAATAGTTGGGGTGGCGGGAGAGGGACCAGAGGCCGGCGCGGCAGGTTTTCCCCTTGTTGGCGGGGTTCTTCTTCCAGGCGCGGAGCTGTGCGTCCGCCACGGCCTCGCCGACGACCGCGATCGCCAGCAGTGCGACGGTCGCGAATTCGAGTGGATGGGGGAATGCCGCCGCATTGCGCGCGATGGCGAGGAAGGGGATGGAGAACACGAACTCGAACGCGCCCTGCGCGAGGAAAAACGCGAGGAACTTGGCCTGGATGTTCGGGCCCCAGGCGGACCGATAGAAGCGGTAGCGGCCGTCTTCCTCGTGGTCGCCCGCCAGGCGGACGACGAGGTAGAGGCCGAGCCGGGCGGACCACAGGGCCGCGAGCGCGGCGACCGCGATGCGGCGGTGAAGGTCGCCGCCCGAGGCCCACGCGTACCAGCCGGTCGTGAACGCGAACGAGAACGCCCAGCCGACGTCGCCCCACCCGGCGTTCGAGGTCCGCCACTGCAGCAGCCAGAGCAGGAACATCAGCCCGAGCGTGATCCCGGCGCCCGCGGCGAGGACGAGGGGCAGGCTCATGGTTCCTCCCCGACCGCCGCATCGTTCGGGGTCTTCGTCAGAAGGATCTGCGCGTCCCCGATGTACCGCTCCGCGAACCCCGCCTCGCAGTACGCCAGGTAGTACTCCCATTTCCGGATGAACCGCTCGTCGAACCCCAGCGCGCGGACGTCGTCGAGGCGCTTCATGAAGCGCTCCCGCCACTCCCGCAGCGTCCGTGCGTAGTGGATCCCGATGTCCTCGAGGTGGGCGAGCGACATCGTCGTGACGCGGCCGAGCGATTTCAGGATTTCCGAGACGGAGGCGAGCTCGGCGCCCGGGAAGACGTGCTTCTGGATGAAGTCGGGGTTGCGGCGGTAGGCGTCGAAGCGGCGTTCGTTCATGGTGATGGTCTGGACGAGGGCGGTGCCGCGCGGGCCGAGGAGCCGCTGGAGCGCGCCGAAGTATTCGTCGTAGTGGTCGAGCCCGACGGCCTCGAACATCTCGATCGAGACGGCCTTGTCGAACGTTCCCGTGAGGTTGCGGTAGTCCTCGCAGAGGAGCGTCACGCGGTCCCCGAGCCCGAGGCGGGCGAAGAACTCGCGCGAGTACTCATACTGTTTCTTGGAGATCGTCGTCGTGGTGATGCGGCAGCCGTACTTCAGCGCCGCGTGCGCCGCGAAGCCGCCCCATCCGGTGCCGATCTCGAGCAGGCGATCCTCCGGCCCGAGCCGCAGCTTGCGGCAGATCCGTTCGAATTTCGCGACCTGCGCGCGGCCGAGCGGGTCGTCGGGCTTTTCGTAGAACGCGCACGAATACGCCAGCGACTCGTCGAGGAACAGCCGGTAGAACTCGTTCCCGAGGTCGTAGTGGTCCGCGATGTTCCGGCGGCTCCCCTCGACCGAGTTGTCGCGCCGCGCGTGCCGCCGCCGATTGAACCACGCGCCGATCCGCGCCAGCACCCCTCCCGCCGCGTCGAAGACCTCCATGTTCCGGATCGCCACGCGGATCACCGAAACCAGGTCCGGCGTCGTCCACATCCCCTCCACATACGCCTCGCCCAGCCCCACGTCCCCGCCGAACAGCGCGCGCTTCCACATCTCCTCGTCCCGCACCTCGACCGACGCATCGAGAGAGCCGGCGCGTCCGAACGCCCCCGCACCCGACACGCTCAGCCGCCCCTCGCGGATCCCCCCGAGGACTCCCACCAGCATCCGCTTCGCCAGCCGCCCTACGAACCCGGCGGGCGCCCGGCGAGCTTCTTCGGATGCGTGAACACCGGTACGCGCTTCAGCCACAGCCTGAACGCCTCCCAATGGATCGCCGCCATCACCTTCGCAGTGTGCCACGGAAACCGCGCCAGGAACGACACCAGCTCGCCGTGCGACCACGCGCGCCGCTCCAGCCGCATCGTCGCGTCGAAAAAGAAGTCGCCCTTCTCCCACATCGCCACATGCACCCCCAGCCGGTCCGCAGGCCGCCCGAACGAAAACCGGTAGTCGCACTCCATCGAGACGAAGGGCGAGACGTGCATGCGCTTGGGGAAGCGCCACGAGAAGCGGCGGCCGGGCTCGGCGGCGGCCGGGGTCATCCAGTAGGTCTGGACCTCGTGCCACGTGTTGTGGACCTCGGCCATCACGGTGTGAAGTTCCCCGGACCGGTCGTGGCAGTAGTAGTACGACACCGGGTTGAAGCAGTAGCCGAGGTAGCGGAGGTTGGTGAGGAGGTAGACGGGGCCATCGGGAAGCGCGACGCCGTTCTTCGCGGCGTCCTCGGCGAGCCGCTGGCGAAGCGGGCGCTTTGGGTCGCCGATGTGATCGCGCTCGTCGAACGACGCCCAGTTCCAGCGGCCGTAGGAGAGCCACGGCGAAACCGCGCAGAGCTCCGGCAGCCGGTCGATGTCGAGGTAGGCCATGCCGACGTCGTAGGTAAAGACATGGCGGCTGGGCCGGAAGCGCCGGTGCACGATGTGCCCCACATAGAAACCGGTCGCGCTCATTGCGCGCCGTTCCAGAATGCGCGAAGAACCCGGGTGGAATCGAGTCGCCGGGCCGAGCGGCGGGCCGGCGCAGCCCTTCGCGACGGCTGGACGCGAGGTCCGGCGGCTCGATTCCGCCCGGGTTCTTCGCGCATTCTTACCACTCTATTCCCATCCGCTGCGCCACCCGCACCGCGCTCCGCAACCCGTCCTCGTGGAACCCGTACCCCCAGTACGCCCCGCAGTAATGCGTCCGGTTCCGGCCGCTCACGTCCTGCCACCGGCCCTGCGCCCGCAGCGCCTCGAGCGTGAACTTCGGGTGGTGGTAGACCATCTTGCGCGCCACCTTGTCCTCGCGGACCAGCCCTTTCGCATTCAGGCTCACCAGCCAGTCGGTGCGCGTCCCGAGCGGCTGAAGCCGGTTCATGTGGTAGGTCACGAGCAGCCGCCCCTCCGCCCCCGCCATGCGCAGGTGGTTCCACGAAGCCCACGCGCGCCGCTTCGGCGGCATCACCGAAACGTCGGTGTGAAGGACGGCTTCGTTGCGGTTCGTCGCGAACGCCCCGAAGACCTCCTGCTCCGCCTGCGTCGGCTGCGCGAGCATCGGCAGGATCTCGTCACCGTGGCAGGCGAAGACGATCTCGTCGAAGTACGCCGCGGGCTGTCCCTCGGCCCGCACCGTGACCTCCGCGGCCGTCCGCTCGACGCGCTTCACCGTCCTCCCGACATGCACGCGGTCGCGGATCGGCCGGACGATCGGGTCGATGTAGCGCGAGCATCCGCCGGGGATGGTCTTCCACTGCTGCTGCGTGGTGACGCCGAGGAAGCCGTGGTTGCGGAAGAAGCGCACGAGGGTCGCCGCGGGGAACTTCATCATGTCGCGCGGGGCGGTGCTCCAGACGGCGGCGGCCATGGGGACGAGGTAGTGTTCGCGGAAATCGGCGCTGAAGCGTTCGCGGCCGAGCCAGGTGCCGAGGGTCCAGGCGTCGGCTTCGGTTTCCTCGAGGAGGCGGGCGGCGGTCTTGTTGAAGCGGTCGATTTCGCGGAGGAGGGCGTAGAAGGCGGGGCGGAGGAGGTTTTTGCGCTGGGCGAAGAGTCCGTTGAGGCCGCGGGAGCACCAGGTGAGGCCGCCGGGGCGGGTGGAGACGCCGAAGGACATGTCGCTGTTGACGGTGGGGATGTCGAGTTCGCGGAGCATGCGGCTGAGGAGCGGGTAATTGGTTTCGTTGTGGACGATGAAGCCGGTATCCACGGTGAGGGGGCCGTCGGGGGTGTCGATCGTGTGCGTGTGGGTATGGCCGCCGAGGCGGGGTTCTCTCTCGTAGACGGTGACATCGTGGCGGCGCTGGAGCAGCCAGGCGGAGGCGAGGCCGGCGATGCCGGAGCCGATGATGGCGATGCGGCTCATGGGGAAGGCTGGCGAAGGCGAGGGAAGGCTGGCGAAGGCTGGCGGAGGCTGGGGAAGGCTGGGGATGGCGAGGCCGGAATGGAAAGTGGCATGGGGCTCATTCCCCCGCCGGACGCCAGGGGCGCAGGTCGCTCACGATCCCGACCAAGGAGAGGAGTTTCAGGACGTAGAAAGTGAGGTCGTACTCCCACCAGCGGACTCCCTGCCTTGCGGCGTAGGGGTAGTGATGGTGGTTGTTATGCCATCCTTCGCCGAACGTGATGATCGCCAGGAACCAGTTGTTGCGGCTTCCGTCCTTCGTCGCGTAGCGGCGCGATCCCCAGAGGTGCGCGAGCGAGTTGATCGTGAAGGTGCAGTGGTAGAGGACGAGGGTCGAGAGCAGGAATCCCCAGCAGAAGCCGGCCCAGCCGAACGCGAGGTACATCCCGGCACCGAGCACGGCGGCGGGGATCCAGTGGTGGCGGCTGATGAAGCGGATTTCGGGGAAGCGTTCGAGGTCGGCGACGACCTTGGGGTCGTGCTCGTCGTACTCGTCGGCGAGAAACCAGCCGACGTGCGACCACCAGAACCCGTCCTGGACCGGCGAATGGTGGTCGTCCTCCTCGTCCGACTTCCGGTGGTGCTCGCGGTGGTTCGCGGCCCACCACAAGACGCCCTTCTGCGCCGACGACTCCGCCAGGAACGCCAGCACGAACTGCCAGAACCGGTTGAGCCGGTAGGTGCGGTGGCTGAAGTACCGGTGATAGCCGGCGGTGATCGCGAACATGCGGATCGAGTAAGTCGCCGCGGCCAGGGCGACCCACTTCCATGCGAACGGGAACAGCAGGACGGTCGCCGCCGAGAGGTGGATGACGAGGAACAGTCCGGACATGAGCGTCAGCCGCGGGGCGCGGTCCTTCTTTCGCGCCGGGGCGGCGAGGGAGGTCGGCCGGTCGAGCGTGATCGGGGCCATGGGGAGTGCCTGAAGTACGCGCGGGTCACGGAAGAGGATCTGCGGAACGGGATTATCCGCGCAATCGGGACTCCATCAAGGGGCGGGCGCTACTTGTAGATCGCCTCATCCAGCCCGAACCCGAACGACGTCGGCCCCCGGTGTTCTTTCCAGGAAGCGCCGTCGCGGGCGCCCTCGTCTTTCCGGGGATCGCCCGAGTAGGAGTCCCTGCCGCCCGTGTCGAGGAAGATCCCCGCCGTGGGGAGCTCATCGCGGAACGTGCGGGATGGGGGATACGTCGAGGCGGAGCCGAGCGGCGGCGGGTCGCCCATGTCCTTGTCCATCGTCCCCTCGTAGACGTCGTCCCCGCGACGGTCCCAGAAGATCGCGAAGCTGCAGAGGTCGGCGCTTCCGCCGCACATGTTCTTGAGGAGGTAGCGGTCGTTGCCGTCGCCGTCGAGGGAGATGCCGAAGGAGGCGTCGCGGGCGTGGCCCTGGAACTGGTTCTTGGTAGTGGTGATGCCGATGTTGTAGCGGTCGTCGCCGGCGAGGTCGACCTGGACGCCGATGGCGTAGTGGGCGCCGGCGCCGAGGGAGTACTTGCCGTTTTCGTAGACGTCGTTGCCCGAGCGGTCCTCGAGGATGCCGATGCCCCACCAGTAGCCACAGCCCTGGGACCAGCACTGCGCGTGGTAGCGGTCGTCGCCGGCGCCGTCGATCAGGAACCCCCATCCTCCCGCGAGCGAACGGCCGTCGCCGATGTCGGCGCGGCGGCCGTAGCCGCAACCCTGCGCCATCGCGACGGACTGGTTGAGGTACAGCGCGCTGACGTTCCCGTCGTCGCGGCAGATGTAGGCGTCGTTTCCCTCGAGGTCCAGGAGCAGCCCGCACGCGAGCGTCGATCCCATCCCCTGCGACTGCTGTGCGCACTCGTACCGGTCGTTGCCGAAGAGGTCGATGAGCATCCCCGCGCCGATATGCGCCGCGCCCTGCCCCCACTGGTTCTTCACCACGTAGTCGTCGTTCCCCGCCGCGTCCCAGACCAGCCCCGTCCCGAACCAGCCGCAGCCGAGCCCCGACTCCTTCACCGTGTACTTGTCGTTCCCCCCAAGGTCGAAGATCGCGCCGAGTCCGAACACCCCGCACCCCATCGCGAACGCCTCTTCCCCCGCGTCGTACACGTCGTCCCCGCCCAGGTCGATCACCACCGACAGCGGGTCCATCGGCCCGTTCGACACCGCCAGCCGTCCTTTCCACCGGTCGTTCCCGCCGAGATCCACCACGATCGCCGCCTGCGGCCCGCTGATCTCGTCGTCCCCCGTCCCCAGCACCCGCACCCCCGGCACGTCGTCCCAGTCCAGCGCCCCCACCTTCGCCAACTCCTCCCGCCCCCCCGCCGCCAGCCACGCCTTCAGCTCCGCCATCGCCGTCTTCATGTGCGACAGGAACAGCGCCGACCCGTACGCCAGCGGCGCCCGGTCCACTTCCTTCATCCACCGGAAACACCGCCCGTCCAGCGTCGCACTCTGGTCGTTCTCCCCGTCATTCCACGGCGCCGCCAGCGACTTCCGGATCCCTTCCCCCGTCGGATCGTCAACGGGCGCTTCAATCGACTGGCGGAGCCACGGAAGCGCCACCCGGCGCGCGACGGACAGACGGACGAGAAAGCGCTGCACCGGTTCCGGGAGTTTTTCGCGTCGCGCCACGGCGCCGGCTGCGTGCTCCGGCGTGACTCCTTCCAACCCCAGCAGGATCTCCAGCGCCTTGCCGGGCGAAAGCCCCTTCTCCAGTTCCTTCAGCCCCCACTCGTCCTTCTGCGGCGGCGCGTACATCCGCCCCGACGGCAGGTCGGTCAGCCCCCAGCACCACTGCGACAGGTCGCCCGGGCTTTCCGCCTTCGCCGCGGCGAGGAGCTCGTCGGAGATCCGCCCCGTCGTGCGGGGGACCTGGCGGGCGTCGCGGAAGAGGTTCTCGATCGAGCGCAGCAGGTGGTCGCGCCCGGCGTAGTTGCGCATTTCGTCGCCGGAGTAGCCGAGGGGCCGGCGGGAGGGAAGTGTCCCCGCGAGGGCGCGGTCCCAGACGTCGTCGGGGATCTGGAGCGATGCGCGGTCGGGGCCCGGCAGGTCGCGCGGGGCGGGCGTTTCGGCCGACGCCACCAACGCCGACACGGAAATCGCCGCCGCCGAAACCCACCGACTCACGATGTTGCGCATCCCCGCCTCCGCGAATGGTCCGGCCGCCGGATACAATCCTGAACCGGTGAGCACGATAACGGCAATCGGCGCCGCCTGGAAAACTCCTGTGCCGCGAGCCTTCTGTCAGGGAAGCACCCATGAAGCCTGTTTTCGCGTTTCTCCTCCTGGCCGGGCTCGCGCACGCGGACGGGCTGCCGATCACGGGCCGCATTCTCGACGCCGAGGGAAAGCCGATGACCGGGGGCGACTTCGGTGCGGAATGGAGCAATCGCAACGGCAAGCTGCTGCCGCTTCAGAGCTGGAAACCCGGGGCGGACGGCGGGTTCACGGGTGAAATGCACTGGGTCAACCGGCCGATGGTGCTCATGGCCATGGACGCGGCGCGCAAGAACGGCGCGTTCCAGGTGGTCGCGGACAAGGACCTGAAGTCGTCGATGGACATCGAGCTGAAACTGGGCCCGATGTCCGACGTCTCGGGGGCGCTGGTCTGCCCGGAGATCGGGCCCGCCCTCGGCACGACCACCGTGGTCCTCGAATCCCGGCCCACCGGCGCGTGGATCGCCCGCCTGACCCAGAAGAACGACCGCTTCACCATGCCTCTCCCCCCGGGAGACTACGACGTCGTCGCGGTGGCCTACGACGCGCGCGAATACCGGGCGCCCTTCAAGGTGGAAGCGGGCGGCCAGCCGCTGAACCTTGGGAATCTCACGCTCGAGCCGACGGTCATCGCCAAGTCGTGGGGGAAGGCGCCCCCGGCGCTCGCGGTCACGGCCGCGCGGGGGATCAAGCCGGACGTGAAGCTCGAGGACCTGAAGGGCAAGTGGGTCCTCCTGGTGTTCTGGAACGCCGCATCGGACGAAGCGACCCGGGCGATCTTCCCTCGGCTGGAAGCGCTTCTCGCGCGCGATGCGAAGGACGTGGAGAAGTTCGAGATCCTGGCGGTGCACGACGCGTCTGCGAAGACCTGGGGGGATTTCGACGCGAAGGTGAAGAAGCTCAAGGCGGGCATTTGGGGCGGAAAGGACCCGGGGTTTCCGGTGCTGCTGGACTCGAACGGCGAGACGTTCAAGGCGTGGGGAGTCGAGAAGGTCCCTGAGATGGTGCTGATCGACCCGGAGGGGAAGGTCGTGAGGGCGGGGAATGACCAGATGTTGAAGGAGAAGCTGGACGGAAAATGAGTTGCGGGCGGAGCCGCCGTAGCGCCGGAGGGGCGCACCACTCGACCCCTGTGACTCGACCACGCTGACCGGCTTGCCGTTTGCCCTTTGTCGTTTCCTTGAGGGTTCTCCTTTTTGACTTTGCCGTTTCCCCGCCCGGGTCGCTCAACTGGAACGCCCCGATGAAAACCCGTATCATCCGACGCCCATGACAAGCGCGGTCATTCTCAAGAAGGACGTCCGGCTGGACGTCGCGTCCATCGCCCCCGCGTTCGCAAGCATGCTGGACCTCACCGTGCAGGACGCCCGGCTCCTGATCCGGAAAGTGCGCGGAATCTGCGTGGAGCATCAGGAGGATGCGCGGGCGCAGGCGATCTCGCAGGCATTCACCCGGATCGGCATCGAGAACGAGGTCATTCCCCAGGCGGAGATTCCGAAGGCGCCGATCGTCCGTCGCGTGTTCAACGGGACCGTGGAGGCGTCCGGGCTTCAAGTCATCTGCCACCCGTTGCGGCCCGCGGAGCAGATTGCCTGGGAGAGCGTTCACTACGTCTCCATCGGCGTCATCGCCACGCCAAAGTACGACGACCTCGTCGCGAGTCGCGGGTTCGGAAAGATGTCCCCGCTCTGGTCCGAACTGCCGCATCGGGCGCTTCCCCTCTCAGGGGATGAAGAAGCCGCGGTGAAGAGGCGGGTACAGAAGAAGCCGAAACTGGACAAGAGCGACCTGAGATCGCTTTACCGGGACCACACGGAAGCCTATGCCGACATCTGGACTTTCGGCTCGCCGCACCGGTACCGGATTTCCCGGCGTGACTTCAACTACAGCTCCCTCGGGACACGGGCGGGGCGGCTTTCCCTCGAGAACTTCCGGGTCCTCGTGAGCGAGCTGTTTGCCCGGATGCCAAAGACGCTCTTCACGAAGATGTCGCGCGAATACGCGCTGGGCGCGGAGCTGTACGAGATCATCTTCGACAACATTGAGGAGTTCGACCGGTACTCGCGCTGGTTCCTGCACCAGGCGGCGGGCCCGGTACCCAGGCCCGGCGTGCTGATGCCGGAGGCGGGGGAACAGCTGCTGGGGCCGGTGGTGGTGCCGCTGGACGACGTGGAATCGTTGGAGTGACGATGGTGGCGAAGCGCACCTATGTGGTGGCGGTGACGGGGGCGAGCGGGGCGATCTACGCGCGGCGGCTGTGTCGTGCACTGGGGAAGCAGCGGCGGGCGCGGGTGCACCTGCTGATGAGCGCCGCGGGCGCGCGGGTGGTCCGCGAGGAACTCGGGGAGACGGTGGATCTCGCCGACGGGCGGAGCGTGATGCGCGGGCTGATCGGGGAGGAGCCGAAGAACTTCCGGTATGAGGCGCTGGAGGACATCGGCGCGTCGTTCGCGAGCGGGTCGTACAAAGTGGACGCGATGGTCGTGATCCCTTGCAGCATGGGGACGCTCGGGCGGATCGCGGCGGGGACGGGGTCGAACCTGATCGAGCGCGGGGCGGACGTGCAGCTGAAGGAGCGGCGGAACCTGATCCTGGTCGTGCGGGAGACGCCGTTGTCGCTGATCGGGATCGAGAACATGGCGACGGTGGCGCGGGCGGGGGCGTGCGTGCTCCCGGCCATGCCGGGCTTCTACCATTTGCCGAAATCGGTGGAGGACCTGGCCGACTTCGTGGTGGGGAAGGTGCTGGTGCAGATGGGAGAAGAGCACACGCTGTTTCGGCGTCGGGTGGCACGGGAAGAACAAGCTGACTAGAAATTCGCCAGAAGCGCCTTTCATTTTGACTATTACATAATGATATACACGTAACTTATGTTATTTCAATTGGTTACGACGACTTCAGGCGCGTCCGTCGGGCCTGCGCCTTGCTACTCTCAGTTGACCCGAACTTCCCCTTTCGCCTCCCGTTCGCACCGGAACACACGGAGATCTCCCCCATGAACCGCCTCCTGACCGCCATCCTTACCTTGAGCCTTGCCGCCTGCGCCGGTGCGGAAGAGCCCCAGCCGGAACCCAAACCCCCGGCCGAGAAGGTCATCAAGCTTCCCGGCGGCGGGCGCGCCTATCCCGCCCGCAAGCGCATCGAAATCGACGGCATCGCCGTCTACCCGACACGCGCCCCCATCGAACTTTTCGCCTGCGCCACGAGCGGCAAGGAACACGAGGCGGTCCTGTCCCTCGAGTGCGTCCCCCAGGACGTTCATCTCACGCTCATCATCTTCGGCCTGAAGCAGAACTCCGATTTCCCCGACCGGAAAGGCCCCCAGGGACTCGGCGATCCCGCGAAACCCGTCGGCGACAAGATCGTCATCTGGGTGGAGTGGGAGGCCGACAACAAGAAAGTCCGCGTCCGCGCCGAGGACCTGCTCACTTACGGTCCCCCGGCGGCCAAGCGGACGATGCCGCGCGCCGGCTGGACCTTCGCGGGCAGCACCGTCTGGGAGCGCGTGGATCCCGATACCAACGAAAAAACCGGCGAGACCATCTACATGGCCAACCGCGAGCGCACCCTCATCGCGACCCTCCATGACCCGACTTCCGTCATCGACAATCCCCTCGTTTCCGGCGGCGACGACCGCATGCTCCACCCCAACTTCGAAGCCCTTCCCCCCCGCGGAACCAGGGTCATCCTCGCGATCGAAGTGCCCGACGAGGCGACGCTGAAGGAAATGAGCAGGATCGAGGAAGAGGCGGACAAGGAATACGCGGCGAAGGTGGCGAAGGAGTGGAAGGACATCGAGGAAGCGGTGCCGGACCAGAAGGGGCCGGAGCCGGTGAAGGACGAAGGAACGCCGAAGGCCGGCGAAGAGAAATGAGCGCGAAGCTCCGGCGGGCGGTGGGCGATGCGCGGGACCGGCTTCACAGCCGGCTCTCGGCACGCCGGGCCGTAGCCGGGGCGGCGCTTGCGGCGATTCCTGCGGCCGGACTGGCGGTGGCCGCCTGGGCGGGTGGGCCCGCATGGCTCGCTCCTGTCGCCGTGATGGCGGGCGCCGCGGCCGGCGCCGCGTGGGGCGCCCTGACGCGGGTCACGATGGCGGAAGCCGCGGTCGCGCTCGACCGCGCGGTGGGCGCCGGCGACCGCGTCGCGACGGCCTGGGAATTTGCCGTGCGCAAGGAACAGGGCGATCTCGCGGCCCGGGTTGCGACGGACGGACTCGCCGCGCTCCGTCCCGCCGCATTCGCGTGGACGTTCCGGCGCCGCGACGCGCTCGCGGCCCTCGCTGCCGCCGCCGTGGCGCTTCTTGCCCTCGCCGCTCCCGCAAAGCCCTCCGGCGCACGCGGCGAAGCCCGCGGCCCGCGGATCGTGAACGAGGAGAGAGAGCGGCTCGCCCGCAGCGCCGCCGAAGCCCAGGCTGCCGCGGCGCTGTCCGGCTCGACGGATGCGGAAGCGGCGGCGAAGCGTGCCGCGGAGCTCGCCAACGGCGCGGCGGGCCAGGACGCAGGGCAGGTCGCCGCCGATTTCGCCCGCGAGGCCGCCCGCATCCGCGCGACGGCCGCCGGCCTTCGCAGCACGAACCCCGAGGCCGCCCGGCTCCTCGATCGCGTCGCCGACCGGCTGGATGCGGGAAGCGCCCGCCTGACGGAAACCTCGACGGGCGCGGCCACCGCTTCCGCAACGGCGCCCCCTGGCACCGACGCCGGCTCCGGCGCGGCCGGCGCTTCCGGCACTTTTACCACGACGACGGCCGTCAACCCGACGGCACCGGCCGATCCGTTCGTGTTGTCCCGCCCGACGTGGCCCGCCGAATACGACGGCATCGTCGAGCTCTACTTCGGGGAGGAACCGCAATGAACCGCCGGCTCCCCGGAGGCGATCCTGCGGTGGCCACGGCGACTCGCCCGGGCTACCATCCCGTGTTCGAGAAGCACCGGCCGGCTGCGGACGGCGCTTGCGTGGATCGGATCGTCGATCGAATCGAACAGTTCGAGGGAGCACTTGATGCGGCCCTCGAGGTCAGGCGGCCGCCGGCAGGGGGGAAAACCGGCCGGCGGGCGCCAGGAATCATTGAGGAGGGGTCATGAAGCGGGCTTTGACGGGACTGCTGGCGTTGCTGGTGTCGGCCGGAGCGGTGAAGGCCGGTCCGAAGGAGGACTTCGCGAAGACGTGGTCGAAGGGCGCCGACGCGCTGGTGAAGCTGCAGCGCGAGGACGGCGGCTGGGCGCTCAAGGGGCTCGGCGACGACTCGGACGTGGCGATCACGGGGCTGGCCCTGTCCGCGCTCGCGGGGACCGAGGACGGCAAGAAGACGCACGCGGCGGCGATCGCGAAGGCGTGCGATTACCTCGTGAAGAACCAGGCCGAGGACGGCTCGATCGCGAACGCGGGAGCCGTGCCGAAGCTCACGAACTACAAGACGGCGATCACGATGACGGCCCTCGCGATCGTGGACAAGGCGAAGTACAAGGACGTGCTCGACAAGGGCGCCAAGTGGCTCATCAACTTCCAGTACCAGGAAGCGGGCCCGCAGAAGGCGGACAAGAACGACCCGAACTTCGGCGGCGCGGGGTATGACGAGAAGAAGGACCAGCCACGCGGCGACATGTCGAACACGACGTACATGCTGGAGGCGCTGGACGCGGCGGGGGTTTCGAAGGACAGCGAAGTCTGGAAGCGGGCGCTGACGTTCGTGCAGCGCTGCCAGAACCGCAGCGAGTCCAACGACGGCCCCGGGTTCGACAAGCTCGGCGTGACGGTCGGCGACGACGGCGGGTTCTTCTACCGGCCCGGCGAATCCAAGGCCGAGAAGGAGACGCTTCCCAACGGCAAGCAGTGCTTCCGCTCGTACGGCTCGATGACGTACGAGGGGTACAAGTCGATGATCTACGCCGGGCTGACCAAGGAAGACCCGCGCGTGAAGGCCGCGATGGGGTGGATCGCGAAGCACTACACGCTGGACGAAAACCCCGGGATGAAGGCGCAGGGCTACTTCTACTACCTGCACGCGTTCGCCTCGGCCCTCGATGCCGGCGGCCTGGACGAGATCAAGGACGCCGACGGCGAGACGCACAAGTGGGCGGAAGAGCTCACGGCCAAGCTGGCGGCGCTTCAGAAGGAAGACGGCAACTGGGTCGGCGACGCGCGGTGGTGGGAAGACATGCAGCCGCTTCCCACGCTGTATTCGCTCATGGCGCTGAACCGTGCGGCGAAGCACCTGAAGTAGGGAGAAACGGCCGGGGCGGCCCGCGAGGGTCGCCCCGGGCCTTCAAAGGAGAGAGCCATGAAGACCGGCGTGTGGATCATCGGGGCGTACGGAAGCGTCGCGACGTGCGTGGTCTGCGGGGCGGAGGGGATCAAGAAGGGCCTCGTGGGGCGGACCGGGCTGGTCACGGAGCTTCCGGCGCTGAAGGAGCTGGACCTGGCGCCGATGGGGGACATCGTTTTCGGCGGGTGTGACGTGCGGCGGACGGACATGGTGGGGGCGGCGGAGGAAGTGCGGCGCGATCCCGGGATCGTGTCGAGGGAGCTGATCGACGCGCTGCGGCCGGAGCTGCTTGAGATTTCGAGGGACATTACGCCGGGGTGTTCGCTGAACTGCGGCGAGGAAGTCACGGCGATGGCGAAGGACGGCGGGATCGAGAACGGGCGGACGGCGAGCGAGGTGGTGGCGGAGATCCAGCGGCAGATCAAGGCGTTCCGCGAGAAGCACAGGCTCGACCGCGTGATCGTCGTCAATCTCGCGTCCACCGAGGCGGGGCACGACGCGCCGCGCGAGTACGGCTCGCTGCGGGACTTCGCGCGCCTCATCGTCGAGGACCGGCGCAAGCTGCTCTGCGCTTCCGTGATCTACGCCTACGCGGCGATCGACCTCGGCTGCCCGTTCGTGAACTTCACGCCGTCGTTCGGGGCGTCGATTCCCGCGATGGAAGAGCTCGCGATGGTGCGCGGCGTGCCGCATGCGGGGAAGGACGGGAAGACGGGGGAGACGCTGGTGAAGACCGCGCTTGCGCCGATGTTCCTCGCGAGGAACCTGCGGCTGCTCTCGTGGGAATCGCACAACATCCTGGGCAACCGGGACGGGCTCGTGCTGCGGCAGCCGGGGGCGAACCGGTCGAAGACGAAGGACAAGGAAGAAGCGCTTAAGCAGCTGGTGAAGGACGAGTCGCTGCACTCGCACGTGTCGATCGACTACTGCCCGTCGCTGGGGGACTGGAAGACGGCGTGGAACTTCATCCATTTCGAGGGGTTCCTGGGCACGCGGATGACGATGCAGTTCACGTGGCAGGGGTGCGACTCTGCGCTGGCGGCGCCGCTGGTGCTCGACCTGGTGCGGATGACGGATTTCGCGGCGCGGCGGGGCGAGTCGGGTGCGCTGCGGCACCTGGCGTGCTTCTTCAAGTCTCCGGCGCTGGTGCGCGAGCACGACTTCTTCAAGCAGTTCGCGATGCTGATGGAGTACGTGGAGCGGGCGCACAACGGCGAGACCGAACGCCGTCCCGTGAGCGGGGGGCGCCCCACGCCATAGGAAAAGCCTGTTCGGATATCGTGTTATCCCGTGCCCTTCCCGAATTAGAATGTCACGATCGCCCGTCGTGACCGTCCTGTTCCCGGGGGGCCCACTCGCGAGCAACGCCATGAAAACCATCCGGATCCTGTCCTTCGCCCTACTCGCCGCCCTCGCCGCACGCGCCGAGGAGACCCCGCTCCAGTTCTCCGAGTTCTCCATCGCCCGGACCCGATTCGAGAAAAAGGTCTGGGCCGATTCCCGCGTCAAGAACGGCGGCGCCACCCCCGTCACCGGCATCAGCGTCTCCCTCATCTGCTTCGAGGGCGACCGCGAAGTCGCCCGCTCCCGCGCCGTCGAAATCGAACAGGTCGCCCCCGGCGGCGAACGCCCCGTCAGCTTCGAAATCGCCAAGTGCCCCTTCTTCACCAACTACGTCGTCGAGTCCACCTACTTCCTCAACGGCAAGGAAACCCGCACCCGGTTCATCGGCCGCGACCTCTTCAACCCCCCCATCCCCGAACGCAAGGACGCCATCCCCGGAACCGCTTACCTCGAGGTCTACGGCATTAAGCACGAACGCCAGGACAAGGACGTCACCGTCACCCTCAAGGTCAAGAACGCCGGCGAACTCCCCGCAGACATGGCCCGCATCCGCTTCAAGTTCTACGACGCCGACCACAACCTCGTTCGGGAAGCGGCGCAGGCGTTTACGGAGAAGTTCGAGTTCGGCAAGGAAGTGCCGCTGGCGGTGAAGATCAAGGGCGTGCCGGAGTTCGAGAACGTGCGCGCGGACATCGAGGAATCGACGACGCAGGAACGCAACATGTCCGAGGGCGAATTCAGCGGCGAGGCGGAGGTAGAGGCCGCGGGATTCCGCTTCGAGGACCGGCAGGACGGCTCGATCCGCGTGACGGGGCGCGTGCGCAACGGCAAGCCGATCGGCGTGCGCAACGTCGTCGTCAAGATCATGCTCTTCAAGGGCGGCACCCAGGTGCGCGAGCTCATGGCCACCCCCGAACGGCCGCTTCATCCCCAGGAGACCGCGGGGTTTGCGAGCACGATGAAGGGGCCGCCGGAGTTCGACGACTACAAGTACACGGCGTCGTACGAGGAGGACGAGACGCTGGTGGCGGGGGATCCGCCGAAGGACCCCGTGGACCCGGGGCCGAAGGATCCGGTGGACCCGGGCCCGGTCGCGGGTGATCCGCCGAAGGACCCGCCGAAGGTGCCGGAGCCGAAGAAGCCGGAGGAGCCGAAGATCCGTTCGGTCGCGCACGGGATTTCGCTGCGCGGGTCGCGCTGGATCGAGGGGGAGTGGGTCGGCGAGGGGAGGCAGGCGAAGTACCGCGGCGCGTTCCTCGTCGTGGCGCTTCAGTTCACCGACAAGAACGGCAAGACCGCGAAGGTGGCGCAGGGCGGCATGCTGGACCTGACGTTCAAGGCGCCGGCGAAGAAGGACGTGGTGACGCGGATGAAGGTCGAGAAATTCGCGTGGAGCACGGACGGTCGCAAGGTCAGCGTGGTGAACGCGAAGGCGGGGATGATGGGGTACGACCCCGACGCGGAGGCGCTCGACGTCGTGGTGCTCGAGTTCAAGGACAACGACGACTGGAACTACACGCTCGACGTGAAGTTCACTTCGGATGAGGGCGACGTCTGGGAATGGAAGGGCCTGTCGGAGCCCTATCGCACCGAGTCGATCAAACCCACGGGAAAGAAAAAGTGAAATCACGCCCGGACTTTTCTCTTCGACAGATCGAGGTGTTCTGCCAGGTCGCCGAGCAGCGGTCGTTCTCGAAGGCGGCGAACGCGGTGTTTCTGTCGCAGCCGACGGTGAGCGAGCACATGGCGGCGCTGGAACGGACGGTGGGGAACCGGCTGTTCGACCGCGTGCGGGGGGCGGTTTCGCTGACGCGCGCGGGGCAGGTGTTCTACGAGCATGCGAAGAAGATGCTCGCGATGCAGCGCGACGCCGTGCGGGCGCTGGACGACCTGAAAGGAGCGGTGCGCGGACAGCTGGACCTCGGGGGAAGCACGATCCCCGGGACGTACGTGCTGCCCGGGCTGATCCGTTCTTTCCGCGAAACGCACCCGGATGTGAAGGTCACGATCCGCTGCGGCGACAGTTCGGAAATCGTCGAAATGGTGGCGGCGGGGCGGATCGAGCTGGGGATCGTGGGATCGCGCGTGAAGCGGCGCGGGATCAAGTCGGAGGAGATCGCGAAGGACGAGCTCGTCGTGATCTGCCCGCCGGGGCACGCGTGGGCGAAGAAGAGGCAGATCGAGCCGGCCGAGCTCGCGAAGGAGCAGTTCGTGATGCGCGAGCACGGCAGCGGCACGCGCGAGACGATGGACCGGCAGCTGGCGGAGGCGGGCGTCGGGCCGCTTCAGGTGTCGGTGGAAGTCGGTTCGACCGAGGAAGTGAAGGAGAGCGTGAAGGCGGGTCTGGGAGTGTCGATCGTGTCGCGCCGCGCGATCGGGACGGAGCTGGGCGCCGGCGCGCTGGCGGCCGCGCGCGTGAAGGGGCTGGACATGTCGAGGGCGCTCAATCTCGTGGTGTCGGACGAGCGGACGCTGTCGGGGATCTGCCGGGCGTTCCTGGAGCACGTTGAGGCGCAGAAGGGATCGCTGTGATCGAGCTGGCGGAAAAGCGGACGACAAGACGAGCGGCGCGCGCGCCCGGGTCTGCGGGCGCGGACCGGCTGTGGTGCGGCTGGCGTGCGCTCGCGGGCTCGTGGGGGGGCGCCGTCGCCCTGCACGTGGCGCTTCTGGCCTCCGCCGCGGCGCTGACCTCGGCGATGGTCAGCCACCGCGGCGCGAAGCCCGAGCTGGCGCCGGTGCGCCTGGCGCTCGGCGGCACGGGGGCCGCGGGCGAGCCCGGCCTGCCCGGCACGCGCGAGCCGGTCGCCTCGAGCCTTCCCGCGGCGCCGGATCTGCCCGCCGGGGAGATCGAGACGGGGGAGCCGCCGACGGTTTCCGGGCTGGAGGACCTGCGGCTCGGCCCGCCGCCGTCGCGCGGGGGCGCCGCTTATGAAGACCTCATGGCCGGGCACATCCCCGAGCATTCGGGACGCGGCCGTCCGGGCGTTCCGCGCGGGATCCGTGCGGGCGTTCCCTTGGACGAAGCGCCTGCGGGCGCGGGCGGCGGTTCCGGCGGGGCCGGTGCCGCCACGGCCGGCACCTCGACGACAGGCCCTTCCACCGGCGGCGACGCCGGCTCCGGGGGCGAGGGCGGCGACGGCTGGGCCCGTCGCCAGGGGGGACGCCTTCCCTCCTATCCCGCCGCCGCGCGCCGCCGCGGCCTCGAGGGCACTGCGACCCTCTCGCTCGACATCGCCGCCGACGGCACCGTGACCGCCGTCCGCCTCGACGAATCCAGCGGCCACAAGCTCCTCGACGACGCCGCGACCGAAGCCGCGTGGTCCTGGACGTTCCTCCCCGCGCTCCACGACGGAAGCGCCAGGCCTTCGCGCGTCACGATGCCCGTGACGTTCCGCCTTACCGACTGAGAGCGCGAGAAAAATTCGGGCGACGGCGCCGGTCGAACCGCGCGCCCCGACGTCGAGCCGTTACGACGTCGGGCGTGCGCGGTGAGACCGGTGACGGCGATCGAATTTTTATCGCGCTCTGGCGCTCTCCGGCCACACCGTCCGCTTCGCGTCCCGCCCCCACGCCGCCAGCACCGTCGTCATCCGCACCGTCAGCCCGCGGAATTCCTCGCGCGCCACGCCGCCGCGCGCCGGCGCCCCCACCCAGACCATCTGGTCCTCCGCCGACGACGTGTTCGCGCTCCGCGGAAACGGCACTTCCCTCGACAGCCACACCGTCGATCGCGTGGACCAGGCGCCCCCCGCCGGCCGGTCCTGCAGCACCGCCCGCATGCACGGCAGATCGACGCCCGAGACCGCCAGCGTCGCCCCGTCCGTGCGCGCGCGCCGCTCGAAACCCGGCACCCCGCTGCCGCTCGTCACCCTTCGCACCTCCACCGGCTTCGTCGCACGCCCCGGCCCGCCCCACCAGGCCCGCGCGATCCGCCCCGACCCCCGCTCGACCTCGCAGAGCACCGACGAACCCGGAAAGAACCGCGCGACCAGGTGGTCCCTCGCCTCAACCCACGCCGTCCCCCCCTCAAGCCCCACGCACGAAAGCCGCGTCCGCACCCGGAAGTTCTCCACCACGTCGGACGTCGTCGCCACGTCGTGCTCCACCCAGTCCCCCGGCCGGATCTCCGCCCAGTCGTACCGCTCCAGCTCCGCTTCGAACACGTCCGGCTCCACACGGAACCCGTTCGGTGTCTCCTCGACTTCCGGCCCGAGGAAAATCCACGCGGCGATCGCGACCGGAAGGGCGAGCGCGCCTGCGATCGCGAGGATCGCGGCGGCGGGGGAAAGACGCGGGTCGTGGAATCTCATGGGGCCGGTGGGCCGTTATAGTACCGGACCTTCCCCCACCCCGCTTTCAGGACCTTCCGATGCGCCTCTCCGCCCTCCTCCTCCTGGCCGCCGTCCTTCCCGCCCGCGCCGACATCGGGCCGAAACCGCGAAGCGAAGCGCCGGGGCTCGAGGCGACGGGGGACATGAAAGGAATCGACGTCGAGATGGCGTCGGAGGACGTGTCGCTCCGGCTCGGCCGCGCGGAACGCGACGCCTGGGTGGACCGGCTGTGCGTCGAGGCGACGTTCGAGATGAGGAACACGGGCGGGGAAGCGGCGTTCGAGGAGGGGTTCCCGATCGGGCCGGTGAAGAACATGAAGGGGTTCGAGGCGGAGATCGACGGGGTGAAGGTGGAGGCGAAGCTGGTGGACCGGTTCGAGGGAAAGGTCGTGGCGGTGACGGAGGCGCAGGCGGACGAATACGACGAGAGCGGGCGGCACGACTACTGGTACGTGTGGGACGCGAAGTACCCGGCGGGGGCGACGCGGATCCACAAGGTCCGGTACGAGCTCGAGCTGTTCGGGTTCAGCGAGTACCGGGGCGCTTCGTACACGCTGTCCACCGGGGCGCGCTGGAAGGGGCCGATCGGGAAGGCGACGGTGACGTTCCGGTGCGAGGCCCCGCTGACGCTCGACCACGTGCGTTCGGCGCACCCGCTGCGCGGCGGCGCGCGGCGCGGGGACGCGATCGCGTGGACGTTCGAGAACATCGAGCCTGCCGCGGACGACGACATCGACGTGCGCTACCACATGAAGACCACCTGGACCGCGGATCTCGAGCGGCTCCGGGAGGACGCGAAGAAGCACTGGTCGGCGAAGAAGGAAGTCGCCTGGACCCTCGGGCGCGCCCACGAGCGCTTCCCGCGCGCCACGCGCAACGCAGAGGAACGCGCAGCCTGGGTCGAGGCCATCCGTTCGATTCTCGACGAGGCGGTCGTCAAGGACGGCGCCTGGGACTTTCCGGCCGAGGAGCGCCAGCGGATCCAGGTCGGGGAGGACGTTTCTCCCGAGGTGCGCGCGGAAATCGAGCGGAACACCGGCAACGAGGCGCGCGAGTACGCGCGCCCCGGACAGGGCGGGCAGCTCCTCGAGTTCTTCGATCCGCTTCTCGAGGCCGCGCGCGAAGAACCCGCCGCCGCGCGGGCCGCGCTCGAGCGATGGGCGGCGGCCGGCGAAGCGCTTCTCGCGGGGAAGGTGACCGCCGGCGGAAAGGTCCTGTCGCTGCCCGGCGACGCCGCGGTTGCGGACATGAAGGCCAAGGTCGAGGAAGCCCACCGGCTCCTGAAGTAGCCTACTTCTTCGGCTCGGGCCGCTTCAGCGTCTCTTTCGCGTCGGTTCCGCTGCGGAGATGTGTCATGACGTCGAGCGAGCCCGCGGAAGACACCTGCCGCCGCACGATGCCGCCCTTCACGGCCGGCTTCCCGTTCCAGGTCGTGTCGGCGTCGAGGCCGTTCACGCGGACTTTTTCGTCGATGCGGGCGTGGAAGCGGACTTTCTCGCTGATCCAGGTGGTGATGCGCGCCCTTTCGTCGCAGCAGGAGCTGGTGAGCTGGGTCTCGATCTCGACCTTCTCGCAGTCGTAGGTGGTGGCGCCGGCCTTCGTTTTCTCCTTCGTGACGGTTCCGGTCGCGGTCACGGTGGGGCGCGGCGTGCCGGGGGCCACGGCGGGGCCGAATGACGGCGGGTTCACTGGGACTTCCACGCCCTCGGCGCCGGGTTTTCCCCAGAGGGCCCTCGTGACCTTGCCATCGGCCTTCGTCGCCCCGAGCGACAGGACGTAGCCATCCCACGCCTTGCCCGCGTTCTTCATGGTGATCTCGACCCAGACGAGGTCGGCCTCGACCGCGACGCAGGCGAGCCGCCGCGCCGGGCGTTTGTTCCCCACGGCCGGGGGAGCCGACGGGCCGGCAAGTTCGAATTCGGCCCAGTCGCCCGCGGCCAGCGCCGCGACGTCCCAGTCCGCCAGGTCGTTCTCACGCACGGTCGGGGCGGGGGAGTCCTCGGCGCGCAGCACGGCCGCCGTGAAAAGCATCATCGTCAACAGGGCGGGGACGCAGGGGATTCTCATGGGCCCTACTCTATCCTTTCTCGGCCTCGATCGCTTCCTGGTCCGCCATCGCCTGCAACACGCTCAGACTTTTCGCTCTCGCCTGACACGACCGACCGGAACCAGGGGCCGGTCGACAACGACCTTGAGAACGCGAGGAACGGTCGCCCGGAGGCGTGCGGCGTCAGCCCGTCCGGCGCGCCTCGACAGCCCCGCTTCTTCAACTCAGCCTCTTGCCAGCGCCGGATGGGATGACGTCGCGCGCCGCAGGGCGACCGTTCCTCGCGTTCTCAGGCTATAAAAAAACCCGCCCCCTCGCGGGGGCGGGCCATTTCGTGGATCCCGGACTTACTTCTTCAGGCTCATCTTGGCGTCAGTGCCGCTCGCCTTGATTTCCATCGTCGTCTTCATCGTGTAGCCCGTGCCAGCCATGTCGCTGGTCGACTTCACGAGACCGCCCTTGCCCTCCGCCTTGCCTTCCCACTTGACCTTGCCGTCGTACGGATCCTTGGCATCGGCCGCCTGCTGCTTGTACTTGAAGGCAACCTTCTCGCTCGTCCAGGAGGTCGTCTTCATCTTCGACTCCATCCCGTTCGCCTTCGTCGTGATGTCCATCTCGACCTTCTCGCAGTCATAGTCCGTGCCGGCGACCTTGATCGACTCCTTCGACACCTTCGCCGTGCCCGAGCCGTCGAACTTCGCCGGCTCCGCCGGCTTCCCGCCGGCCGCCTTCTCGACCTTCAGCTCCTTGCCAGCCTCGCCGACCTTGCCCCACCACGCCTTGGTGATGTTGCCGGTCTTCTTGTCCACGGCGCACATGATCGTCATGCCCTTCCAGCCCGGGTTGTACGAGAGCATCTGGTCCGATTCGAGATAGACCGTGTCGCCCTCGACGCCGACGCACGCCATCTTCGAGCTCGTCTTCGTCGGGTTCGGCGGAACGCCCTGCATGACCATCTCGCTCGTCGTCTCGTACTCGATCCACTCCCCGCCCTTCAGGCCGGACAGGTCGTAGTACGAGTACATCCCTTCCTGGATCACCGGGTCGGGCATCTGGGCCTGCGCCTGCGTGGCGCAGAGGGCCAGGACCAGCGCACTGCAGATCACCGTCAGCTTGCTCATCGACTTAACTCCTGTAAATGTTCCCCCTGAGGTGAAGAAGTCTGCGGGGATCATCCCCACCGGCTTCCCCAGAGTCGGTTCCTATTTTGCGGCGGGCAGTTTCACCGTCATCTTCGCGTCCGTCCCCATGCCGACGATCTCGATCGTCGTCCCCGACGCCGTCATCTTCACCATCGCGGCGCCCTTCAGCGTGTACTTCCCCTCAACCTTGATGTCCGAGTTGTTCTTGTAGGTATCGGCAGCTTTCTCGTCGTACCAGCTGCGGAAAGGGACCTGGTCGGACATCCACGACGTGGACTGGGAACGCGTGTCCTTGCCCTGGTAGGTCGTCGTGATGTCGGACTCCATCTTCGTGCAGGCCACCGACTTGCCCGCCACCGTCACGCTCTCGTTCGAGTACTTGATCGTCCCCTTCGACTTCGGCATCTCGCCGGCCGCGCCACCGCCACCCGTCGGCATGGCCTGCACCTTGATCTCCTTGGCTTCCTCGCCCGTCTTGCCCCAGTAAGCCTTCTTCGTCTTCCGGTCGTTCTTGTCGATGCCGAGAAGCGTCACCCAGCCTGCCTGGGAGCTGTTGGTCTGCTCGACCCACACCAGGCCGTCCTTCGTCCCGACGCAGGCCAGCTTGGACTTCATCGAGTACCCGGACCCCTTGGTCTCGGTCTCGACCCATTCGCCTTCCTTGAGGGCGGCGACGTCCCACCCGGTGCTCATCGAGTCGTAAACCGTCGGATCGGGCTGGCTGCTGCCTCCGCCTGATGTCGAACCACCGCCGCCGCCGATCAGGCCGCAGCCGGCCAGTGCCATCGAACAGATCCCCACGGCAATCTTGCGCATTCCGTTTCTCCGTTAATGTTTGTGGCGCCAGTCAGGATTTATCAGGACCGGGAAGGCTAGCGGGGGGGTGGGGGGGCGTCAAGCGGAAACCGGGGGGCTTTCTGGCCCCATGAAATGCATAAACGGTCCGCCGCAAACCCTCTAGCGGCGAGTAAGGCCCCCTGTCGAATGCAGCCTTGAACGCGCAGGATGGGAAGCGCATTCCGGGAATCCAGCGCAGTCATAACCGCATTTTAGCCTTGGACTTGCGGCGTGCAGCGGACGCGTCAGCGTTCAGATGACGACGTTGACCAGCCGTTTCGGCACCACGATCACATTTCTCGGGGTCCGCCCGGCTACCTCCTCGACGACCCGGGGATCGGCCAGCGCCGCCGCCTTGACCTGCTCGTCCGACGCCCCGGCCGGCAGCTTCACCCGCGTCCGGACCTTCCCGTTCACCTGCACCGGGATCTCGATCTCCTCTTCGATACACGCCGCCGGGTCGAACACCGGCCAGGCCTGGTCGAAGACGGAGGGGGACTTCCCCAGGATCTCCCACAGTTCCTCGGCCATGTGGGGGACGAAGGGCGCCAGCAGCAGGGTGACGGTCTCGCAGGCTTCTCGCAGGACGGCGGCGGCGTTGGGGCCGCCCGTCTCGTACTTCGCCCGCTTGATCTCGTTGACCAGCTCCATGACGGCCGCGACGGCGGTGTTGAACTTGAAGCCGCCCTCGATTTCCTCGGTGACCTTGCGGATCGTCTGGTGGACCTTGCGGCGCACCGCGCGGACATCGTCCGCAAGTCCTTCCAGAGTAACGGGTTTCGAAGCGGCGCCCTCGATCCGGGGCAGCGCTTCCTGCACCGTGTCCCACACCCGGTACAGGAACCGGTGGGCGCCGATGATGTCCTTGGTCGCCCAGATCGCGTCCCGTTCCGGCGGGCCGATGAACAGCGTGTACAGGCGGACGGTGTCGGCCCCGTACTGCTCGATCAGCGGTTCCGGCGCCATCCCGTTCTTCTTGGACTTCGACATCTTGTGCAGCTCGGTCAGGACGGCCTGGCCGCACGAGTGTTTCCCGTCCTTCACCTCGGTCTCCGGCACCCACCCGTGCTCGGGGCACTTGTGCGCGTCGGCGCAGATCAGCCCCTGGGCAAACAGCCGGCTGAAGGGCTCTTCGAACTCCGTCAGCTCGATGTCGTACAGGAACTTGGTGATGAAGCGGGAGTAGATCAGGTGCTTGGTGGCGTGTTCGGCGCCGCCGATGTACTGGTCTACCGGCAGCCAGTGGTTCACGTCGTCGGGGACGAAGACCTTGTCGGCCGAGCGCGGGGAGATGTAGCGCAGGAAGTACCAGGCCGAGTCCACGAAGGTGTCCATCGTGTCGGTTTCGCGGCGGGCGGGGTCCTCGCAGACCGGGCAGGTCGTCTTGACGAAGCTCTCGACCGCGGCGAGGGGCGACTGGCCCTTCGGCTTGAAGTCGGAAGTGTCCGGCAGGATGACGGGCAGGTCGCTTTCCGGCACGGGGACGGCGCCGCAGTTCGGGCAATAGACGATCGGGATGGGGGCGCCCCAGTAGCGCTGGCGCGAGATCAGCCAGTCGCGCAGGCGGTAGGTGATCGTCGGGCCGCCCAGCTCGCGGTCTTCCAGCTCCTCGACGATCTTGGAGCGGCCGAAGTTGTTCGGCAGGTTGTCGAACTCGCCCGAGTTGACCTGGACGCCCTCGTCCTCGTAGGCCCCTTCCATCGTCGCGCCGTCCAGCGTGACGCCCTTGGGCGCGATGACGACCTTGATCGGGAAGCCGTACTTCTTTGCGAACTGGAAATCGCGGCTGTCGTGCGCCGGGACGCCCATGACGGCGCCGGTGCCGAAGTCCATCAGCGCGTAGTCCGCCGCCCACAGCGGAACGGGCTTGCCCGTCAGCGGGTGCAGGACGTTCACGCCCAGCGAGATGCCTTCCTTGTCCCCCGCGGCCGTGCGCTGCATCGCCTTCTGCGTGCGGCATTTCGCCACGAAGTCGGTCAGCTTCCTGCGCTCCGCCTCCGGCATCTTCGCGGCGCACTTCGCGACCAGCGGATGCTCCGGCGCCACGACGACGAACGTCACCCCGAACAGCGTGTCCGCGCGCGTCGTGAACACCTTGATCTTCTCGTCCCCCGTCTCCAGGCGGAACACGATCTCGGCGCCCTCCGTCCGCCCGATCCACGCTTCCTGCATCGCCGTCACGCGCTCCGGCCAGTCCTCCAGCTCGTCCAGGTCGTCCAGCAGGCGGTCGGCGTACTTCGTGATGCGGAAGTACCACTGCTCCAGGTTCTTGGGCGTGACGGCGGTGCCGCAGCGCTCGCAGGTCCCGTCTTCCTCGACCTGCTCGTTGGCCAGCACCGTCTGGCACGCGGGGCACCAGTTGACCGGCGCCATCTTGCGGTACGCCAGCTTGTTCTCCAGCAGCTTCAGGAACAGCCACTGCGTCCACTTGTAGTAGCCCGGGTGGCAGCTCGCGATCTCGCGGTCCCAGTCGTACCCGACGCCCCACGCGTGGATCTGCTGCTTCATCACGCGGATGTTCCGCAGCGTGTACTCGCGCGGATGCACCGGCTGCCCTTCGTTCCGAGCCGCCTCGATCGCCGCATTCTCCGCCGGCAGCCCGAACGCGTCCCACCCCATCGGCGTCAGGACGTCGAAGCCCTTCATCATCTTGTACCGCGCCAGCGCGTCCCCGATGATGTAGTTGCGCCCGTGGCCCACATGCAGCGTCCCGCTCGGGTACGGGAACATCACCAGCGCGTAGAACTTCGGCTTCCCCGGGCGGTTGCCGGCGCGGAACAGGCCCGCACGGCTCCACTGCTGCTGCCAGCGTGTCTCGATCTGACGGAATTCGTATTTGCGCGTCATCGGTTTTCGGTGTGCAGGCTAGTGAAAAAAACGGCGTCCCATGAAGAGGGGACGCTGAGGTGCGGGGAGGATAGCAGCCCTGCGGATTTGCGGGCCAGTTAATTGAATGAGCGGAGGGCGCGGGAGGTTCACGGTGATCTTTTGAGCCCAAATTGGCGAGTCTGGCGTGCAACGGTTTTAGCTAGACTGCCCCGGGGGACCGGAGTCAACGATGAGATCGTTTCTGATCCTGTGCCTGTGCGTCCTGCCACTGGCGGCGGAAGAGCCGATCGAATCGGCGCTGGGGCGCCTGCGGTCCGAAGACCCCGTGGCGCGCTCGGAAGCGCGGGAGCGATTGCTCCGGGGGACGGTCGCAGATGCCCCGGTGATCCGCGGATTCGCGTTGGCGGAACCGGACGCCGAAGCAAGAGCAGCCGCGCGGGAAATTGCGGAGATCCTGGAGTATCGAAGCCGGCGTGAAGTGCTGATGAAGGCGAGTTTCGCCGCATTCGAAGGGGAGATTGGCGCGCTCGAAAAGAAAGGGCCAAAGGTGATCTCCATCCTCGGTGATGTCCTGCGTTACTCCCGCGTCCTCGTCGTCGAAGACCTGTACGCCATGGCGACCCAGTACAGCGAAGACAGCGGACTCGGTTTTGTCGGCATAGGAGAAACGGAGAGTTCCGGCAAGGAACCGGTCGAGGTTCTCAAGTGCCGCGCGAGTTGCGCGCTCGCCGCCCTTACGCTGGCTGACTTCGGACGCAACGTGGAAGCATGGTTGGACTTCATTGCGAAGCACGAGGGCGTGGGCTGGCAGAACATCCGCATGGACGGCCTGGAGTCGCGCGGATTCCGCGTTCGCTCAGAAAACCCGATTGAGGCTGCCTCGGAATTGCTGCGTGCCTGGTCGGGGCAGATCCGCGCCTTCCCGCCAGGCCGAAGCGATGATGTGGCCTCCTGCACGGAGGCAGGGATTCGTTCGCTTGAAGACCTCCTCCGAGGGCTTCTGGAGGACGTGCCGGAGAACGGCCCGGGGGGACTGGACGGGTTCCATTGTGCCGAGTTCTGGCTTCGGCTCAATCGGAGCGATTTCGAGTGGCGGGAGGGGCGGCTCCATTCAAGAGCAAGCCCGGGGGATTACGCGGAACGGCTGACCGACGGGGATCCGCTCGTGCGAATCGCGGCCTTATGGGTACTGGACGCGCACGGATGGGAGATCCCCGCCGCCGGTTGGAATGTGATCCGCGATGCCCCGGAGTTCGCACTTCGGGTGATGTCTCCGACGGGGCACGCAGTTCCACCGGACTGCATTCCGTACTACTTTGAGGCGACCGCAGGCGTGCCCGCCTTCCTGCTGGAACCTGCGCCCCCGCTTGATTCACAGGCCCTGACGACACTCATAGAGGATCCTGACACCGAACTGATCGTGCGCTGCCGGATCCTGCGCTGGCTGCTGCTGAGGGCCGACCGGGCGCGCTTCTCACTCAACGCCGCCGATGCGGGCGGAGGCGAAGACATTCCCTACCCGTGCACAAGGTCCCGCCACGCGGGCTGGGAGACGCCCGAGAGTCCGGGGGCATTGCCCGTGTTCGTTGATGCTTGTCTCGGAGATGAAGCCGATCTCGACCGAGCTGAGCGCTGGTTGTCCGCCGCCGGGCCGCATGAGGTCTTCCTCGAGATTGCTGCCGCCCTGGCCCGGCGCGGCCGGCGCCAGGGACTCCTGGTAATCGGCGTCCGAGCCAGCATCGGGCTTCCGTTCGAATTCAGGAGCGTCGTGCGGTCGCTCGTCGAGGGAGCCCCTCCCGGTGACGACGCGGCAGAGTGGCAGGCCTGGGGAAGCCTTGACTCGGACAAGTATGAATGGGATCCGGTCCAGCAACGGTGGACCCCTCAACCATGAAGACGGCCTCGCTGCTCCTGCTCCTCTTGTGCGCCTCTGTCTCCCGCGCCGACGGCGCGCTCGACCGTCTCGCCACGGAGCTTGCGAGCGAGGACCCCGCGGTCCGCGCTGCCGCGCGCGAGGAGCTCCTCCAATCCAGCGAACGCCGCGTGCCTGCACTTCGCGCCAAGGCGGCAACGGTCACGGACGCCGAAGCGCGGGCGGCCCTGCTCGAGATCGCGGAGCTCATCGAGGAGGGGCGTCCCCTGGAGTGCGCGAAGAAGTTCGCGCGCAAGGTGGTGTCCCGGAAGCTCCTGCTCGACGACGTCCGGAACTGGAAAGTGTCGCCGGTGGCGGTTTTCTGCTGCTGGCTGACGCGCGCCGAGCTCGTCGTGGAGGAAGCGCCCGTGGACGGGCGCGATGAGTGGGCGCCCCCGCTCAAAGCGAAAGACCTCGAGGAAGCGGGGGAGCGCTGGCTGGAGGCCTGGACGCTGGCGGATTTCGGCGACGACGCCGACGCATGGGCGGTCTTCCGGTCCAGGGTGCGGGACTGGTCGTGGACGGAGATCCGGCTGGAGGGACTGACCGCGCGAGGATTCCGGGTTCGCGAGAAGGATGCAAACGTGGCGGCCCGCGAATTTCTGTCGGCGGGGCGGATAGAAGGGAATGCGGAACGGCGGACCGTTCGCGCTGCGGCTGCGGAGGCGACGGAGTCCTTCCAGCTTCTGCTCGTGCAGGTCTTCAAGGGCTGCCCGGCTATGGACCCGGAAGAATTCGCGGTGGACGACGTGCTGGACTGGATCGAGGCCTGCGGGGAGACCTGGCAGCGCGAAGGAGACAGATTCGTATCGAGCGCGGGGCCGGACGACTTCCTGTCGGCGACGCGATCGCCACGTTCCGGGGTGGCGCTGGCCGCGCTTGAGGAACTTCGTCGCTGGCCGGACCGGATCCCTGCGGATTGCTGGCGGCTGGTGGAGGCGAATCCCTCGCTGGTCACGCGGGCGATGCACGACGCCGGCATCGCCGTGCCGAAGGACAGGCTGGCCGCCGTGCTGCGCGCGATGGGAAGCAGGGAGGATCCCCGGCTGGTCAAAGAGATCTGGAAATCTCCGGACCTGGCGGCGCTGGCCCGCGACCGCGAGGCGGATCCCGGCGATCGCGAGCGCGCGCTTCGCTGTCTCGCGAGGATCGACCCGGAAGCCGCGGCCGTTGCGGGAAGCGCCGTCCTCGACGACTACATCCGCAAGGCCCACGCCGACGAGCACACGGTCGGGCGCGCCGCGGCCGTCGCGGCCGCGGCGACCGGTACAGCCGAAGCGCTGGACCGCGCTGAGGCCTGGCTCAGGCTCGCGCCCGAGAACTACGAGCGCATCGATGTCGCCATCGCGCTCGCCCGGCACTGCGGGAGCTGCATGGAGAAGCGCGCGGGCTGCAGGTGCCGACCTGGTCCAGGCTCCCGCCGGACACGCTCGAGGAACTCACGGACTGGACCCTCTGGGCCGACCGGGTGCTGGTCTTCTGATGAAGACCGTCCTGATCCTCGGCGGCGGTGTCGGTGGGCTCGTGGCGGCGGATCGTCTCCGCCGGGCGTTGCCTCGGGACCATCGCGTGATCCTGATCGAGCGCGAACGCCAGCACCTGTTCCAGCCCTCGCTGCTCTGGGTGGC
>CAVPNQ010000185.1:0-60472 GCA_963706735.1 uncultured Planctomycetia bacterium
TGTTGTCCTGTACTCGTTCGTCGTATGCTTGGGGCGCGAGGGCTGCCGCGCGTGGGTGGGCGGAGGGATGTCGGACCTGCTCGACGTCTGTCTCCGGGGAGGAATCCTCAAGCCGGTGCTGGAGGGGCGGATCCGCTGGGGCGGAAACCCGTTTGCGCTGCTGAAGCTGCTCTCCGTGCTGGCGGCCGCACGAAAATAACCTTCCATTCACCCGACCGTGACCGCGTGCCCGGCTATTCCACTCTTCCATGGATATTTAGAACCAGAACGACATGCGCAAACATCACCGCCCTTCTCCCGCACCCATTCCCATGAAAGGAACAGGCTCCGCACGGCCCGAACCGGCGCTCGTCCGGCGGGTGGCGGAGATGTTCGGGCTGTTGAGCTCGCCCACGAGGCTCCGCATCCTGCAGGCGCTGGTATCGGCCGGAGAACTGCACGTGCAGGGCATCGCCGATGCGCTTCGCATGCGCATCACCGCCGTCTCGAACCAGCTGCGTCTCATGGCCATCGTGGGCGTCCTTGCAGCGAGGTCGGAAGGGCTTCGGGTCGTGTATTCGGTCAGGGCCGGCTGGGTGGCGGCGCTTCTCGACGCCGGGCTGGCACAGGCGCGCGTACGGAAGGACCGCCTTCAGCTCTGATACTTCGGCATTCCCGCGCCCCCGGCTTGCGCGACTCCCCGCCCGGGGCCCGCTATACTCGACGCATGACCCAAGCAGAACTCGTCACGCGTCTCACCGCACTTGTCGGCGCCGCGCAGGTCTCGACTGATCCCGCGAAATTGCGCGAAGCGGCGCGCGACCTGACGGAAATCCGCGGGGTGCCGCCGGAAGTGATCGTCAGGCCGGCCGAGGTCGCGCAGGTGCAGGCGGTCCTGAAATTCGCGACGGCGGAGAAGATCCCGGTCGTCCCGGTGGTCTACAACACGAACATCGGCGGCCTCGCAATCCCGCAGCGCCCCGGCTGCATCCTGCTCGACATGGCGGGCATGAACCGGATCCTGGAGGTCAATCCAGACGATCTCTACATGGTCGTCGAGCCCGGCGTCCAGTGGGGCCAGGTCAAGGAACACCTCGACCGCAACTTCCCCCAGGCGCGCTTCGCCTATTCCCTGTCGCCGCCCGAGACGTCCGTGCTGGCCAACACGCTCATGGACGGGCTGCTCAACCTGTCCCTCAGGTTCGGGACGTCCGCGGCGTGGTTGAACGGCGTGGAAGCGGTGCTTCCGGATGGCACGCTCGTGCACACGGGGGCCGCGGCGTGGACGAAGGAACAGTGGTGCACGTCGTCGCCGATGCCGGACCTGACCGGCCTGTTCGTCAACCTGCACGGGACGACGGGAGTCGTCACGAAGGCCTCGATCCGGCTGCAGCACTCGAAGCGCCTGCGGCGGCGATTCTTCATGATGGGGTACGACATGAACGCCTGTTTCGCGACGATCCGCGCGCTGGTGCGCGAGGAAATCTGCGACGACATCGGCGTGCTGACATGGCCGACGGCGAAGATGCTCTTCGGCGAACTTCGCCCGACGTGGCGCGACCCGTCCGAGCCGCTGGGGATGATCTACCTCGACGTGTCGTCGAACCGCCAGGCCGAGATGGACCTCCGGATTTCGATCCTGGAAGAGACGCTGGATGCCTCGCGCAAGGCGGGCAACACGTGGCAAGGCCCGCTGGACGTCCGCGACCTCGTGAAGATCGAGCCGGCTTTCCAGAAACTGGCCGAGTTTCCGACGCGCCTCACCTTCATGCTCGACCATCCCGGGGGAGGACTCTCCTGGGTCGGCACCTACGGACCGACAAGCAAGTGGCCCGAGGCCACCGCCCTCAGCATGCGCATCATGGAGGAACACGGCTTCCCGCCGCTCGCCGTCGCCCGCCCGATGGCGCAGGGGCATTTCGGCGTCCTGCGCCTCATCGAGACGTTTAACCGCGACAAGCCGGAGGAGGCCGCCGCTGTCGCGAAACTCAACGCGGCGCTCGTCGATGCCCTTCTGCCGATGGGCTTCCTTCCCTACAAGACACCCGAGTGGGTCTTCGAAAAGCACGGATCGAAGCTCGATCCCGGCTTCCGCGAACTCCTGCGTCGCGTCCGCACCGCCATCGATCCCGCCGGCATCATGAACCCCGGCAAGTGGCCGGTGTGACCTCTCCGCGACCGATCTTCCAGAGATTCCCCCGCCTCGCCGAGGCCGCGCCCGTGCTGGACATCGGCGACTTCCCCACGCCGGTTGCGCCCCTGAAGGCCCTCGGAGCTGCGTGGGGGGTGGACCTGTGGGTGAAACGCGACGACGTGACGGGCGAGGAGTTCGGCGGGAACAAGGTGAGGAAGCTCGAGTTCCTGCTGGCGGACGCCAAAGCGCGGGCCGACCGGATCTGGGCGTACGCCGTGACGGGCTCGAACTGGGCGGTCGCGGTCGCGCACTACGGGAAGAGGTTCGGGATCCCGGTGGACCTGCTCCTGTTCAAACGTCCGCTGAATCCCTACCTCGAGAAGAACCTGGCCGTCGCGCGAAAGCTCGCCACGACGTCGAAGATCACCGGCACCGTCGCCTCGGTGCCCTTTCACGGGCTCGTCCGGATGATGTCGCGCGGGCGGACGTTCCTCATGCCGCCCGGCGGCTCTTCGGCGCTCTCGACGCTGGGCTACGTCAACGCGGGGCTCGAACTCGCGGCGCAGATCGAGTCCGGCGAGTTGCCCCGTCCGGACGTCGTCGTGGCGGCGCTCGGGACCGGCGGCACGCTCGCCGGAATCCACGCGGGCCTGCGCCTGGCCGGCCTCAGCGCCGAGATCATCGGTGTCCGCGTGGCCGACCGCATCGTCTCCAACGCCACCTTCACCGCGCGCCTCGCCCGCCGCACCCTCGCCCTTCTCGCCCGCCGCGCCGGTGATCCCGCCGCCGCCCTCGCGATCCGCGCCCGCGAAGTCCGCGTCGTGCACGACTTCATCGGCAAGGGATACGGAATCCCGACCCGCGAGGGCGACGAAGCGCTGGCCGCGCTGCACGACCTGGAAGGGCTGAAGGCCGAAAGCACCTACACCGCCAAGGCCCTCGCTGCCCTCCGCGCGATGGCCCCTTCCCTCCGCGGCCGCCGCGTCCTGTTCTGGCTCACTTGCAACAGCCGCCCACTCGAGGCCCTCTGAGAGCGCGCGAAAAATTCGAGTGCCGTCGGCGGTCGGACCTCCCTTCGCGACGCCGCCAAAAAGCCGGCGTCGTCGCTTCGCTCGCCCCGACCGCTCGCCGCCACTCGAATTTTTCGCGCGCTCTGGGGGACGCCGGCCGCGCGCCGCCGTAGAATCCGCGCGTGAAAATGTACCTGCGCGGGGCGCTCATGGCCGTCACCTGGATCGCCGTCGCCGGCGGCGTGGTGTGGATCGGCCTGAAGTGGTCCAACGCGATCGCGGGGGTCCTATGCATGGGGGCGGTGCTCCTGCCGTTTCTCTACATCGTGATCAGCACCCTGTACCCGGCGTGGGGCGACACGAAGTGCCCGCGCTGCGGAAAGCCGGCGCTTCGGCGCCCGGATCGTGCCAACCCGGTCGGCGTGGTCTGCGACGCGTGCGGGCACGAGGACCCGGACCTGTACCGCGCGTACCTGGACGAAATGCGGTAGGGCTACCCGCGCGCGTCCTGCGCGTCCCGCTCCGCCTCGATCGAAACCAGCCGTGGGTAGGTCAGGTCGAACTGCGGGTCGCCTGTCGTCCAGTGCAGGACGACGAAATGGTGAATCAGGTCGGACACCAGGAGTGCGACGCCGACTCGAAGAGCCCACGCGGCCAGCCAGCCTTCGGGCAGGCCGAGCGCCGACATCGAGCCCGCGACGCCGACGTACCCGTGGTGAATACGCACTCCCATCGTGAGCGGCGCGATGAACGCGGTGTCCCGCGTGGATTGCAGGTTCAGCCCCCAGCGGAAGACGCAAGTGACCGCCTCGAACGCGGTCGTGAGGGCAACGATCCAGAGCAGGTCGTCCATGCCGGGGTGCCTCTCCTTGGTGTCCCCGGAATTCTAGGACACGCCGCCCGCCGAAACCAAGCGGCTTTTCAGAGCGCGAGACAAATCCGGCCGCGAGCTGCCGGCGACGGAGGGTGAGGGCGCGAGTGTCTCTCGCGCCCTCAGGCGAGCTTCCCGGAAGCGCTCTTCACCTCGTACGTCTCCAGCGCGTTGGCGATCTTCATCGCCCCGTGCGGCGAGGGCTTGCCGGAGTCCTTCGCGCGCTGGTGCCCCTTCTCGAACGCCTGGGACTTCGTCCACGCCTCGAAGTCTTCCTTCGAGTTCCAGTGCGACATCGAGATCATGCGGCGCGGATTTTCCTGCGACTTCAGGAACGAGAACGAGAGGAACCCGGGCTGCTGGTCCACGAGCCCGGAGCGCTTGAGGAACATCGCCTCGAGGTTCTGGGCGGAAGCGTCGTCCTCGGCCGTGAAGACGTTCATGGCGACGAACATGGCGGGCTCCTCGGTTAGCGCGGCTTGAGCAATTCGCGCGCGATGATGACGCGCTGGATCTGGCTCGTTCCCTCGTAGATCTGGAAGATCTTCGCGTCGCGCATGAGCTTCTCGACCGGGTATTCCTTCGAGTAGCCGTACCCGCCGAAGACCTGCACCGCGTCGGTCGTGACCTTCATGCACATGTCCGCCGCGAACGCCTTCGCGATCGCCGCTTCTTTCGCGGATTTTTCGCCCCGCTCGGCCATCTCGGCCGCGTGCCAGACGAGGAGACGGGCCGCCTCGATGTTGATTGCCATGTCGGCGATCATGAAACCGATCGCCTGGAGGTCGCCGATCGGCTTCCCGAACGCCTTGCGCTCCCCGGCGAACTTGATCGACTCTTCCATCGCGCGACGCGCCACGCCCACCGCGATGGCGGAAATCGCAGGGCGCGAGCGGTCGAACACCTGCATCGCGATCTTGAACCCGTCGCCCTCGCGCCCCAGGAGATTCTCCTTCGGGACGCGCACCTCCTGGAAATCCATCGCGACCGTGTCGCTGGCGCGCTGCCCCATCTTGTCTTCCTTCTTCCCGACAACGACTCCCTTCAATGTCCGGTCCACGACGAAACACGACATCCCGTTGTAGCGCGCCGCCTTGTCCGTGTAGGCGAACACGCAGTAGAAGTCCGCGACCGAGCCGTTCGTGATGAACTGCTTCGGGCCGTTGATGATGTACGAGTCCCCGTCCCGCTTCGCCGTCGTCTGGATCCCCAGGACGTCGCTTCCCGCCTCGGGCTCCGTCAGCGCATACGCCCCGCGCCATCCGCCGATCACTTTAGGCAGGTACTTCCTCTTCGTCTCGTCCGAACCCGCCAGCAGGATCGGCCAGTTCGAGAGGTTGTTGACCTCCATCGAGGCCGCCACGCCGCTGCACGCCCAGCCCAGCTCCTCGTTGATCAGCGCTTCTTCCAGCTGCCCCATCCCGCCGCCGCCGTACTCCTCGGGGATGTTTACATTCAGCAGGCCGATGTCGAGCGCCTTCTTGAACACGTCGAACGGAAACTCGTGCGTTTCATCGAGCTTGCGCGCCACGGGCAGGATCTCGGCCACCGCGAACTTGTGGGCCAGTTCGCGGATCTCTTTCTGTTCTTCCGACAGCGAAAAGTCCGGCATCTCAGGTGTCCTCTCAGCGGGGGCAGGCCGGAATCTACTGACGTCCGGTCCCGTTGTCCAGTCGGCGAGGCTTCGGTCGATTTCTGACTACCAGAATGTCGAAGCCGCCAGGAGGTCCCCGGCGCCGCCGGCGTCGCCCGCCTGCAGCCGGTAGACCGCGAGAATCGACCGGTACGGCCCCACGGGCGTCGCGCGCGCCACACGGTCCGCTTCCCGCGCGGCACCGTCCCGGTCGCCGGTGGCGTACAGAAGCGACGCCAGGACGACGCGGGCGGCCGGGTATCCCGGGGCACGATCCACGAGCTGGCGCGCGAGGGGAAGCGCTGCAGCGGCGCCGTCGCCCTCGAACACGGCGAGCACGAGGCCGAGGCCGGCCGGGGCGAATCCCGGGTCCAGAGCCAGCGCCGCCTGGAATTCGCGGCGGCCGGCCGACCATCCCCCGGTCCGGGCGTTCAACCGTCCCTCGACCCACTTGGACTCGGCCGAAGGCTCCCCCACTTTCGCGAGCGCCGCGCGCGCCTCGTCCCGGCGTCCCTGCTCGAGGCGAAGGGCCGCCAGTTCGACCGCGCCGTCGCCTTCCGCGCCTTCGGAGCGGACGAGCAGGCGGGCATCTTCGACCTGGCCGCGGTCCAGCAGGCACATCGCCCTGAGGTGCCGTGCCTCGGGCCCTTCTTCCCATTTGTTGCGGGCCAGGTCGAGGTCGAGAAGCGCCTCGGAGGCACGGCCGAGACGGAAGCGGAGTTGGGCCCGGGTGATCCAGGAAGCGGCGAGGTCAGGAAATCCGGAGACGAGGGAATCGCAGCGGCCCTCGGCGGCGGCGAGGCCTCCCGGAACCCCGAAGGAAGAGCGGGCCTCGATTGCCAGGCGCGTGCCGATTTCGGTGACGGCGGTGTCCGTGGCGGCGGTTTCGCGTCCTTCGAGCGCCTGGATCGCCTTGACGGCACGGGCCAGGCCGGCGACCGCGCGCTCGTTGTTCTGGTCGTCGCGAAGCACCGATTCGTACAGCGCGAGCACGCGCTGGAGCAGCGCGGGTTTCGAGGCCGCCTGTTCCTCGAGCTGCGTCGCCTGTTCGAGGGAGCTTTCGATGTTTTCGGAGCGGACCCGCGCTTCCCACGCAAAAATCCCGATGAATGCCGACGGCAGGAGCACGGCGGCGGCCAGGGCGGCGGCGAGGGCAGGGTTGCGCTCGGCGCGGCGGCGCATGCGCCCGAGGAAACCGACCGGCCGGGCGCCGATGGGTTCGCCGGCCATGTAGCGTCCCAGGTCCTCGGCGAGCTCCTTGGCGTTCGGATAGCGCCGCTCCGGGTCCTTCTCGAGGCACTTCGACACGATCGTCTCAAGGTCTTTGTGCACCTTCGGGGCGAGGGCCGAAAGCGGCGGCGGATCGGAGTGAATCGTGTTGTACACGCTCGCGGCGGCCTGGTCGGCGTCGAAGGGCAGCTTTCCCGTCACGATCTCGTACAGGATGCAGCCGCACGCAAACACATCCGCCGGCGGGCCCACGATCTCCTGGAGGCCCAGCGCCTGCTCGGGCGCCATGTACGCCGGCGTTCCGAACACGTCCCCCGCGACCGTCAGCCGCGTCACCGCCGTCTTGTCCACCGCCAGCCCGAAATCCACCACCTTCGCGTGCCCGCCCTTCGGCGTCGGCAGCACCAGCACGTTCTCAGGCTTCATGTCCCGGTGCGTGATCCCCGCCGCATGCGCCGACCCGAGCCCCTCCGCCGACTGCCTCACCAGCTCGATCCGCCGGCGAAGTTCGGGACCCGTCGCACGGTGCGAAATGCGGTTCCGAAGCGTCTCTCCCGCGCAGAATTCGAGCGCGATGAAAACGCAGTTTCCCTGAACGCCCACCTCGTAGACCTGCACGATGTGCTGGTGCGCCAGCCGCGCCGCGGCGCGCGCTTCGCGCAGAAAGCGCTCGCGGTGGTCGTCGTGGACGGCGTGCTCCTCGTGAAGCATCTTGATCGCCGCCCACCGGCCGAGCAGGTTGTCCCACGCCTTCCAGATCGTCCCCATGCCGCCGGCGCCGATCTTCTCGAGCAGCGTGTACCGCCCGAACTGGCTGCGCGGGTCCTTCGACGCGTCGGTGACCTCGTCGGGAACGATCCGCTTGTGCGAGGTCGAGACGATCTCGCCCGGAATCCGCGTGGTCGTGTTCCCGGAGTCGCGCCGGATCCTCTCGACGTCCGAGGTCCTCAGCAGGCCGGCCGACAGGAGCGCCGACAGCAGGTCGCCGCCGCCCACCGAAGAAATGTCCTTCCGGACCCGGTCGAGTTCCATCCTCGAGAGGAGCCCTTCCTGAACGGCAATCTGCGCGATGTCGGTGTCGTGCATCCGTGGTTGCGTTGTCGATTCAGGGCGTGCGGTGGACAGGAGGAATACGACCCGGGGTGATTCTACCCTCCGCGGGCGTCCAGCGCAGTGCTGCCGCTCGATTGTTTTGGTTCCTCCGAATACACTTCCCCCCCATGCCCACAGCCCGTGAACTGGCGGCGTACTTGCAGGCGGATCTCGCGGGAGATCCCGAGGTCGAAGTGCACGATGTGGGCGCGATCGAAGCGGCCAAGGCGGGGGACGCGGTTTTCGCGCTCGACGCGAAGTACCTGGCGTTTGCGGAGCAGGGCCCGGCGGCGGTGGTCGTCGTGCCGCGAGCGCTGACGAGCACGCAGAAGACGCTTCTCAAGGTGGACGACGCGCGTTTGGCGTTCGCGCGGCTGGTCGAGAAATTCCGGCCGCAGGAGAAGCCGGTGCCCGGGATTCACGCGGCGGCGATCGTCGCGCGGGACGCGCGCGTGGCGAAGACGGCCTCGGTCGGCCCGTTCGCGGTCATCGAGTCCGGGGCGGAGGTCGGGGAGCGGGCCGTGGTGGGAGCGGGCAGTTTTCTCGGCGCGCGGAGTTCGGTCGGCGCGGATTGCGTCCTGGTTTCCCACGTGGTCCTGTACCGCGACTGCCGCATCGGCGAGCGCTGCATCCTGCACGCCGGGGTCGTCGTGGGGTCCGACGGTTTCGGGTACACGCCGGGGCCGAAGGGCGACCACGTGAAGGTCCCGCAGGTCGGAAACGTCGTGATCGGCGACGACGTTGAGATCGGCGCGAACACGACCATCGACCGCGCCACCCTCGGTTCCACGACGGTCGGCGACGGAACAAAGATCGACAACCTCGTGCAGATCGGCCACAACTGCCGGATCGGGAAGCGCGTGATCATCGCGGCGCAGGCCGGTATTTCGGGCTCGGTGGAAGTGGGCGACGGGGCGATGCTCCTCGGCCAGTCCGGATTCGCCGGTCATCTCAAGGTTGGCGAGCGGGCGATCGTGATGCCCCAGAGCGGCATCAGCGGCGACGTTCCCGCGGGCCAGGCGGTGTTCGGCTCGCCGGCCGTTCCACGCATGGAGCGCGAGCGCATCTTTCTGTCCAGCCGCAAGCTGCCGGAGCTGCTGAAGAGGGTGAAGGCCCTGGAGAAGAAGCTGGGGTCGGAAGGCACCACGACTTGACTTGCGGCGTGTGACATCACCGGCCCAGCTCCACAATCACCTTCGCCGCCGCCCTTCCGCTCCGCACCGCTCCCTCCATCGTCGCCGGGTACCCGGTATCGGTCCAAGCTCCCGCCAGCGCCAGCCCGGGATGTCTCGTCCGCGCCGGCGGCCGCATCGGCGCCGTCCCCGGCCGGGCGCTGAACGTCGCCCGGTGCTCGCGCGACACCACGAACCGGACCAGCCGCGCGTCGCCTTTGAATCGCCGCTTGAGCTCGACGTCGCACTCCGCGGCGATTTCCTCGCCGGGCCGGTGCGCCCAGTCGCGGGCCGCGCTGATCGAGCAGGAAAGATGCTGCCCCGGGCCCGGCAGGTTCGCGATCACGCTCCTGTTGAACACCCACTGCACGCGCGAATCCAGCATCGCGAAGACCTCCAGCGAAGTCACCGGCTTGTCGTACCAGAGATGCGCGTTCACGATCGGTGAATGCTCGAGCGGCGGCGCCGAGTCCGGGAACACCTCGGCCAGGTCCGCGTGCGGAAGGGCGAGGACGCAGGCGTCCGGCTGCAGCACGCCGCCTCCGGCCAGTTCGAGCACGATCTTTCCGCCCTCCGGCCGGACTTTGGAAACCGTGGCCAGCGCCCGGACCACTCCGCCCTTTCGCTTCAGGTACTCCTCCGCCGCCGCGGGAAAGACGGTGCCCAGGGGAGCGCGGAACAGGCAGAACCGTGAGAGCTCCGGGCCAAGGCCCATGGCGTCGCGGAGCACACGCGCGGCCAGCGCGGCGGAGGACCTGGCGGCGGGCTCGTTCAGCGCGGGGGCGAGGAAGAAGTCCCAGAAGCGGGAGATCGCGGCCGGGGACTGCCCGAGGTCGTCGAGCCAGTCCGCCGCGCTGAAATTGTCGAGTGGCGCAATTTCGGCATCCTTCATTTTCCCGATGCGGCGAAGGGCACGGGCGACGCGCCAGCGGTCCCCGAACGAGAGGAACGGGAACGTGAGGAAGGACCACGCGGACTCGGTGAGTTCCGCTACGCGCCCGTCCGGCGCCACGAACGGAAGGCACAGGCGCGGCTGGCGCTTGACGACGTCCTGGCAGCCGAGCCTGCCGAACAGCCCGAGCAGCTCGGTGCACGCCTCGATGGCGATGTGCTCCCCGTTGTCGATCTCGCCGCCCCCGGCCGGGTCGGGGAACGACGCCACCATCCCGCCGAGTCTTTTTTTTCGATCGAGCAGCGTGACCTTCCAGCCCGCATCCGCCAGGTCGCATGCCGCCGCGATCCCCGCAAGCCCTCCCCCGGCAACCACGACCGTGCGGTCCATCAGCGCTTCCCCATCCACCCGCGCCACGCCCCGACTTCAAACGCGGCCGCCAGGAATGAGAGGATCAGCAGCCCGAACGCCACCGGGATGCGCCAGATCGGGTGCGGATGCCACACCCGGAACACGACGACGCACGCCACCGCGCACTGCGCCAGCGCCAGGACGGCCAGCGTCCCCTTTCCAGGCTTCATCTCAGTACGTCCACGCGCGAAACCACGCCTTGATCACGCACAGCACCTTCGCCGGCGCGCGAAGCGACACTCTTCCGGAGAACACGTCGTGCCCACGCTTCTCAATCCGGTCCAGGATCCCCGCGTACAGCCCCCGGATCGCCAGGGGGCAGAAGCGCGCTTTTCGATCCAGCAGCGGAAACAGCCCTTCAGCCTTCTTGAACAGCTCCCGCGCCCGCGCCACCTGGAACTTCATCAGCTCGCCGAACGCCGGCGTCATCCGCCCCGCGAGCACGTCTTCCTCGCGCACGCCGAACCGCGCCATTTCCTCCGCCGGCAGGTACACGCGGCCGAGCTTCGCGTCCTCCGCCACGTCCCGCAGGATGTTTGTCAGCTGCATCCCGATCCCGAGCGTTTCCGCGTGGACCCGCGCCGCCGGGTCGCGATACCCGAAGATCTCCACGCAGACCAGCCCGACCGCCGAAGCCACCTTGTAGCAGTAGCTGCGCAGTTCCTCGTACGTCGCGTACCGCGTCACCCTCAGGTCCTGCTCCGCGCCGTCGATGATCTCCGCCAGGTTTCGTTGCGGCAGATGGAAGCGCTTCGCGGCATCCGCCAGCGCGACGAACACCTCGCCTTCCGGCGTTCCCGCGAAGGCGCCTTCGAGCCTGCGGCGGAAGTCGGCGAAACGGCCCCCGCGGTCTTCGATTCCGGGATCGTCGGCGATGTCGTCCGCTCCGCGCGAGAACGCGTACACCGCGCACATCGCGCGCCGCCGGTCCCGGGTAAGCCCGCGAATCGGATAGTAGAAGTTCCGCGCCGCAACCCGCGTCAGCTCTTCGCAATGCGCGTACGCCGCGTCCACGCCGACCGCCGGCGCCGAAGCGCGGACGGGTTCGAGTCCAGCGGTCGCGGTGGGTTGGGGCATACCCCTTAACCTTAACCTTTCCCTTCGCCTTAACCTGCCTTTTCGCCTAACCGACCAGCGCTTTCATCGCGATCCAAACTTTCGTTTTCTTCGAAACTTTCGGTCGCTTCGCAAGTGTATCCCACCCCTGCTTCTCGATGGCATCCAGGATGGCCCGCCCGCCGCCGAGAAACAGCTTGATGTCCTTCTTGAGCGTGCCGCTCACCAGTTCGAGGAGCGGCTCTCCCTCGTCGAACAGCGCCCGCGCGCGCTCGACCTGGAACTTCATCAGCTCGACAAACTCCCTCGAGGTCCGCCGCGCCACCACGTCCGCCTCCTTCACCTTGAACCGCGCAAGCTCCTCCAGCGGCAGGTAGATCCGCTTCTTCTCCACCGCGTCACGCCCCACGTCCTGCCAGTGATTCGCCAGCTGCAGCCCCGTGCAGATCGCGTCCGACAGCGGCCCGCGCTTCCCGTCATCCTGCCCGAACAGCCCCAGCACCATCCGCCCGACGGGCTCGGCCGAGTGCGCGCAGTACCGGCGGAGGTCGTCCCACGTCTCCCAGCGCGACTGCAGCTGGTCCATGCGGTTGGCTTCGATGAGCTTGAGGAAGGGTTCCTGGCGGAGTTTGCGTTCGCGGACGGTGCGCGCCAGGGCGACGAGCATCGGCTCGCCGGGTTCCCCGCCCCAGCACTTCCGGACGTCGCGTTCCCAGGCGTCGAGGGCGCGGAGCCGGTCGCCTTCGGCTTCGTCGCCGATGTCGTCGGTCGTGCGGCAGAAGGCGTAGACGGCGAAGAAATCCCGGCGCATCTCCTTCGGGAGGAACCACGACCCCACGGTGAAGTTCTCGTAGTGGGAACGGGCGAGGGCTTCGCAGGCGGCGTCGCCCGCGGCGAGGGGGGTGGGGTTGGACATGTGTAGGGATGATACGCGGGGGAAGGCTGGGGAAGGCTGGCGAAGGCGTGCGAAGGCTGGCGAAGGCGTGCGAAGGCTAACGGCGAGTGAGCGAAACAGAACAATTGGGGGGCGGCAGCTCGCGATTGGCCTGACCCCTTCCAGGGGCGCGTCGCCCCCCACCGACCGCCCGAAGCCTTTCGCCAGCCTTCGCCAGCCTTCTCCAGCCCTCGCCAGCCTCTCTTGACCCGCCGCACCCCCCTCCCTATCATCCGCCCCTCGACATTCCTAAAGCCCCCGCTTTACAAGGAGCCTCCCATGGCCATCGCCGTCGGCGCAGACGCACCCGATTTCACGACCAAGAACACCGCCAAGCAGGACTTCACGATCTCTTCCCACAAGGGCAAGGACAACGTCGTCCTCCTCTTTTTCCCCTTCGCCTTCTCCCCCATCTGCTCCGACGAGCTCTGCGGGATCCGCGACGGCTGGAAGGACTACAACACGCCGGGCGCCGTAACCTACGGCATCAGTGTCGATTCCCCGCACGCCCTCTGGGGCTGGCGCGAGAAGGAGAAGTTCCCGTTCGACCTCCTCACCGACTTCAACAAGAACATCTCCCAGGCGTACGGCGTCCTGCACGAGACGCTGGGGCCGTGGAAGGGCGTCTCGAAGCGCAGCGCGATCGTCATCGGCAAGGACGGCAAGGTCGCGTACTCGTGGTCGAGCGACGACCCGAAGGTGAAGCCGGATGTCGCTGCGATCAAGGCGGCGGTGGCGAAGCTGAAGTAGGTGGGCGGGATGGCGAGCAGGCGGGCAATTGACAAAACGTGCGACCTTCAAGAAACCCGGCGCTTCACGGCGCCGGGTTTCTTCGTTTCGCGGCCCGACGATGCGCTCGCGGGCGCCTGAAGCGCGCCGTCGTGGTGCGGCCCTGCATCGAAATTGGACTTCGTCCCGGTATAATCTCCGCATGACGACCGTCACGCTGCAACTCCCCGACGATCTCGGCGCGGGCATCCTCCCTTCGCCCCGCGAACTCGCACAGCAGGTTCGGCTTTTGCTGGCCATAGACTGGTTCGTCCGGGGCCTTGTTTCCCAGGGTGCTGCTGCCGAGATAGCTCAGATGCCTCGTGCCGACTTCTTCCAGGAGCTGGGCCGACGCGGCGTCGAAAATGTCCATTACGACCCCGCTGAGATCGACCGGGAGATGAAGGGTTGAGCCGGGAAGCGTTTGTGAACGCCTCTCCCCTGATCATTCTCGCTAGCATTGGCCGGATCGATTTGCTGAAGCTGGCGGGAGAGCCGGTGACGATCCCCGGGCAGGTGATGACGGAACTCGCCGCCAAAGGGCCAACCGATCCCGTGATACTCGCCGTGGCTGAGTCTCCCTTTCTGAGGACTGGAGCCGAGGCGGCGATTCCAGATGACTTGGTGGCGTTGAAGTTGGGGCCGGGCGAGTTGTCCGTCCTCACGATGGCGAAGGAGGCCGGTGCGACCGCCGTTCTCGACGATCTTCAGGCACGCCAGGTCGCTTCTAGAATGGGAATCCCCGTAGTCGGTACACTCGGGTTGATATCGAGAGCGAAAGCCTCGGGGGTCATCACCGCGGCGAGACCGCTCATCGACGCGGCGGTGCGCAATGGAATGTTCCTGTCGCCCCTCGTGCGGGCGGACATTCTGCGTCGGCTCGGAGAATGAACTCGCGGTGAGGTGACTCAAATGGAACCCTCGGTGCATGCATTCGGCCCGGAGGCGCTGCCCGACTTCGTTGCCGTGGGTTACTTTGTAGACTCGCCTGGATGAACTCGCCCAAAGTGCCTGACTTTCCCTACTATCGATTTCCGCTTGAGACGCGGGTGATCCGGGAGTCCATGGCAGAGTGCTTCTGCTGTGGAAAGGAACGAGGCTACCTCTATTACGGGAACATCTCGTGGTGGGGTAGCGAGCAGCCGGATGCCCAGGAGAAGGAGCGCTTACAGAACCGAACCTGCCCGTGGTGCCTGCTGGAGGGCAAGGCTCGAGCGAAGTGGGGGTTCCACACCAACCTGCTTTCCGCCGGGGAAGTCTTGCCGGGGATCTACCAGAATGACAAAGGGCGCAGAATCAACAGCATCGTCTATGACGCCATCACGTACCTGACGCCGGCGGTGCCCTCATTCCAACAGTTCGACTGGCCGTTCTGCTGCGAAGATGGAATGACGTTCCTGGGATATGCCGGCCGCGAAGAATTACGCGAACGATGGCCAGAAGCGGTGGAGGCCGTCGTGAGACCGAACCTTCCGCCAGAGTATTCCCTGGAGGAATATGTCGACCTCATGGGAAGAGATGGCGACCCGAGCACGCTGGTCTTTCAATGCCGCAAGTGCCATCTCTTTGATGGGACCGTGGACTGGTCCTGATCGACCGGCTGGCCAGCTACGCGTCGGGTGAGGTTGCGGGGGCCCCGGGCTGAGGCGGCGGGACGGGCCCCGTCGCAAGTGGCGACGTCCCCTGAGTCGGCAGAATCACCTGCGGCGCTTCCCCATCCACGATCAGCCCGTCCACCATCCTGACAACTCGATGCGCCCTTCGCGCCAACGACGGCTCATGAGTCACCATGACGAAAGTCGTTCGGCGTTCCTCCGCCAGCGACCAGAGCAGGTCCTGGATCTCCTGCGACGTCACGGTGTCGAGGTTGCCGGTGGGCTCGTCGCAGAAAACGACTTCCGGATTGGTCATGAGGGCGCGGGCGATGGCGACGCGCTGGCGTTCGCCGCCGGAGAGGCGGCCGGGGACGTGGTGGAGACGCTCGCCCATGCCCATGCGGTCGAGCAGTTCCTTCGCCTTGCGGCGGGCTTCGCGGCGAAGGACGGGCCAGGCGAGGATCGAGGACTGGATCATGATCGGCATGATCGCGTTCTCGAGCGCCGAAAGCTCGGGGAGCAGGTGGTAGAACTGGAAGACGAATGAGAACGTCGAGTTGCGCATCCGCGCGCGCTCGCGGTCGTTCAGGTCGCTGTAGGGCTGCCCCTTGAAGAGGATGCTCCCCGACGTCGGCCGGTCGAGCAGACCCATGATGTGCAGAAAGGTGCTCTTCCCCGCCCCGCTGGGCCCCACGATCGCCACGACGTCGCCGGGCTCGACGGAGAGGTCCACGCCGCGCAGCACCGGCAACGTACGGTCGCCGATCTGGAAGTCGCGGCGGATGTCTCTCGCGTCGAGGAAGCCGCTCATTATTCGTACCTCAGCGCGTCGATGGGGTTGAGTCGGGCGGCCTTCCAGGACGGCCAGAGCGCGGCGAGGAGGCACACGAAGAGCGTCGCGCCCACGACGATGGCCCAGATCGGGCCGTCCACCTGGTGCGGGATGCGGTCAAGAAGGTAGATGTTCTTGGGGAAGGGATACCAGCCGGTTTTGCCGTAGACCCAGTCGGCGAGCGGGTTGAGGTGGTCGAGGACGTACTTGGCCGTGCCCAGGCCGAGGCCGCAGCCGACGATGCCGATCACCGCGCCTTCGCTGAGGAAGATCGTCATGATGCCGCCGACCGTGGCGCCCTGCGCGCGGAGAATGCCGATGTCGCGCGTCTTCTCCGTCACGAGCATCGACAGGATCGCGAGGATCGAGAACGCCGCCATCACCACGATGAAGAACATGATCACGCCCGTCAGCGTGCGCTCGACCGCGACGGCCTGGAGGAGAACGGCCTTCTCGGACTGCCACGTGAAGAGCCCGTAGGATCCCTTGAGGCTGGCCCGGATTCGGTCGGCGACCTTCTCGGCGTCGTCGTAGTTGCGGATCTTGATGCGGAGTTTATTGAAGCGGCCTCCCTGGATGCGGCCCTTTGCGTCGAGGATGGGCTCCCTGGTCTTGGGATCGACGAGGCATTCGCGGAGGGCGCCCTGCACGAATTCGAGGGGGGCGTAGATGATCTGGGAGTCGTACTCATTCATTCCGGAGTTGAAGGCGCCGACGATTCCGAGCTTGGCGTGGGTGGGGTCGAGCCGCTTGTCGAGCCCGCCCGAGTCCCGGGCGTCGGCGGGCGCGATCGTCGTGATGGAAACGCCGGAGCCGATGTAAGGATCCTGGACCCGGGAAACGAGATCGAAGCGCGAATTGGGACCGGGCTCGAGGCGCAGGAACTGGGCCGAGCGGGCTTTTTCGCCGCCGGGTTCCGAAAGGGTCTCGCCCGGCGTAAAGACGCGGAGCAGCTTCCGGTCCTCGCTCGACAGCCGGTACCAGGCTTCCCGGAACACGCCTTCCGGGGGAAGTTCCTTGCCGAGGAGGACCACGACGCACGGCCGGGTTTCGCCGACGGTGTCGTAGGCGAGAAGGCGGAAGGTCTTCTCGAGCAGGTCCAGCCAGTTCTTCGTGGGGGCATCGGGGCGGCCGCTCAACCACTTCTGGATCGCATGCGATTCGCGCTCTTCGCCGCCGGCGGTCAGGTCGTCCACGGGCGAATCGTCGCCGACGAAGATCGCGAACTTGTCCTTGGCGTTGACCGCCGGAAGGCAGCTCGCCACGGCGGCCGCGGCGCCGGTGCCGTCCGCGACGAAGATGATGTCCTTGTTGCGGTGGGTCGTCAGGATGCCGGAGCCCATGATGCAGGGTCCCCAGCCCGCGGGCATCTTGCGGCCGGAGTAATCGGTGAAGTCGGGCGGATGGCCGTCGAGCATGTGCTCGGCGAACCCGCTGACGTGGGCCTCGAGATCGGGAATGATCCCGACCAGCGTCGCGGGCTGGGGCGTCTGCCCCTTGCTGATCATGATCGGCCACTCGAGCTGCGGCGAAACCTCCAGCACCTCGTCCGGCGCCGCCGCCTTCACGCGCTTCGCAAGTTCCTCCCAGCTCTCCATCGACCCCAGCCGCGAGAACTGCGACGACGTCACCGTGATGTGCGCCGACATCCCGCGGATGCGCGCCCTGAGGTCCCGGGCGAATCCGCCCATCACGCTCGTCACGATCAGCAGAGTCATGACGCCAAACCACACGCCGATCACCGAGAGGAGGCTGATCGGGCGTTTGCGGAGGTAACGGAGGCTTAAGAAGAGCTTGTACAGGAGGAGGACTCCTTCGGGGGGGAAAGGCCACGAAACGAAAAACTAAAAACAAAAAACGAAAAGGGAAAAGGGTGAGCCACGCGGATGAGTCTCGCCTGCCACTAAGGTCCCTCACCGCCTTTTCATTTTTCGTTTTTCGTTTTTACTTTTTCGTTTCCCGGCCGTTTTCCTCCCTCACTCGGTCTTCCTCATGAGCGGGAACAAGATCACATCCCGAATGGACTTACTCCCCGTCAAAAGCATGGCCACCCGATCCACCCCAATCCCGATCCCCCCCGCAGGAGGCATCCCATGCTCCTGCGCCACGAGGAAGTCCTCGTCGATGGTCTCCATCCCCTCTTCCTTCGCCGTCAGCTGCCGCTGAAATCTCTCCCGCTGCTCGATCGGGTCGTTCAGCTCCGTGTACGCGTTCGCAATCTCCATGTTCGCGATGTAGAGCTCAAATCGTTCCACCACCCGGTCGTCCGCCGGCGACCGCTTCGTCAGCGGGCTCAGCTCCACCGGGAAGTCGATCACGAACACCGGGCCGACGAGTTCCGACTCCACCAGCGTCTCCCACACGTCATTCGCAATCGCCTCGTGCGGCCGCTTCCCGATCTCGACATGCAGCTCCCGCGCCTTCGCGACGACCTTCTCGCGGTCGTGCCACTCGAACCCCGCCTTCTCGCGGAACAGGTCGAGATACTTCCTCCGCGGCCACGGCGCCGCGAACTCGAACTCGCGCCCGTCCCACGCGATCTTCGTCCCCCCCGTCACCGTCTTCGCCAGGTGCGACAGCAGCCCCTCCGTCAGCTCCATCATCCCGTTGTAGTCGCTGTACGCCCAGTACAGCTCCATCATCGTGAACTCGGGATTGTGCCGCGGGCTGATCCCCTCGTTCCGGAAGTTCCGGTTGATCTCGAACACCTTCTCCATCCCGCCCACCAGCAGCCGCTTCAGATACAGCTCCGGCGCAATCCGCAGGAACAACTGCATGTCCAGCGCATTGTGGTGCGTCACGAACGGCTTCGCCGCCGCCCCGCCCGGGATCGGCTGCATCATCGGCGTCTCTACCTCGATGAAGCCCCTCTCCGTCAGCCATCGCCGCCACTCCGCCACGATCTGCGACCGCTTGCGGAACGTCTCCATCACCTCGGGATTCGAGATCAGGTCCAGGTACCTCTGCCGGTACCGGATCTCCACGTTCTGCAGCCCATGCCACTTCTCGGGAAGCGGCCGCAGCGACTTCGTCAGCACGCGGAATTCCTTCACCTCGACCGTGGGTTCGCCCGTTTTGGTCTTGAAGAGCTTCCCCTTCACGGCCATCAGGTCGCCGAGGTCGAGCAGGCCGAACAGTTCCATCGCGGCGTCACCGACGATGTCCTTCTTCACGTAGAGCTGGATCTTGCCGGTCCAGTCGCGCAGGTCCAGGAAGTTGGCCTTGCCGAACTGCCGCCGGCCCGTGACGCGCCCCGCGACGGAGACCTCGCGGCCTTCCTCGTACGCCTCGACGATGGGCTTGATCGCCTGCGTGCCGTCGTGCCGGCTCCCCCACGGGTCGATCCCCTTCGCCTTCACCGCTTCCATGTGCGCACGCCGGTCCGCCAGCAGCTTTTCCTCCGGCCGCGGCCCGCCCGTCGCTTCCTTCTTCTCTGGCTCGCTCATCCCTGTTTCCGCTTCTCCTCGACGACCGCCTGCACGACTCCGTTGAGTTTCTGCGCCATCGCGTCATAGGCCTTCTGCGAGGCGACGAGCTGTTGAACAGTCCGGCAGGCATCCAGGTTCGCCTGCATTTCGGCGAGACGGCGGACTTCGGCGGGGTCGAGCTTGCCCCCCGTGCGCTGAAGCGCCTGCACCTTGGCCCCTGCCTCCTGCGCCGCCTTGACAAGCGCCTGCGCCGCGGCGTCGGCGGCGTACGCCTTTTCGCAGCGCAGCAATTCGGTCAGCTCGGGGGACGAAGCGAGGGCCTCGCCGAGGGAGCGGGCGATCTGTTCGGGTGTCATGAAGCGGCGGAGTGTATGAACGCCGGCGCGGGGGGTCAATTCGAGGGTTGGGTGGCGAGGGAAGCGATGTCGCCGAAACGGTCGAAAATGACGGGAGCACCGGCCCCGGCGAGCTCGGCGCGGCCTGAAAACCCGTAGGAGGCGAGCCAGCAAGGGATGCCGGCGGCTCGGGCGGTCTCGAGGTCGATCCGCGTGTCGCCGACGAGAACCGCGGAGGAGCACGAAGTAGCGCGAAGGATGTGCGCGATGCCGGCGGGGTCGGGCTTTTTCACGGGAAGCGAGTCCCCGCCGAGGGCCGCGGCGAAGAACCGCGCGATGCCGAGTCCATCGAGGATCGTGCGGGTCATGCCTTCCGGTTTGTTGGACAGCACGGCGAGCGGGGCGGGCAGGCGGGCGAGCGTTTCGGCGACGCCTTCGTACAGGTGAGAGGCATCGAGGAGATGCGCCGAGTAGTGGCCGGTCCAGGCGGCGAGTGCGGCGTCGAACAGTTCCTGTCGCGTCCCGAGGCATCGTTCGATGAGTTTTCCCGCGCCCTCGCCGACATACGTCGTGATCCGCGCGACGGGCAACTCGGCCAACCCGACCGATCGCAGCGCAAAATTAGCCGCCGTAGCGATATCCGCCCGCGTCTCCGCCAGGGTCCCATCCAGGTCGAAAATCAGCACCCGCTCAACACTCAACCCGCAACTCCTAACCCTCAACCGAACCCTGAACCCCGAACTCAGAACCCCGAACTCAACTTCCGGAACCCCCAACCCCCAACCCCGTCACTTCGTCTCAAACGCCGTGACCTCCCTAATCGACACCATCACCATCGTTCCCACCGTCGTCTTATTCTCGCTCTTCACCACCAGCCCCGGCACATCCCTGCTCTCCCATACCTTCCCCTCGACCTTCTGCCCTTCCACCTCCATCAGCGTCGTCTTCACCCAGCACGACACTTCCTTCTCGCCCACCTTCATCTTCTCGGACAGGCTCGTCACCACGCTGGTCTCCGTCCTCGATCCGCCCGGGACCACGAGCTTCTTCTCCGTCTTCACCTCGACCGGCCCGCCCCCAACCTCCGCCACCCAGATCGTCCACAGGCTCTTCTTGTCCGAGCTCGTCCCGATCCGCACCGAACACTTCACCTTCTCGCCGGCAATCTCCAGCTCTTCCGCTCCCTTTTCCTCCCACGTCCACTCCGGCGCCGCCGACGGCGTCAGCGGGTACTTCACTTCGGTGACGGGAAGCGCGTTTCCGCCCATCGAGGTTTCGATCTTGAGCGCGTAGTAATCGGCCGTGAGTTCCGTGATCGTGTACTTCGATTCCTCCACCATCTCCTCGCCCGACAGCTTCGACGTGGTGCGGATCGTCACGAAGCTCCCCGCCTTGAACTTCGTCCAGCGGTCGGCGATTCCCTCGGCGCGCGCGGCCAGCGGCACGGCGAGCACGAGCAGCAGAGCGGTCGAAAGCGCGCGGACCATGCGGGATCTCCTTGTGAAGTGGCGCAAGCGTAGGGCCAACGCCCCCTCCAAGTCAACGGCGCCCCCGGGAGGTTGTTCGCGAAATCCGCTTCCCTGGAAGTTGAGCTTTCGCGGCCGCAAGTCCATGATCGCCCCTCATGCCCCACCGCGTCCTCTTCCTCATCACCGAACTCGATCCCGGCGGCGCCGAGAAACAGCTCTTCCACCTCGCCACCGGACTCGACCGCTCCCGATTCGAGCCGCGCGTCGTCTGCCTGCGCGGCTTCGGCGCCGTCGGCGAAGCGCTTCGCAAGGCCGGAATTCCGGCGGAGACGCTGGGGATGAAGCGCAAATGGGATATGCGGGCGCCGTTCCGGCTGCGGAGGGTGCTGAAGGACTGGAAGCCGGACGTGCTGCACTCGTTCCTTTTCCACGCGAACATGCTGGGGCGGCTGGTGGCGCGGCGCGCGGGGGTGCCGGTTGTGATCGGAAGCGTGCGCGTCTGCGAGACGCGCAAGCACCACCTGATGATGGACCGGCTGTCGCAGGGGCAGATGGACTGCGAGACGTGCGTGTGCGACGCCGTGCGGGAATACACCGAGCGGGTCGCGGGGATCGACGCGAGGAAACTCGTCACGGTGCGCAACGGCGTCGAGCTGCCGGCGCTCGAGGGACTCGACCGCTCGCGCCCCGAGGCGCTCTTCGTCGGCCGGATCGACGCGCAGAAAGACGTGCGGACGCTGCTCGCCGCGTGGCCGCTCGTGCGAAAGCGCGTGCCGGCGGCGCGGTTGAGGATCGTCGGGAAGGGGCCGCAGGAGGAAGAACTGCGCGCGCTCGGGGTCGAAGGCGTCGAGTGGTGCGGCTTCCAGGCGGACGTCGCGCCGTTCTGGCGCACCGCGCGGGTGCTGGTCTTGCCGAGTCGATGGGAAGGACTGCCGAATGTCGTGCTGGAAGCGATGGCGTGGGGGCTGCCGGTGGTGGCGACGGCGGTAGGGGGATCGGTGGAGCTGGTGGAGGAAGGGCGCACGGGGCATCTGGTGGCGGCAGGGGACGCGCTGTCGCTTGCGGACCGGGTCGCTTCGGTTCTGGAGCACGGCGAGCGGGCTCGTGAAATGGGCGACGCGGGGCGCGAAGTGGTGGCGGAGGACTACACGATGGCGGCGATGGTGCGAGCGAACGAAGCGCTGTACGAGCGCCTCCTGGGAGAAAGGCAAAGGAACTTGTCAGCGCGCTGAACAGTTCCATTGCATTTCGGCCCCTCTTTGTAACTTACGTTGACAGATCCGAGTATCGCCGCTTTGTTGAAAACTCATAACTCAATTCATGGTAACGAGTTACGAATTTCAGTCTCTTGGGCACATGGGTTGCTTTAACACCCTAACGTCCAAAGGAAAACGACAATGATCACGGTCACCATCGATCTGGACGGGACAAAAACCACCCGCCCGCTCGACGGAAAACAGATCCTGATCGGGCGTTCGCGTTCCTCGGGCATCCGGATCGATCACCCCAAGGTTTCCGGCACGCACGCCCGGATAGAGGTTGCTGAAGACGGAAGCGCGCAGGTGATCGACGCCGGAAGCAGGAACGGCCTGATGGTCGGAGATGGAAAAGTCGACCGCGTGGCCGTGACGGACGGGCTGGCCGTGACAATCGGACCAGCTCTTTTCACCTTTTCAACAGGCGGTGGCCAGGCCCGAGCGGAAAGTCTGCAGCGGTTGCAGCTTCCGGACCCCGGAGTGTCGGGAATCTCCCCCCCTCCCGCCCCCGGCTCGGGCCTGGGAACCACCCGCCCTGACGAAGTCAGGGCGGCCCTGAGCGAGGGCGCGAAAGCGCCCGAGTCGAAGGGCCCTCTTATTGACACCCCCACCTCCGCCTCCGGCCCCATCTCCACCCCGCGCCCCGCTCTCCCTCACTCCCCCGCCGCCGCTCTCCTCGCCGAAATCGCAAAGCAAGCCGCGCAACCTCCCGCTCCCGCGCCCCCTCTCGAAATCGCGCCGCCCCCCGCGCCCTCGGTCCTCGCGCCCCGCACATCCACGCCGTCGCGCCGCGCGATGCTCAGCGCTCACGACCGCCGCTTCTCGGTGCGCACGTTCGTCAACGCGCTCACGGCCTCAGGCGCGCTCTTCCTGTCCCTCGGGCTGCACGGGTTCATCGCGCTTCTGCTCACCGTCTGCGTCTACCGCCACTACACCGCGCCTGCGCCCGCGCCGATCCGGTTGTCGTTCGAGGCGCCGAAGTCGATCTTTATCCCGCCGGCGGATCCGTGGGTCGGCGACGGCAAGGGCGTGCCGGACGGGTCGAATGCGCCGAAATTCGCGCCGCGTCCGGAGATTCCTGCGCCCGACGAAGCACTTGCGGAACCGGAGCTTCCGGTCGAGGGCGCCACGATCGCCGACCCTTCCGCGACCGCAGCCGCGCCCCGCACTTCCTCAGCGCCGCGGCCCGTGATGGCTCTCTCGAAGAGGAGCGCTTCAAAGAAACTCGTGAAAGTAGATCTGGTGCCGGACGACGGCACGTGGGAAAGCGAAAAGGTCGCGGCGGCCGGCGTGCCTGCGGTCAAAGTCAAGCCGCCCGACAAGGCAAATCCGCCCGTGGACATCCAGCCGGGCGATGAGCCGGCGGACCTGGTGCGCGGCAATCTCGAGAACGGCCAGCAGGGCGGCTGGAAGACGGTCGCGACGATGGAAGCGGGCGAGATCGCGGTCGTCACGGGCGACTACGACACGGTGCAGCGCGTGCTCGACAAGCTGAAGGTGCGCTACACGACGATCGAGCCGAAGAAATTCGGCGGCGCGCGGCTGAACGCCGTGAAGGTGCTCATCCTGAATTGCCCGGGCAACCTGGACGGCTCGGGGATCCTCAAGCTGCGCAGCTTCGTGGACAAGGGCGGCTGGGTGGTGAGCACGGACTGGGCGCTCGCGCCGATCAAGGAAGCGTTTCCGGGGTACCTGCGCAACGTGGGCCTCTCGCCCGAGACGTGGGTCGGGATCGGCGCCGTCGAGGGCGCAAAGGACGACCCGCTTCTGAAGGACGTCTTCAATTTCACGGGCGAGGCGCCGAAGTGGTATCTCGAGGAGCGTTCCTACCTGTTCAAGGTGGACGACAAGGCGAAGGACAAGGTCCGGGTGCTGATCGAGAGCGCCGAGATGAAGAAGAAGTACAACACCGACTGCGTCGCGGCGACGTTCGACTACGGCCGCGGGAAGGTGCTCCATATCGTGAGCCACCTGCAGCAGGTCTCGACCGACCCGAAGGCGCACTACTCGATGTACCAGTTCCTCGCGAACTGGCTCATCCACGCCGCGGCGTCGCGGCCGGCGGAAGAGGCGAAGAAGTAACAGCGCGCCTTGTCGCGCTCTTCGCCCTCGCTTAGCATCCCCTTGGTAAAGCCCGCGCTGCCCAAAGGGGACCGCCACATGTTCACCGACAAATCCGTGCTGCACTCGCCGCCGCTGCTCCAGTTCGGCGAGGACGGGGCGCGCGTGCTCGTGGACCCCGACGGGCCGAACTGGGTGGCGACGGACCCGCGCGGCGCGGCGATCCTGGGCTGGGTGGACGGGCACCGCTCGGTCCGCGACATCGCCGACCGCTACGCGCACGAGTTCGCCGTCGAGCCCGCGAAGGCCTGGATCCACGTCCGCACCGCGATCGAGGACGGCCTGCGCACGCACCTGCTCGCGGAAAAGCCCTTCACCCGCAGCCCCTACGCCGGCCGCGCCGCGCACAAGAAACCGCAGTTGCGCGAGCTGTGGATGCAGGTCAACAACCTCTGCAACCTGACGTGCACGCATTGCCTTGTCTCGAGCGGACCGGACGGGGCGAAGGGGCTTTCGCGCGAGACCGCGCTCGGCCTGGTGGACCAGGCGCTGGCGCTGGGCGTGCGCGAGTTCTTCGTCACGGGCGGCGAGCCGTTCCTGCACGAGGCCATCTACGACCTCATCACGAAGATCACGTTGACGGCCGGCCTTACCATCCTGACCAACGGCACGCGGTGCGACGCGAAGCGCCTCGCCGGGCTTCCCCACCGCGACCGGCTGCGGCTGCAGGTGTCGTGCGACGGCGCGACGGCGGCGACGAACGACCCGGTGCGCGGGGAAGGAACGTTCGAGCGGATCCTGAAGGGCGTCCGGGAGCTGGTGGCCGCCGGGGTGCCGCACCTCACGCTGTCATGCGTCGTGACAAATAAAAACATCGACGAGCTGCCCGCGTTCCCGGCGCTCGCGAAAAAGCTCGGCATCGAGTCGGTGCACTTCATGTGGCTCCACAAGCGCGGCCGTGCCGTCGGGCCGGGAAGCGACTTTTTCGTCCCGACCGACCGGCTCATCCGCCAGATTCGGGCGGTGCGCAAGGCCGCGGCGGAGTGCGGCGTGCGCGTGGACAACGACGAGGCGTTCAAGGTGCGGCTCGACCGCGCCGCGGGCGACAAGCTCGACCTCGGCAACGCCGGCGTCGAGTCGCTCTGCGTGAACCACGACGGCAAGGTCTACCCCAGCGCCTCGTTCAGCGGCGTCCCCGAGCTGCTCTGCGGCGACAGCGCTTCCCAGAAACTCGACACCATCCTCCGCGACTCCCCCGTCTGCCGCGAATTCCAGCGGGCCTCCGTGAAGGACAAGGCGCTCTGCCGCGACTGCTCGCTCAAGTTCCTCTGCGGCGGCGGCGACATCGAACATTCGTACTGGGCGTCGGGCGGCTCGGTGCTGGGCGCCGACCCGTACTGCGACCTGTGGAAGGCGACGATCGCGGACCAGTTCGAGGGGATGGCGCAGGAAGCGCTGGGCAAGGTGAACCGCAAGTCGGGCTTCGACGCGCCATTCGCGGCGCGCGCGATGGGCCAGGGGGAGAAGCACTGCGCGAGCGAGCACCGGCCGATGCCGGGCGAGGTGACGGTCTCGACGACGCACTCGAACTGCGTGCTGTCGGTGGACATCGACCAGGCGCGCGAACGGGTGCGCCGGTACTACGGTCACGCCGCCGAGGAGCCGCAGAAAGAGTTGTGCTGCCCGACGTCGTACCCCAAGGACCACGTCGGCCACATCCCGCAGGACGTCATCGACCGCTTCTACGGCTGCGGCTCCCCCGTCGCGCTGACGGAACTCAAGGAGGGCGAGACGCACCTGGACCTGGGAAGCGGCGCGGGCATCGACTGCTTCATCGCGAGCAAGTTCGTCGGCAAGACCGGCAAGTCGATCGGCGTGGACATGACCGACGAGATGCTCAAGGTCGCCCACGAATGCAAACCGATCGTCGCGAAGAACCTCGGCTGGTCCAACGTCGATTTCCGGAAGGGATTCCTGGAGACGCTTCCCGTCGATCCCGCCAGCGTGGACTGCGTGACGTCGAACTGCGTGATCAACCTGAGCCCGGACAAGTCGAAGGTGTTCGCGGAGATGTGGCGCGTGCTGCGCGACCACGGCCGGATCGTGGTGAGCGACATCGTGAGCGAGGAAGAAATCCCGGCGCACCTCCGGGGCAACGAACGGCTCTGGGGCGAGTGCCTGAGCGGCGCGCTGACGGAGGACGCGTTCCTGGCGGGGCTGGAGAAGGCCGGGTTTTACGGCGTGCAGACCCTCAAGAAGACGTACTGGAAGAACGTCGAGCAGTTCGCGTTCTACAGCGTCACGGTCCGCGGCTACAAGTACGAGAAGAAGGCCGGGTGCGTGTTCGTCGGGCAGAGCGCGATCTACCAGGGTCCCGCGAAGGCGATCGTGGACGAGGAAGGGCACTGGTTCCCGCGCGGGGTGGCGGTCGAGGTCTGCACGGACACGGCGGCGAAGCTGCAGAAGCCGCCGTATGCCGGGATGTTCGTCGTGACCGACCCGACCCGCGAGCGGCCGGCCGATTGGCAGTGCTGCGGCGCCGACGGGAAATGCTGCTGAAATCGATGGAAGCGAGCCGCAAACCGGGGCGCCCACGAAAGGCCGCGGGCGCCCCTGTTTGCGTCCCGCTCCCATCGATTTCAGGAGGACTCCCCGCTCTCGACAGACTCCCGGCTTCAACCTTGAAACTCGTGAAACGCGAAGAAACGCTGCGCTCATGACGATCTCCCTCCTTGTCGCTGTCCTGGCCGTGGCCTTCGCCAACGGCGCGAACGACAACGTCAAGGGCGTCGCGACGATCCTGGGGTCGCGAACGTCCACGTACTGGCGGGCGATGGCGTGGGCCACCGTCACGACGCTGGCCGGCGCCATCGTCTCGATCTGGTTTGCGGACGCCCTGTTCAAGGCCTTCAGCGGCGCGGGGCTCGTTCCCGCGGCGGTCGCCACAAAGCCGGCGTTCCTGCTCAGCGCCGCCTGCGGCGCGGCCGGCGCCGTCCTCGTCGCCACGCTGCTCGGCCTGCCGATCTCCACGACACACGGACTGACGGGGGCGCTTCTCGGCGCCGCGCTCATCTTCGCACCCGGCCAGCTCCAGTGGTCCGTCCTCGGCACGAAGTTCGCCCTTCCGCTCGCAGTCTCTCCCCTCGCCGCCATGGCCGCGACCCTTCTCCTCTACCCCGTCTTCCGCGGCGCCCGCAAGGCGCTCGGTGTAACGGCCGAGTCCTGCGTGTGCATCGGCCAGAAAGTGGTTGCGACCTGCGCAACGCCGGCCGCGGCCGCCGCGTACATGAATGACCAGGTCGTCCCGACGCTCGCAACGGGCACGACGGCGTGCTGCACCCAGCGCTACAGCGGAGCCGTCGTGGGGGTTTCCGCCCAGCAGGCCCTCGACGCCGCGCACTTCTGCACCGCCGGAGCCATGTCCTTCGCCCGCGGCCTCAACGACGCCCCCAAGATCGCCGCCCTCGCCTTCGCCGCGGCGGCGCTCGGGGTCCGTGGAAGCGTCGCGCTGGTGGCGGCCGCGATGGCGATCGGCGGTCTCGCGCTGGCGAAGAAAGTCGGCCGCACGATGAGCGAGAAGGTCGCCGACATGAACACGGGACAGGGGTTCACGGCCTCGCTCGTCACGGCAACCCTCGTCATCGCGGCCACGGCGTTCGGCCTTCCGGTTTCGACCACGCATGTGTCCTGCGGCGCGCTGTTCGGTATCGGAACCGTGAACGGCACCGCGAAGTGGAAGATGATCGCTGCGATCCTGCTCGCGTGGGTGACGACGCTGCCTGTCGCCGCGCTGATCGCGATGGCCGCTGCGGCCTCGCTTCGGTAGGGAATGGCTGGAACGCGGAAACCCTCGTCAACCTCGCTTCCGACGCAGCAGCGCCCCGATCCCGTCCACCGTCCCCCCGATCAGGATCTTCCCGATCATCGAGGCCGGGAGCCACAGCGACGCAACAAGGATCGCGATCTTCGCCCACTTCCAGGGCAACAGGACCGTCAGAAGCGCCAGAACACCGAGGATCCCCAGCCCGAACCCAAGGATCACCCACGCGCAGCCGCGCACCATCTTGTCGGGGTCGTCCCCCGTCCGCGGCCCGGTCGAGGCCATAGCGCGCGACACGGCGTGCGGTTTCCCGAGCACGGCGGGCACCGTGATGGCGAGAATCACCAGCGCCTCAGCGCCGAGGGTGATCCATATCGCCTGGTCCCAGCCGTTCAATCGACCTCCAGCCTCCGCCAGCATTCCGCACCTTCGCCAGCCTGCCCTGAGCGAGCGTAGCGAGTCGAACGGCTTACTTCTTGTTTGCCCCGCCCTCCGCCACCAGCTTCGACGCCCGCAGCAGTGAATCGAACGTCCCCGCGTCCGACCACCACCCTTCCAGCACGTCGTGAGTCATCGTCCCCTGCTCGATGTAGAAATTGTTCACGTCCGTGATCTCCAGTTCGCCGCGCCCGCTCGGCTTGCAGCGCTTGATGAACTCCCACACCTGCTCGTCGTACATGTAGATGCCGATCACCGCGTACTTCGACTTCGGGTTCTTCGGCTTCTCCTCGATCTTCACCACCGACGTCCCCCTCAGCTCCGGCACGCCAAACCTCTCGGGGTCCGGCACCTCCTTCAGCAGGATCTTCGCCCCCTTCGACTGCGCCCGGAAGTTCTTCACCGGCTCGATGATGTTCCGCTCGATGATGTTGTCCCCCAGCACCACCGCAATCCGGTCGCCCTTCGCGAACTGCTCGCAGATCCCGAGCGCCTCCGCGATCCCGCCTTCGCCCTTCTGGTACGCGTAGTTGATCTGCTTGAGCCCGAAGTCCTCGCCGTTGCCGAGAAGCTTGAGAAAATCGCCCGCCGAATTCCCGCCCGTCACGATCATGATGTCGCGGATCCCCGCGTCCACCAGCGACTGGATCGGGTAGTACACCATCGGCTTGTTGTAGACCGGCAGCAGGTGCTTGTTGGTCACCTTCGTGAGCGGCATCATGCGCGTGCCGAGGCCGCCGGCGAGGACGATTCCTTTCACGGTTCTCTCCCTTTGAAGGGGCGCGAGTGTACAAGGAAGGCCCGGGTGAGTTGACCGAAATGGCGCCGGCGCCGCCGTCCGGCACGTGGCGGGCGTGGCGGCGCCTGAGAGCGCCGATCCTGGGCCTGGCGCTGGGATTGGCCCTGGTGAAGGGTTATGACCGGTGGCGCATCGCGCAAATCAAGCCGGAAGAGCGCCCGCTGTTCGCCCACGCGCACTGCCTTCGGGCCCGGGAGATTTCGGACGAGGCGTGCCGGCGGCTGAAGCTGAGCCCGATTTACCTCCCGAAGGACGTGATGGGCGACATGATCCGCGAATATTCCCGGGCGCTCAAGATCGACCCCGACCACCTGGAGGCTCTTCACGACCGCGCCTACTGGCTCTGGTATCGCGGAGAACGGGACGAAGCACTGGACGACTACGACGAGCTCCTGCGCCGCAGCCCCCGGAGTGCCCTGGCGTGGTACCAGCGTGGCCGCATCCGCTGCGAGAGCGGCGACCACAAGTCCGCGATCGACGACTACACGCACGCGCTCGCGATCGAGCCCCACCATCAGGGCGGCTCGGCCCTCGGGGCGCGGGCGTCCTGCCGGATGGACGTCGGCGACATGGTCGGCGCCCTCCAGGACCTGGAGGCCGAGGGCGGTTACGACCACCTGCGGATCGGCGATTGCCGGCAGGCGCTCGGGCGCCACGCCGAGGCCGTCAAGGCCTATGACGCCTGGCTGCGAACCTCCCGATCCACCGGCGTCCTCTACCGGCGCGGAGTCTCACGTTTCTGGAGCGGCGATCACGCCGGCGCCCTGGACGATTTCACCCGGGCCTGCGAGCCGGACGGCGATGAACGCCGCACGGCGCTGGCCTTCCTCGAACGGGAACCCGGAAACCCGATGTCGGAAGTCCTGCGGCAGGCCTTGCTGCCGAAACCCGAACGGGAACGATAGATCTCGCATTGAAAGGAAGCGCCTGACGATGGGAGATTGCGATCCGATCCTCGAAAGGGCCGTACGCCGGATGCCCAAGGCGGAAATGCACTTCCACTTCGAAGGGGCATTCCGGTGGGCGACGGTGCGCGAGTTGCACCCGGAAGGGCGTTCGCTTCCGGCCGTGCCGCCCTGGCACGGGCGGCCCTTCGCGAGCTGGGACGCCTTCACCGCGGTCTTTCGCGAGTTCCTGAAGCCCGTGACCGGCACGCCGGAGTGGATCGAGCGGCACGCCTTCGAAGCGCTCGAGGACCTCGCGCTGCAGAACGTGCGCACCGTCGAGCTGCTCGTGTCCCATCGTTTTCACGCCTGGCGCGGGCTGTCCGAGCGCGAAGTCTGGGAAGCGGTCGTGCGCGGCCGCGCGCGGGCGCAGGCAAAGTACCGGATCGAGGCCCCGCTGTTCCTGGGCGTCTCGCGGGACCAGCCGCCGGAGGCGGCCGAAGCGATTTTCGAGCACGTAGCCGGGTTCGCGATCCCCGCCGGGTGGCTGCGGGGGATCGACCTGCAGAGCGACGAGCGCGCGCGGCCGAATCGCCATTTCACCGGGCTTTATCTCAAGGCCGCAAATCTTGGCCTGAAATTGCGCGCGCACGCCGGCGAACTTGGCGGACCTGAAAACGTGCGCGACGCCGTGGATCTCTGCGGGGCGCTTCACATTTCCCACGGGACACGTGCGGTCGAGGATCCCGCGCTTCTGCCCCACCTGGTGCGGGCCGGCGCCTGGCTGCACCTGTGCCCGTCGAGCAACCTTCTTCTCGGCGTCTGCCCGACGCTTGCCGCGCATCCGCTTCGCCGCCTGGTGGACGCCGGCGTGCGCTGCACGGTCAATTCGGACGATCCCCTGCTGTTCGCGACCGACACGACCCGCGAGTATCTGCTCGCCGCGACGGAAATGGGGTTCAGCGCTCCCGAAGTCGCGGGGCTCGCGAAGGCAGCTTTCCACGCGAGCCTGCTGCCGGAGCAAGGAATCGCCGAGGCCTGCGCCGACATCGACGGCTGCTTCAAGAGCTGACCTACTTCGCCAGCATTCCCGATGCCGGGCTACTCGGGCTCCCCTCGAACAGCTTCTTCGGGATCCGCCCCGCGAGGAACGCCAGCCGCCCGCCGATGACGCCGTGCTTCATCGCCGCCGCCATCTTCACCGGGTCCTTGGCGTGCGCGATGCCGGTGTTGCACAGCACCCCGGCCGCGCCGAGTTCCATCGCGACCGCCACGTCGCTGGCCGTGCCGACCCCCGCATCCACGATCACCGGCACCGTCAGCCGGTGCAGGATGATCTGCAGATTGTGCGGGTTCAGGATCCCCAGCCCGCTCCCGATCAACGAACCCAGCGGCATCACGCTCGCGCACCCCGCGTCCTGCAGCTTCAGCGCCGTCACCGGGTCGTCGCTCGTGTACGCCATCACCACGAACCCTTCCTTCACCAGCACCCGCGCCGCCTTCAGCGTCTCCTCCACGTCCGGCAGCAGCGTCTTCTCGTCGGCCAGCACCTCGAGCTTCACCAGGTCGCTCAACCCAGCCTCGCGCCCCAGCCGCGAATAACGCAGTGCGTCATCGGCGTTGAAGCACCCCGCCGTGTTGGGCAGGATCTTGAACCTCTTCCGGTCGATGCGCGTGAGGATCGATTCCTTCGCCTTGAGGTCCACGCGCCGCACGGCGACCGTGACGCAGTCCGCGCCCGAGGCGTCGAGCGCCGCGGCCATGACGTCCAGCGTCGCGTACTTCCCCGTCCCGATAATCAGGCGCGACCTGAACTCATACTTCCCGACCGTGAAGAAGTCCCCTTCGCTCATTCCCTTAACCTTTACCTTTCCCTTTTCCTTAACCCCCGCCGACGAAACTGACGACCTCGACCCGGTCCCCGGCCTTCAGAACCGTCTCCCCCCGCTTTGCCCGCACCACGATCTCCAGGTTCACCTCGGTCGCCACCATCGGCTCGGTCAGCCCGAGCTCGCCGAGCAGCCCGTCGAGGGTCAACCCATCCCTGACCTCGCGCGACTCGCCGTTGAGCTCAATCTTCACGGCGAAAGTGTAAGGCCGCGACAGCGAAGCGGCAAGGCGCGGGCCGGGCACGAAAAAACCCCGCGTCTCCGCGGGGTTTGTTCGCTCTGATCCAGTCGCCCTTCCTGCTTCCAGCTACCTGCTTCCAGCTTCCTGCTTTCAGCTCTACCGGTACACCTTCTTCACCTTCACCTTCTTCTTCCCGATGTTCCGGATGTTCTTCTCACGCTGCTTCGCTTCCCGGCGGCGCTGCTCGCTCGGCTTCTCGTAGTAGGTCGAACGCTTGATCTCCTTGAAGATCCCGGCGTCGTTGCAGATGCGCTTGAACTGCTTGAGAGCCCGGTCGAGCTGGTCCTTCTTGTCGATGTTGATCTTGATCATGCGCCGGCCGCCGTCCTTTCCTCTCTGGAGCTTCAGGACCTGGGACGACCGCCGCCCCCGCCCTTCTGCTTCTCGAAACAGGCCCGGCAATATACAGGCTTCTGCAGCCGGGGTACAAATGGAACTTCTGCAGGCGCCCCGCACCCGGCGCAGTTCGTCTGGTGCATCTGCTGCCCGGGCAACAGCCCTCGCCCTTCCCGCTTACGCTTTTCACGGCAAGCCGTGCACCGCCGGGGTTCGTTGGCGAACCCCTTCTGGTGGTGAAACTCCTGCTCTGCGGCCGTGAAAGTGAACGTCGCACCGCAGTCGGCACACCCCAACTGCTTGTCCTGATAAGCCATGCAGATTCCCCTGATCCAGTGCGCGGGCGGCGGAGAAATCGGCAGAATCTCCGCGCGGAGGCGTCCGTCCCTCACGGCCGCCGGCGCGACTGCCATTCCCTCCCTCGGGGAGCAGGCTTGCCTGAAGTCTACGACGCGGGCGGGGGCGGAAAGAAGGGGAAACTGGCGGAAATCACTGCGCCATCTGGCGGAGGAGGCCGAAGCGCAGGCCTTTGGCGGAGGGAATCAGCCGGTCCCGGTGGAGGTGGCGGACGACGAGGAGGACGACGGCGGCGCCGGAAGCGATGATGTCCTCGCGGCCCCAGGGAACGCCCAGGGCGAGGATCTGGGGGCGGGAGAGGGTGCGCAGGAAAGTGGCGACGGAAGCGATCTTGTCGGTGGTGATGGGCTGGAAGGGATCTGCGGGGTGGGCGAGTTTCGCCAGGGCGGCGACGGTGCCGCCGACGCCGATGAGCGTCCCGGGGAGATCGGGGGGGACGGCGGCGAGGGCGGTGTGGACATGGTCCTCGAGCAGGGTCCAGGCGCCGTGGCGGGCGGGGGCCTCGGCGCCGAGGAAGCGCTCGCGGAGGCGGACGGCGCCGAGCGAAAGGCGCGTAGACCACGTGACGACCTCCCCGTCGCCGGCGGTGATTTCGGCGGAGCCGCCGCCGACGTCGAGCACGACGGTCGGCTGACCGGGAAAATCGGAAGTCCCTCCCAGCCACGAAAGGCGCGCTTCTTCCTCGCCGCTCAGGACCTGGACTTCGATGCCATGGCTGCGGCAGGCCTGGAGGAATTCGCCGGCGTTGGTGGCGTTGCGCGCGGCCTCGGTGGCGGTCACGGCGATCTGGGTCGCGCCGGCCGCGCGCGCGGCCGCAGCAAATTTCACGGCGGCCTCGACGGTGCGCACGATCGCCTCCGTCCCGAGGGGCTTCCCTTCCCCGATCCCTTCGCCCAGCCGCGTGTAGGCGATCTCCTCCTTCACGGGCGTGACCTTCCCCGCCGCCGCATCCGCGACCAGCAGCTTCACCGTGTTCGAGCCGATGTCGATCGCGGCGAGTCTCATCCGAAGATTTTCAGGAGGGCGATGGAGCAGCCCATGTAGATGAGGGTTGCGGTGATGTCGTTGAGGGCGGTGATGAAGGGGCCCGCGGAGATGGCGGGGTCGGCCTTGAAGCGGTGGAGAAGGAGGGGGAAGGCGGTCCCGTTGAGGGCGGCGGCGGTGATGGCGGCGAGCATGGAGATGGCGACGATGGCGCCGATGTGGACCGAGGCGGTGAAGATGCCCGCGACGCCGATGATGGCGCCGCAGACGAGGCCGATGAGGGCGCCGACGCGGGTTTCCGAAAGGATGATCCCGAGGATTCTCGATGTTTTGATTTCGCCCGTCGCAAGCCCGCGCACGATCAGCGTCGAAGACTGGACCGCCACGTTGCCCGCGGTGCCCATCATGACCGGGATGAACAGCACCAGCGAGATGAACTCCGCCGCGCGCATGCCGGCGAACCAGTGCTGGATCCGGCCCACCGCCAGCCCTCCGATCAGCGGCGGAATCAACCATGGAATCCGGAGAATGACGCGCTTCAGCACGGGATCCGCAAAGATGTTCAGCCCGCCCGCGCCGCCCATCTTGAGCAGGTCTTCGCCGGCCTCCTCGGCCACGACCTGCAGGATCGCGTCGGCGGTAACCACGCCCAGCAGTCGCCCGTTCTCGTCGATGACCGGGATCGCTTCCAGCGTGTACCGGCGCACGATCCGCGCGACTTCCTCCTGGTCCATCCCGGGCGCAACCGTCAGGACTTCCGCATGCATGAAGTCCGCGATCGGCGTCTCCGGAGTCGCCTTCAGCAGCTCGCGGATGGAGAAGACGCCCTTCAGCACCCCCGCGGCATCGACGGCGTAGGTATAGATGACCGTGTTGGACCGGACAGCGCCCTGAAGGGCCTTCAGCGCCTCGGCGGCGGTCGCACCGACGGGCACCGCGACGAAATTCGTCGTCATCAGCGCGCCGGCCGTCTCTTCGCCGTAGCGCAGCAGCTCGCGAACCTCGTTCTTCTGCCGCTTCGACAGGAACTCGAGGGCCGCGTCGCGTCCCTGGTCCTCCGCGATCAGGCGGACGGTTGCGGCGGCGTCGTCGGCGCTCATGGCGCCCAGCACCTTCTGCACGAGCTCCTGGGGCAGCCCGTTGATCACCTGGCGCGTCGCATCGTCGTCGAGCTCAACCAGCACGGCCGCCGCCGTCTCGAGATCCAGCAGCTTGAAGACCTGCGCCTTCTCCTCGGCGCTCAGGTCCTCGATGATGAACGCCATGTCCACCGGGTGGACGATCTCGAGCATGCCCTCCATCTCGTCGCGCGAAATCCCCTTGCGCTCGAGAATCGAGGCGAGCTCCTGGAGAGCGGCGGAGTTTTTCTCCATGGCATCCCGGTGCTGTGCGTGAAGTGAACTGCGGAGGGTCGGCGAAAGGACGGGGCATTATGGCCCCGGGGCGCTTCGGCAAAAGGAATATCGCGGCCTGGAAGTCCTACGATTCCTTCGGCGCGGGAGGATCCTCTTCGTTGTCGAACGCCGTGGAGAGATCCCAGCCGCCCTCGAAGTCCTCCTTGCGGTCCTCGTCGCGGCGGCTCATCACGCCGGCCTCGATCAGGTTGTAGACGATGTCGCCGAAATCCTTGCTCGCCCTCACCCCCCACGCCCGGAATACCATCGGGGCGAGCCGGCCGAATTCCTTCGCCGCCAGCCGCCGGATCCCCTCCAGCAGGTCCTGCCCCGTCACGTGCTGCCGCTTCCCCTTCATCTCGTGCATCGTGTAGTCGAGGCCCTGGAAGGTGAACGCGTAGGCCTCGGCGGTGAAGCGAGGGTCCTTTTCGCGGATCGAGCGGAGCATTTCGGGGAATTCGGCGGCTTCAGACATGGTCCCCTCTATTTCGTCTTTGGAGGGCCCCCGCCTTGATCCTTGCCTTTGCCCGGAGCCGCGGCGTCCTTCTTTTCCGTCTCGATTCTGGGGAAGAGCGCCGCGATTTCGCCGATCCGGTGGCCGGCCGGAAGGGGCGCCCAGGGGCCGGGAATGGAGTCGAAGGCCGTGGGCAGGCCGAGCTGGGCGCGGATCTTTGCGGCGGTGGAGGGGATGAAGGGGTACAGGAGGACCGAAAGCCGGCCCAGGGAGGTCGCGAGGAAGGTAAGGACGGTCCCGAGGCGGGCGGTCTTTCCCTCCTTGGAGAGGGTCCAGGGCCTGGTCTTTTCGATGTACTGGTCGGCGCGGCGCACCGAGTCCCAGACGCGCTGAAGCGCTCCCGACAGGTCCTGCTTGTCCATGAGCGCCGCGACGTCGCCGGGACAGGAGGACACGCTCGCCACGAGATCGTCGTCCTCCGGACCGGCTTCTCCGACGCCGGGGAGCGCCCCTGCGAAGTAGCGCTGGATCATGGAATGGGTGCGGTTGAGCAGGTTCCCGAGCCCGTTCGCGAGGTCGTCGTTGTGGACCTTGATGAAGCGTTCCCACGTGAAATCCCCGTCGCGGTCCCAGGCGACCTCGCGCAGCAGGAAATAACGCAGTGCGTCAGCGCCGTGCGGCTCGATCACGTCGAACGGGTCGAGCAGGTGCCCCGTGGACTTGGACATCTTCTGACCCTTGTAGTGCACCCACCCGTGCCCCCACACCTGCCGCGGCAGCGCCACCCCCGCGCTCATCAGCATCGCGGGCCACAGCAGGCAGTGAAACCGCGTGATGTCCTTGCCGATCACGTGCAGGTCCGCCGGCCACCACTTTGCGAATTTCGCCTCGTCGCTCGCGAACCCGACGGCGCTGATGTAGTTGATCAGCGCGTCGAACCACACGTACATCACGTGCGCGGGGTCCACCGGCAGCGGGATGCCGAACTTGAACGTCGCCCGCGAGATCGACATGTCCTCGAGCCCGTCCTTGGCGATGTTCAGCACCTCGTTGCGCCGCACGTCCGGCTGCACGAACTCCGGGTTCTTCTCGATGTGCTCCACCATCGCCTGCGAATATTTCGACAGCCGGAAGAACCAGTTCTCCTCCTCCAGCTTCTGCGGCTCCGTCCCGTGGTTCTTGCACTTCCCTTCCACGAGATCCGCAGGCTTCAGGTACGCCTCGCACCCGACGCAGTACAGCCCGCTGTACTTCGCCTTGTAGATGTCCCCTTTCGCGTGCACCCGCTTGAAAAACTCCGTCGCCGCCGCGATGTGCCGCTTCTCCGTCGTCCGGATGAAGTCGTCGTTCGAGATGTTGAGCGCCTTCCAGAGCCCCGTGAACTTCGGCTCCATCTCGTCGCAGTACGCCTCCGGGTCCTTGCCGAGCGACAGCGCCTTCTTCTCGACGTTCATCGAGTGCTCGTCCATCCCCATCAGGAAATGGACCTCGTGGCCCTGCAGTCGCTTCCAGCGTGCGATCGCATCGGCGCCGATCTTTTCGTACGCGGTGCCGGTGTGGGGGCTGGAATTGGCGTAGTCGATGGCGGTGGTGATGTAGAACTTGGCCATGCGGTGGGTTCGTCCTTGGAAGCGCTAGGGGTTGGCGGCGGGAGGAGGAGGCGGGGGCGGGGACGACGGGCCCGGGGACGGGGGGCCGCCCGGACGCGGACCGCCGTGGCCACGGCCGCGCCCGCCGCGATGGCGGTGACGGTTGCCGCGGACGCCTCCGCGCTGGTCGGGACCGCGAGGCGGCTGCGAAACGCCGGCGGGAGGTGCGGCCGGAGGAGGTGCTCCTTCGACCGGTGGCTGCGGCGCCGCCGGTGCGGAAGCGCCGTCCGCGGGCGGCTGGGCCCCGCGCTGCTGCCGTTCCAGGATGCGCTTCTCGACCCTTTCGCGCCATTCGCGCTCGCGGCGATCGCGGCGTGCCTTGCGGTCGTCGGCGGAATCCTGGCGTGGAGCTCCCTGCGCGGGAGGCGTTGCGGCCGGAGCGGCGCCTGCGGGAGCGGCCTGCGGCGGCGGGCCCTGCGGACGGCGGTCGCGCTGGTCGCGCGGGCCGCGGTCACGACGGCCTCCGTCGCGACGGTCCCGCGGGGGCGGCGGCGGCTGTTCACGGCGTTCGGAGAAGGGCGGACGACGTTCCCCGGTCGAGACGGGCGGAGCCGAAGACACGGGCGGGGGCGACGTCGGCTCCTTCGCCAGTGCGGCGGCAATGTCGTCCATGTCCACGGAACGCGGCGCCATCACCGACGGCTCCCCGGCGCCGCGCGACTGGCGCTGCGTCGAGGGAGATTTTTCCAGGTCGTCCACCGGTCCGCCCGGCGCCACGGGCGCGTCCGGCGAAGCCGGCGGCACCGACGGCGTGAAACCGGCCAGGCCGGCGCTCGGGCCGCCCGACGGGCGGTCCGAAATCGGCTTGTCCTTGCGGGGCCAGCGGTCCGCACGCGGCGCGACCGGCGCCGAGGGCGATCCCGTCGCGGCTCCACCCGCTCCCACGGGCACTGGCGTTGCCGGCGGCGCGCCCGCAACCGGCGGCGCCCCCGCAACGGCGGGCGCACCGGCAGGACGCGCGCCCGGAGGCCCTCCCGGACGCGAACCGCGGTACCCGCCCGGCTTCCCGCCCTTCCCGTCGTCCATTCCAGGAAGCGGCATCCTGGGCCGGCGCTTCGGCGGCGCGTCCGCCGCCCCCGGCGTGATGATCTCGATCACGTCCGATCCCCAGCACTTCACCCACTCCCCCGTCTCAAGCTGAAGCTGGAACTCCTGCCCCAGCACGTTCTGGTCCGTCACCTCGCCGTCGCCTTTCTTCGTCTTCACCTTCGCGCCGATGTTCGGCAGCAGCTTCTTCAGCTCCACGTACACGTCGTTCTCGAACTTCAGGCAGCACTTCAGCTTCCCGCACCGCCCGCTGATCTTCTCGGGGTCGAGCGTCGTGCGCTGGTTCTTCGCCATCTTCATCGTGATGGGCTCGAAGTCCTTGATGAACGTCTGGCAGCAGAGCTGGCGGCCGCAGGAATTGTAGTCGCCGACCAGCCGCGCCGAGTCGCGCGCGCCGATCTGGCGAAGCTCGATGCGCGCCTTGAACTGGCCCGTGAGGTCCTTGACGAGGTCGCGGAAGTCCACGCGGTTCTCGGACAGGAAGTAGAACACGACCTTCTCGCCGCCGAGAAGGTGCTCGGAGCAGACGAGCTGCATGTCGAGCTTGTGCTCGGCGATCTTCGCGGCGCAGAAGTCGTACTCCGCGACTTCCTCCGTGAGATGCAGCTTCTGCGCGGTCGAGACGTCGTCCGGCGTCGCCAGCCGAAGCACGTTCCCCGTGATGCCGGGCTTGTCGTACTCGCTGCGCCGCTCGCCTTCGCTCCGGTGGCGGTGCTCCGCGGGTTTCTCCTTGTTGATCACAAGGATTTCGCCCAGCTCCGTCCCGCGGTCCGTCGCCAGCACCGCCTTGGTCCCTCGCTTCACGTTCGGCACGTCGCACACGAAGTCCGCGACGTATCTCATCTCACCGTATCGAGCCGTTACCAGCACGTTGATCTCCTTTGTTCGCCCGTTGCCCTGCCGTTGCCGTTGCCTTTCCTCGCAACTCGCAACCCGCAACTCGCAACTCAGTTCAAGCCACCAGCGCCCACTCAATCGTCAATCGCACGTTGGCATTTCTCTTCAAGTACGCATCCGCCTGCAACAGCGTCTCCAGCCTCTCCAGCAGCCGGTCCGTCGTCACCCTCTCCAGCACCTTCCCCAGCTCCGCCAGCGTCTCTGGATCCGCCGCTTCCGCCCCGTTCTCGCGCTCCATCACCAGGTCCCGGTAGAACAGCGCCAGGATCGCCAGGCACGTCCGCGCACGTTCGCGGGTCTTGCGAAGCGACTTCCTGTAATCGGCGACGCCCGGATCCGGTTCGCCGTCTTTCTCCACGGGCTCCTCCGCCTCCGCGCCTTCCTTGATCAGCGCGTCCATCGCTTCGCCCATGTCGAAATTCTCGGGATCGCGCGCGCGGCCCGCGGCGATGGCGCGCAGCTTGTCGCGCGTCTCCTTCCAGCCGTCCTCGGCGTACGCCACGGCCTTTCCCATGCTGCCCTGGGCGAGCCGGGCCATGAAGCGCGCGTCCGCGGCGGCCAGGCCGCTCTTGTCCTCGAGGCGCTTCGCGATCAGGGCATCGGCGATCGGGCGGAATCGGATGCGGTGGCAGCGGGAGTGGATGGTGGAGGGCAGGGACGCGGGCGACTGGGTGACGATGAGGAACATGTTTCCCGCGGGGGGTTCCTCGAGGAGTTTGAGGAGGGCGTTGGCGGCGTCGTCGCCGATGGGATCGTCGAGGAGGACGACGCGTGTGTCGCCGGCGGCGATCTTCGACGACAGGCGGGCGTTCAGGTCGCGAACGCTCTCGACATCGATGACGGTCTTCTGGACGCCCTTCTTGTCGGTGGGCGGCGTGACGGCCACGAGACGCAGGCTGTTTCCGCTTTCGAGCTGGCGGCAGGAGTCGCAGGCGCCGCACGCTTCATCGGCCGGATTCCTGCAGAGCATCCATTTTGCGAGCGTCCGCGCGAACGTCCCCTTGCCGACGCCCTCGGGCCCCGTGAACAGGTAGGCGTGGGCGAGGCGGCCGGCCTTGCGCGCGTGGCGGAAGAAGGCGGTGGCGGCGTCCTGGCCGAGGATGTCGCGAAAGGTCACAGCAGTTCCTCGACGTGGAGACGGATGACGTCGGCGACTTCTTCCTCGGTGCGGGTGGCATCGACGACGACGACGCGCGGAAACATGGACTTCACGGCAAGGAAACCCTCGCGGACCTTTCCGTGATAGTCCGCGTCCTTGCGTTCGATGCGGTCGAGGCTGCGCTGCATGCGCTGGGCGGCGACTTCCTGCGGGACGTCGAGCAGGATGAGGAGATCGGGGACGAGTCCGCCGGTTGCGAACTTCCCGAGAGTGGCGACGTTCTCGGCGCCGAAGCCGCCGGCCACGCCCTGGTAAGCGATGGTCGAAGAGATCCAGCGTTCGCAGACGACGTTTTTGCCATCGCGCAGTGCCGGGGCGAGGATCTGTTCGACGAGGTGGGCGCGGGAGGCCATGAAGAGGAAGACCTCCATGGTCGTGGACATGTGGGTATTGGGATCGAGAAGGATGTCGCGGATTTTTTCGCCGGCGTGAGTGCCGCCGGGATCTCGCAGGTGGATGGGGTGATGGCCAGTGCGTTCCTGGAGTTTGCGGACCAGCCTGACGGCTTGCGAGGTCTTGCCGCAGCCGTCGGGACCATCGAGAACGATGAACAGACCTTTTTTCATGGTCTCACCTACGCAAGCTTTGTCAGATCAACGAGTTACAGCGCCGGGCGGGGCATGATCGCCGATGTCGGGGCCGGAGTCAAGACGCTGACGCGCCCATCAGTGATTCGGCAAGCGTCCCTCACCCCTGCACGCCGTTCACGGGTTCCGCCTCCTCACGGGGCCCGTGCTTTTTCCGCCGCCGCGCGAGGATCAGCGCAAACGCCAGAAGCGCCGCCCCACCGGCGGCGGCCGACGGCGAGCCGTACTTCACCGCCACCCAGACGGTCTGCACCTGAAGCGGATGCCGCTCGCCGCCCGCGTTCATCAGGATCATCGAGGGGTTTTCCTCCGGGACGATCACGTCGCGCGGGTCCGGCCTGACGACCCGGATCGATTTGTCCACGGGTTCGCCGTAGATGTTCGCGACCGGCTCCCCCTTCGACCACATCGCCTTGTTCAGCTCGACGATGTCGGGAGGCGCAGGCGTGATCAGGATCACATCCTTCGACATTTTCGCATCGACGAACCAGGCCGCCACCGGCGCAATCGCCGCCCCGGCGAACGACAGCACCGCCACGCCGATCAGGAGCCGGATCATGCGCGGACTCTGCCACGCCCCGCCGGTCCGCGCAATCCCGTCCCCCTTTACTTCCCGCCGCCCGCGCCTACAATCCGGGCCTCTCCAGGATGTCTCTCATTCACGCAAGGAGCCCTTCATGAAACCCGCCGTTGCCCTCCTGTTCACCTTCGTCCTCTCCGCCCTCGCCTCCGCCCAGACCCAGCTCGAGGTCCGCTTCCTCGACGAGGTCAAGCCCCTCAGCGTCGGCAAGGACATCCGCTTCGAGGTCGTCGCCACGATGGGCGGCAAAACCAGCAAGATGAGCATCGACCAGCTCGAGTTCTCCCAGACTCCCGACGGATGGGCGTCGATCATGCCCACCGACGACGCGACCGTCGGCGTGATCACCGTCAAAAAGCTCGCCTCGGGCGGCGGGATCTTCGACGAGACCGAGTACACGATCAAGGCCGCCATCAAGGGCGAAGGCTCCGGGCGCATCAAGTCCAAGAGCCGCTTCCGCCTCGAAACCGGCCTCTGCCTCGTCCCGCTGAACATGTTCTATTCGTGGGACGGCGCGAGCTGGAAGGCCTTCGACGCTTCGACGCTGACGCAGCTCGATGCGAAGAAGAACTTCAAGTCGAGCGACCCCCAGAGCCTGACGGTGGTGAGCCTGGACGGGGTGTTCTATGCGAAGTGGCTGCAGGAGACGACGACGCCCGTCGAGGTGACGGTGACGTTCCCGAACAACGAGAAGGCGTCGCTGACGCTGGAGTTCCACTGCACGAAGAAGGCCGCCGAGACGACGCCCCCGCCGGACAACACGCCGCCGGCGACGCCCGGCGAAATGGACGCGGAGATCGAGAAGCTCCTCCGCGAGATTTCGGACTCGATGGGCCTGCTGACGAGCTACGAGGGCAAGAGCTTCATGCTGGCCGACACGCGCCGCAAGTGGATCGTGGACGGGCTGAAGCGGTCGAAGCGGATGATCGGCGAATACGGCGGCGAGCGGAAAGGCGAGTTCTCGGACGCGCACAACGGCCTGGTCGAGGACGCGTTCGGCGCGCGGGTGAGGTACCGGGAAGCGGGATCCAGCGGGAACGTGCCGGCGAAGGAGCTGGAACTGCTGAGCGGGAACGAGAGGGACGTGCTGAAGGTGAAGTAGCGAGAGCCGGGAACAACAGGCGCCGCGGGGATCGCTCCCTGCGGCGTTTTTCGTTTCTCGGCCGATCGAGGCACCGGACTCGCCCAGGACTGCTACAATCCGCGCCCCGCCATGATCTCCCTTCCCACCACGATTTCGCTGTTCCCTTTCGCCATCGTCGATGACGAGCCCTGGTTCCTCGTCGTCCGGCCTCGCGCGGCGTGGGCGGAACTCTGGGAACCGCTGCGCGGCGAAGCGGACGCGAACGAATCCGCGCTGGCGGCCGCAGCGCGGCTCGCAGGCGCCGCCGGGCTTTCGGGAATCGAACGCGTCATGGACCTCCGCCGCGGCATCTGGGAACACGCCCTCGCGGTCCGCATGGAGGCGCCCGAGGCGCGGCTCGACTGGTCCGGCCTGGACGACGCGCGATGGGTCCCGTTCACCACAGCCGCCGCGCTCCTCGAGGAATCCGACAAGAAGTCCCTTCGCCAGCTCAACCGCGTCCTGGACGTGCTCCTGCGGCGCGTGGACGTCGTGTTCGAAGAAGAGGTGGACGAGGGCGGCTGTTCGAGCGGCGGCTGCGGGACCGGGGGCGGGTGCTCGACCGGCGGTGGCTGAGGGACGAAGACCGACGGGCGCACGTGTGGCGCCTCCCCTTTCACCGATGGACGGGCCCTCTCCGGGGAAAAAGTCCCCGCGTGGATGATCGAAGGGGGCGCGGCCAAGGGTTGCGCCGGGTGCGCAAAGGCCTCGGGGTGCGGGACGGCCAAGACCGGTTGCTCGTAAGGAAGTCGAGATTCCGCTTCATTTGTAAAGCTTCCCCTGTGTAAAGTGCCGGCTCGCGCCGTGACGCTGGAATCGCCCCGGAGTCGCCCATGAAGAACCGGAAGTTTGTCTTCATCGACCCTCCCTACGAGCGCATTGCGCCCGGGTACGAATTCGTCAAGCACGTCACGAACGGCGTCCCCGCGCTGGGCCTGCTGCACCTGGCCTCCGAAGTCCGCCTGCACGGCTACGAGCCGTCGATCATCGAGAGCGACATCTTCGGGCTGACCGAAGAGCAGGTCGCGGAGCAGGTCATCGCGGCGGACCCTGAGTACGTCGGCATCACGCTCTTCACGGTCGGGGTCTGGGGAGCGGCGGGAATCGCGCGCCGCATCAAGAAGGCCCGCCCTGACACGAAGATCATCGTCGGCGGCCCGCACATTTCGTCCATGGGCCCCGAGACCCTGCAGCGCTTCCCCGAATTCGACCTGGCGGTCGTGGGGGAAGGCGAACGCGTGCTGATGGAGCTGCTGAAGGCGGTCGAGGGAGGGACGCCGCTGTCCGCCGTGCGCGGGATTATCTACCGCGAGGGCGGCGAAGTCCGCAAGACGCTCGGCAACGCGGTGAACAAGTCGCTGGACGACCTGCCGATGCCGGCGTGGGACCTGCTGCCGGACTTCCCGCGGCGTTACAAGCCGGCGATCTACGATTTCCCGCGCGGACCGGTGGCCTCGATCGCGGCGTCGCGCGGCTGCCCGTTCCACTGCAAGTTCTGCGACACGTCGACCTTCGGCGCCTCCGTGCGCGCCTACTCCCCCGCCAAGGTCTTCGAAATGATGAAGCACCTGCGCAAGACTTACGGGGTGCGGCACGTGATGTTCGTGGACGACCTGTTCCTCGCCAGCCGCGAACGCGTCACCGAGATCTGCCGGCTGCTGATCGAGGACGGGCTCAAGATGACCTGGACGTGCGCGGCGCGCGTGGACACCGTGAAACCCGACCTGCTCCAGCTCATGAAGAAGGCCGGGTGCTGGGAAATCAGCTTCGGGCTCGAAACCGGCTCCGACGAACTTCTCAAGGCCATGGACAAGGTCGCCAGCGTCGCCAAGTCGGAACAGGCGCTTCAGTGGACCCACGCCGCAGGCATCCGCTCCAAGGGACTGTTCATGCTCGGCTACCCCGGCGAAAGCGCCGAGACCATCCGGCTGACGAAGGAGTTCGTGAAGCGGATCCCGATGACGATGATGAACCTGTCGAAGTTCACGCCGTACCCGGGGTCGCCGGTCTACCGCGAGATCTACGGGACGAACATCCGGGACGACCACTGGCAGAAGATGAACGGGATGAACTTCGTCTGGTCGCCCCCGGGCGTCACCGTCGAGCAGCTCGATGGCGAGTTCCAGAAGATCCTGATGTCCTTCTACCTGCGCCCCGCCGTCATGCATCACTACACGGTGCTGTCCCTGCGCCACCCCGGTCACCTGGTCCGTGGGCTGAAATTCGTCGCGGGTTACCTCAAGGCGAAGCTGCTGAGCCTCCTGACGGGCCGCCGCGGGCTTCTCATCCGCGAACAGGAGGTGCACCTCGACTCGCTTCCCGCCCCGCTGCCGGCGAAAGTCGAAGAAGCGCACGAGCACGAAGAAGCGGCGCACACACACTAAGAAGTTCCGCGTCCCCTACTTCTTGGGCGGCGGGTTCCGGAAGTAAGTCGAGATCTTCCACGCTTCCGACTTGTCATCCACCAGCGGCGGGGGTGCGGCCGGCTCCGGAAGCGCGATCTTGAAGCTCTCGTTGCAGAGCGGGCACAAGCCGTTCCGGCCCATGAACTTCAGGGCGAAACGAAGCCGGTGGTCGCACTTCGGGCAGCGCACTTCGATTTTGTCGTCCGGGGCGGGCATGAGCCGATCTTTTACCAGAATCGCGGGGGGCGCGCCTTGAATTTGAACATTCGCCTCCCGGACGGCGTCGCAGATTCCTAACGGGACGCGCTTCTCCTCCGTACCATCTGTGTCCGCAAAAACTCTTCGAGGTAGCCCATGAAACTGCTGAGGATCGTCCTTTTCGGCGCCGCGCTGGTCGTGGCCGCCGGGGCGCCGGCCGGCGCGGAGCCGGGCGTAGCATCGCACGAGCCTGTGGTGGAGAGAGTATCGCCCGCGATCGTGGCGATCGCCTGCAAGTCGCCCCCGCGCGGCGGGATGGGCGATCGCGAAATGGGCTGGTTCGGCACGGGAACGGTGATCAGCGAGGACGGCGCGGTGCTGACCTCGGCGACGGTCATCCCGCCGGACGTGAAGCCCGACAGCATCCTGGTGAGCTTCGCAGGCGGGAAACAGATGAAGGCGGAGTTCATCTGCGGAAGCGCGGAGCTGGAAATCGCGCTGGTGCGGTTGCCGAAGGGCAAGTACCCCTTCGTGCCGATCGGCGACTCCAAGGCGCTCAAGCTCGGGCACGTCGTCTACACATTCGGTAACTGCCAGAGCGGCGGCGGCCAGGGCGGCGGCGTGATGGAGAACGACGACCAGGTCGCCTTCGCGCAGGGAGAAGTCTCCGGGTTCTACAAGATCACCGACGTCTTCGAGGGAAAGCAGTGGTACGAGTGGGCCACCTACAAGGGCGAGGTCGTCGAGACCACCGCCCCGCTCAACCCCGGCGTTGACGGCGGTCCGCTCGTGGACGCCCGGGGCCGGCTCGTCGGGATCATGACCCTCTCCTACAACGAGACCCGCTGGCTCGGCGCCGCCATCCCCATGCACATTCTCGGCGACCGCGTCGGCCACTGGCTCAAGGGCGAAAAGGTCAAGGACGCCCCCAAGGCCGAGCCGAAAAAGCCCGATCCCCAGCCGAAGGACCCCGTCGTCGAGGACGACGAAGACGCCCCGTATCTCGGCGCCACCCTCGAAGCTGACGAGCCCATCATCGCTTCGGTCGCGAAGGGCTCCCCGGCCGCCAAAGGCAAGCTCCAGACCGGCGATCGCATCCTCTCGATCGAGGGCAAGGAAATGAAGAACCCCGCCTCCGTCGCCAGGATCCTCAAGTCGAAGAAGCCCGGAGACTTCATCACGATCGTCGTCCAGCGCGACGCGGAAAAACTCACCTTCAAAATCAAACTTGGCTACCAGCCCATGTAAGGGGTTCCGATGAACCGCTTCAACGCCGTCCTTGCCGCCCTCGCCGTCGCCCTTGCGGGCACCGCGCGGGCCGAAGACAAGACCGAGACGTCCTGGCAGAAGGTCCAGGAAGCGTTCGCTTCCGCGATCGAGAAGGGCCACAAATCGACGGTGTCGCTCGACGTGAAGGCGGACTTCCGGGTACCGCCGAGGCCGCCGGTGATGGAACCGGGGAATGCGTCGAACCCGAATTACACGAAGCGCCCGAAGGGCCCGACATCGGGATTCGTGATCGACACGGACGGGCACATCCTGACGTCGTTTTTCAACGTGGACGGCAAGGTCAAGAGCATCACGGTGACGTTTCCCGACGGGAAGTCGGCCGCGGGGAAACTTCTCGGGATCGACGAATCGAAGGACCTGGCGCTGATCAAGGTGGAGCCCGAGGGGCTGCACCTGCACCCGATCGAATGGGCCGACGAGGGAGTCGAAGTCGGCTCGTTCGTGATGGCGCTCGGCCGGTCGCCGAACACGGACAGCGCCACGGCGACGCGCGGCATCGTCAGCGCGGTGGACCGGATCGACCAGGCGTACAACGCGATCTGGGAGCAGTCGATCCAGTTCGACGCGAAGGCGAACTATGGGAACAGCGGCGGGCCGCTGGTCAATCTCAAGGGCCGGATGGTCGGCGTCGTCGCGCACGTCCGCCTCATTTCCCCGTGGGGCCAGAATTCCGGCATTTCGTTCGCCACGCCCAACTGGAAGATCAAGGAAGTCCTCCAGGATCTCAAGGACGGGAAGCGCCTCGGCAAGCCGAAGCTGCCTTTCCTCGGCGTCGGCCCGAAAGAGAATTCCACGCTTGTCGTGATCGGCACGATCCAGCCCGGTTCGGCGGCCGAACAGGCCGGATTGCTGGCGGGCGACGTCGTCCGCCAGATCGACGAGATCAAGGTCGCCAGCTGGGGCGATTTCACGAACTACATCAAGAAGAAGAAGGTCGGCGAAAAGGTCACCATCAAAGTCTCGCGCGGCGAGGAATCGATCGACATCGAAGCGACCCTCGGCGAACGCCCGAACAACCAATAGGAACCCGCCATGAACCTCCACCGATTCGCCGCCGCGGCGCTCTGCGCCGTGGCTCTCGTCTCCCGGGCCTCGGCCGAAGACCCGATCGATGAGGCTCTCCGCATCGAGAAAAAGATCCGCCAGACGTGCGACAAGGTCGTCCCCGCGTTCGTGTTCATCGGCGGCGGCTCCGGCGTTTGCATCTCCAGCGACGGCTGGTTTCTCACGAACCACCACGTCGCCGCCAACCCGCAGACCATGGTCGTGGACGCCCTCGACCAGACGTGCAACCTCGCCGGCGGTCACTTCTACAAGTGTGAGATCGTCGGGCTCGACCCCGCCGGCGACATCTGCCTCGGGAAGATCAAGGACGCCCACGACCTCCCCTACGTGGAGCTCGGCGACTCCGACGACGTCAAGACCGGGCAGGCCGTCATCGCCGTCGGCAATCCCTTCATGCTCGGCTCCACGGACTTCCACCCGACCGTGACGTTCGGCACCGTGTCAGCCAACCACGTCAACGCGAACGCCGGGTACACCGACGTCATCCAGACCGACGCCGCCGTCAACCCCGGCAACTCGGGCGGCCCGCTCTTTTCCATCGACGGCAAGCTCCTCGGCATCAACGGCCGCATCAACACCCGCTTCTCCAACCGCGTGAATACCGGCATCGGGTACGCCATCCCGATTAACCAGATCAAGAAGTTCATGCGCGACCTGAAGAAGGGCGGCTACGTCCGCCACGCGGTTCTCGAAGGGCTGCAGGGCGCCCAGACATGGGACGACCTGCATGCGGAGGCCGAAGGCGCCGTCGTCCGCGGCGTGACGAAGGGCTCCACGGCCGACAAGGCCGGGTTCAAGAAGGACGACCTGATCGTGGACGTCGAGGGGCACACGATTCACAACTTCTGGCGCTTCCTCGGCTGCCTCGGCACCTACCCCGGCGGATCTGAAATCACGGTGAAGGTGAAGCGAGGTGCGGAGACGCTCGACGTCAAGGTGACGCTCGACAAGGCGCCGAAGTACGACGCCGCCAAGCTGAAGCCGGATCTCGGCGCGACGTTCGAGGACGGCGCGGACGGCAGCGGCGTCACGGTGACCAAGGTGAAGTCGAAGACGGATGCGGCGCTCAAGGGACTGAAGGCCGGCGACGTGATCCTGAAGTTCAACGGGCAGGAGGTCCAGAGCGCCGAAGCCCTGACCAAGTCGATCCAGAAGGCGCGGCCGAGGAAGATCGTCCCGGTTGTGATCAAGCGTGGCGACGTGGAGCTGGACCTGGAGATCAAGCTCGACGCCCGCAAGTAACTCAGCGTTTCACCCAAGGGGCCGCGCGAAGAGCGCGGCCCCTCTTTTTTGCGCTTCGCAGAAAAGGGAGGGGCCCCGGTCTTTCGACCGGAGCCCCTCGGTTCGAACGGGCTGTAAGCCGAGTTCTGTTCCGCCGCTCCTCACGGAACGACGGTGACGGCCATTAATCTGGGACGACGGTTGCCCGCCGCCTCCAACGGCCTACCCGACGGCTTGCCCGGGCCGGGCTCAAGCGCCGTCATATTTGGCCTTTCTCCGGGTGGGGTTTGCCGTGCCCGGGATGTCGCCACCCCGGCGGTGGGCTCTTACCCCGCCTTTTCACCCTTACCTCCCCGTTGCCAGGAAGGCGGTCTGGTCTCTGTGGCACTTTCCCTGAAGCGCCCCTTTCGGGAACGCCCCGGTCGCCGTTAGCGACCACCCTGCCCTGTGGAGCTCGGACTTTCCTCCCCCTGGAACGCTGGGCCTTCGCGGGGCGAAGGGAGTCGTTTCAAGAAGCGGCCGTCCGCCCGTCCGCGAGAGGGGCGTGGAAAGGAAGGGCGGGATTAGAAGTGCGCCAGGGCGGCGGTGATGGAGGGACGGCCCCGGTTGGACCTGGGCCGCCGCCGCGGCGCACTTCAAATCCCGCCCTTCCTTTCCACGCCCCTCTCGCGGACTGGCGAGGAACGGATGGGACAGGAGGATAACGCGGATCGGGGGGTGGGGGTTCGAAGAATGGGGAAATGTGGGCTAATTCACGACGATGGTGCCCCATCCGTCGAAATCTACCCCGGCGTTCTGGGCGGAACGCTGGTTTGCCTGGGACTCGCGGAAGACTTCGTCCAGGGCGAGGGGCATGGACTTCACCATCACCAGGCAGCCCTTGGTTGAATTGCCCTCGTACGGGCGGTAGCCGCGCGCCGCCAGAACGGGGCGGAGCGTCTCGAGGAGATCCTGTGGCCCGAGGAACGTGAATTCGAGATCGTGGGGCTTCTTCGGGTCGCTCCCGTTCTTCACCAGCTCCTCGATCGTGTTCCGGTCGGCGATGTACTGCGCCGTGTCGTCGTCCGGCCATACGCTCGTGTCGAAGAACTCCCAGCCCTCGTGCTCCGTCACGTCGAGCTCGACCGCGCGGTTTCCCTGGAACCACTTCCCTACCGCCGGCCGGAACCTGTCCCATTCGCCGACCTGGAAGACCAGCTCGCGGCGGCCCGGAAGACGGAGCGTGCCGAGCATGCGGCAGGGGACGTCGTGGTGGTCGAGAAGCGCGATGAGCTGGTCCTCGAGCGCCCAGGCCGCGTCGGCGGAGGCCTGGTCCTGTCCGCAGGGGATGATGATCCGGGCGCAGTGGGGAAACGATTTCCGGTCCACCTGCCCCGCGCCGGTCCAGTAGGAGACCACGACGAGCCCCTCGGGCCCCTTGTACGAATACTGGTCCCATCCGTCGCGCGCGGACACCGAGGTGCTGGCCATGGCCGCAGATTCTAGCCCAGATCCTCGACCACGCCCCTCGAGTTCATCGCCATGTTGCACAGCTTGTCGGCACGCTCGTTCGCCTCGCGATAGATGTGCACGAAGCGCACCTTGGCGAAGCCCTTGATCAGGCGCTGCGCCTCGATCGCGAGCGGCTTAAGCCCGGCGTTCTTGATGCGGTACTCGCCGCGCATCTGCTTCACCAGCAGCTCGCTGTCGCTCCGCACCTCGATCTCGGGGGTAGCGAACTTGCGCAGGTAGTCCGGCGCGCGCTTCAGACCGTCCAGCAGCGCCCGGTACTCCGCGACGTTGTTGGTGGCCTCGCCGATGTACTCGCCGCGCGTCATGACCTCGACGCCGTCGGGGGTGGAGATGATGACGCCGGTCGCCGCGGGACCGGGGTTGCCGCGCGAGCCGCCGTCTACGTTGATGATGATGTGGGGGGGCATGTAGACCCTTCGACTCGCTTCGCTCGCTCAGGGTTGTTTGCGCTTCGCGCAAACAAAAATACCCGAGACGGCGCCGAACTCCCACCACTATGCGGGTCCGGAGGGCGCCGACTCGGGGACTACCGGCGCGCGCGTTCGGTCAGGCGATTCCCGTCTCTTGCCGGCGCCGCCCGGGGCGCTGCGCGTCGGAGGCACAGGATCTATCGGCAGGAGGGGGATTCAACTGAAGCGCAGCGGGCAATTCCGTTCGCCGAAGGGGGGCCCGTGGGGTATTGTCGCGAGCCGGGGAAGAACGGATCAGGCTCAAGAAAACATGAGGGAGAAGACCATGACGTTCACTCGTTTCCGGGCACTCACGCTGCTGTTGCTCCCGCTCGCCGTCGGCTGCGACGCAAACCGGTCGATCATGATCAACTCCGAGCCCGCCGGGGCCTTCATCCAGATCGACGGCCAGAATGCGGGAAGCGCGCCCACCACGCAGAACTTCGACTTCGGCGCCAAGTACACGTTCGTCGTCACCGGATCCATGACCGGCTACTTCACCGAGGAAGTCGTGCTCACCAAACGGTCACCCGCCCTCAAGACGGGCGAACTGCGCCTCGTGCTCGCGGAGGACGAAGCCTGGAAGGCGACGACGACCTCGGAGGCCACCAACGCGTGGCTGCGCATCCAGATCGACCCGAAGCTCTCGCCCGAGGCGATGTGGCAGAAGCTCATCGACGCCGTCACCGGCGCATACTCCAGCCTGGAGCAGATGGACAGCTCCTCCGGCTACATCCGCAGCGTCGCGACCGTGCGCAAGTTCCGCAGCCCCAAGGGCCAGTTCAGCGTCCGCACCCGCTTCACCGGCAGCATCGCCCAGAAGGAACCGCTTCTGTACAAGCTGAAGATCGAAGCGGAGATCTCGACGAACGGCGGCGACTGGTCGCCGTACAGCCGCGTGTTCAAGGAAGACGAAGCGCTGATCGAGGAACTGCAGAGTCGCTTGGGTTCACACTAAAGCGACTTCAGGTACCCGACCGCGTTCGTGAACACGGCGAGCCCTTCCCCGTCGCCCTCGCCGTTTCCCTCGCGCGTCCACGTGGCGCCCTGGACTTTGTCCACGAAACGTTCCGGGTGCGGCATGAGGCCGAAGATGCGACCGGTGGGATCGCAGATGCCCGCGATATCGTCCACGGAGCCGTTGGGGTTCTCGGGCCATTTCTTCGCGGGCGAGCCGTCCGCAGCGACGTACTTGAGCACGATCTGGCGGTTCGCGCGCAGCTTCGCAAGAGTCGCGTCGTCCTTCGGGAGGAACTGTCCCTCACCGTGCGCGATGGGCACGCGGAACACGGCGCCGTCCTTCAGGAAGGGCGACAGCGACGACACGACCTTCAACGTGATCCACCGGTCCTGGAACCGCCCGTTCGCGTTGTCCGTCAGCGTCGCGTCCAGCGGCGGCAACTCCTTCGACTTCAGGAAATCGAACCCGGGCAGCAGCCCCGTCTTCACCAGCACCTGGAACCCGTTGCACACCCCGTAGATCAGCTTCCCCGCCCCGACGAACTCCCTCAGCGGCTCGATCAGTTTCTCGCGGATCTCGATCCCGTGGATCCGCCCCGCGCCCAGGTCATCCCCGTAGCTGAACCCGCCGGGGAACGACACGACCTGGAATTCCTTCAACACCCCGGGCTTCTCGATCAGCCGCTTCACGTGCAGGATTTCCGTGGAAGCGCCGGCGCGCTGCCAGGCGTACTCGAGTTCGGCTTCGCAGTTCGTGCCTGCGGTGCGGATGAGGAGGGAGCGGGGTGTCGTCATGCGGGGATTTTAGCGGAAGGGTGCAGAAGTGTCGCGGGAAGGGGCTACTTGGCGTTGAAGAGCCGCTCAAACGTCGCCTGGTCCACTTCGTCGACGCGCCCCATGAAGTAGAGAACACAGCGTTTCCCGTTCGGGTGAGGAGCGCGATCCCATGCCATGAGGGCATCGAGCGCGGTGGCATCGCCGCGTTCGGGGAAGCGGTAGTCGTAGCTGACACGGGAGGAGAAGGACTCCCAGGGACGTCCGGGGGAGGCGCTTGTGGAGCGATCGGTTTTTCCGGATGCGACGGGGCAGGTGAAGATGTCAGGGTCGGTGGCGAGGTCGGGTTTCCAGAGCGACCGGAGGTCGGGCGGATATTTCCGGTTCTTCGACTCGTAGAGATGGACGTACACGCCGAGTTGCTTCAGGTGATTCTTGCAGTCGGTCGTCCGGCTCGAAACGCGCGCCGCTTCGAGGCTCGACCTCATGGGGAGCACGACGGCCGCGCCGATCCCGGCGACGACGATGAGTCCAAGGCAGCCTATGGCGCCGACGAGGACCCACGGGAACGAAGAGGATCGTGGCGGCGGCGTGTAGGGAACGAATCCGCCGGGCTGAGGCGCGAACGGTCCGGGCTGGCCGGCAGGCGCAGCGGCCACGAGCGCCGGGCCGCCGCACTTGGGGCACGCAGCCCCGCCGGCAGGGATGGGCGTTCCGCAGAACTGACAGAACATTGAAGCCTCCTCAGCCCCCGCCAGCCTTCAGCCAGCCTTCGCCAGCCTTCGCCAGCCTTCCTATCGATCAATCTCCCCCAGCACGATGTCCAGCGACCCCACGAATGCCACCGCATCGGCGATCAGCACCCCGGGCCCGCACTCCTCAACGCACGAGATCGCCGTAAAGGCAGGACTCCGCGCCTTCACGCGCCACGGCTTCTCCTGCCCGTCGCTCACGATGTAGTACGCCAGCTCCCCGCGAGGCGTCTCGCTGCGCATGTAAACCTCGGCGCCCGCCGGCGGCTTGATGCGCCGCGGCATCGTCGCGTTCACGTCCTGCCCCTTCCAGTCGCTCTTCTTCCAGCGCTCGCAGATCTGCCGGATGATCTTCACGCTCTCGCGCATCTCGCGGACGCGCACCATGTAACGGTCCCAGCAGCTCCCCAGAGGCCCCTTCTCCCCCGTCCCGACGATCACCTTGAATTCGAGCTGCGGGTAGATCGAGTACGGCTCGTCGCGGCGCAGGTCCCACTTCACGCCGCTCCCGCGCAGGTTCGGCCCGCCGAGCCCGTACTGCACCGCCGTCTCGGGAGAGATGACGCCGATCTCGTTCGTGCGCTTGATGAAGATGCTGTTGTAGGACATCATCCGGTCCACGTCGTCCACCGTCTTCTCGAACGCGTCGCAGAACTGCTCCGTCTTCTCGATGAACCCTTCCGGCAGGTCGAACGCCACGCCGCCGATCCACAGGTAGTTGTAGAGCAGGCGCGCGCCGCTGCACCACTCGAACAGGTCCAGGATCCGCTCGCGGTCGCGGAAGCAGTACAGGAAGGGCGTGAACGTCCCCACGTCGAGCCCGTACGTACCGACCGCCACCAGGTGGCTCGCGATGCGGTTCAACTCCGCGATCAGCACACGGATGTGGTCGAGCTTCGGCGAGATCTTCACCTCGGGCATCAGCTTCTCGACCGCCAGCACGAACCCCAGCTCGTTGTTCATCGCCGCCAGGTAGTCCATCCGGTCCACGTACGGGATGATCTGCGCGTACTTCATGTTCTCGCAGTGCTTCTCGAAGCACCGGTGCAGGTACCCGATGTGCGGCGTCACTTTCGTCACCAGCTCGCCGTCCGTCACGAGCTCGAGGCGCAGCACGCCGTGCGTGGACGGATGCTGCGGTCCCATGTTCAGGACCATCTCCTCGCCTTCGTCGGTCATCCGCCGGGATTCGACGTACATGGAAGGGTTTCCCTGTTGCTGGTGCTACTTGGGGGGCTCTGGCGATTTCGGGGCTTCGGCCGGCGCAGGCGCGGCAGGCTTCGGAGCCGCCGCCGCGGGAGGAGCAGCAGCCTTGGCCGCAGCCGCAGCCGCCTTGGCCGCTTCCGCCGCCTTCTTCTCTTCCTCCGCCGCCTTGCTCACCTTCTCCACCTCGGCCGGCTTCATCTGGGAAAAGTGGTAGACCAGGTCGTTGCGATTCATCACCGAGGCCTCAAACCGCGGCGTCATCGTCAGGCACTCCGTCGGGCACGGAAACGTGCACAGGTTGCAGTAGCAGCACTTCGCCATGTCGATGTCGAAGCGCGTGACGTAGAGCTTCTTCTCCTTGCCGTCCTTCGTTTTCCCGAGGTACTGCTCGGGCATGGCGTCGCCCTTGGCGGCCTTTACGGTGTCGATGTAGATGCAGTCCACGGGACAGGCCATGGCGCACATGTTGCAGCCGATGCAGTCATCGATGCGGTTGAAGAGCTGCATGCGGGAGTTCTTGGGGAGGCGCACCTTCGAGTCGGGATACAGCTCCGTGACGGGCGGGTCGATGTAGCCCTGGAGGCCGACGACCATGGCATCCCAGACGCTGGAGAAGCCCTCGTAGATATCGCTGATGTAGGTACCGAGACCCATGGTTTCTCCTAGGCCGGTTTCGCCGGCGGGTTGTCCTTACCGGGGTCGGCCTTCGGGGCCTCGCCGGGTTTGGAATCGGGTTTCTGTTCGGCCTTAGCGGCTTCGGGCTTCGCGGGCGCGGCCGCAATGGCCACGACCGCAGCTTCCGCCGGCGTCGCCGAGGGCTTCAGGCCCATCTGGTACCACTGTTCCAGCGTGTCCGCCGAAACGTCCTCCATCTTCGTCACGAACGTCCCTTCACCCACCCAGTGCTCGCCGTGGTACGGCACCGGCATCCCGCGATAGAACTCCTGCACCTTGTAGTCCTTCAGCAGCGGGTGCCCTTCCCAGTCGTCCGGCAGCAGGATGCGCCGCAGGTCGGGGTTGCCGGCGAACTTGACGCCGAAGAGGTCGAAGCACTCGCGCTCGTGCCAGATCGCGGTTTTCCAGAGGTGAGCGACGGTGGAAACGACACCGGTGAGGCGCGGGAGGGCGACCTTGACGACGATCCAGTGTTTTTTGGGAAGGGAGTTGAGGTGGTAGACGACCTCGGTGCAGTCTTTCTGGTCGAGGCCGCAGAGGTCGTGAAGGAGGTCGAACTGGGTTCGGAGGTCGTCGCGGAGGAACGCCATGACGTCGGGGAGGCGTTCGGGCGGGGAGACCTTGATGAAGGGGTCGCCGATGGAAACCATGGGGCCGGCGGGAGGTTTCGGGGCGGCGGCGGCTGCGCCCGGCGCGGCCGGTTTGGGAGCGGCGGCGGCGCCTGCGGCGGGTGCGGGTTTCGGTGCGGCCGGTGCTGCGGGTGCGGCGGGTGAAGCGGCGGCTGCGGGGGCGGGATTGGCTGCCGGCGCGGCGGGCTTCGGGGTTTCGGCCGCGGGCGCGGCGTTCGGTTTCGGCGCGTCGGCAGGCTTATCGGCCGGAGGAGCCATCGCCTGCGGTTTTTCGGCGGGCGGGGCAGTGGGCGGCTTCGGCGCCGCGGGAGCAGCTGGGACCGCAGGCTTCGGCGCCGCGGCGGCCGCAGGAGCCGCAGGCTTCGCCGCTCCAGGAACTGCAGGAGCGGCCGCGGGCTTCGCCGGGGCCGGCGGAGGCGGAGGCTTCGGCGCCGGAACCTGCTTCGCCTCCGTGAACGACACGACGTCGCCGAATTTTTCCTTCAGCAGGTTGAAGATTTCGTTCGCGGTCACAGCTTTCCTCCCGGCGTCGTAACCGAGGGCGCCGCCATCGCGGCCGCAAGAGCGTTCGCCTCGGGCGATCCGGGCGCCACGCTCTCGCGCGACGCTACAGGCTTCGGCGGCGGCGAAATCTTCACGACCTCCGCAGGCAGCCCGAGACTGGCCTCACCCTCCGGCGCCTTCCGGTACCGCAGCATCCGGTCGCCCCGGATCTTCTCCTGCAGCTTGATGATCCCCTGGATCAGCGCCTCGGGACGCGGCGGGCAACCCGGCACGTAAATGTCCACCGGCACCACGTTGTCCACTCCCTTCAGCACGTGGTACCCGTGCGCCCAGTACGGCCCGCCGCACGTCGCGCACGAACCCATGCTGATCACGTACTTCGGCTCCGCCATCTGGTCGAAGAGCTTCCGCACGCGCGTCGCCATCTTCAGCGTCACCGTCCCCGCCACGATCATGACGTCGGACTGGCGGGGTGAAGCGCGGAAGGCGCCGGCGCCGAAGCGGTCGAGGTCGAAGCGTGAAGCGCCGACGGCCATCATTTCGATGGCGCAGCAGGCGAGGCCGAACGTCATGGGCCAGAGCGCGGACTCGCGGGCCCAGTTGAGAAGGGCGTCCGCGTTGGTGATGATGATGTTGTCGCCGACCTTGCCTTCGAGCATGAAGACCTCCGGGGGCTTGCGCAGGGCCTCACGGACTATGTCAAATGTCAGGTTTATTTTTGCATGAGGGGGGAAGAGCGTCAAATGTTGTCCGCCAAGAGAGTTACGGCGAGGGCGAGCGAAAATCCCGTGGGCCCAGACTGCGTCGGCCCGGTGATGGTTGTTGCGCGGTTTTCCTTTTTCGGGCCGACTCCGCCCGAGCCCACGGGATTTTCGCTCGCCCTGGGGCCGCTGAATGCGACCGCGAGGGACAACTTAAAAGACGTGCGCGGGAACCCCGAGCCGCTGCGACGCGCGCGCCGCGATCGCTTCGAGCTCCGCACGCGGGACTTTCTTCAGGCCCTTCGCGGGAGGAACCCGGTCGAGCGAGTACACCTGCACCTCGATCGGCTGGATCTCGTCGAGCCGGTCGAGCCACGACGCGATCGCCGCCTCCGTCGTGTTGTCCACCGAGCCTTTCGTGAAGAACGACTGGATCGTCACGTCGCGCAGCTTGCGGCAGTTTGCGACCAGCGCTTCCAGCGTGAACGGCACGAGCGGGATGTCGATTTTCTTGAGCGTCTTCGCATCGCCGGCGTCGAGCTTGACGCAGCGCTCGTCGAGGCGGTCGCAGGCGCGGCGGATGTCGGCGTGGCCGAGCTCGGTGCCTGCCGTGAGAACCATTGTGCGCGTCTTCGGGAACCACTGGTCGCGCGCGGCCAGCACGAGGTCCACCGCCGCCGGGAATTCCGGGTACAGCGTGGGCTCCCCGTTGCCGCTCACCACGATCGCGTCGGGCGCGTTGCCGTCGGCCTGCATCCCCGCAAAGCCGTCTTCCAGCGCGCGGCGCACCGTGTCCAGCGAAGGGCATTTCGCCTTCCAGGCGCCGCTCCGGAAAACTTCCACCGGCGTCCAGCCGCACTGGCAGTACGCGCAGTTGAACGTGCACGCCTTGTCGCCCGGCGGCAGCAGGTTCACGCCCAGCGCGCTTCCCTTGCGCCGCGTCGGGAACGGGCCGTAGAGGATCCCCTCCGGAAGCTTCCAGGGCTTCAGCTCGGCGTATTCACCGGTGCGGGGAGTGGAGGCGGTCGTCATGGTTTTCGATGCCGCGGGCGCCAAAAAAGAAGGCCCCGTCTATGTGCGGGGCCGGGCTTTTCGCCGCTCTAGGTGAGCGGCCTTCGGCCTGTAAATCCTTCCGACAGGCCGTGCCAGTACCCGATCTTAGCTTCGTCGTATTTCCAGCACAAGTACGCGATGTCGCCGCCCACCTTCGCGGGGAAATCCACCAGCCCCAGCTGGCAATCCTTCAACTCGATCCCCAGCTTCTCCAGCTCCATCGCCGCTTCCGCAATCCGCTTCTTCACCACGCCCACCTCCTCCTCGAGCCCCTGCTGCGACTTGAGGTCGTCCTTCGTGGGCTTCGCCGCCATCCGCGCGGTGATCGCGTTGAGCTCCTGCGACTTCTTGGTGTAGACGTCGTAGTCCGTCACGATGTCGCGCACGATGACGCGGACGAGGGGAAGCGTCTTGTCTGCTTCCTCGCGGGAGAAAAGTTTCACGTCGGTGCCTTGGCCGCTGGTGGACATACCGACAGCAGTTTATGCGAAGAGTGCGTCCGCGGCAAGACGGCGCGGGATTGCGCGCTATTTTCCGGCGGATTCCGCTTCCAGCACTTCCTGGACGGCGAGGGCCAGGCGGGCGGCGCCGACGCCCTGGCCGACGCACGCGTCGGTGAACGAAGCGAGACAGCGTTTTGCGAGGACGAGCCACTCCCCGCCGAGGCGGGCGAGGGCGCCGGCGGCGATGGCGTTCTCCTCGACCGGGAACTGCGCGGTGTCGAGCGGTGCGAGTTCGACGGGGGAACCGAAGCGGTCGCGGAAGGCGGAAGCGGTGTCGTCCCAGAACTGGACGAGGAGGGCGGAGGCGAGCTTTTCGGCGCGGACGGGATCGAGGCGCGTGAGGAGGCGCAGGGCTTCGGCCTGGTCGCCAAGATGGAACGGGCCGGCGAGCGGCTCGTTCCGGTGCAGGAGGCCGCTGACGGGGTCGGTGCGGTCCTCGAGAATCTTCGTAGCGAAGCGGTTCATGTCGCGGGAGGAGACGGATCTCAGGGCGGCCTGGGAGGAGTCGCGCACGACGACGCGAATTTCGCCCTCCGCGAAAGTGGCGTTCGGGTCGGCGTGGAGCCGAGCGCGGGCCCAGCCTTCCGCGATGGGGGCCATCTGGGTGAAGAGGCCGTTGTTGAGGACGCGGCCGGCCTTTGAGAATGCGTAGGACAGCTCGGACGCTTCTTCCGGCAGCACGATGCCGTCCGGCGACGACCAGTCCATGCCCTCGTAGGAATGGCAGAACGCGCCGGGTTCGGGAAGGATGGCGGCGTGCATGGCGCGGAGCGTGCGTTCGAGGACTTCCCTGCCTTCGTGGATGTCCGCCCGTTCGGCGAGCAGGCGCAGCGCGGCGACGTTCAGTTCGCGCGGCGGCGTGCCCCATCCTCCGTGCACGGGGTCGGCGGTTTCCGCGAGGGTCTCGACGCAGGCGCGAACGAACGCGTCGTTGACCGCCCCGTCCCTCGGTTTCAGCCGTCCCATTTCGACCGCGGACGCCCGCGCCTTCTTCGCTTCCTCAGCGATGATCGGTGCGCGGATCTTCCACTGGAAAGCCGCCGAGGTGAGGAATTCGCGGATCGAGCGCGGGGGCGCCCAGGTCGTGGCGGCGAGCGGGAAACCGTCGGGTGTCAGCAGGGCGAGCGTCGCGGAACCGGACGGCGCCAGTCGCCGGGCAACGTCGGGGCGCAGGTCTGAATCCACGCGGACGAGCAGGAAGTCCTGCGAAGCGACGGCCACCCCGGCTTCGTCGAGCGTCTCGATCAGCGCGCGAGTCCAGCGATCCCACGAAGCGCCGGCGAGCACAGCCAGCGGTTTTGTTCCCGCAAGCCGGGGTAGATCGGCAGACCAGGGATGAAAATTCGGCATCAGTGTTGCGCGGCCCCCGGCCGCGCCCCTTAACCTTAACCTTTCCCTCAAGCCAGTCCGAAGAAGAGTCTGCTCGCACCATCACTCCGCTCGGACTGGCTTGCCCTGAGCGAGCCCGCAGGGCGAGTCGAAGGGTCCGTCCTACTGCAGCGCCTTCCCCGCCAGCAACGCCAGCAGCGCCGGCAGGTACAGGATGCTCGCCCAGAACACCCGCTTCGCATTCTCCGCCGTCGGCGCCATCGCAAACAGCATCCCGAGCCACAGGAACGCGATCCCCATCGCGAGCGCCGCGCTGAAATAGATCACGTCGAACTTTCCCTGGATCGCCGGGATCAGCGACACCACCAGCAGCACCTGCGACTGGAACACGATCTGCCGCGCCGTCATCCCCCCGTCCGGATCCGTCACCGCCAGCAACGGAAAACCCGC
>CAVPNQ010000186.1:0-10004 GCA_963706735.1 uncultured Planctomycetia bacterium
CGAGGGCGCGGAGCAGGTCACGCAGGGTCTCTGCGCCCATCGCGGCTGACTCCGGGACCGCGGTGCGGAACGCCTTCTCGATGCGCAGCAGCAGCTCGACGCGGGCGAGCGAGTCGATGCCGAGGTCGTTCTGAAGCGAGCTGTCGAGCGTGAGCCCGCCGCGCTTGAACCCGGGGCGGACCTCGGCGGCGAGTTCCTCGGCGAGGGCGAGGAGCTGCTCGGCTGTCGTGGGCGGCGGAGTAAGCGGGGCGATCATCTTTCCTGGCCGCCGCAGGCACGGCGAAAGACCGTTCCGTGTCTTTCCGTCCCTCCGTGCGTTCCGTGTTCTGCCTTTTTCTTGCCGTTTGAAAAACGGCTTAACACGGAAAGCACGGAGGGACGGAAGGGCACGGAATCGCGGTCAGAACGCGCGCGAGGAATTCGGACGCGCACCGAAACCCCGGCCCCGTTCACTTGTCCTTCTTCGGCATCGCCGGGTTCAGGTCGCCGTCCAGCACGAACCCGTACCTCTTTCCCAACTCCACCCTGAACCGCGCGACGCCGATCCGCTTCTCCTTCCCCCTGGGCGCCTCAATCGCGATGTCGATATCGCCCGGGAACAGCCCGATCTCCTTCGTCGCAACCTTTCCCTGCCCGCCGGGCGCGGCCGGCAGCGGCACATCGCGCGGCGCCAGCCCCGCGATGTGGATCACGATCGGGTCCGGGCCGGCGTTTCCGACGACGAGGCGGGGGAGCAACGCCCCGACCAGCGCTTCGTTGGGCGGCGTCTTGACCGCAATCGGCTTGTCCGTCGTCGAGAGCGCCTCGACCCGCTGGACCATCTTCAGCGCGACGCCCTTGGACGGTACCTCGAACATTCCCGACCCGAGGTCCGCCAGCGCCAGCGCCGACCGCTCGCTCTCCGCCTTGTCCTTTGCGCGCGCGGCCGCGGACGACAGCGCTTTCCACGACGCTTTCCACGCAGGGACGTCCTCCGTCGCCTCGGGCGTAATCAGGACGGCCCCCTGAAGCGCCTTGAGCGCCCCCGCTGTGTCGCGCGCCGACTCGCACGCCTTCGCCAGCGCCATCGCCGCGCCGCGGTCGTTCGGGTTGCGCTTTACCGCGTCCGTCAGGTACGTCACCGCCCCCGCCGCGTCGCCTGCCTTCAGGAGACAGTCGCCGAGCAGCTCGAGGGCCTCCGCGCCGGCGCCGTTCTCCGCGGCCTTCTTGAGGATCGGGATCGCTTCCTTGAACTTTCCCGTCGCCGCCAGCGCCCTGCCGAGCGGCTCGGCGGCCTCGACGGAATCGGGGACGACCTTGCGCGCGTTCTCGAGCGCGAGGATCGCGGCCGGGTGCTTTCCGGCGTCCGCCAGCAGTTTGCCCATCGACAGGTTCGCCTCGTAGTTCATCGGCGAAATCGCGAGCGCCTTCTCGACCGCTGCCTGCTTCAGCTTCGGATCCGTCGCGCCCGCCGCTTCCAGGATCGCCGCCAGCAGGTCCTTGACCGGTCCCGTCGCCGGGGTCAGGCCGCGGGCGGCCATCTCGCGCTGCAGGAAGGACATGTCCTTCGTTCCGCCGGCGAACTTCACGGGAAGCGCCGCGAGGTCGTCCATGACCTGCTTCGCCGCCGCCATGTCGTTCGCGTCCAGCGCGGCCTCGAGCCGGTCGTACGCTTTCGTCGCGATGGCGAAGTTCTTCTCCTGCGGCTCCTTCATGCCCTTCGCCCACGGCGCGTAGAGCGGGTCGCCGACATAGACGCACATCCACGAGTTGATGCGCGCGGCCATCGCGCCGGCCTCGCCCCACGTGTACCCCTTGAGCATCCGGTCGTAGAGGATGTTCATGGCGGGGAAGCCGATCGTGAAGGGCTCGTAGACGGTGCCGAGCGTGCACGTGATGCCGTGCGCCAGCAGCGGGCCGACCCATTGCGCCCGGTCGCTTCGGATCGTCCCCGCGCTGAACGAGTGCAGGTGGGCGCCGATGGCGCCGACGTTGAACGTGTACGGCTTGGTGCCGTTGTACGTCCCGGTGTACCAGCCCCAGTAGAACATCGCGTTCGCGCAGGTCGAGACGTCGAGCAGTTCCGGCTTGTCGTCGTCCTTGTACTCGATCCCGTATTGATCCCACACCAGGAGGCACGTCCGCATCTCGCAGTCCGTCGTCCCGTAACTTCCCCCGTCCTCCGCCAGCCCGCGCGTGTCCAGCCACGCGATCCCCTTCGGCCCGTACGTCTCCGCGTACACCGCCTTGTCCACGAGCGCCCGCGCGATCGCCGGCGTCGGCCCGTCCAGCCGCGACACCATCAGATACCGGTCGTCACGCGTGATCCGCTTGTCCTTCCGGAACAGCTCGTTGTTCACCCACGCCTCGATCTCGTGGTCGGGCTGAAGCGCCAGCGCGAGCTCGGCGTCCACGCACGCGGAGTTCCCCAGCCCGCTCGGCTGCGACTCGGGATTCCGGTCGGACTTCTCATTCTTGATCTTCACGGGCACGCCGTACGTCGGCACCACGAAGATCGCTTCCGTGAACTTGTCCAGATGCCCGAGGAAGGGCCCCAGGATCTTTTCCGTGAACACGGCCCAGGTGATTTCTTCCTCGCGCGGGACGTTGAGGTGAAGGATGTTCGCCTCGGGGACCTTGCGGACCGCGCAGTAGTGCTTGCCGATGTCCACCGATTCGGGGACGGCATCGTTGACGAGCACGACGACGGTCGTCGCGGGGTCGAACGGGCGGTCGATCGTGCCCGTTTCGGCACAAACGGCGAGCGACAGGAGCAGGAAGGCTGCGATGCGCATGCTGTTCTCCGTAAGTCTCAAAGTTGCGAGTTGCGGGTTGCGGGTTGCGAGGAACGACTACCTGGACTGGAAGGCGTCGGCTTGTTCCAGGAGCTCGTCGTTGGAGAGGTCGGTGGGGGGATTCGCGGGATCGAGGGCTACGGCGATCAGGCGGGGGAGCTCTTTGAGGCGGGACTGGAGGCCGAAGCGCTTTGCGGTCGTGGTTTCGAAGCTGTCTGGGTCGGGTTTCTTGCGGGGGTCTTTCGGCTCGCGCTTGCGCTTTTCTTCCTCGTCGGCTTCATGGCGCGCTTTGCGATATTCGGCGGCGTAGTAGGCGACGGCTTCGCGGCGCTGCGGGAGCGTGAGCAGCCCCGTGAGCCATTCGCGGAGCGCGGAGGCCTGCGCGTTTTTCGCGGCGCCGCCTTCCAGGATGAAAGCGTGGGCCTTTGCGATGGACTCGCGCAGGCCGGCGTCGTCGCGATCGAGCGCGGCGGCGACACGGCGGTAGTCGTCGAGCACGATCCCGACCGCCAGGTCGGCGTCCCCGGTCCCTTCCTCGGCGAAATACGAGGCGAGGATCCCGGCGTAGATGAGCGCGGCCTCGGCGTCCGTGGCCGTGGCCGCGCGGACCTGGAGGCGCACGAAATCGTCGGCGCGCGCCGCCGCCCGGCGAAGCTCTTCCCCGTACGCCTTCGACTGTTCCGCGTCCGTGAACGACAGGCCGCCCTGGAGCTCCGCGAGGCAGCACGCGTCGAGGACCCAGTCCTCGCCCGTCTTGTGGAGCAGCCCGATAAATCCTCCGCCCGCGGCCGGGACCTTGCCGAAGAAATGCACGCCGTTCCCGAGGATTCCGCCGGGACATTCGAGTTCGCCCGACAGCCGGGCCTCGTACGCCTCCGCGTCCATCGAGAGCGCCAGCGTGTCGCCGGGCTTCAGGCCTTCGCCCTTGAGCACCGTTTCAACCGTCGCCTGCAGCCGGTTCTCCTTGCGGCCCGCCATGCGCACGCGGACGACGGCGTCGGAAGCGCGCAGGTCGGCGCGGAACCCGCGGTACGCCGGGGCGTCCTCGGCGGCTGAGAGCGAAGCGGCGACCAGGACGGCGAGCAGGGGGAGGGTTCTCATGGGCGTCGAGTATAGTCGCCCGCCGACCCCCATGTCCCCGCGCACCCTCCGCAACCGCATCGCCCTCGTCGGCGGTCTCGCCCTCGCCGCCGGGATCGGCATGTTTTTCGTCAAGCCCATCCCGCAGGACCCCGAGTACCACAACTTCGCCGACCGCCGCGGGCTCTTCGGCATCCCGAACTTCGGCGACGTCCTCTCCAACCTCCCGTTCTGCGTCGTCGGCGCGATCGCGCTGGCGTGGCTGGCACGGAAGAGCGAACGGATCGGGCCGGGGAAGGCCTTCCTGACGCGCGTCGAGTGGTGGGGCTGGACCGTGGTGTTCATCGGCGTGTTCTTTACCGGCATCGGCTCCGGCTACTACCACTGGGCGCCCGACACGATGACGCTCTTCTGGGACCGCCTCCCGATGACCGTCGCCTTCATGGGCCTTCTCGGCATCCAGATCATGGAGCGCATCAGCGTGCGCGGCGGCTCGATGCTTATCGTCCCGTTCCTCGTCACCGGCGTTTCGAGCGTCGTCGCGTGGCGCCTCGGGGAAGGCCAAGGGACCGGCGACCTGCGCCTGTACGCGCTCGTCCAGTTCTACCCCATGGTCGCCATCCCGCTCATGCTCTGGCTCTTTCCCGCCCGCTACACCGGCGCCGCCGAACTGCTCGTCGCGTTCGGCTGGTACATGGCCGCCAAGGTCAACGAGGCCCTCGACCCGCGGATCTTCGCCTGGACCGGCTACACCGTGAGCGGACACACGATCAAGCACCTGTGCGCCGCGATGGGGACGGCGTGGATGCTGCGGATGCTCATGAAGCGGCGGCCGATGGATGACGGCGGCTCATCGGAGCCTATTCCATCTCTTCCAGGGTCCGAGGCCAGTCTCCCTTGAGCAGCCGCGACAGCGACCGGTCCGCGAGGATCCGCCCGCCCGTCTGGCATCGCGGGCAGTAGTTCGTCTCATTGTCGGACTTCACGATTCGCTGCACCGGCGCGCCGCAGGCGGGGCAGGGTTTGCGAAATCTCCCGTGGACGGCCATCTGGTTGCGGAATGCCGTGACGCCCTCAGGGAAGTCGTCGCCGGCCTCGGCGCGAAGCCGGTCGGTCCATTCGGTGAGCGAGTAGCGCATGGCGTGATGGAGACGCTCGACGTCGGCGTCGGTCATCTTCGACGTGAGCAGGATCGGCGACAGCCGCGCGCGCCACAGGATCTCGTCGGAGTACGCGTTGCCAATCCCCGCGAGCGTCGCCGGGTCCGTCAGCGCCCGCTTGAGCGTGCGGTTGTGCCGTCGAAGCGCCCCGGCGAAGGCGGCGTGTGACGCCGTCAGCGGCTCGACGCCGCCCGGGTCGTGTGCGGCGAGTGCGGCCTCGCCGCGGACGGCGTGAAGCGATGCGCGCCGCTTTGTCCCCGCCTCCGTCAGAACCAGCGTTCCTTCCGCGAAGTCGAATGCAGCGAGGCCGATCCTCCCGGCAATCTTCGCCCCGGGCGGGTTCCAGTGCAGTCGGCCGGCGATCATGAGGTGGAGGACGAGGAAAAGCCCCTCATCGAAGCAGAACACGATCCGTTTTCCAATCCGTCGAAACCCCTTTACGGCTTTTCCGTGGAACGCGTCGAGCGGCGGTTCCACCGACCGCAGGAGGAACGGGGAGGCCAGCCTGACGCCGAGCAGGACGCGGCCCGTGCAGCGGCTTTCGAGGTGTTCGAGGTAGACGGCGAGGTCGGGGAGTTCGGGCACCCGCGAAGTGTACGGGGGGCTATTTCAGTTTGGACAGGGCGTCGAGGTAGGCGCGGCCGGGGGCTCCTGAGAGGGAAGGGTGTGCCGAGCCGGTCACGCGTTTGTGCAGATCGGCGGCATCGCCATCCGATTCGACGGGGATGTGTTTCTTCGTGCCGGCGTGTTCGATTTCCACCGCGGGGCCGACGCCCTTGGGGGAGCCGTCGTTCGGGATGACGGCGAACCAGTTGATCGTCCAGAGGTTGCCGGAGGCGTCTTTGAGGGTCTTCCCGGCGAGGACTTTCATCGCGGCCTGGCCGGCGGCGGAGGGCAGCGGACCTTTGTAGCCGGGAGGAGCGGGCTTGGGGGAGCAGGCTATGGTGGTGAGGGCGAACAGAGCGAGAAGGGCAGTCGTTCTCGGCTTGGGGGTCATGGGTTGGGGGTTCCGGAAGTTGAGTTCAGAGTTCGGCGTTCGGGGTTCTGGGTTCGGTTGGGGTTGTTGGTTTCGTGCGACAGAACTCCCAACCAACTCCGAACCAACCCGGAACCCCCGGCACGGCTACTTCCGTTCGCGTACGACTACCTTTCGCGGCTCCGAGACGCCGTTGTTGTCGGGAGTGTAGTACTCGTACGCGCCGCTGGCCGGCGATTGGGCGATGACCGGGAACCTCGGACGAAGGTCGTACTCGACCCGGATCGACTGGCCCTGCGCCACCTTGCCGAAGTAGAGCGTGATCTGGCGGCCCGTGAGGGTGTACTTGTCGATCAACCGCCTTTCCTTCAGCCGCTCGAACGCCGTCGCGTCCGGCTCGAACCCCGGCGGAACGCCGAGATCCGCGATCACCATGAACGTCTCTCGCCCGCGGTACGTCAGCACTGCCGTCGCGTGCAGCACGCCGTCCAGGTCGATCTCTTCCTTGTCGTAGGCGACCTCGATCGACAGCGGCGGCGCTTCCGGGCGCGGCGCGAGGTGCCACGGGAGGTAATACCGGCCCGCGACCTGGTACGACGCCGACAGCGCGCCGTCCGCTTCCAGCTCCACCAGGTTCTCGCCCTCCTCCACCGGGATCTCCGCCTGCTGCATCAGGTCGAACGTCTCCCCGTTGATCTCGCGGAACGCCCCGATGATCTCCTTCCCGTTCACGCGCAGCTTCACGTGCACCGGCGTCTCCGGCTTCTTCGCCGCGCCTCCGTCCTCCAGAAGCGCCTTGATCGCCAGGATCGTCGCCTGCGTCGAGCCCCAGTCTCCCGTGGGTTGCCGGTTCTTCGACAGCCACGCCAGCGCTTCCCCTGACCTCGGCGACCTCTGCCGCCCGCAGGCCAGCGCCGCCAGCGCCGTCACCTCGATGTCCGCCGTCCCGCCGCGCGCGCCCACGACGCCGTCGCCGGATGTTCGCCAGTGCGTCAACGCCCCTTCGCGCAGCGCCGCCTTCTCCACCGGATCCACGTCCGAGGCCCTTCCCAGCGCCAGCGCCACCAGCGCCTGCACGTACGGATCCTTCGCCTCGGCCGCATGCGCCGCGACGTAGGAGGCTCCCCGCCCGACCGCGGAATCCGTCAGGCCGGCCTCCTTGAGCGCCCACACGATGTACGCCGTCAGCGGGAGCCGCGCGTTGCCGAGCTCGTTCCACGTGTGCATCGGCACGTCCATCGCCCACCCGCCGTCGCGGTCCTGGCGGCCGAAGAGGACGCTCTTTGCCCGCTCCACGACCCCCGGGTCCACGTCGCGCACCTTCGCCATGTCGGTAAACAGCAGGATCCCGTACGCCGTCAGGATCGTCTTCGCCGGCGCATGCCCGTACCAGTCGAACCCGCCGCCCTGCACTTCGAACGTCAGCAGCCGCTGGTAGCCCGCATTCAGAGCTTCGTCGAGCTTCATCTGCCATTCGGGGGTCAACTGACCCGTTTTCCGGAGGTAGCTCATCACGAGGACGTTCGGATAGGCCACGCTCGAGGTCTGCTCGAATCAGCCATATGGCAGCCGCACGAGGCCCTCGAGGCCGCTCACGACCTCGGAGAAGCGGCTCGGGTAGAGGCGGACCCAGGCGCGGGACGCGCCGTCAACGGCGCCGGACGGGACGGTGATCCTGGTGGAAGCGCGGTCGCGGAGGACGTCGTTGACGGAGAGGGGCATTTCGCGGCCGTCGGGGACGACGTCGATGGCGCGGCGAAGGGCGTCCGCGAATTCGGGCGACGTCGCGGTGACCTTCAGCCTGTGGCGGCCGAAGTCGCGGGCCCGGACGTGGAAGTAAACGGAGCGGACGTCGTTGGCGGCGATGCGGAGCGACTTCTTCGCTTCGTCGAGGACTTCGAACCCGCTCTCGGCCTCGAACGCCAGCTCGACGGTCTGCTCGCGCTCGAGGTAGTTGTACACGGCGACGGGAATCCACACCTGGTCGCCCTGCGTCAGCGAAACCGGCAGGTCGATGTCCGCGAAGAAGGGCTGGAACACGCGCAGCGGCGCGTCCGCCGCGCCGAGCCGCCCGCCGCGGTCCACCGCCGACAGCCCCATCCGCCACGTCGTGATGGAGTCGGCGCCAGGGAAGCGCAGCGTCGCGCGGCCTTCGTCGTCGGTGACGATCTCGGGGTTCCAGTAGAGGGTCTCGGGGAAGTACTCGCGGAGGCGGGGGGGAAGGGAGCCGGCGGCGTCGCTCGTCTTGGCCTCCGTCTGATGTGATCGGCTACCCTCCCAGGCGGTCACCGGATCGCCGAACACGCCGCTGTCAGGCGAACGTTTCGCAAGTACGGGGACCACGGCCCGATCCGGGGCCAAAGGCGCCGATGCCGTCGGAGCGGATTCCTTCATCATCCGGGCCCCGAGCGGCGTCACGAGCGCCGCGCCGATCAGCATCATCAGCAGAAAGCCGACCCCGAACGCCGCGAAACCACCGACGCGCCCGCCGCCCCAGATGTGCGCCGCCTGCCCGAGGCACCCGATGCCGATCAGGATCGCGGCAAGGAGCGCCAGCGCCGGCCCCGACTCCCGGGCGTCGGGCAGAAGCGCCAGGCAAATGATGCTACCCATGGCCGCCGCGAATGCGACGCGGGAAACCGTGTTGATCCTGCCGAGAAGCGCCACGGCCCAGAACAGCACCACAAGCGCGGAGGCAACCGCAAGCAACTCCTGCACCGACTCGCCTTCGGTCCGGCGCCACCTTTCGAACCGCAGGTACTTCAGCCGCCACTCGCTCGACGCGAACAGCTTCGCGTCGGGTTTCGCCGCGATGGCCGCGCGGGCCGGAAGGGGAGCGTTGGAGGCGAGGACGCCCGCGGCCTTGAGCTGGTACCTCGGCTTGAGCAGGTCCTCCTGGATCGCGAAGTACGTCGCCTCGAGTCCCGGCCGCGCGTCGTTCAGCGCGAAGACCGCTTCATCCACGACGGAGACGCTCACGGCCGACGGCGCGGGCCTGCCGTCCGGGCCGAACACCTGCACCTCGGCCGTCATCTCCTCGCCCGGCTTGAACGGCTCCTTGCGGATCGCAGGCCGGATGTCGAGGCCCTTCGCGGGCCTCACGATGATCGGGCGCGAGTCGCGCCAGATGTGCCCGTCGCCGCTGACGCGGTACGCCGCGACGCGGGCGCTTCCGCGCAGCTCGGCCGGAAGGTCGATCGCGATGTCGGCGCGGCCGTTCTTCACGTCGATGGTCTTCGTGAGGAACGTGAACGCCCCGCGCGTCAGGTCGAGGTACAGCGGCCCGTCGGCGCGCGCGAGCACCGTCACCTGCATCGTCTCGCCGCTCCGGTACTCGGAGAAGTCCGTGCGCAGCAGGAAGTCCTGTTCCGCGCGGCCTTCGCGCTCGAGGTTCGCCACGAGGCGGCCGCTCCGGCCCTGGCCGTCGTGCGCCAGCAGTTCGAAACTCGGCTCCGGGATCGGCATGCGCAGGATGCCGTTTTCGTCGGCCTGGCTCTCGCCGCGGCCCTTGAGCCGCACCCAGGCGCGGGCGGGGCTGCCGTCCGGATACGAGCAGACGACGTACATCATCTGCGCGACGCCGGGGACGTACTCGCCGCCTTCGGGGACGGCGACGAGGTTCACCGGCATCGCCGAAATCGGGAGCAGCACCGCCTTGCGCTCCACGTGCCCCGCCGTGTCCGTCACCGCGGCCTCGCAGCGCATCAACGCGCTGCCGCCCTGGAGCTCCGTGCCGTAGAGCTTCTTCGGGATCTCCAGCGTGACCCGCGCGTTCCCCGCCGCATCCGCTCGCGTCACCGCCGTCGCCGCTTCCTTGAAGTCGTCCCCCAGCCAGTGCGACAACGTCACCCGCACCTCGGCGCCGGCGCACGGCTTGCCGAAGAGGTAGTTCGCGTCCACGATCGCGGCCATCGTGCGGCCGGGCTCATAGAAGCGCTCGTCGGTCGCGAGGTCCACGCGGAATTTCGGCAGGACGTAACGCTTCAGCACACGCAACTGAACCAGTAGAGGACA
>CAVPNQ010000187.1:0-12042 GCA_963706735.1 uncultured Planctomycetia bacterium
TGTGCCTGACTCAACTCATCGTATTGCTGAGAGTTTCATCGCCTCTCCGTCGGAAATCTTGTCCGGGCCGACGCCCTCCTCTTCGGCCTGGTGACGTTTGAAATGATGGAGGCCGCGTGACGGTCGCCGCGGACGGGTGTGATGCCCGATTGGTCGGAGCTGTTCGCTCGGACGATCGACACGGCCTGGAAGTAAGCAGTGTCGAGCACGCTGAAGCGGGTCGATTGGTACTCGCAGCGCCTGCGCGGCGGCTGGGGGAGGCCGGGCGGCAGCTCCAGCGAGAGCCGGGGAAGGGGGCTGTTTGTGGCCGGATTGAAGCTTCCGCCGGCGCTGGAGGAGCTCGGGTTGATCGATGGGTACGAACTCGCGGTGTGACCGAGGATCGCGGGCCACGGGCCGACGTTTCTCGCGGGGCTCGCGAAGCGTATCGATCTGAAACCATACGTGATGCCCGATCGGGAACCCGTCCGCGAGGATGAGGCTGATCACAATCTGTCTGCCCGTTTTCGAATCGCTCGTTGCGCAAGTAGCTCACGCGTCCGTAGTCCGAGTGACAGCTCTCCAATCACGAGGTGGTCAGGCGGCGGCGATCGCGATCCGCTTCCCGGGGGAATGATCACAGCCCGTCCGTCCGGGCGACCGGGTATTCTCCTGGTACTTGTCGGGTCGGGGTCAGGCGAGCGACGCTCCTGAGTCCGGTGGGGCACGCTACAGAATCTGCACTATCGGCCATGGGGCAAGCGGTGTCCGCCGTAGTGGGAATCGCCGTAGCCGTGCCAACTCGAGTTGCTGGAATCCGGAAGATGGCTCGACCCGAAGCTGGAGCGGTCGCGGGATGAGTACCCGATTCCGTATGAGCGGCATCCGTGGACGGAATGGTTCGAGTATGTCGGGGCGCATGAACTGCCGTAGTATCTGGAGGAAGAGTGGTAATTTCCGCGCACGATCACGAGCCGCGTAGGGACTTGCTGGATGTCGCGAATCACCGTGACGCTTGAGTTCGTCGGAGACTTGTAGACGCGCGCCGGCGGGTTCGCGATCAATTCCTCCGTCGTCGGCAGAGGTTCGGGTTTATCCGCCAACACATCCGCCTCTTCCTTGCCATCCACGATCGCGACGGCCCTTACGCCGCGGGCGAAGCGGTCGTCGTCCCGGAACTCGAACTTCGTCTCGACACTCTTCGATACTGACAGCTCGCGGAAGGATTCTTCGTTGGCCCAGCGGATGCGATAGAGCCCGCTCGGAAGGCTCAACTCGGCGCGAGCACCATTCAGGAGTACCGTCGCGCTCTGGATATCTCCCTGGATGAGCACAATTTCGCGCTCGCGAGAATAGACAATGACGCTCAAGATCCCTTTGGCGACGTTACGAACCGTCAGGCGGGCATCCTTCCCCTCCTCCAACGGTTTCACTGGCTCGCCGATCGGGATGGGGGCGACTCTGCCCTTTTCAATTGCGGGCGCCTGCCTGCCACGCGCCGAGATCATGTACCTGAGAACGAGGGGGGAAACCTTCTTCTTCTGAAGATAGACGATTTCAGCCGCCGAAATCTCGAAGACGCTTTCGTCTGCCTTCATCTGGTCGAGGATGATGTCGTCCGCGACGCCTGATTCGCTGAGCTGCACAACCTCTTCGAGAGTGAGGGCCGAAGCGAGCCCGGCGAGTGAAAGGAAGAGTGCAATTGCGCGCATGAGACACCTCCTTCCTATGACGCCCTTTGGAACTCCCGGAGTGGACTTCCTATCGACATGGCCGACCTGAACCAAGGGCGCCTCTCGGGACTCTTCTGCCCGGGGCCACAGGCGATTTCCCGGCGCTCCCGCCCTGCCCGACCTTTGAGCTGCGGCCCGGAGTCTCATGGGGGCGAGTGCCGCCATTCGCCGCCGGCGCCGCGGGAACCGCGTGCCCGCGATGACCGTAGTAACGGTAACCGCGCGTGTATCGCACGGACCGAACGCGTCTCGCTGTCCGCGCCGGAGCCTTGCTGATCAGGCCCCAGGTGCCGGAGCCTTCCTCACGCGTCGCAACCGCGTCTCGAGCGTCTTGCGCCGCCCTGGCTTTCGCCTCGGCTTCGCGCCGGGCCGCGATCAGGCTTTCCCGGCTGGTGGCGAGCCTTTCCGCCTCGGACGCCCTCACCCATTTGCCGTCGAATTTGACCATCCCCCGCGCGATGAGAAGCTCTTCGCCGCGCAGCCACTTGTCGCCCACCTTTTCATACCCCAGCCTCTCTCTCGCCCCGGCGTGATTCGGGTCCGCGGCGATGACAGCTTCCAGCTCGAGGCGCTCGCCCTTTGCGAGCCCGGTCTCCACGCACCAGTCGGCCAGCTCAAGATGCCCTTTCACGTCCCCCTTGGCGAGTGCGGCGGCCAGCGCCGTGTATTCGTCGGCGGGCACCGCGGAAGATTCGATTTTGGCGACGTCCGAGAGCGGGATTCTCACGGTTCCGGTCTCCAGGCGAACCACGAGCCGGTCTCCCGAGACGCTTGTCGCTCCTTCGAGGCGTCCCCCATTTCTCAGGATGACCACGTCGGCGAAGGCTGAAGACCCGGCCGCGCAGAGGACGAAGGCGGCGATGGAAGTGTTCATGGACGCGGCTCCTATGGGAGAGAGGCCCCCGACGACCGTATTTGCAACGAGTGTCTCGAGTTGACTATTCCTGAATTTCCGGGAGGCGAGGTTTCGAAACGGAACGACTACCGCCGCTCTCCTCGACTGCCGTGCGACGGCTGGCGCTGCCCTTGCGACGACGGCCTCGGAGAGGATTCTCGCCTCGGCGCCTGCTCGACGCGCTGAGCCGGCTGACGCCTCGGGGCCTGTTCGACACGCTGAGCCGGCTGACGCCTCGGGGCCTGTTCGACACGCTGAGCCGGCTGACGCCTCGGGGCCTGTTCGACACGCTGAGCCGGCTGACGCCTCGGGGCCTGTTCGACACGCTGAGCCGGCTGACGCCTCGGAGCCTGTTCGACGCGCTGAGCCGGCTGACGCCTCGGAGCCTGCTCGACGCGCTGAGCGGGCTGGCGCTGCGGGGCCTGTTCGACACGCTGAGCCGGCTGACGCCTCGGAGCCTGTTCGACACGCCGAGCGGGCTGGCGCTGCGGAGCCCGCTCTTCCCGCCGCGACGAGCCGCTTCCATGCCGCTCCCTCGAGACGTCCACCCGGCGTCGAGGCGGAGAGGCGTTGAAGTGTCCGCGGCCGCGCTCGGTGAACACGTGGTTGCTTGCGAAGGAATTCCAGCAACCGTGATGGTAGAAGTGACCGCAACCCGCGCCGTGGACGTGGGCGCGAAGGAAGAGAAACGCCCAGCCGTCCCAGATGCGGGCCCAGGAGGCGCCAGAGTGGATGAATCCGCCGGTGTCACCGCATCTCGAATACCCGGGCTGCGTGTATAGGTGGTTTTCAGGGTAGAGGTTCCAGCAATTGTCGTAGTACCAGTGGCCGCACCCGCTGCCATGGATGTGCGTCGAGACGTCGATGAACGTGTGTCCGTCCCAGACCGGCTCGCCTCCGTCCACATACGTCGGGACGGCGTACGTGTCCGCCTCCTCGATCCCGTCGACGATAGCGACCGCGCGCACGCCGTTGGGGAAGCGCTCGTCGTCCCGGAACTCGAGTTCGGTCGTGACGTTTCTTGCGAGGGCAAGCTCGCGGAACGAGTCTTCGTTGGACCAGCGGATGGCGTAGAGCCCGCTCGGAAGACTCAGAGTGGCGTGAGAGCCGTTGAAGAGCGCCGTCGCGCCCTCGATCTCGCCCTGGACGAAGACCAGTTCTCTCGCGCGCAAGTCGACAAGGACGCTCAGGATCACTTTGGCCAGGTTTCGAACGACCAGGCCTGCGTCCTCGGCCTGCGCCGGCTGTTCCGGCTCGCGCGCCGGGGCGGGGGTTTCCCGGCCGGCGTCCGCGGGGAGCGCCGGCGTGCCGCGCGCCGAGACCATATGCCGGATGACGACCGTCGATACGCCGCGCTTTTGAAGATCGAGGATGTCCGCGGCTCGGAGCTCGAAGGTGCTTCCGTCGGCCTTCATCTGCTCGAGGATGATGTCGTCGCCGACTCCGGCCTCGGAAAGCTGCAGGACTTCTTCGACGGTCAGGGCCGAGACGCCTCCGGCGAGCGCAAGGAAGAGAGCGATCACGCGCATGGGACACCTCTGAATCTGAACGGCCCCCTGACGGATGAAATCGTAACACGCCGGACGCGACGCGGGCCGGCGTTCTTTCGAAATCCGACTTGACGGTGCTCGGCTTTACGATGGGGCTTCGGGGTGGTGTGGGCACCTGGAGATTTTCCCGTTATCCGCCAGGAACCGACGGGGCCTCTCTCAAAGAGGGATGGCCCCGTCGGGACATCACTACCTGCACGAATTCCGGCTCCAGGATCTCACGACCGGGCGATGGTACTGCACCGGCGGACGGCAATCGCGCGTGCGAAACGTCGAGCGACGCGAGTGGTCGTCTCGCCGACGTCTCTCTGCCTGCTGCGGACCGCACTCGCTCCGGCTCCGGTACGAATCGCGCCGCGAGTACCGGGACTCGTGACCCGAACCGCGGAATCCATCGGCCCTGGCATCCAGCGCGCCAAAGCCTGCGAAAAGGGCCACGACGGCGGCAAGGCTCAGAATGGTCTTCATGGCAATGCTCCTCGATGGGTTGTGTTCCTTACCCCCTGCCGCCGGTCCTTGTAGCAACGGCCGTGCCGCGGAGCCAGATCGTCGCAACATGCCTTCGCTCAAGCCCTTACAGGAGCATTCGCCTCTCACACCTGTGTTTCCCTTAGAGGACACTCTGTCCGCCGCTTCGACAGCCCCGTGTTTCCGCTTCACGGGTCCCGCCACCCCGCTGCGGGGCGGCAACGGTGGAGCTCGCCGGAAGTGTCGGAGAATGAAGCGCAGCCAGGATTTTCACGAGCGTGCGGGTTCGTCGCGCAGCGCCGCCGGAGGCTCTATTTCTGCTTCGGCGTCAGGTCGTCGTTCAGCGTCGGCCCGGTTTTCTTCCACCAGTCTTCCCACGCGGCTGTCTTCCCGAGCTTCTCTCCCGTGAGCCGCGTCAGCGCTGTTTCCGGGCGATTGTCCACCGGCGGAGCCGTTCCGCGTCCTTTCGACCCCGCGGACACCTCTGCCTTGTGCTTGATTTCGATCAGCTGCTTCACGCTCTCCTTGAACTTCAGCCCGCCCAGGCACGAGATCGCCGCGTCCACAGTCGCGACGATCCCTTCGTCCTTCTTCGACAGGCGCTTCATCGCCCATTCCGCGGCCACGGTGACGGACGAAGCGACGCCGACCTTTTCCATTGCGGCGAAGATAGCGGAAGCGACCTGCGGCTTGGATTCCGATCCTGGAAGTGCGGAGTGCAGCGCCTGCGCCGCCTCCGGGAGGCGGGCCATTTTCCCGAGCGCGCCGGCCGCGCGGATCCGGACGTCTTCGGCGGGATCGCCGAAACAGGTCAAGAGCGCGGACGCCGTCATTGCATGCGGCGAATTCCCGCATTCGTCGACCGCCGCCAGCTTCTTTTCGACATCCCCCGACTTCTGGGCCTCCCTCAAGGCGTCCACCTTGGCTTTAGCTTCCGCTTCCGGCGCAGTCTTGGGCGGATCGCCAGCGAACGAGGAAACCGCGAGGGCGAGAAGAATCGTGCATGGCAGGATGAAGCGGTTCATGGGGGGCTCCGGGAACTGAAGGAAGAGGTTGTTGGGTGATGAACGCGGGACTGGGCTGAAGTAGTCCCGGCGCGTTCGAGGTGAAGTGTACTCCTGGGAACCCCGGGAGCCGGCGCGTTGTCCACTCATCGTGGCGGGGCGTCGGACGGCCCGGTGATTACGGGCAAGCTAGCCCCCGCAGCCGTTCGGAAATCCTGGCATCGTGCTCTCACCCAAGACTCGCCGCGCCGGCACCGGTTAAGGCTGCATCCTCGGAGCGCGGATTCCGTGCCTCAGGAGTTCCCAAGGACGGGGACGAACGCCACGAGGGCCACAATCACGACAGGTCGGCCTTGCCGGCACCGCGACCGCCGGCCGCCGGCCGTGGCGCCGGGTTTCTCAGGAGCCCCAGCGCGTTCAGGATGACGAGCAGGGAGACTCCCATGTCCGCGGCGATGGCGGACCAGAGGGTCGCGATTCCGAAGCAGGTGAGTGCGACGAACACGGCCTTGATGGCCAACGACAGGACGATGTTCTGCCGTATGACCCGGAGCGTCCTGTGCGAGTGGCGGACGAGCCAGGGAAGTTTTGAGAGGTCGTCTGACATGAGTGCCACGTCCGCGGTCTCGATCGCCGCGTCGCTTCCGCATGCACCCATTGCGATTCCGAGCGTGGCCAGGGCCATGGCGGGCGCGTCATTGACTCCGTCGCCCACCATCGCCACGGTCCCGTAGTCGCGCGCCAGCGCTTCGATCGCGGTGACTTTGTCTGCCGGAAGCAACTCGGCGCGCACCTCTTCGACTCCGGCCTGCGCGGCGACGGCCCGGGCTGTCGCCGCGTTGTCGCCGGAGAGCATTATGACGTGGGCGATCCCTTCGCGTCGCAGCGCTTCGATGGCCGGGCGCGCGTCGGGCCGGACCGCATCCGCAACGGCGATCAGGCCGCACACGTGGGAGGAGTTTCCGACGACGACGGCGGAACGGCCGCCGGACGTCATCTGTTCGAGCCGTTCGTGGATCTCCGGCGTCTCCTGGCCGCGCTCTTCGAGATAGCGGTGCGACCCCGCCCAGTACTCCATCCCGTCCACGACCCCGGAGGCGCCCTTGCCCTGCATGATGCGCACATTCTCCGCGGGCGCCGCGGCGACCCCGCGCCCGGCGGCGTATTCCAGGATTGCCCTGGCGAGCGGGTGATCGCTGAGCGACTCGATGCCCGCGACGATGCGCACCAGTTCGTCATGCGAGTGGCCGCTCAGCGGGACGACCTCGGCCACGCCGGGGCGGCCCAGCGTCAGCGTCCCGGTCTTGTCGAAAGCGATCGCTTTGAGGCGGGAAGCGGTTTCCATGTGGATGCCGCCCTTGACGAGGACGCCGTTCCGCGCGGCCGCGGCGAGCGAAGACACGATGGAGACCGGCGTCGATATTACCAGCGCACAAGGGCACCCAATGAGAAGGAGCACGAGCGACCGGTAGATCCATGTCGTCCATGCGCCGCCGAAGAGAAGCGGGGGGGCAAGCAGGACGGCGAGCGCCGCGATCAGGATGGCAGGCGTGTACCACCGGGCGAAGCGCTCGACCCACTGTTCCGACGGAGCTCGCCGCCGGGATGCTTCGCCGACCATGCGGATGATGTGCGCGAGCGTGGAATCTCCCGCGGGCTTCGTCGTCCGGATTTCCAGGGCGGCATCGCCGTTGATCGTTCCCGCGAAGACCTCCGATCCTTCGGTCTTCGTCACGGGCATGCTCTCTCCCGTGATGGGTGCCTGGTTGACGGCCCCGGTGCCGCGGAGAACCTTCCCATCAAGCGGGACTTTTTCGCCGGGCCGCACGACGACCGTCGACCCGACGGGCACCAGTTCGAGGGCGACCTCCTGCGCGACCCCGTCCTTCAGCAGTCTCGCGACGGGAGGCGCGAGTTTCATCAGGGCCTCGATCGCCCGGCGCGCGCGGCCCAGGCTCCACGCCTCCAGCGCGCCGGAAAGGGCGAAGAGAAATGCAACCGTGGCGGCCTCGAACCACTCGCCGATTCCCACGGCGCCGCCCACGGCGACAGTCATCAGCAGATTCATGTCCGGCCGCGCCCGCCGCGCCGCCGCCCAGGCCTTCGGTAGGACGAGCCAGCACCCGCTGGCAATCGCGAGCCCGTAAATGACGCGGGCGGCAACGGGAACCTCATGCCTGTCGCCCAGGCCTTCCGACCCGAATGCGGCGGAGACACTTCCCGCAACGAGCGCGTGGGTCGCGAATCCTGCCGCCAGCGCGACGCCGCTGGATACCGTCGCCGCAAGCCTGCCCGGCACGCCAGGCGGCGCGTTGCCGCCACTCGACGAACCGTCGCCCAGGATCTCGGCGCGCAGTCCCGCTCCCCCGACGGCTTCGACGATTGCCGCGTCGGTCCCGTGCATGCTCGAAACGAACATCGTCCCGCCGAGAATGTCGAAGGCGAGGCGCTCGTCCCCTCCCACCACCGGCCCCACCGCGCTCTTCAGCGCCGCTACCTCTTCCGCGCAGTCCATCCCCGCGATTCGAAATCGCCGCTCACGCCGGGTTGCGCCGGGGTTGGGTCCAGGTTCGCGGTTTGAGGACATCGCTCGATCAGACCTTTCGACTGCCGCGATCCGGCTCGGTCTGGCCCGTGCCGTCTCTCCGGAAGTTGCCGCACGATTCGATTCGATCGGCTACCTCCTCCAGCAACCCGTCCGCGACTACGAGCAACTTCGCCACCTGGCGGGGGCGAAGTGAATACCAGCGGAAGCGCCCGCGGGTTTCACGATCGACGATGCCGCAGCAGTAGAGGCAATCGAGGTGCATGGACGCGCTGGGCTGCGACAGGGAGGTGGCCTTGACGACCTGGGATACGTTCATCGGTCTGTCACGGAGCGCCTCAACGATGGCGAGCCTGGAGGGGTCAGAGAAGCCGCGGAAGAGCTTCGCCTTGACGGACATCCTCTGCGAGTTTCGATTTGGGGTTGACATGGTCCGCCGATTATATAAGATACGGCTGATATGAGAGCTTATTCCTGCGCAATCTTTGCCGCCCTTCACCTCGCCGCTGTCATGGCGGCTGCGGCGCTCCCGCTGTGCCGCGGCGCCGACGGTCACGAGGCCTTTGAAATCGGCGGGGATGACTGCTGCGGGGCAGGTGTGGGAAATCCTGCCCCGGAGGAACCGGTTCAGGCTCTGGGGGAGAATCTCGAGTGCGGCGGGTGCCTCGACACGCTTTCGCACCTGTCCAGCGGGATGCAGGTGGATCTGGCGCCGGGTGCTTTTGATATCCCTGCCGGTGCAGCGGTCACAGCGAATGAAGGGCTCGCACCCGCGATGCCGACAGCCAGGACGTCCCCAGCGAGCAGGCGCCCGGCGGATGTACCACCGCGCTGCTAGCTGTCGGCGCCGACGCTCCTTATAGGAATCCTTTGAAGGGAAACTCTCTTCAAATACACCAATACCCGAAGGAGAATTTATGAAGCGCTTGCTGCTCGCCCTGTCCGTGCTTCTTCCGGTCGCCGTTACGGCAGGAGAAGGAGACAAACGTGCCCGCGACTTCAAGAAACTGGTCGTCGTCCAGGGAACCATCGTCTGTCTCGGATGCGAACTCGAGAAGGACGGCGCCGAAGCCCAGTGCACGCTTCACAGCAAACACGCCCAGGGCCTCAAGGACGCCGAAGGCCGGCTGTGGACGTTCGTGAACAACACGCGGGGGAACGGAGTGATCACGAACGAAAAGCTGCGCGGCAAGGAAGTGAAAATCCACGGGTGGGCATTTCCCAAAGCGCAGTACATCGACGTGTGGCAGTACGAGCTCAAGAGCGGGGACAAGTGGGTGATGCAGTCGCACTGCACGGACTGCGGCTGGGAAGCGCACGACAACGGGGAATCGGAGCTCTGCGAAGACTGCCGTGGCAAATAGGAGTCGGCGATGAAATCCGGAATCCTGACGGGGGTCGTGTTCGCGGTGCTGATCACGGCGTTCGTCCTGACGGCGACGCACGGGAGGCTGCCCTGGCAGGGGCCTCCCGCGCACGGGACGGACTGGTGCGAGCAGCACCAGGTTGCGCTGTCGAAGTGCGAGAAGTGCAACCCGAAGATCGCCCGGGGTGGGACCGTCGTGACGCGCATGCGCGAGCCGAAGGCGGGGGAGTGCCCGAACACGCTCGTGAAAATCGAGCTCGGCCCCGGGGCCGCGAAGGGGGCCGGGGTCAGCACCGCCGTCATCGAGTCCCGGGCGATCTCGGAGATCGCGCGCGGCAATGCGGAGACGGAGTACGTGCCCGCGACATGGGCGCGCGTGGGCCCAAGGATGAGCGGCGTCGTGCGATCGGTCTCGGCCGCGCTCGGGCAGGTGGTCGAGGCGGGAACGCCGCTCGCGGTCGTCGATTCGCCGGAACTGTCGGAGGCCAAGTCGGCCTACCTGCAGTCGCTGTCGGCCCGCGACCTGCGGCTGGAGCTGTACACGAAGACGAAGGAACTGTTCGACAAGCGCCTGATTCCCGGCAAGGACGAGATGGAAGCGCGCACGGCGCTCGAGGAGGCGCGGCTCGCGATGCAGGCCGCGGCGCTCCGGCTCAGGGCGCTGGGACTCTCGGAAGACCAGGTTGCGGAGGTCGAGAAGGGGAAGGACGTCTCCGCGGCGCTCGTGGTCATGGCGCCCTTCGCGGGAACCGTGGTCGCGGCGTCGGCGGTCGTGGGCGAGATGGCCTCGCCGGAGCGGCCGCTGTTCGAGATCGCTTCGCTCGACAGGATGTGGGTCGCGATCGACCTGCCCGAAAGCGACCTGACGCGGGTGGCCGCGGGGCAGCGCGCCGTCTTTCTCCTCGAGTCCCTTCCCGGGAAGAAGTTCGTGGGGAAGGTGGTGGCGCTCGGGGCGGCGGTGGACGACCAGACGCGGACGGTCAAGGCGTATGCGGAGGTGAAGAATCCGGACGGGCTGTTGCGCGCGCGGATGTTCGGGCGTGCGGAGATCACGGTGAAGGCGGCGGAGGCGAAGGTCCTGGCGCCGCGCGAGGCGGTGCAGAACGACGGGGATTGCCTGCTCGTGTTCGTGGAATCGACGCCGAACGTGTTTCAGGCGCGGAAGATCGAGGTGGGTGCCGCCTATGACGGCGGATTCGAAGTGAAGGGCGGGCTGGTGGCGGGGGAGAGGGTGGCGACGACGGGGAGCTTTCTGCTGAAGACGGAGGCGATGAAGGGGCAGATGGGGGCGGGGTGATGTCCGGAGGAGTAATGCCGCGGTCTGCGGTGGAAAAGGGCAGAAACGAAACGAGAAACGAAAAATGAAAAACGAAAAACGAAAAGGCGGAACCGACCCGGGGGCTGAATTGGCCACCGCGTCCCGTTCGGGCGTTTTCGTTTTTTCTTTTTCCTTTTTCGTTTTTCGTTTCGTGGCCGTCGGCCGTTTCCCCGGGGAGGATCTCCCCTGCTGAACGCGATCATCAACGTCTCCCTGCGTAATCGCCTCGCAGTCCTCATCGGCTGCACCGCGGTTGCGCTTCTGGGAGCCTATTCCTTCCAGCGTCTTTCCCTCGACGCGTTCCCCGACGTGACGGACGTGATGGTCCAGGTCAACACCGTCGCGCCGGGGCTCGGGCCCGTCGAAGTGGAGCAGCAGATCAGCGCGCGCGTCGAGTCGGTCATGAGCGGCATGCCGGGGCTGAAACTCGTCCGGTCGATGTCCAAGTACGGGCTGAGCCGGTCGGCCGGCTGCGCGGGTGGCTGGCGGCGGGGAGGCTGGCGTCGAGGCGTCAGTCCCGGTCCTGACACCTGACACCCGAAGCCTGGAGGTTATCTCAGCCCCACTTGCCTTTGCCCATGTGACCCTGGACCTCGGTCATCGAGAGCTTCATGATCTCGTAGGCGTGGGCGAGGGACTTGTTGAAAACGTCGAGGCACCCCGGGATCGAGGTTGTCTTTGATGCCGTCCTTGCAGACCTGCTCCATCTGGCGGGCGAGGGCGATCACGTTGGCGTGGAGCATGTTCGAATGGCGAGAGCGCTCCACGAGCTTGGTGGCGTTCTCGTCAAGCTGAGTGTACTTGTCCTTGGCGGCATTGCACTTCGGGCACTTGTCCGGCGCCGCATCCCCGTCCCAGATGAACCCGCATACCCCGCATTTCCATTTCTTCATGATCGCGCTCCTTTCAAACAGCCTTCCTGTAATCGCACCCGGTTACTGTAGACGCCGTGCTGGACCGAGGTCCAGCGCAAACCCGGCTTGTTTGGAGCCGTTACGTGCGGCGGAACAGCCGGGCGCGGACGCCCTGGCGCCACCGCTCGGTCTTGGGGAAGTCCTCGAAGCTGCGGAGGGGCTTCAGCAGCGGATCGGCGCGATCCACGCCAAGCGCCTGGAGCAGGCGGTAGTCCTGCAGGCTTTCGCCGAACACCTCCCAGCGGATGGAGTCGACCGGGCCGTTCGGGC
>CAVPNQ010000188.1:0-5302 GCA_963706735.1 uncultured Planctomycetia bacterium
TTGCGCGGGTCCGTGGGCATCCGGAGACGAGGAGCTCCGCGCTGAACACGACCGGTGGCGTTCCGACGGCGCCCGGCGATCCGCCAGGACTGTCGTCGGCTCCCCCTCCGCAGGAGGCCGAGGGCGGGCCGCAGGTGACGATGAAGGGGGACATCCTGGGGACGCCGTCGTACATGTCGCCGGAGCAGGCGGCGGGGAACATGGACGCGGTGGACGAACTGAGCGACGTGTACTCGCTGGGCGCGATCCTCTACGAGATCCTGACGGGGCGGCCGCCGTACGAAGGCGCGCATTCGCAGAGCGTGATCCGGTCGGTGATCGAGGACGACCCGGTTCCCGTGCTGAAGGCGGAGCCGGCGGCGCCGCCGGAACTCGCGGCGCTCGCGGCCCGCTCCATGGCGCGGGACCGCAACACGCGCTTCCCGTCCGCGCGCCGCTTCGCCGAGGACGTGAAGGCGTTCCGCGACGGCCGCGCGCTCAGCGTCTACCACTACACGCTCGGCGAGCAGGTCGGCCGCTTCGTCCGCCGCAACCGCGCCCTCTCCGTGTCCGTCGCCGCCGCCGCCCTGGCGCTCTTCGCCGGCACGATCGTCTCGCTCCTGTTCGCGGACCGCGCCGCCAACGAGTCCGCCGCTGCGCGCCTCTCCGAACGCATGGCCGAGGCCGAGCGCGACCGTGCCACCGAGAACGCCCGCGAGGAACGCACCGCGCGCGAGGCCACCCAGGGCGCCCTCGAACGCGCCGAGGGACTGCGCCTCGCCGCCCTCTCCAACACCCTCGTCGCCTCCAACCCCGCCGCCGCCCTCCTCGTCGCCGTCGAGGCCGCCGGCAAAGCCCCCGGCCCCGCCGCCAACACCGCCCTCTACGGCGCCCTCCTCAACCTCCGCGAACGCCGCCGCTTCATCGGCCACGAATCCTACGTCTACGCCGCCCGCTGGTCCCCCGACGGCAAGCTCGTCGCCACCGCGGGGGCGGATTGGACCGTGAGGGTCTGGGAAGCGGCCACCGGGCGGGAGCTGTGGCGGGGGACGACCCACCGGGGCGACGTGCGCGCCCTCTCGTTCAGCAGCGACGGCACCCGGCTCCTCTCCGTCGGCGACGACCGCACCGCGCGCGCCTGGGTCGTGCGGTCGGGGGCGGAAGCGGCGGTCCTGAAGCACGAGGGCGACATCGCGGGAGCGGAGTTCGACGGGACGGGGAAGCGCGTGATGACGTGGGGCTCGGAGGGGATCGTGCGGCTGTGGGACCTGACGACCGGGACTGCGCAGGCGCTGGGCGCCGCGGGGCCCGCCGTGGCCGCCGCCGCGTGGTCGGCGGACGACGCGCGCGTCGCGGCCTCGGCCGCGGATGGGCTGGTGCGCGTCTGGAACGCGTCCGGAGAGCCGGCGGAGAAGCGGCTCGAGGGAATCTCCCCGGCCGACGGGATTGCCTTCCTGGGCGAGGACATCGTGACCGCGCACCAGGACGGCCGCGTCCGCATCCGCGCGGCGGACGGCAGGGAAGTCGCCTCCTTCGAGGGCGCTTCCGGCGAAGCGCTCCGGTCGCTCCACGTCCTTCCCGACCGGCGCATCGCGGTCACTTCCATCGACGGCTCGATTCGCATCTGGGACGCGAAGGGGCGTTCGCGGGTGGGCCCGGTCGGCGCGGGGGGCTGGCCGGCGCCGGTTCTTTCCGCGGACGGCCGACTTGCCGCGGATCGCGACGGCCCGGACATCCGGCTGATCGACGTCGCCGCCGGCCGCGAGATCGCGGTGCTGCGCGGGCACGAGTACGAGCCGTGGTCCGTCGAGTTCAGCCCCGACGGCGGCTCGCTCGTTTCCGCCGGCACGGACCGTCTCGCCATCCTCTGGAGCGTCGTCCCGGGGCCCGAGGGGAGCGTCCTTGGCGGCCTCGAGGGAAGCGAGGTTCTTGCGACGGGCGCCGCGGGCGACGTGGCGATCGTGCGATCCGGCGCGGCGGCCCCCTGGCGGCTCCTGCGGCTCTCCGACCGCACCGAGGCCGCGGAGCTCCCCGCGGGATTCCCGCAGGAGGCGCTCGCCGCGTGCGATCCCCCGGGAACGCGCTTCCTCGTCGCCGACCGCAAGACCGGCAGCCTCCTCGTTCTCGAGGCCGGCACCGCCAAAGTGCTGGCGCGCATTCCCGACGCCGTCGCCGGGGCGCGCGGGCTCGGCTGGAGTTTCGACGGGTCGCGCTTCTGGGTCGGCGGGACGCGGGAAGCGCGGGTCTTCGCCGCGGACGGGGCCTCGATCGGGTCGGTCCCTCTCTACGAGTACTGGGTGGACGCGGCTCTCGACGCCGCCACGGGTCTCTTCGCCGTCACCAACGGACGCACCGTGGACATCGCGCTTTCGGACGCGCGCTCCGGCGAACCCCTGCGCCGCCTGGAGGGGCATACGGGATGGACGCTTCGCCCCGCGTTCGCCCCCAATGGCGCGCGCCTCTATTCCACCGCCGCCGACGCCACGTGCCGGGCCTGGGATCCCGCGACCGGCCGCGTCGCCGGCCTCTTCCGCTGGCCGCGAATCCAGGAAACCTGGGTCCGCCTCTCGCGCGACGGCCGCCGCCTCGCCCTCTGGAGCGATGCCGGCGAAATCCGCTTCGTCACCGCGGACTCCCTTCAGGAAATCGCCTTCCTCGACGCCGGCCGCCGCATCGCCGGCGCGTGGTTCACGCCCGACGGCCGCTCGCTCGCCGTCCGCCATGAGGGCAACCTGCTGCGCCTCGTGCCGCTCGATCCCCTCGCCGCCGCCCGCGACGCTTCGCCCCGCGAGCTCACCCCCCTCGAGCGCGCCCGCTGCGAAGTCGGCACCGTCGCCGAACGCGAAGTGGCCTCGACCCAGTGGACCCGTGACCACCCGTCCGGCTCCCAGCTCGTCCTCCGGGCCAACGACCGCCGGCGTAACGGCGACCTCGACGCCGCCGTGGACCTCTACCGCAAGGCCGCCGAGCTCTACTCGTGGCACCCCGATCCCCAGCTCGCGCTGGGCGAAGGGCTGGCCGTCCGGGCTGCGCAGCGCAACGCCTCGGACCCCGCGCGCGCCACCGATGTCCGCGAGGCCCTCGACGCCCTCGAGAAGGCCGTCGAGTTCGCGCCCGGCGCGGCGAAGGAGATCGCGGACGATTCGGCGTTCGACCTGCTGAAATCTGAACCGCGGTTCAAGGCCATCATCGAGAAGGCGGGGGGGACGCGGTAAGCCCCGACTTGTCGTTTGCATTTTGGCGTTTGCTTGAGAGTTCTCCGTTTTGCCTTTGTCGTTTCCCGCTGCTCATTTCCAGTTCCCGACTCCGCCCCTCCCACCCTACAATCCGCCCCCCATGTTCCTCTCCCCCGCCACCGCCGCCGAAGTCCGCGAACGCTTCGGCACCCCCTGCTACGTCTACGACCGCTCCACCCTCGAATCCTCCGCGCGCAACGCCCTCGCCTTCCCCAACGCCTTCGGGTTCACCCTCCGATTCGCCATGAAGGCCAACCCGAACCACGCCATCCTCAAGCTCTTCCTCGACCTCGGCCTCCATATCGACGCTTCCAGCGACCACGAAGTCGAACGCGCCCTCCGCGCCGGCTTCCAGCCCGGCAAGATCCAGCTCACCAGCCAGGCGCCCTCGAAAAACCTCAAGGCCCACATCGACCGCGGCGTCCTCTACAACGCCTGCTCCCTCCGCCAGCTGGAGAATTTCGGGACGGCGTTCCCGGGTCGCGAAGTCTGCATCCGGATGAATCCGGGGCTGGGAAGCGGCTCCACGAACCGCACGAACGTCGGCGGGCCGGGATCGAGCTTCGGGATCTGGCACGAGCATCTGGAGGAAGCGCGCGCGCTGGCGGACCGGCACGGCGTGAAGATCACGCGGCTGCACTCGCACATCGGGAGCGGGACGGACCCGGTGGTGTGGAAGAGGGTGGCGCGGATGAGCCTGGGGATCGCAGGAAGGCTGCCGGACGTAAAGGTGCTGAACCTCGGCGGCGGCTTCAAGGTGGCGCGGATGCCGAGCGAGAAGTCCACGGACCTGCAGGACGTCGGCGAACACGTCCGGCAGGAGTTCATGGAGTTCCGCCAGCGCACCGCACGGGCGCTTCACCTTGAGATCGAGCCCGGCACCGCGCTCGTCGCGAACGCCGGCTGCATCGTCTGCGGTGTGATCGACGTGGTGGACACGGGCAAGGACGGCTACCTGTTCGCGAAGCTCGACACGGGGATGAACGAGGTCACGCGCCCGTCGCTCTACGGCGCGCAGCACCCGATCGACGTCGTCGTCGCGGAAGAGCGGCCGTCAGCGAAAGTCGTCTTCGTCGGCCCCTGCTGCGAGTCCGGCGACATCCTCACGCCGGCCCCCTCCGACCCCGAGGCCCTCGCCCCGCGCGACGTCCCGCGCCCGAAGATCGGCGACCTCGTCGTCCTCGGCGGCGCCGGCGCCTACTGCGCCGCCATGTCCACGATCAACTACAACTCGTACCCGCAGGCCCCCGAGGTCATGCACGAGGCCGGCGGTGCGCTGAAGCTCGTCCGGCGGCGCCAGACGTTCGAGCAGATGCTGGCGAACGAGGTTAACGAGTAGATTCGACTACGGGTTCTCCGGGATCACGAACCAGAGAGAGCCCTTCAGTACGTGCATCCGGACGCCGGCGCACGTCCAGAGAAGTTCCCGCAACTCGCGGACCGAGTACTCGTCCGTCGGTAGCGCGATCAGGGTCTGGTCGTCCCAGGTGACGTCGTCCGCGAACGCCGGGGGAGTGCCCGGGACGGGAGGGCTGTCGTAATCGATCCCGCTTCGGTGCCAGGTGTTGGCGATTCTCATGATCAGGTTCGCCACCACGTACTTCCCCCCCTGCAATGGAACTCGCTCCCGATCGAGCCGGTACTGCGCCCACACTCCCTCGTCCCACTCTTCCTGTGTCCAGGGGGCGGTGAATTTCCGCCAGCCGGTGAGTGCATCGGCCTCCCCGCGCGTGCAGATGAGGATCGCCCCATGCTTTGAGGCCACATCGAGCCCCGAGCCCGCAAGCGCGAGACGGGAAGTGGATTCGATCGTGTCGCCTTCCTCAGGAACGGGAAATCGGAGGCGCAGTCCCTCTGCGGCGGCGCGGGCTGCGGCTTCAGAGAGCTCGACGACCAATCTTGTTTCGGAAGCGATCCAACCCGTGAGACCGGCCAGATCCGTCGGCCCTTCCGGTACGGTCAACGCGGGCCGGTCCAGGGCCAGCCACGCGCGCTCGCAGGCGTCCGGGGTATCGCCGCGCAGGCGCTTCAGGACGCGAACGCGTGGCCAGGCGTTCGGCAGCAATACGGTCGTCGAAGAACAGGCA
>CAVPNQ010000189.1:0-9692 GCA_963706735.1 uncultured Planctomycetia bacterium
CGCCGATCGCTCGCGCCGGAGAGTCCAGCACCGACCTCGTCCGCTGCGCCATCGCCCTCCGCGTCGCTTCCATCTCCTGGTCGCTCACCTTCCCCGCGCGGATCGACTCCAGCTCCGCAAGAATCACCGCAAGGCACTTCTCGAACTTCCCGATGTCGATCCCCGCGCTGACCATCATCAGGCCCTTGGTCTTCTCCAGTGACGACCCGGCGGAGTAGGCCAGCCCCTCGCGCTCGCGCACGTTCACGAACAGCCGCGAATGCGCGAAGCCGCCGAAAATCCCGTTGAGGAACGAGAGCGCCGTGGACCCCGGATCGCGATACGTCACGCCCGTGCGGTAGCCCATCACGAGCTTTCCCTGCTCGACGTCCATCGTCTCCACGATCCGCCGAGGCTCCCCCACCGGCACGTCCACGACCGTCGCCGGCACTTCGCGCACCGCCTTCCGCCCCTTGATGCGGAAAATCCGGTCCGCCATCGTCGCCACATCGTCCGGATCCACCCGCCCCGCGATGTAGAGCTCGATCGGGCTCGACTCAAGCAGAGACCGGTGCCGCTTCCCCAGCGACGCCGGCGTCACTTTCGCCAGCCCCTCGATCGTCCCCATGTCGTTCGTCGCGTACGCCTCCCCGCGGCACATCTCCTCCGTGCAACGGTGCGCCGCCCACTCCGCGCGGTCGCTCATCAGGTCCTCGATCGCGCGCGTCTGGTTGCGCACCTCCTGCTCCACGTAGTCCTTCCTCAGGCCACCCCCGTTCCCCGCCGGGTCCGTCGCCAGCTCCGCCAGGAACTCAAGCGCCCTCTTCACGTTCCCGCTCCGCCCCGGCAGAAACCGGTCCGCCACGCAGTCCACACGGAAACTCACGATGTGGTTCTCGCCGATCTTCACCGCTTCCGCATCCGCACGCGCCCCGTACATCCCGTCCAGGTGCTCCGTCACTTTCCCCATCGTCGGCCGCTTCCGCGTCCCGCGCATCAGCACGTGCGGAAGCACCGCCGTCGCGGAAGGGTCGTCGCCCAGGTGCGAGCGGACGAACAGGCGGAGGGCGACATTCTTGAAGCGGTTCGACGGCTGCACGAAGAGAGTGATCTTGGAAGCGAGTTCGTAGATCTGGAAGTCGGCCCAGGTTCCGGCGGGTTTCATGACGGCTCCAGGCAGGGGTCGGGAAAGGGGGTCACTTTCTTCCGAAATGCTTCTCGAGTTCCTCGAGGGAGATTTTCAGCGTCACCGGCCTCCCGTGCGGGCAGGTCTGGGAGTGGTCGATTCGCGCGCGGTCGTCCAGCAGGGCGCGGACTTCCTCGGGCGCGAGCCGCTCGCCGGCCTTGATGGCGGCCTTGCAGGCGCAGGTGGCGATGAAATGGTCGAGGGCGTCCTCGGCGGCGCGGCCGGGCGTCGCGGTGTCGAACTCGAGGAGGATGTCGCGCACGATCCGCGCGGGGTCCTTGGTCCCGATCCAGTCCGGCGCGGCGTGGATCGCGATCGCCCCCGGGCCGAATTCCTCGATTTCGAACCCGAGGCGGTCGAGAAGCGGGCGGGCGGCGGCGATGACCTTCTCGCGGCCGGAATCGCGCACGATCGACGGCACGAGCAGCCGCTGGCGCGCGACGTCGTGCGCCAGCACGCGCGACCGGATGCGGTAGTAGAGGATGCGTTCGTGAAGTGCGTGCTGGTCGATGACGTTCAGGCCGCCGGGCACCTCCTCGACGAGGTACGCGTCGTGGAGCTGGTAGGCCCTTCCGCCTCCCGCAAGCGGCCGGGGAGGCGGCGTGGGATCCTGGACGCCGGGCGGCATGTCGCGCGGGGGGACGAAGGCGGCCTGGCCCGCGGGGGGCGTAGTGAAGACGGGGGTGTCCGCGGGGCGGCTGAAGAACTCGACGAGTTCCTGCTGGCGGTCGTTGCGGCGCTCGTCGGAGGAGCGGGTGACGAAGCTCGACCAGGCATCCTTCGGCACGAATTCCTGAGGCACGCCGCCGGTCATGAGGCGCCCGCGGATCTCGTCGCGGACGAAGTCGTGAACGCGCGAGCTGTTCGCGAAGCGGATCTCGATCTTGGCGGGATGGACGTTGACGTCGACGTCCTTCGGCTCGATGTCGAGGAACAGGAACACGGCGGGAGCGCGGCGGACCATGACGAGGTCGGCGTACGCCTCGATGATCGAGCGGAACAGGACCTTGTCGCGGACCCAGCGCCCGTTGACCCACGTGAACTGCAGGCGCGTGTTGTTCACCGTAAACGTCGGGCGCGCCACGTACCCCGTCAGGCGCAACCCGCGCGCCTGCGCGTCCACCTTGACGAGCGACTGCCGCAGCTCGCGCCCGAAGTAGTGCCCGATCCGCTCGGCGATGTCATCCACCGGCGGCAGCGTCGCGATCGGGACCGAATCGCCGCGAAGCTCGAAACGCACGTCCGGGCGCGCGAGGGCGAAGCGCGTCACGATGTCGCCGATGTGCGCCGCCTCCACGGGCGACGTCTTCAGGAACTTCCTCCGCGCAGGAATGTTCCCGAACAGGTCCCACGCCTCGATCGTCGTTCCCTCGGGAGCGGCCGACGGCCGAACCTCGCCCAGCTTCCCGGCCTCCGCCTCGATCTCGTGCGCGGCCTCGACGCCCCGCGGCCTCGACACGATCCGCGCGCGCGCCGTCTCGGCGAGCGAGGCCAGCGCTTCCCCGCGAAAACCGAAGCTCCGGATCTCGGCCAGGTCCTCCGCCGTCGCCAGCTTCGACGTCGCGTGCGGCACGAACGCCAGCGCCAGGTCCGCTGGTCCCATCCCCGCGCCGTCGTCCGTCACCCGTATCAGCCGCCGCCCGCCGTCCTCGAACTCCACCTCGACCCGCTTCGCCCCCGCGTCCAGCGCGTTTTCGATCAGCTCCTTCACCGCGGAGGCGGGGCGCTCGAGCACCTCCCCGGCTGCGATCAGGTTGACGACGTTTGAGCTGAGGACGCGAATCGCTGGCATCCCTCCATGGTAGCGGCCCCCGACGGCTTCGGACAGGACGCGCGTCCTCCCTTCCACCACCCGCGGCGTTCCCTTAGAATCCCGCCCATGAAACCCGCCCGCCTCGTCCTTCTCGCCGCCGCGCTCGCGGCCGGATGCGCTTCCGACCCCAAGGAAGTGGCCGCGAAGGACCGGGAGAACTCTCGGGAGGAGATCCGGCGCCTGACGGACGAAGTCATCGGCGCGATGCGGGACAACCAGCCGGAGATCTATCACGCGCGGCTGTGCCAGTCGCAGCGCGAGGCTTACCCGCTGGCCGACATGAAGAAGGACTGGTCGGAGTCCCACGCCGAGATGGCTCAGGTGGCCGCCAGCATGCAGGTGAAGACGGTCGCGCTCGACGAGGCGAACCCCAACATCGCCTCGGTCCTCGTCGCCGCGCCGAATCACCCGCGCCAGAACCTCCTGATCGAGGCGATCCGCGAGGACGGAGTGTGGCGGATCCGCGAGCCGCGGCTGAAGTAGGCCCGGCGCGGGGCCGACCCGGGCCAGTCTCCATTCGGGCCATACAGCGAGCGTCAACACGATCCTTCGACTCGCCCTTCGGGCTCGCTCAGGATAGGCCGGGCCGCGAAAACTTGAGAAATGACCGGACGATTGCCCGGCCCGGCCTACAGGAACTTCTCGAGCTCGCTCACCAGCTGCGCCGAACTCGTGTAGCGGCGCGACGGCGGAATCTCGAGGCACTTCTTCACGATCCCCTTGATCGCGTCGCTGTACGTCACTCGCGCCATGTCTACCGGGGTACTGAGCCTCTTCTTGAGCAGCTCCATGTCGTACGCCTTCTTTACCGCCGCATCCTGCCGGTCGTATTCGCCCCAGTGCGCCTGCCAGTGCTGGGTCTTCTGGTCGAACCACGCGGGCAGGAACGGCGGCCGGCCGCAGCCGATCTCGTACATCGTCGCGCCGAGGGACCAGATGTCCGACGCCGGGCCCACCTGCGCCTGCGTGCCGCTGCCGACCACTTCGGGCGCCACGTACAGCGGCGAACCGCCCAGTCCCGTCTTCGGCTCGTCCATGCGGATCGCGACCCCGAAGTCGATCAGCTTCACCAGGATCGCCCCCGCCTGCTGCAGGACCTCCTTCTTGAAGATCTGCGTGTCCTTCGAGCGCGCCGTCGCCACCTCGGCAATCGGCCGCAACCCGGAAGCCAGGAAGTTCTCCGGCTTCACGTCGAGATGCAGGAAGCCCTTCCCGTGAACATACTGAAGCGCGCGTGCGGCGTGGACGAACACGGTCATGAAGTCGCGGCCGGAGAGGAGCGGCGGCTTGGCGGCCTTGACCATGTACCAGTCGCGCATGAACGCACGGAGGCTCGGCCCCTCGATCCACTCCAGGAGGATCCACGTCTCGGGGCCGTTCTTCTGCCAGGCGATGGTGCGGGCGATGTTCTCGTGCTGCATCTGGAAGGAAACCTCGAGCTCGCGCTCGAGTTTCTTTTTCGCCGAATCGGTGGCCGGCCGGACTTTCTTGATGCAGAAGAGGCGCTTGGACTGCTTGTGTCGCACCTGCGCGATGGTGCTCATCGCGCCTGGCAGCAGGTCCTTGACGTGCTCGTACTCCGAGGCGAACGGCGTCTCCTTCGGATACTTGGCCGTTCCCGGGCCGCTGGTGAACTTGTCGAAGAAACCCATGTTCAGCGCCCGTCCTTGAGGCGAAGCGCGTGGTATTCCGGGAGTTCCTTCGCGGCGAGGATCTTCTTCATCGTGCTTTCGACGTCGTACGGCACGCGGTGGTAGCGCACGACCTCGCCGTCGAACGTCACGTAGCACGCCCGCGGATCGCGGTCGCGCGGCTGGCCCACCGACCCGACGTTGATGAGCGCCTTCTGCTCCGTGACCTTGTAGGTGTTGGCGATCTGCTTCGGGAAGATGAACTTGTGGTCCGGCGTGAACACCCCCGGCTCGTGCGTGTGCCCGACGAAGCACAGGTGGTCGATCATCGAGAAGATCTCGTCCATCTTCTCGTGGTCATGGCAGTCCGCAGGACGAACGTACTCGCGCGTCGGCACGCGCGGCGACCCGTGGATGAACAGGATCTTGTCCTCCACCATCCGGTCGCCCAGGTCGCCCAGGAAGTTCCACATCGCGTGGTTCTCTTCCTTCGGCGCTTCCTTGCGGTTCAGCTGCTTGCGCGTCCACTCGATCGAACGCGCCGCCTCCATGTTGAAGTCCGCCGCGATGAACAGCAGCGCGTCCTCGTGGTTCCCGCGGATGCAGTCGTTGAAATTCCGCGCCCTGAGAATGCACTCCCGCGGGTTCGGCCCGTACCCGATCACGTCGCCAAGGCAGTAGATGTCCGTGATGCCCTTGGACTCGATGTCCTTGAGGACCGACTCAAGGGCATCGATGTTCGAGTGTATGTCAGAGATGATGGCTCGTTCCGGCACCGCATCCTCACAGGTTAAGAATCGTAAATCATATCCCCTCCGGGGGAGAATTCAAGGAAGTGCGGGCGGGCGGGCCCCGGAGTTCACCCGGTAGACGTACGCCAGCACCTCCGCGAGCGCTTCGTAGAGCTTCGGCGGCACCTGCGCCCCCACGTCCAGCGCCGCCAGCGCCGCCACAAGGTCCCGGTCCGGATGCACCGGCACCCCGTGCTCCCGCGCAAGCGCCAGGATCCTCTCCGCAACCTCGCCCCGCCCTCGCGCAACCACCCGCGGCGCTTCGTCCGCACCCGCCAGGTACCTCAGCGCCACCGCAACCCGGGGATCGCTCATGCGCGCACGTCCAATCCGCCGCGCGACCGCGGCAGAATCGGCTCGATCGGGCCGTCCGCGAAGCGCACGTCCGGGCGCAGCCCCAGCCGGACCAGCGCTTCCAGCAACCCCTGCCGGTCCCTCTCGAGAAGCCGCCGCGACGCGGGGGAAGCGGCGACCGTGACGGCGGCGGCGCCCGCCGCGAGCGCGAGCACGATCTGCAGCAACCCGAGCCGCGTCAGCTCGAGCGTGACCACGACGCGCGCCGGCCCTGCCGGGTCCGCTTCGCCCCCCGGCCTCCATTCGACCCGCCCGAACCCGCCTTCCGGCCGGCCGTCGCGCGTCCAGCCCAGCGCAAAGTACGCGACGCCTTCCCCGCGCGAAGCCGCGTCGGCATTGAGCACCTGAAGCGCGCGCGCCGCGTCCGTCAGCGCCCGCCCGGTGTCGAGCAGCCCGAGCGCCTCGCGCATCGCGGGAAGCGCCCGGACGGGTGCGGCGGCGCGAGCGGCCGCTTCGGGACTTTCGCCCGCGGCCTGGACCAGCGCGGCGAACTCGGGGACCGCGCCAAGCCGCTGGAGCGCGCCGTCGATCGCGACCTGCGCGGCCGCCCTCAGAGGGGCGCCGGGCGACCGCAGCGCCGACAGGACCTGCTCGGCGATGCCGCGCACTCCTTCCGGGGCGGCCTGTGCCGTCGCGGCCGCGGCCGGATGCAGCGACAGCGCCGCCAGCCCGCGCGCCGCCGACGGGTCGAGCCCCAGCCCGCGCCCCGCGAGAAACCGCGCCGCCTCGTCGCGTGTCGCATCACCGCCCGCAAACGCCCGCACTGCTGCCTCGAGATCCGGCGGCAGCCCCCGCACCCCGGTCGCCTCGTCCGCCTTCGCCGCCACCCCCGGCCGGATTTCCAGCGTCAGCGGCTCGGTCGCTTTCACCGCCAGCCGCACGCGCTCCCCGACTTCCAGCGGAAGCGCCGTCTCCAGGTCGAGCGAGGCGCCGAGCACGCTCAGGCGGAATTTCCCGGCCTCCTGCGACGCCACGACAAGCGCGTCGAACACCGAGCCGACGGCGAGCCGCGCAAGCGCCGCGTCGAGCGGCGCACGCGGATACGCCAGCCCTGCCGCCTCGATCACGCGCCCTTCCCGCGCAGCCCGAGGATCAACTCCACCTCGCCGCGCTCCAGCCCGGCGTCGCCGGCGATCTCCGCGGGGGTGCGGCCCGCATCCGCGAGCCGGTAGACCTTCTCGTGAAGCGGGTTCGCCGGCTTCGACGGCGATGGCGCGGAGAGCGTGCCCGGCGCCGACAGCTTCTTCAGCTCCTCGATCCTCGCCTCCGCGCGCGTCAGCAGCTCGTTCAGCACGCGCACCTTCGTGTCGAGCTTCGCCAGCGTCTCGCGCGAGAACTCCTGCAGCTGCACGAACAGCGCTTCCATCGACTCCCGCGCCTCCCGCCGATCCCCGTCGCCGCTTTTCCCGGGCAAGTCCACCCCCGCGCGTTTCCGCAGTTTCGCCCGCTGCATGAACGTCATCGCCGTGAGGACCGCGACGCCGAACAGGACGGCCCAGACACCGTTCGGAAGCGCAGCGAGCATGGCGGGAGTGTACCCCTACTTGACGTCGGGGTGGAACGACGTGCGGTTCTCGCGCCACCACGTCACCCACTTGCGCGCGGAACGGCTGCGGGCCGTGGAGGAACCGGCGGGGTCGTAATCGAACCCGCCGCCGATGATGGTCCGCAGTGCCGCCGCGGCCGGGAAACGGACTCGCGGATCCGGGGAGGACAGGTGCGGCAGCAGCACGCCGACGCCGGCGGCGCTTCCCAGTCGCGCGAGGGCGACGGCGACAGCCCCCGCCGATTCGGGATGGATCGACTCGAGCTGTGTGTAGATGAACGTGATGTCCTGCCTGCGGCCACGGGCGGCGAGGGCGCACAGCGCCCGCTCCCGGCTGAGCGTGTCGAGACGGGGATTCTCGATCAGGTGCCGGAGCCGGATCTCGACGCGTTCCCCGGGAATCCGCGGCGCGATGGAGGGAAAGCTCGCGGGCAGGATTTCCGACTCGTCCATCGGGATGGCGTCGAAGGCCTCGGTGCCGGCGGCATCGCCGCCCATGGCGGCCAGCCAGACGGACGCCTGGAAACGGGCCTTCGGGGAGCCGGATCGGAGCGACTCGAGTGCTTTCCGGGCGTCGTCCGGGCGGAGCCGGGCGGCCAGGTCGGCGCGTTCGCGGCGGACGTAGTCGTCAAGCCATGCAGCTGACGGGAAGTGTTCGCCGAGGAAGTCGCGCATGTCCTCCCGGTCGCCGAACGCGTCACCGATCGCGTCGCAGGTGTCGGCGTCGAGCGGCTGCCAGCACAGGTCCGAGGCGCTCGGCTCGGCGCGCTTCTCGCGGATTGCGCGGAGGAGGGGCTCCCTCTCTCCGAGGCGCCAGAGGACGGCGTAGGCCGCTTCCCTGCCGCTTCCCTGGGCGAGACGCAGGGCGGATTCGCGCGCGAGGGCCGCGGGGCCGGGGTAGCGCTCGAGATCCGGCCTTCGGGCGAGCGCCGAGAGCGCCTGGAGTTCGTTGAACGCGAGCGCGGCCCTTGTCGTGGCCTCGTCGAGAGGGATTTCGGGGAGCTGCAGGCAGTAGATCAGGCACTGGAGGTGGTCGCCGGCCCTGGCGCGCATCCAGTCGCGCATGCGGTCGTCGTCGACGTACTGCCACCAGCCGCGCGGCACCCTGTCGGGGGATTCCCATGAGGCCAGCCGGACGTACGACTGCTCCCCGGTCATTTCCGCGCACGGGCGGACCTGCCACTCCTCGAGGAGTTTCCGCATCCGGAGCGCGACCTCGGGATCGCGGCCCTCCCTGCCCCGGTCGTAGTGGGCGATGACCTCGGGGCCGATTTCGCGCAGGAGGGACTCCGCGGCTTCGCGCCTGCCGGCGTCGTCGTCGGCAAGCTGGCCGAGCCCCCTCCTGATCTCTTCCTCGGGAGTTTCGGCGCGCGCCCCCGAAACGAACGCGGCGGCCACGAGGGCCGCCGCGAGGAGGTATTTGACGCACTGCGTCACGACTAGAGCCTCTCGACGATCATGGCGATCCCCTGACCGCCGCCGATGCAGGCGCTGGCGACGCCCTCCCGAAGAGGTTGCCGTCATGGAAAAGGCAGCCCATTACGGCGCCGATGCGGTTTTCTTTGAAGCTTCACAGGATGGCAAGCCACCGGTGGCGCAGGCGTTCATCTATCGCTCAGATGGACCGGCAAAAGACCCTGATTTCGCGAAGCGGCATCAACAACTCTGGAGTTGGGGCGGCGTGCCGCTCGTTTACCGGGTTACATACGGCCTCGTTCAGCTTTTTCGCTGTGCGCACCGGCCTGATTTTGAGAAGGACGGCGAGATTGTTTTCAAGCCGTTCAAGACGCTGAAGGCTGCTTCCAAGATTTCCGCTGATCCTTGGTGGGACCTTGACCGCCTGCGCAACGGCACACTCTGGGACGACCCAACGGTGTGCAAGAAGCTTCTCTCCAGCAAACAAGCGGCGCAGAAGACCCTCATCAATGCGGTCAAGGAACTGCACGCCGAACTCACCGCCAAAAGCATCCTCCCGAAGCCGCTGCGGCGGCGGTTGCTCATCCTGTCGGTGCTCATCGCGTATCTTGAAAAGCGGGGAGTGTTCGAAGACGGTTTCTTCGCCCGTTTTCAGCCCGGGGCGAACAAGTTCTTTCAGGTTCTTGCTGACGCTCCGGCCTTGGTGAAGTTGCTCGAACACCTGGAGGACCGCTTCAACGGGCATGTCTTCATGCTCAAGGACGAGGAACGCGAAGAGCTGCTCGCCAGCAACCAGCTCGTTCGTTTTGCCAATCTTGTGGAAGGACGGCAAGAACCAGGCGGCCAGCGAACGCTCTGGGATCGGTATTCGTTTGCCGACCTGCCGGTCGAACTCATCAGCCACATCTACCAACTCTTCGTCAAAGACACGTCGGTGGCAGTCTATACACCGCATTTTGTCGTTCGCATGATGCTT
>CAVPNQ010000190.1:0-54324 GCA_963706735.1 uncultured Planctomycetia bacterium
TCAGCCACGGTGACTGGGATGATTCCTTCAACCAGGCCTGCGAATTCGTTATTGCCAACTACTCGCACGAGATTTCGCAGCGCTTCGACATTGTCATCAGTATCGTTTATCCGCCGCTGGATCGGAATCTATACCAACTGCAAAAGTCGTACGAGAATGTCGCCGGATCAGTAAGAGACGGCGGAACCGTCTTGCTGGTTTCGGGATGCAAAGACGGCGTCGGAGACGGCAGATTCCTCAAAATCGCAAAAACGTTCGCAACGTCTGGCTCTCTGCCAATCGATAAGAATTCTAAATTGATTATGGGCATCCACAAAGTCGCGCGTACAATCGCTCTTGCCAAGCGGGTCGATCTTGTGCTATGCTCTACACTGGAAACGTCGCTTTTGCGGCATCTGCCGATCGCGGCCAGATCAAATCTGCAGACGACAGTTTATGAGTTGATTAGCAAATATGGAGATAAATGCAAAATCGCAGTCGTGCTTGATGCCGCTTCGCAGGTGCTCTATCATCGCGCAGCCTAAGCACGGCATTATTCTTTTTGGAGGATGTTATGAGAAAAAAAGTATCGGTCATTGGTGCGGGTAATGTCGGAGCTGCCGTCGCCCAGTATCTCGCCGAAGACAACGTATGCGACATCACGATCTTTGATGTCGTCGAAGGACTCCCGCAGGGCAAGGCGCTCGATCTGCTTCAGGCAGGACCGGTTCGCGGGTATGATATCAGCATCAGAGGCACCGGATCGTCATCCGTGCTGTGCGGTGGCGGTCGCGTTCACCTGGTTCTTTCACGCTCGGAAGTTTGCGAGCCTGTTACACATGAGACTGTCGCACAGTGGGGCGTCAGCTCGGCCTATCTTGACCAATACATCGAACCCCAAATCAAGGGCTATCGCGAGCTTCGCAGCAAGGAAACCAAATAGCGATGGCAACGGTCGGAATGTTCGGGCGGAGTCCGCAATACCATCCCAGATAGAAGGGACATCGCATGGCCGTCGTCAAAGGCATAGGACCTGTGGTCGGGGGACATTTCACCGCTGAAAGTCTCAGGGACTAGCCGTGCCCCCCGAAAACGAGTCGGCATACGAGTCGCCCCGCAAGGCCTCGCTCGGGTCCGCGGAATTGCTGTTGCTCTGTACGGCGGCCCTTGTTTTGCTTGGAGGCTGCTGCGGTCCAGCAGATTTGGTCTCGGTCAGCATCGAATCCCCGCCGCAGCCATTTCAATTCCTCTTCGTCGTCGTCGAGACGAAGGACGGTATTCGGGGCATGCATTGGTACGGGTACAAATCGCACTGGGGCCCAATGCACTTGGACACAAGTTGGACAAATGCGCTTCGAGACTTTGCCTCGCCCGGCAGGCACAAGCTCGACGATCCGATCCAGTGGATCGAAGGAGATCGCTACGGCGTGGTCATCAGGCTGCCGGATCTCACCTGGAGAGTCTGGTGGTTCGAGTTCGCCGAGGTCAACCGTGAAGACATCTCCGCCATCTGCGGCGGGGGGAAGGTCAATTTCGACCTCCGCCCGCCCCGAAGCGCCGAGGCTGTGACGGCGGAGACGGTCGAGCTCTGGGGGGTGAAGTCAATCTCGCTGGACGAGTACATCGAACCGCGCATCAAGAGCGAGCGCGAGTGGCGAGAGAAACATCCCCGCTAAGGCGACTAGAGAAAAGGACGAGGTACATCGATGGCTGGATTCGATTGCTCCGAGAGAGACGAAGGCGTTGAAAGACTTGCACGGAACGGATTCGGGCAACAAAGAGCTCTCAAAGGCATTGAGATACGATCCAGATTTGGGCCAATCACAATCGAAGCTTCATGGTGAAAAATGAAGCCGGAGTCTCTCAGGCGGATAAACCGAACCCTCTCCTGGTGCATTGCAACAGGCTGCATTGGCCTTTGCATTGAGGAAGTGCGGCTCACTTGGAGCCTCTGGCCACACGGCGAAAGGTCCATCTTCAGTTTCCCTGCATGGGATGTCGCATTTACGCTCGTGTTCGGAACGATTGGAGCGTCGGGCTTCTTGGGAGCGAGGGGTGACAAGGAGCAACTCATTGATGCAGCCAAACGGAAGTCACAGCCTCGAGGCGCATGGAAGCTCTGGGTCTTTCTCGCAGCCAGCCTTGTGATCGCGGCTCAGATCGTCTCTCGGCTCTTTCGCGTCAGTTTCTATCTCGGATAGCGTGATGTCGCCGCTATCCGGCACAGTTTGGATTTCCGAAAGGAATGCAAGAGACATGGCCGCCGCCTCTTCTGTAAGACCCACGGCCTGTTTTCGCCCGCATGATCCCCTGAACGATCAGAAGTGATCGGCGTTCTCGCAGGGGCGATCAGCTCAGCCTCGCCGGGATCGCTTCCTCCTCGTCGTTTTGCTGGCGTCCTTGGCGACATAGAAGCTGCGACACCTGGGGATCTAGCAGAGTGGTTCGCAGGCCCTGCCAGGAGACGGCGACCCGCGTGGTGATTGCCCTGATGGCCGGATCGGGCGCTCCAGAGGTGCCGACAAGTCCGGCGCGGCGACGCATCCGCCCCCACGTCAAATTCCGGTTGCACGCTCCGCGGACCGTCTGTAGACTCTTCGCCCCTTTCCGACAGACCACAGACCCAAGGAGCCATCCGATGGAAATCCTGAACCTCGAAGCCGCCGCCCGCCCGAAGGTCGGCACGCGGCAGGCTGAGAAAGACCGCAAGAAGGGCCGGATTCCGGCGGCTGTTTACGGGCACAAGGAAGCGACCGTCAGCGTGACGGTGCCGAAGCTGGGCTTCCACGGCATCCTGAAGGCCGGGACGCGCCTGGTGAAGCTGACGCTGAACGGCAAGCAGGAGCTGACGTACATCCGCGAGGTGGAGCACCACCCGATCACGGACGAGATCCTGCACGTGGATTTCGGCCGGACGTCGATGACGGAGAAGCTGTCGCTCAAGATTCCGCTGAAGGTCAAGGGCGTGTCGAAGGGCGTGGCGTCGGGCGAAGGGCAGATGGACGTGCTGGTGATCGAGATCCCGATCCAGTGCCTGCCCGACCGGATCCCGAAGGTGATCGAGCACGACGTGACGGCGCTGGAAATCGGGCAGGTGGTGAAGCTGAAGGACCTGCACCTTCCCGAGGGCGTGACGATCGACGGGAATGCCGAGCTGCTCGTCATCACCGTGCACCAGGCCATCGAAGAAGTCGTCGCGGCGCCGGATGCGGTCGCGGCTGCGGCTGCGGCGGAGCCGGAAGTTCTCACGGCCAAGAAGCCCGAGGAGGGCGAGGCTGCTCCGGCGGCGGGCGGGAAAGCCGCGCCGGAAGCCAAGGGAGGCTCGGACAAGAAGAAGGAATAGCGTCCGTGAAAGCGATCGTCGGCCTTGGGAACCCGGGGCGGCGGTACGAAGGGACACGGCACAACCTGGGATTCATGGTGGTGGAAGCGGTCGCAAGGCGCCCCGGTGCGCAAGCGGCCGGAGCCGCTCGCGAACAGTTCGAGTCGCTCGTGACCGAAACCACGATGGGCGGAGAGAGATGTCTTCTCGTGAAGCCGCAGACGTACATGAATCTTTCGGGAAAGGCCGTTCAGCCTCTTCTGGCGTGGTTCAAGATAGAACCCGCCGACTGCCTCGTGATCTGCGACGACCTGAACCTGCCGGTCGGCCGCCTGCGTTTTCGGGCGGGCGGAAGTTCCGGCGGGCACCACGGGCTGGAGGATATTGAGAAGCGGCTGGGGCGGCAGGATTACCCGCGGCTGCGGATCGGGTTGGGGTTGCCGGCGGGATGGGTGGTGGAGAGTTTCGTGCTCGGGAAGTTCTCGGGCGAGGAGCTCAAGGCCATCGAGCCTGCGATCCAGTCGGCGGCCGAAGGAGTGGAAGTCTGGGTGACGAAGGGCGTGAACGCGGCGGCAAACCGCTTCAATGCCCCTCCCAAGCCCGCGAAGGACCCTTCTAAACAAGACAAGAAAGAGGAATAGACATGATCCAGACCGGGACGTACGAAGGAATGTTCGTGGTGGAGCCGACGATCGCCGGCAAGGACTGGAACAAAGTGGTCGAGCACGTGCACGGGCTTGCGACGCGCCACGGCGCCGAGATCCTCGCTTCCAACAAGTGGGGCGACCGGAAGCTGGCCTACGAGATCGGCGGGCACAAGCGCGGGGCGTACATGCTGGTGTACTTCAAGGGGGACACGCAGTCGGTGACGAAGATCGACCGCGAGGCGCAGCTGTCGGACATTGTGCTGCGGCACGTGCTGGTGCGGGTGGAGGCGGTTCCGCCGCCCGAGGAGCAGGTGGCGCCTGTGCCGCCTTCGGCGACCGAAAGGAAGTAAGCATGGCGAGCGTGAACAAGGTGATGCTGCTGGGGCGGCTGACGGCCGACCCGGAGCTTCGATATACCCCGAAAGGGACGGCGGTCTGCGATCTCCGGATGGCGATGAACCGGCAGTACACGGATCCCGGGAGCGGCGAGAAGAAGGAAGAAGCCACGTTCGTGGATGTGACGGCGTGGGGCCGCACGGCGGAGATCAGCGCGCAGTACCTGAAGAAAGGCCGGCAGGTGTTCGTGGAAGGCCGGCTGAAGTTCGACCAGTGGGAGCAGGACGGGCAGAAGAGGTCGAAGCTGTCCGTGACGGCGGACCAGGTGACGTTCGTGGACGGGGGCGGCGCTGCCGGTGGCGCCGGCGGCGGGAGCGAGGGATCCGAGAGCGGAGGGGCGCGGCGCGGCGGTTTTCAGCGCGGCGGGCCCCCGGCGCGCGGACCCGTGCGACCGAATTCTCCTCCTCCGCAGCAGGAGCCGCGCGACGAGGGGCCGGGCCCGTCGGACGAGCCCCCGCCGGAAATGGGTGGCGATCCGCCGTTTTAAGGGAAGGCTGGCGAAGGCTTTGAAGGCTGGCGAAGGCGTGCGAAGGCTGGCGGACGCTAACAACGACTACTACCTGAGAGGTTGAAGAGATATGCCGAGGACGACACGAGAAAAGCCGGACAGGGATCGCGAACGCGGCCCGCGCCGCGACTCCGAACCCGAGTTCGGGATGGGCGACGCTGACGCCGAAGGCGGCGGCGATGCCAAGAAGAAGTACAGAAAGTTCCGCAAGGACAACCGGTGCCGCTTCTGCAGGGAAAAGGGCAAGCTCTCCCGCGTTGATTACAAGGACATCCACATCCTGCAGAAACTTTGCACCGCCCAGGGCAAGTTGTTCAGCCGCAAGCGGTCCGGCAACTGCGCGCGCCACCAGCGCGCCGTGAAGACGGCGGTCAAGCGGGCGAGATATCTCTCCCTGCTGCCGTTCGTCGGGTAAGGAGCGAACAACCATGGCGATCAAAGTGCTGTTGTGGCAGACGGTGGACAAGCTGGGCAAGCGCGGCGACCAGGTCAACGTGTCGGACGGCTACGCCCGGAACTACCTGTACCCCCGCAAGCTGGCGACGCCGGCGACGGCGGGCGCGGCCAGGGAGTTCAAGGCCGCTTCGAGGAAGGCCGAGAAGCACGAGACCGACATCAAGCGGCAGTACAGCGACCTGGCGGCGCAGATCGGCAACACGCAGGTGACGGTCGAAATGCTCGCGAACAACGAAGGCGTGCTGTTCGGGAGCGTGACGCCGTCCACGGTGGCGGAAGCGCTGAAGCGGGCCGGGATGGACGTGAACGGGAAGTTCATCCTGATCGGCACGACGATCAAGCGGCTGGGCGAGTACACCGTCACGGTGCGCTTCCACCCCGAGGTGCAGTCGAAGCTGAAGCTGACGGTCGCGGGTTCGAAGGCGGAGTCGGCGGGAGCGGAGAACGACGAAGAGAATCCGTTCGCCAAGGGCATCTCGGTTGACGAGGCCGAGAAGCACGACCCGAAGATGCGCGGCAAGCGGCCCAAGAAGATGAAGGAAGGCAAGGAAGGCAAGGAGAAGGAAGGCGGCAAGGAGGCCAAGAAGGACGGCGCTGCTCCTGCGGAAGCGGCTCCTGCCAAGGCCGAGGTGAAAGCCGAAGCGAAGGCCGAGGCGAAGCCGGAGAAGAAGAAGTAACTTTCGTGATGACCCGACAAGGCCCCGCGGCGACGCGGGGCCTTTTTCGTTGAACGGTAACGACAGTTGCGAGTTGCGGGTTGCGAGTTGCGAGGAACGGCCCTGCGGAAATGCCGTTTTGCCGTTCCTCGCAACTCGCAACCCGCAACTCGCAACTCGGTCGTGAGAGCGAACACTCCGACAATCAAGAACAGGCGAGTAAGATCTCGAAGCCATGGGACTCGCAGAAGAACGCATCCAGCCGCAGAACCTCGAAGCCGAGCAGTGTTTGCTCGGCTCGATCCTGCTTGATTCCGGCGCGATGCACGACGTGGACCAGAAAGTGGACTCGACTTCGTTCTACCTGAAGAAGCACCAGACGCTCTTCAAGCTCATCCAGTCCCTCACCGACGAAGCCAAGCCTGTGGACGCGATCATCCTGCGCGAGGAGCTGGCGCGCAAAGGGCTGCTCGAGGAGGTCGGCGGGCCGGATTACATCCTGGAGCTGACGGGGAAGGTCCCGAGCTCCGCGAACGCGGAGTTCTACGCCGACATCGTCCGCGAGAAGGCGCTTCTCCGCGGCTTCATCGGCGCGGCGTCCGAAATCCTGCGCAAGGCGTACGACCCGGCGGTGCACTCGGAGGAATTGTCCGTCGTCGCGGAGCAGGAGATCTTCCGCATCAGCCAGGGGCAGACTTCCACCGCGACGCCGATCCACAAGATCCTCGGGCCGGTATTCAGCCGGATCCTGGCGATGCGCGACCGGAACAAGCGGATCTCGGGGGTCGCGACCGGGTACTACGCGCTGGACGACCTGACGAGCGGCATGCAGGAAGCGCAGCTGATCATCGTGGCGGGTAGGCCCAGCATGGGGAAAACATCATTCGCTTTAAATGTAGTAGAACACGTCGCGGTCAAGGAGACGCTCCCCGTCCTGATCTTCTCGCTGGAAATGCAGGGGCAGCAGCTCGCGCAGAACATGATCTGCTCGCACGCGCGGATCGACGCCCACCGGGTGCGGAAGGGGACCGTGACGGAAGAAGAAAAGGCGAGGCTCGTCGAGACCGCCACCGGGTTCTCCAGCGCGCCGATCTACATCGACGACTCTTCCGGCCTCACCGTGAACCAGATCCGGTCGCGCGCGCGGCGCTTCCACATGAAGGAAAAACTCTCGCTCATCGTCGTGGACTACATGCAGCTGATCGACGTGCGCGCGGCGGAGGCGGGGAGCCGGTTCGACAACCGGCAGACGGAGATCTCGTACATTTCGCGGTCGCTGAAGGCGATGGCGCGCGAGCTGAAGGTGCCCGTGATCGCGCTGGCGCAGCTGAACCGCGAGGTGGAGAAGCGGACGGACCACCGGCCGATGCTGGCGGACCTGCGCGAATCGGGGTCGATCGAGCAGGATGCGGACGTGGTGATGCTGCTGCACCGGGCGGGGTACTACAAGGACGCGCTGAAGGACAACGACACGGACGCGCTGGTGATCATCGCGAAGCAGCGCACGGGGCCGGTGGGGGACGTGCAGCTGACGTGGCGCAAGGAGTACACGCGGTTCGACAACCCGGACTTCCGGCACGGGGAAGCGGAAGCGGAGGCGGAGGGCTAATGCGGCTGCCGGACGCGAGCCACCGGCCGTGGCCCTGCCCGGCGGGGGCCTGGGCGGTGCGGCAGACGTGGAGCTCGCTGGCGTTCCTGCACTGGCGCGTGCCCGTTGACGCAGTGCGTCAAAGCATTCCCGCCGCGCTCGAGCCGGACACGTTCGACGGGAGCGCCTGGATCGGCATCGTGCCGTTCCGCATGGAGCACGTCCGGCTCCGCGGGCTCCCGCCGGTCCCCGGCACCGTCGCCTTCCCGGAGCTCAACGTCCGCACCTACGTGAAACACGGCGGCAAGCCCGGCGTGTGGTTCTTCAGCCTCGACGCCACGAACGCCCCCGTCGTGCTGGTCGCGCGCGCGTGGTACGGCCTCCCCTACTGGAAGGCGCGCATGGAGGTCTGCGAAGAAGAAGGCCGCGTCTCGTACGACAGCGAACGGATCGCGCCGGGAAGCGCACCCGCCGTGTTCCGCGCGAGGTACGCCCCTTCCGGCCGCGAATTCCGCGCGCAGCCCGGGACGCTGGAGCATTTCCTCGCGGAGCGCTACTGCCTGTACGCCCCCGCGCGCGGCGGCGGGCTCGCGCGCGCCGAGACTCTCCACGCCCCCTGGGAACTCCGGGCCGCGCGCGTCACGATCCGCGAGAACTCGATGGCGGCCGCGGCGGGGTTCGCGCTTCCCCCCGATCCACCGCACGCCCTGTTCGCCCGCACGGTGGATGCGTGGGCGTGGTCGCCTGAGCGACTCGGCTAGGCCGGCGCGCGCGGCGCGTCAAGCGCCGCGCGGATCTTCGTGGCGAGTTCGTCGAGCGTGAAGGGCTTGAGAAGCACGGAGTCGTGTTCCGGGGTGTCGCCGGGATTGTCGGGCGGGTAGCCGGTGATGAAGAGTGCGCGGAGGCCTGGGCGGAGTTCGGCGGCGCGGCGGGCGAGTTCGCGGCCGCCCATGGCGGGCATGACGAGGTCGGAGAGGAGGAGGTGGACCGGGTCGTTCGTGGCGGCGAGAAGGGCGAGCGCGGCGGCGCCGCCGGGGCACTCGAGGACGCGGTAGCCGCGCTCGATCAGGGCGGCGCGGCACATGTCGCGGACGCTCGGCTCGTCCTCGACGAGGAGGATCGTCTCGCTGCCGCCCGCGCCCTTCGGCGCGTCCGGATGCCGCCCCGCCGCGGCGGGCGCGGCCTCGGGCAGCCAGATCGTGAACGTCGTGCCCTGCCCCGGCGCCGAGACGAGCGCGATCCGCCCCTCGGCCTGCGCCACGATCCCGTACACCGTCGCCAGGCCGAGCCCGGTTCCCTTGCCCGCCGCCTTCGTCGTGAAGAAGGGCTCGAACGCGCGCCGGCGCACCTCTTCCGACATTCCCGTCCCCGAATCCGCTACTTCAAGGCACACCCAGCTTCCCGGACGCAGCCCTTCCTTTTCCGCTTCGGCCGAGCCGAACGTGCGCCGGCGGGTCGAGATCGCCAGGCGCCCCCCGTGGGGCATCGCGTCGCGGGCGTTGACGGCCAGGTTTACAATCACCTGCTCGAGCTGTCCGCGGTCGGAGCGAACCCAGACCGGCGAGGGTTCGAGCAGGGTCTGAAGAGCGACGTCCTCGCCGATCAGGCGAGCCAGCATTCCGCGCGCTTCTTCCACGACCACGTTCAGGTCCAGCGTCTGCGGCTGGACGACCTGGCGGCGGCTGAAGGCGAGCAGCTGCCGCGTCAACCCGGCGGCGCGTTCCGCGGCCTTGCGGATTTCGTCGAGTTCCGCGCGGTCGCGGTCGCCGTGCGGGTGGCGCTTGATGAGAAGCGCCGAGAATCCGAGGACGGCGGTGAGGAGGTTGTTGAAGTCGTGGGCGATGCCGCCGGCCAGCCGGCCGAGCCCTTCCATTTTCTGGGCCTGGAGGAACTGTTCGTGGAGGCGGCGGGCCTCGGTGACGTCGCTCGCCACGCCGGTGGCGCCTTCGATTTCGCCGCGGGGGTCGCGAAGGGGACCGTACCACGCGTCGTAGACACGGCCGGCGACTTCCACGACGGCGCGGAAGGACTCGCCGGAGAGGGCGCGCCGGATCTGGCCTCCGATTTCGGGGTGCGCGGCGTAGACCTCGAAGGCGCTCTGGCCCACGACCTGCCCGGGACGCAGCCCGAGCCCGCTGAGGCCCGAGCCCTCCGACAGCGTGAAGACCCCGTTGCGATCCACCGCCCAGACGACGATCGCGGCCTGCATCACCACCGCCCGCAGCCGCTCCTCGCTCGCGCGCAGCGCCGCTTCCGCTTCCCGCCGCCACCCGACCTCGCGGCTGATGACGATGACGGCCGCGACGGAAGGCTCGTCGAGGAGGTTCCGCGAAGTCGCCTCGATCCAGCGCCACTCCCCGTTCTTGTGCCGCATCCGGAACTCCGCCCGCTCGACCCGGCCGGGTTGTTCCACGACCGTCGCAAACAACCCACGGACCGCAGCGAGATCGTCCGCGTGGACCAGCGCAAACGGATCGGCGCCGACGAGTTCGCCCGGCTCATAGCCGATCTGGCGAAGCGTCGCGGGCGACGAGTAGAGGATGGTCCCGTCCGCATCGAGCATCGCGAACGCGTCCGCGCTGTGCTCGACGAGGGCGCTGAGCAGCCTGCCCGGCTCCATGACGGGCCGTGGCGACGGCAGTCCGGGCGTGATCAACGGCGTCCCTCCAGAGTCCTTCCTGATCCCGGACGCATCCTACGCCCTGCCCCTCCGGTGACCAAGCCCCTCCTCAAATCGCGGAAGCTGACATAATCGAGGCCATGAGCGAACCCCGGTTCGTGGCCTACGATGTCCAGCGCTTCCCGCCCCTCGAGGCCCTGCGCCGCGGCAGCGCCCTCCGCGACGAACTTGCCGCCCGCCGCAGCGTCCGGCACTTCTCCCCCGACCCGGTTCCGCGGGAGCTCCTCGAGGTCGCCATCGCGACCGCGAACTCCGCGCCTTCGGGCGCCAACCGCCAGCCATGGACGTTCGTGGCCGTCGGCGAGCCGGCGACGAAGCGTTCCATTCGCGAGGCAGCAGAAGCGGAAGAGCGCGAGAACTACGACGGTGGCCGGATGCCGGCGGAGTGGCGCGAGGCGCTGGCGCCGCTGGGGACCGACTGGCACAAGGAGTTTCTCGAGGAAGCGCCGTGGCTCGTCGTCGTCTTCGCTGAGCAGCACCGGCCCGTCGAGGGCGGCATCCGCAAGAACTACTACGTCAGCGAGAGCGTCGGGATCGCGTGCGGGCTTTTCATCGCGGCCCTTCATCACATGGGGCTCGCCACGCTGACACATACGCCCAGCCCGATGGGATTCCTGTCGAAGGCGCTGAAGCGGCCTCCGCACGAGAAGCCTTACATTCTGTTTCCGGTGGGGTATCCGGCGCAGAACTGCACGGTCCCTGACATCCCGAAGAAGCCCGCCGCCGAGGTGACCGTATGGATTCCGTGAAATGCGGAAAGTGCGGCTCCGAACTCGGACCGGTGCGCCGCCGCAAGGCATTCATCAGCGTTTTCGTGCAGGGCGACGAGGAGACGCGCTCCTGGTACTTCTGCGACGCCTGCCGCGTCTGGATGATCGAGGAACTCTACGATCACTTCATGGGCGAGACCGACCTCTCCGTCCGCGGGCCGTACCCGCAGGGTTCCTGCGAAGCGGACGTCGCGCTCGCGTGGACCTGCCCGAGTCCCGCGGACAAGTGGTGTGAATGCGAAGCGCACCGGAAGCTCGGCCCGGGTTAACTCCGCGCGCGCAGCCCTTCCACGAACATCTCCGCGAAGTCCGCCGCGACTTCCTCGCTCGTGCGCTTCCCGCCCGGCCGGAACCAGGTGATGGTCCAGTTCACGGCGCCGAGGATGGCGCGCGCGGCGGTCGCGGGGTCGGCGGAGCGGAAGACGCGCTTTTTCACGCCGTCCGCCACGATCGCGCGCACTTCGCGCTCGTACCGGTCGCGCTTCACGATGAGCTTCTTCCATCGCGCGCGGTCGAGGGCGTCGGTCTGGATGTGGGCGGCGGTGCCGGCGAGCTCGTCGAGCATGAGGGCCATCTGGGCGCGGACAAGGTCGCGGAGGCGGGCGGCCGGCGGGGCGCCGGAGCGGCGGATGCGTGCGGCTTCGGAGAGGAGGCGGTCGAGGGAGTAGTTCTGGCAGAAGAAGAGGATGTCGGACTTGTCGCGGAAGTAGTAGTAGAGGGAGCCCTTGGTCATGCCGAGGGCACCGGCGATGTCCTCGGTCGTGGCCGAGGCGAAGCCCTTGCGGCGGAAGACCGCGGCGGCGGCGCGCGCGATGTCGAGGCGGCGCTGGAGGGTCTTTCCGGACTTCGGGTCGGCCTTCATGCGGAGAATCGTACGGTCCTGCGCCGGGCGCGACGACAAATCCCGATCCGGCTTGACCTGCCGTTGCCCGTGCGCTTCGCTGTCCGGATGCGCGACAACCGGCCGGGCACACTTTCACGAATCCTCGCGATCGCCTGCGCGGTGGCCGCGCTGACCGGCTGCGAGTCGGAAGCAGGGAAGGAACTGCGCAAGCGGCCGCGCTCGCGCGAGTCGAGCTCGAAGCTGGCGCTTCCGCCCGGGGGCGCGTGGTCCTCTGCGGTGGTGGTGACGGTGTGCGGGTCGTTCGAGCGGCAGCGCAGCGGGCGTGGAGGGATCGGGAAGGCGACGGTCTACTTCGTCCGCACGACGCTGGTCCTGGCCGGGACGGACGGCGGGGAAACCCTGGTGCCGGTTATGGCCGGCACGCACGAGAGCGAGGACGCAGCGGGAATCCTCGAGGCGGCGGACCTCCGGTGGCGGCTGGCGGCGCCGGGGGACGGGCGCGGCGTGGCCTATTCGCCGGAGGGTGTCGAAGAGTGGCGCTGGGTCGCCCTCGAGCGCTCGGCGCCTTTCGCGTGCCCGCACCTGGTGCTCGACGCGAAGGGCGGCGATCCCTGCAGTGCCGCGCCGACCTGGCATGACATGGCCATGCGATTTGCGGGGCCGGAGGGCGGGCACCCGGACGGACCCCCGGACTTCGCCGAGTGGTCGGCTCTCGCAACCCTGGCGGCGGCCGACCCGGCCGATCCTGCCGTCCTGAGGGCCCTGGGGACCGCGGCTCTCCGCGAAGGCTCCGGGCTGTTTCTCGAGAGCCTCGACGCGCCGGCCTTGCTCGCAATCCAGCGGGATGCCGCCTCCAGCCCGCTTCGCGACGCGGCCCGCCTCGCGTTGTCCGCCGAACGATCCACAGGGACCGTGCTCGCTTCGAACGCAGCCCTTCTCCTTTCCCTCTCCCCGGCCGAGGACGACCTGGGTGCCGTCACGCGTGCCCTCGTCGCCAGGGACTGGTCGCCCGTGGGGAAAGCGCTGCGCGACAGCCACTGGCCCAGGGCCCTGGCGTGGACCGCCGCGCGCATGATCACGGCGCGCGGCAACCTGCCGGCTGCCGTCGAGGCTGACCTGCTCGCCTGCGTCGTCAGCACGAGTGTTTCCAACGAGTCCCGGCTTCCCCTCGTCGCCGTTCTCGCCGCCCGCGGTTCCCCGGAAACGATCCGGAAACTCACGGACCTCGCCGCGACCGGTCCTGGTGCTGCAACAGGGGGGAAAGCCGACCCTTCATGGCCCGCGGATCTCGAGGAACTCTGGAAGGCCGGCGTCGTGGATCACGGAGCTGCGGTCCATGGCCTTCCCGCGTGGATCCGGGCGGCGCTGAAGGCGCGGAAGTAACCGCTCAGGGTTTTGCGCGGAGGACGGCATTCCCGAGGACCAGCAGGGCCGCGATCGTCACGGCCGCGTAGAGAACCAGCGGCTCGCGATTCTCCTCCGGAATGTTGGCGTCCGGCGCCCGAACGGCCCCCGCAGGGCGACGCGCGTCCAGGCCCTCGGCCAGCCAGCGGATCGCGGCGATCGCGAGCGGCGCATCCTTGCGGCCCGTGCGCGCCGCAAAGCCGTTCGTCAGGAACGTCGCGTCCCCGACGGCGACGAAGCGCCCCGGGCCCGCCCGCCGGGTCGCGGCGACCAGCACCGGACCCGCGGGACCTCTCGCATTTCCGGCGCCCACGGTGAAGGCGGAAGTGCTGGTCGCGGCGAGTTCCCGGGAATCGAAGGGATCGGATCCGCCGGCCACGGCGGCGACGCGGCAGGCATCGGACAGGACGATGTCGGCGCCGGCGGGGAGAAGCGAGAGCATCGCGTGCTCCGCGCGGTCGAACTTCGCGAGGAAGACCATGCGCTCGCCCCTGACCGCCGGCTTCGCGCGAGGCATGGGCAAGGCCTCGGGAGGCAGTTCCGCCTCGTGGTCAACGATGCGTTCGCCGCCGACGTCGGCCCCCGCATCGCGCAGCACCGCGCGCAGTCGAGCAAGGTCCACGCGATCGTGCTCGATGCGGGGATCGATGCAGACCAGCAGCCGCGCGCCGCGAGACAGCAGGCCCGCCAGCTTCGCCGCTTCCTCTTCGCTCAGGTCGCGCTTCGGCCCCGCCATGACCAGGACCGCGTCCCGTGGCGGCTCCATGGGAAGAGTGGCCAGCCACGCGGACTCGATCTGGATTCCGGGGAACGTCGCCACGATCGTCCGGCGCAGGTCGCCGCCGCCGTCCGGACCGTCACTTTCCAGCCCCATCTCGTTGTGGCCCTGGATCCAGAGGATGCGCGCAGGGGCGCCGGCCGGAGGCGGGGCGGCGAATGAAATCGCGGGAATCGCCGCCAGGAGCGCGATCCGGAACATCCGGGAAGCGCCCATGCTAGGAAGCCGGGGTTTCCGGAGCGCGCGTGACCGTCGCGGTCGTCGAGCACCCCGTGCCACAGGACCCCTGCTTGACCGGCTCTTCCTCGCGGCGCGGGCCGTAACGCTTGCCCACCTCCACTCCGACCGCGACTTCGGGGCGCGGCATTTCGGCGCGAAGCGCGACGAGCTCCGGGTTGCTGGCGTCGGCGGCATGGGCGGCGTCGAGGCGCCCGAACTCGGCGCCGTACGCGTCGAGATACGGGGCCCAGTCGGTGACCAGCTGGTGCGCGTCCGGCGTCGTCTTGAACGCCCCCGTCGACTCGACGATCTCGCGCAGCTTGTGCGGGTGGTCGATGATCGGGCACGGCCGCGCGTCGCGCGCGTCGTGCGGGACCGCTTCGCGCATCTTCTTCATGAAGTCGCTCCGCAGCACTTCGCGGATCGTCTTGTTCCGGATGTTGTCCACGGCGTAGTGGATGAACATGCACGGCTCGACGTCGCCGTTGGAGTTGATGTGGATGAACTTGCGCCCGCCGGCCATGCACCCGCCGACCAGCCACGCCTCGTTCACGAAATCCACGAGGAAAATCGGGTGCGTCTTGCGGATCACCGCCGACCGCTCGCGCATCCAGTACCGCTGCGCCGCCGTCAGCATCAGTTCCTGCGACTCGACCGGGCCCGTCGGCATCAGGTTCAGGTACCACCCGTACCCCGCCCCCTTGTCCACCATCAGCTTCACGAACTCGTCCGACGTCGCCGCTTCCAGGTTCTTGCGCGACACCGTGCAGCCGAAGCCGAAGAAGATCCCGCGCTTCTTGCACTCGTCCATCTGGTGCATCACGATCGCAAATGCCCCCGCGCCGCGGCGGTCGTCCGTCAGCACCTGCCCGCCCTCGAGCGAGAAGCTCAGGTGCACGTTTCCCCACTCCGCGAACTTGTCGAGCATCTCCGGCGTGATCTTCGACCCGTTCGTGTACACCGAGAACATCACGTCCCGGTGCTTCCCGATGATGTCCATCAGGTCCTTGCGCAGGAAGGGCTCCCCGCCGGTGAACGCGATCAGGCGCGACCCGATCCCCTGTGCTTCGTCGATCAGCTTGTGCAGGAGTTCCGGTTCCAGCTCCGATTTCCAGTCCTCGCCGTCCGCGTAGCACCCGTAGCAGCGGTAGTTGCACACGCTCGTCGGGCTCATCATCAGCATCGGCGGCGAATTGAACCCTTCCTCGTCGTAGAACTTCTTCCGGACCTTGTTCCCCTCGATCAGCACGCCCAGGACGAAATTCCGGATCATCGCCTTGCGCACACCCGGCGACAGGTTCCGCGAAATCCGCCGCGCCGCTTCAACCCCAGGGTGCTTCTCCTTCACGTACCGCTCACCGGCGTTCAGCGCGTTCGCATACCAGTCCGCGGGCATCAGCGTCCGCAGAATCGAGATGATCCGGAGAATCCCGGCGTCCGACATGTTCGCCGCGGCGGAAGCGACCCCGTTGATGACTTTCTCGATCGCGTAGTTTTTCGCGGCGCGCAGCATCATTCCTTCTCCGACTCATGAAGCGCCTTGTCCTCGCGGGCGAAAGCGTCCATCACCGGAGCCATCGTCGTCATGAACGTGTCGCCGGACTGGTCCTTCGCGCCCGAGGTATTCACGATCTCGCGCATCACTTCGGGCACGTCCGTCACGAGGCAGGTCTTCATGGGATTCGCGCGGATGCGTTCGTCGTTGCGCACCTTGCCCAGGAACTTCGACTTCAGCACGTCCGTGAACGACTTCCCGTGGATGTTGTCCACCGCGTACTGCGTGAACATGCACGGCTCGACGCCGCCCTGCGAGTTGATGTGCAGCATCTTGCGCCCGGCGAGGCAGCCGCCCGCGAGCCACTCGTCGTGGCCGAAATCGAAGAAGAGCAGCGGCTTGGTCGCGCGCATCTCGGCGAGGCGGTCCTTGAACTGCAGCTTCTGGTACGGCGTCAGCATGAGCTGCGGCACCGCGCACGACCCGACGGGCATGAGCGGGAAGAACCACCCGAACACGCACCCGACGTCGATCATCGCGTCCATGAACTCCGCGGTCCCGACCGTGTCGAAGTTCGCCTTCGAGTACGTCGCGCTGAACGCCACCAGAGCGCCCTTGTCCGCCAGCTTGCGCATCGTCTCCGTCGCCAGCGCGTAGATCCCGCGCCCGCGCCGCTCGTCGGTGTGCATCTGGAGCCCTTCCACCGACACCGACAGCGCCACGTGCCCCATCTTCGCCAGCCGGTCGATCTCGGCGTCACCCAGCTGAGTCGCGTTCGTGAAGACGTTGAAGAACACGTCCGGGTGCTTCTCGAACAGGTCCCACAGGTGCTTGACCAGGAACGGCTCGCCGCCGACGAAATGCACGAACGGCGCGCCGACGCCCTTGGCCTCCCCGATCAGCTTGTCCATCGCCTCGAACGACAGCGTCGAGTGCACGTCATGCCCCTCGGCGTAGCACCCGTAGCATTTCAGGTTGCAGACGGTCGTCGGGCTGATCAGAAGCGTCGTCGGCGGCCCGAAGCCTTCCTTCTCGTAGAACTCGACGCGCTTGTGGTTTCCCTCGATGAACGTGTTCATGACGAAGTTCTCGACGACTTTCCTGCGCGTCGCCGGGCTCATCACGCGCACCGCTCTCCGCGCGGCCTCCACGCCCGGGTGCCCCACGCGGATGTACTCTTCCATCGCCGCGAGGCCCTTGTCGTACCAGTCCAGCGACGAGACGGACTTGATCGCGCGAAGCATCTTGAGAAGCGTCGCGTCCGACGAATCCACCATCCCGAGAAGCTGGTTGACGACCGCGCGCGTCGCCGCGCGCTTGACTGTGGCGACCAGACCCATGAATTCCCCCGATGTTGTGCGCCCGGCACGGCCCCCTGTGGGCGCAAGTCGGGACATGGTAAGGGGTTTTGAAGGGGCATTCAAGGGACAACGCGGAAGGCGGGCTGGCGGGCAGCCTGGAACCGGGGCGCCCGCGGTTGTCGCATTGCCGGACGCACTGGTGCGCACCGTTACTCGCCCTGTTGCCCGCCCTGCCTACGGCACAACGGCCGCGTCAAACCCGGTGACCGTTTCGAGCGCCCGCGCCGCTTCCGTCGCCTCGCCCCACGTCGCATACCGGCCGGTCCGCACGCAGTTCAGCGTCCCCTCGGGCACGATTTCCGAGTCGTAGCCCTTTGCCCGCAGCTCGTCCGCCCGCCGCCGCGCGCCGGCCGGGTCGCCGAACGCGCCGACCTGCACCGAGAACGCCCGCACGCCCGACGACCGGATCGACCGCGCCTTCGCCGCGTACGGGGAATCCGGCGCTTCCTTGATGACCGCCCCCATGTCTGCCAGTCCATCGTCCCAGTCGCCCCGGCGGATCCGGCAGACGCCGAGGTAGTACAGGACTTCGTCTTTGCGGATGTACCCCTCACCGATCCGAATCGCTTCCAGAAATTCGGCCTCGGCTTTCTCCGGCGCGCCGAGCAGGTGCTGGGCGATTCCGCGGGCGGAGTGCGCGTCGGCCCTGAACTTTCTGTCGGGGGCGTCGGAGAGGGCCTGGTCGATGAAGGGGAGTGCGGCGGCGGGGCGGTTCATGGCGAGGTAGGAGCGGCCGACGCGGAGGCGGGCGTGGACGACGCGGGAGTCGTCGGCGTGGCTGGAGATGAAGCGGTCGTAGGCGGGGATGGCGACGGACCATTCGCCGGCGAGGTAAGCGGCTTCGGCGTCGGTCCAGCTCGTATCGCGGGGCTGGTCTTTTTCGGTGCCGGAGCAGCCGGCGAGCGCGGCGACGGCGAGGATGGAAGAGAGCGCTGCGTTCCGGGAGGACAGCATCATCGGGTGAACCTCGATATCACGTCGAACGGACGCAGCGCGGAAATCCCCAGCCACCGGTGCCCGACCCAGGCCGCCGCGATTCCGAGCAGCCCGAGCAGGATGACGCCGGAGATCATCGGCCCGAGCCACGGCGTCCGCAGCTTCGGTTCCTTCCACGTCGCCTTGAACGCCGCGTATTTCCCCGAGCAGTCGTGACAGCAGAACTTCCCGTACGGAGTCTCGACCTGGCAAGCCTGGCAGTACGGCTTGTGGCAGTGAATGCACATCCCGACCGCCTGGACGGCGGTGTGGTAGAAGCAGAGGCGGTCTTGCATGGGGCGGACCTTCGCCTGGGTTGTTTATCGGCGCAATGGGGGGGGGGAATAAAAAGCAAATTCCAAACGGCAAACAGCAAGTAAACCACAAACGCCAAACGCCAACTCCAACCCGCCGATCCTTGCCGTTTGCCTTTTGCCCCTTGGCGTTTCCTTGGACCTTGAATCTTGGCGTTTGCCGTTTCGGGCCCTCTCGCTACTTCCCCTGCGTCGCCTTCCAGTCATCCAGGAACTTCTTCAGCCCGCTGTCCGTCAGCGGATGCGCCAGCATCTGGTCGAACACCTTGAAGGGCATCGTCGCGACGTCCGCGCCGATCTTCGCGGCCTCGAGGACGTGGATCGGGTGCCGGATCGAGGCGACGAGGATCTCCGTCGGGAACGAGTAGTTGTCGTAGATCGTCCGGATGTCCCGGATGAGCTGCATCCCGTCCGTCGAGATGTCGTCGAGGCGGCCGATGAAGGGGCTGATGTAGGACGCGCCGGCCTTGGCGGCGAGCAGCGCCTGGTTCGGGGAGAAGCAGAGCGTCACGTTCGTCTTGATCCCCTCGGCGCGCAGGATCTTGCACGCCTTGATCCCTTCCTTGATGAGCGGGATCTTCACCACGATGTTGTCGGCGATCTTCGCCAGCTCGCGCCCCTCGCGGAGCATGCCCTCGCAGTTCGTCTCGACGACCTCGGCGGAAACCGGCCCGTCGCAGACCTCGCAGATCTCCACGAGCAGCTTGCGGAAGTCCTTTTTCTCCTTCGCGACGAGCGAGGGGTTGGTCGTCACGCCGTCGAGCAGCCCGAGGGCGGCAGCTTCGCGGATTTCGGAGACGGAAGCGGTATCGAGGAAGAACTTCATGGCGGGGGGGCTCCTGTCGTAGGGAACCCCGCCATCTTAATGGCAAGCCCATCGAACGCGCCAAAAAGCGATGACCAGCTCCCGCGGGCGCGCAGCGCCCGTCCCTTAACCTTTACCTTACCCTTTTCCTTAACCTGCCGTTGTCGCGCGGGAGCAAGGCAGGTTAAGGAAAAGGGAAAGGTTAAGGTTAAGGGGGCGCTCCGCGCCGGGGGCTATTTCAGCTCGAACCCCATTCTTGCTTCGCCCACTTTCCCCTCCACCTTGTCCGTCAGCCGCAACACCAGCGTGTATTTCCCCCGCGGCGCTTTCGGCATCACAATCCCCAGCTGCAGGCACACGTCGTTCACCGGCGTCCCGTACGGCGCCGGGTCATAGTCCCTCGCGAAATCCTTCACCTCCGGCCACGCCACGCTCGCGCCCTTCTCGTCCAGAATCTCGTAGTCGCACCGAAGCGACACGCGCCACTTTCCGCCCTCGAGCGGCTCGCACGTCGCGTTCCCCGCCTCAAAGTAGATCCACAGCTTCTGCTGCGGGAAAAACTCCGCCTTCTCCGCCGGCGTGAACTTGTCGAACCCCTTCGGCGGCTGCAGGCAGAACGCCGGCCGCAGGATCTGCGGCGGAAGCGCCCTGCGCCACCGGCGGCGGATCTCCTCCAGCTTTTTCACCGCGTCGTCGTTCCGGCCCAGCCGGTACCAGAGCGCCGCCTGCGCCAGCTCCATCACCGGCTCCGGGTCCGCGCCGACTTCCAGCGCCGCCGCCGCCTCCGGGTAGCGCTCCGCCGCGAGGTACAGCGCCGCCATCCGGCGCCGCGCCGCCCGGTCGTCCGGGTTCCGCGCGACCAGCTCTTCGAAATGACGGATCAGGGAAGCGTCGTCCGGGAAAGGCGCGGGCGGCAGCGACGCGAGGAACTCCTCGCGGTATCTCGCGCGCGCCGCCTCGACCGCCTCGGCGACCGCCTTGCCCCGCGCTTCGCGGGCGTTCGCGGCGCGGATCGGCAGCGCCGGGTTCGCGTCGAACTTCGCCAGCGCTTCGTAGATCGCGATCGCCGCCCCGTACTGGTCGCACGCGTCGTCCGGCCGGCCGGCGGCGCGGGAGCGGGCGGCCTCGGTGAACAACCGGTCCGCTTCGGCGACGAGTTTCGGCCCGATCGGGTCCGGCTTCGCGGCCTCCCGCACCGGCTCCGTCCGTTCTTCCGGCTCCCGCGGCGCCGGTTCGACCGGTTTCGCGGGCGGATCGGAAGCGCAGCCCGCCGCAGCGGCGGCGAGGGCGAGAGCGAGCGAGAAGGGGAGTCGGCGCATGGGTTGAGTCTAGTCCTTATCCATCATCGGCGTTCAGGCGAAGAGAGGTTGAACGAGGAAAGGCAGTGATGAGTCGTGAGAGCGCGCGAATTCTTCGCGCGCTCTCAACACTGCCGTTCGTTCGTGCCGATACACTGGCGAAATGACAGGCGTACTGGTGACGGACGGCTACTGGCGCAAATCGCTCGCGGCCGTCCGCGCGCTCGGCAAGGCCGGCCATCGCGTCGTCGTCGGCGAAAAAACGCACTTCAGCCCGGCCCTGTTCTCTCGCCACGGCCGCGCGGTCGTCTACCCCTCGCCCGTCTCCCGCCCCACCGATTTCGCGCGGTGGCTGCGCGAGGCCCCCGCGCTGCTCGACGTGGACGTGATCGTGCCGATGGAAGAGGACACGCTGCTCTTCGCGCTCGACCGGCGCGCGGAGATCCCGGCGAAGCTGCCGTTCGCGGCGGCGGCGCTCGTGCGCAACGCCGGCGACAAGGCGTGGACGCTGGCGCGCGCCGCGGAGGTTGGCGTCCCCGCGCCCCGAACGTGGACCGACCCCGCCGCCGTTGACGGGGAAGGGCCCTTCGTGGTGAAACCGTCGCGCGGAAGCGGTTCGCGCGGCCTGTCGTTCTGCGACCGCGCGGGGCTCGCGTCCACCTGGCGGCCGGGCTGCCTCATCCAGGAAAAGGTCGAGGGCGAAGGCTGGGGCGTCAGCGTGCTCATGGCCGAGGGCGGCGCCGTCCTCGCCCTGTTCACCCACCGCCGCCTCCGCGAATACCCCACCACCGGCGGCCCTTCCACCCTCCGCGAATCCGCCCGCGACCCCGCCCTCGAGGACGTCGCCGTCCGCCTCCTCCGCCACATCGGCTGGTCCGGCGTCGCCATGGTCGAGTTCAAGAAGCGCCCGAACGGGTTCTCGCTCATGGAAATCAACCCGCGCTTCTGGGGCTCCCTCGCGCTGGCGGTCGAAGCGGGCGTGAACTTCCCGGACCTGCTGGTGAAGTGGGCGCGCGGCGAGGCGTTCGCGCCGGTCGTGGACTGGCCGCTCGGCGTCCGCGCGCGGGTGTTCTTCCCCGGCGACGTCCTGCATTTCCTCAAGAATCCCGAGCGCGGCAAGATGAACCCGCCGCTCCTCGACTTCTCGCCGCACGACGACTACATGCGCCGGGACGACCCGCGGCCGACCGCGGGACTAGCGCTGAGCGTGCTGACGGGGTTGTTCCACCGGGAGTGGAGGAGGTTTTTGAAGGGGTAGGGGTTACGCCAGGTTCCCGTTGGTGGCGGAGCCGATCGCCCGGCGTGCCAGGGTATTCCCCAGGGCAGACCACTCATCCCGGACTGACGCGCCGAGATCCTCGGACCTTCGTCGTCAGCGATGTTCCTCGCCCTGCGAAGACTTCGGGTCAGTCTCATAGGTCTCGGGGCTTTGTTCGAACCGATCCAGATGCCCTTGTCCGCAGAAAAAGAAGATCCTTGCGCCCCGGCCTTTCGAGTACGGCGTGTTCTCGAGCACCGAAACGCCACAGACGCCACACTTCACTTCGGCGAACTCTTGGACTGAAGGGCAACGCTCCAGAATCATCTTCACTCGCTTCGACTCGACGACGTAGGTCCCGTAGTCGATGTCTCCCCTGACCCCGTCATGTTCCTTCTCGCTCCCATGAATCATTTCACCTTCTGCGGTCAACGAAACAAGCACGGAGGTGCCATCGGACCAGTTAAACCGGAATTTCCACTTGGGGTCTGTAAGGAGGACGCAGATGACGGTTTCAGGTTTGAAGTACCGGTAGTTCTCGGAGAGGGCGGAGACAAGCTCGCTGGCCGTCTCGAGATCAACCGGTTTCCAATCCCCGCCCACACGCCAGGATTGAACTTCGGCAGATTTAAGCTTGCTCGATGGAAAGACGAGAGGGGCCCCCCTTGGTGCTTTCGAATCCGATGAACCGGTCGCCACGCTCGACGGTGTCCCGGGGTCCCGATTCGTGGCAACCCGTGGGGCCGCATCCCGGCTGCAGGCGGTCAGCGTCGCCAGAATGAACGCTGCCGGCAATGGCCATGCCCTCTTCATCGCCGTATTCTACGCCTTCTCGATCGGGAGCTAGCCCCGCAATTGGGCAAGGTTCCCTGCGTCCGCCGCGATGGCGACGTGAACGTCGCGGCCGAACTCGGCTCCGCAGTACGCGACGCACGCCTGTCCGCCCATGAGCAGGGCGCGAACCCCGTGCCTGGAGAGGCTAAAAAGGACTCTGAGGATCGGGTTCAGGTTCAACTCGGCCTTCGAGTTGCCTTGCCAGGGGGATGGACGCCATGGGATTGCCGGCAGTATCTGGGGTCCGGGAGGGGGCGCAAGGCCGGAGGAAGATGGGTGTCAGTCTCCTCTGGCTCCGGGCACGGCAGGCTTGGGATCGGCGCTCGCGACGCGAGTTCCGCATGCCCGGCAGGTCTCCGTTTTTCCTTAGGACATGAACCGTTGGGTCAGCCTCCGATGATCCGCAACTCAGGCGCGCGTGCTGTCACTGCTTCGGGTAGTCGTCGAATTCATGAGGCCCGAGGGTTGGGAACTCGTCCTTCAAGAGCGCGGGATACGGGGTCATTGACCCGCACGCATAGAAGACACGGTGCTTTTCCGAGTAGTGGATCTGCGAGTGATTCGCGATGCCGTACCCCCACTCTGGATCAATCTGGAGATGCGGTGCCCGCCAGTTCAGCCATGCTCCGAGGGGATCCTGATCAAGATGGATGTTGATCAACCCGGAGCCGATGACTACGGCGCCGAGCAGCCCGACTCGAATCCCGATTGTGCGCTCCCCGCAAGCCGTGGCGTAGACCGCCACAACTCCCGACACGACGGTGGCAACGAAGATCAGGAGCAAGGCACCGCCACCAAAGTCGCCGCAGTTGCTCAGGCCGACGATGCATGGGGCGAGCAAGCCAAAGCCACCCGTCAGCGCGAACAGCGCCGCGAGCGGGCACACGTAACTCAGGACCGCGACTCGAGACACAGAGCTCTCCCTCTCGCTCAATATCGGCGCGGAAGGCCCACGGGCTGGAATGGCGTCGCGATGGTCGGCCTCAAGAGGCGCTCCGCCCTCCTCGGTGGACGCGGGTGTCGCTGTCCAGTTCTCGCTTACTCCGCACCTTTGCACCTGCGAGTTTCGTATACCACCACCAGGACAATCCCCGCTGTCGCGATGATCGCATAAAGGAGAAACGAGGCTTCCAGGCCAAAGCGTGACTCGACGAAAGGACCACCGAAGCTGGGTGCCTCAGGAACGCCGAAGAGCGCCATGAATGGATTCCGACAGTCCGGTAGAAGGCCGCGGTACTTCCTCGGGTCTGGGCACAAGCCAAAGCACGGCTCTTTGGATGCGATCACGCAGAACCAGGCACCGAGCCCACCGAGCAAGATCAGCGAAGCCGCCTGGAGTTCTCTGGGGCGAGTTTCAGAGGGCCGCCGGATCAGCGCTAAGCCTATGGCTAGCGGAAGGAGTAGCCCCAGGATGGCCCCGGCCCAGCGCCGTGGCGCAGCGATGTGTTCATCTGGCGGCGAAGGAGACGCTCAAGAGGTTCGAACTGGTTCATTACTCGAGGCCGTCGGATGTGTCAGGGGATTCCCATGGCTAAACCACTAATCCCAGCCGCCAGGCACACGAGTACAAGTGGATCCGTGTCAGGAGCTGAATCGAGCGAGACTCACACGTAAGCGACTTCGTGGTTCGCCGGATGCTCAAGGTCTTCGAGTGACAGCGTCCAAAATTGCAATCGCGGTGCCTGGAGACTCCAAGACTTGATAGTCTCCAGCAACGGGAACTCCACTAATAATGCAGTTAGAAATATCGAGCGAGTAACCATCCCCTGTGATATCCATCGTAATCGTGGCGCCATGCGAATCCTTTATCACGACCGAATAGTGAATCAACTTATTCGTGGGTTGAACGAGAGGACCGCCACTTGAAACTGCCCGCTTTGAATTTGCTTCAAGAAGCGGTTCGAGCGTGGCAATCTCTGTTGGCAATAACGTGTGCCATGCTCCAATTCCATCGCGCATGCACCGGATGCTGACCACATCCTTCGAGTCTGGCAATGGGATCCGTTCGACATGATGACTACGAATCGCGTATGAAATCCCAACAGTTGTAATCGCTCCTGCGAGAACCAGGACAACAATCAAGCGGACATTTCCACGTGATTTGGCCGAGGTGGTCATACCTATAGGAACTTCAAAACCGCCCTCAGCGCCGCCGGCCGCGGGGTTTTCGCCCTGGATCTGCCCGGATCGCCCCCCGGGGGGCGATCCAGGCAGGTCGGCGGGGCTTGCGGGGTGGAATCGCTTCACGAACGACCACTCTACGCATCGGGACGGTTGCAATTCCAGCGCGAACAAGGGGGTCGGCGCGGAAATTTCGTCGCGCGGAAACACGGGGAGCAGCGGCCGTGGCAAGTGAACTCGAACGGCCTACGCGATGTCTTCGGCTTCGGGGTCTTGGCCGTCGTCGCGGTCGTCTGTGAGATCCTCGGGGTCGGAGTCAGACTGAGAAGCGTGATCGGGACGGGGAGGACCGGCGAGGTCCCAGACCGGGAGAAGCCCGAGCGCGGTAAGATGGCCCCGCCCCTCCTCGACTTCTCGTCGCACGACGACTACATGCGCCGCGACGACCCGCGGCCGACGGCGGGGCTGGCGCTGAGCGTTCTGACGGGGTTGTTGCACCGGGAGTGGAGGAGGTTTTTAAAGGGGTAGGGGGACAAAGTCTTGATCCGAGTCGTCAGGAGTGTCCGAATCGTCGGGTGAAGTCCCACTTTGTGGTTCCCACCCCCGCGACAGGCCGTGAATGAACCTGATGGACGTCCCGCACCGTTGTCGTCGAACAACCACGACTTCGCAGAGTTACACTTTCCCCATGGGCGCGTCACTGGAAGCAACACCGAATGCTCGAAAGGGCCTGCGTCCCCGGCTCGGCGGCCACCTTGTAGTTCTCGCTCTGCTTCTTGCGGGGATCGGCATCTGGCAGGTGTTCGAAATCTGGAGTGCATGGGGCAACTGGACCCTGGGTGACCCGCTGGTGATTCCCAGTCGGGACCAGGTCACCAAGGTCGAAATCCGCCGCTGGCATGAAACGAATTGGATCGAAGTGCCGCTTCCGGCTTCGATGCGGCTCCTCGACGCCCTGGTGAAAAATAACGAGTTGGTTTGGCCGAAACACGGGGGGCCGACCTGTTACATGCCTGTTCGCGCGGATTTTGAGATTCGGGTTCACACACGGTCCGGACTGCCGATGCGCCTCGCTCTCTCGGGCGGATGCTACGGGATTGAGGTGGCAGCGACAGAAGGTCCCGAAGGGCAAGTCCCCGAGAACTACGCCCGGGGATGGGACTGGAAAACCTGGAGCATCCGCGATGACGCGCAGCCGGTCATCTTCGCCGAGGTCAACGCGGCGCTGCCAGCCCCTCCTGCACCCGAGGACAAGTAGAGTTCATTTGTGAAGGCGACGTGGCGAGGTGCCCTCGCGGTACCTCGGTCTATTTCCACGCCGTCACTCCGTGCGCCGCTGCAGAGGTGGCACTCCTACTTTTCGCCCGCGATCTCTCGAGCCATCGTTTTCAGAGCTTCGTAGGTGGCGCGAAATCTCTCTCGGTCCTCCATTTCGCCTTGGAAGAGCCAGTTCGACCGTTCGCTGGTCACGCCGCCGACCGTGGCGCGAATGGAAAGAGTGATCACCGCTTCGTCGGGCACACCGACGTCGCGCGACCGCTTCACTTCAAGGGCGCCGTCATTCACGCACCGCTCAAACAGGGCCCGCGCCCTCGCCGGGCCGACCGTGCCATCGAGATGGCGCGTCCGCGATCCCGACTCGCCCTCGCCAGGCCGCCGAACTGAGGAGCCGGAAACGCGCCCATCGAGTCGGACTTCCAGCGAATGCCCGCCCCAAAGTCCCTGGATGTCCTTCATGGAGATCGTCAGATCGGCTCCCTGCGCGATCGACTCCTTGAGCTTCGCGCCGGTGAGAAAGAGATCGCCCGTGGCGGTGGACCACCGGCTCGCCAGCCGGAGGGCGATGATGCCGCAGACCATGGCGGACGCGCCTGCGAGCCAGGGCAGGGCACGGCGAATCGGGCTTCGCATGGCCGGAGCGTATCACGCGGCGCGGAGCTCGTTTGCGGCGGTTCGGGGGGAGTGGGCGGTAGATTCGCGAGTGCGTCGTCCACGCGTGTCCCGAGGGCGCCAGAATTGTCTGCCGATTCCCGAGGGTGAAACGCTCATCGGGACGGCCAGATACAGCGGAAGTTGCAATGTGATTCTTGCTAGGCGCACGAGAACCGGCAGATGAGCGCGGATCTGAGCACCGTCGATCGCTTGAACCCCGGCCCCCCCGATTCAGCTAAGATAACAGTCATTCAAGACGCCTGAAGTAGTGCAGGAGGAACCCATGACGCAGAACTCGCGGTGCGAGAGGGCGTCGCCGACGGCTGGAGGGATCGTTGCCGTCGTGCTGATCTTCGTCGCAGCAGGACTGTTTGCGATGCGTTCCAGGCTCGAGGCATGGTTCGGTCGCGGAACCGAAGGGACCGGCGGGCGCTTCGAAATGCAGACATCGGCCCTCCTGCCCTTTCAGGAGTGCGCCGCGAAGGACCTGCCGGCGGCGCGGACGCCGAGCGGCGCGCCACTTGATCTGACAATGGTCGAGGGCAGCTATGTGTTCGCGTTCGGCCCTGGCGGCGCCGGCCTGAAAATCCGCGGCGAGGGTTGGGATCTGACGTGGTGCGGCTGCGTGCCTCCAGGAAGCGAAAGCCACGGCCGAGTCTGGGTTGAAGACGGGCGCCTCGTGTTTGAGTCGAACACTCCGTCCGGCACCCCTAGCGGCAAGAAATGCGCGGCGATTCCGGTTTGGTGGGACGACCGGGTCTTCCTCCTGAGCAAGAAGAAAGCCGGGGACGACGACGAAATCTCCGCGTTCTTGAACAACTTAAACTGGGGGGGCGCGGAGTTGATGAAACGAGGCGAGAGTTGGTACTTCTCGCGCTCAGGCGTTCGTGACCGTTCGACGGGAAAGCCGCCCGCGTCGGGCTTGGTGCTGCCGAAGGAGCTCGAAGCGCGCGTCCTGAAGTCGAGTTGGAGCGGCCAACTCCTCAGCAAGACGGAACAGGGATTCTGGAAGATCGCCTTCGGGAAGAAGCAGGGCGCCTGGGTCGGCCAGCGAATCCTGACGAAGGTGCACTCCGAGGAATCCGGCTACCTCGACGTCGTGAGCGTCGAGGAAGACACCTGCCTTCTCAAGCCGGCCGAGTACCAGAAATCGGAGGGATTCCAAGAGGGGCTGGAAGTGTGGGCCGACGCGAGAGGGGCGGAGGCGCTGAAAAATCCCAAGTAGGGTTTACGACTCGAGCCACTGGAGCAGCGCGGGATCCAGGGCGGGGGTGCCGCGGAAGTTTCTGCCGCAACACCGTCCCAACTGTGTTCACGCCCGGGCGATACACCCTGCCTTCTCTCGCCCCGACTTGCCCTTTCCGGCCCGCTCGACCGCATTCCGGCCGCGCGTTCGGTGTACCTGACGGTATCCTCCTCCGGTCGACCGGCGCACGATGGATCCCATGGAAACCAACAACATCCGGCTTCGGGAACCCGAAGGAGCCCCTTCCGCCAAGCGGAAGTCGCGGTGGATGCTGTGGTTCGTGGCGTTGGCGGGAACCGTTCTCGCCGCGATCGTCCTGGTCTCGCCCTTCGGACTGCTCCGATGGACCCGCGGAGGGATCCGGCTGCGCGGAGCCCCCGGCCCCTCGACGATCAAGGCGCGACCTGCGCCACTCACGGAAGCTGAGAAGGGACTCACGGGGACCTGGTCGTGGAGCAGTGGGATGGCCGGCAGCAGTCTCGTGCTGACACCGGAGGGAACATTCAAGGTTTCTTGGGGCGCGTGCCTTGGTTCCAGCGGCGCACAGGGCACGTGGGATTTGGAAGACAAGCATCTATTCCTCCGTCGTCAGTCCTCATACTCGGGGGATCCCGGAGAGCAGCGTTCGCCCTACTGGGAAGCAGACGTGCGGACCGACGAGTACTGGGTGGTTCCTTGGGGAAAGCGCACCTTCTTCGTGGCGTCCAGCGACCTGGATCAGTTTGTGGACGACGTGAACACCAATTGCGATCGGGGCCAGGGTGGGCGCGCGCGGTACTCACGCGAAGGACGTGGCGCGCCGCCCATCGCAGGAAAGCCGGACTTGCCGAGTCCGTGGAAGGACCGGCTCCTGCCCGGGGAGATTCGTGGAAAAGTCATCGAGGTTATTACGACCGGGAAATTCCGCGTCAACATCGGGTCGCGCGACGGAGTGAAAGACGGAATGCTCCTGTTCGTTGGGGGCGGCACAAAGGCCTATCCAGTCAACCTGAGGGTCATCAGCACTCTCGATTCGGAGTCGACTCTCGAGATCAAGAGCAACGACCAGAAACTCGAAGTGAATGTTGGTTCCGCCGTGAGTTCGCACGCCTATGAGTTCGACGCCGAAGGGAAGATGGTCGATCGATAACGGCCCGGCGTCGTCGGCGTCAGCAGTTCGGTTTTTGAGTCGGATCCATACTCAATCTTGTCGGGGGAATCCCGGTGGACCAGGCCCCAGATCCCGGACCGGCTCCGACCGCTCCACCCAAATGGATGCCCTGGGGCGCGATGCTCTTCCTCGCCAACATCTCCGTGTTCGTGCTCCTCGGCCTCGGACTCGCGAATATCCCCCAACTCAAGGGCCCGTATGGCGACTTGTCCCCTGACACTGACCGCCTCCCGGCGGTGATGGAGTTGAATCGGTTCTTCGAAGCGATTCACATCCCGCTCTGGACCCTCGCCGTTGCCGGTCTCGGCGTCGACCTCGGGGTCTGGTGGGCACTGCGCCGGCAAGGGCGTTATCGGGCGGCATTCAACTGGATGTGGCTGTTGACGGCAGGCGTCATGTTGATGGGCGTAATCATCGTCTGGGACCTCTTTCTTCCGCTCGTCACCACGCACATCGATAGCCGGACGTAGACGCAGCGGGCGATATGGCTCCGACAAGCCTCATGGCGCGAACACGATCAGGCGCCGGGCAATTCCCGAAGTGCCGCCGCCCTCGACGCAGGAGCCGGCCTGAGGCAACGGGGAAGTCTGAACTCCGAAGGCACCCGCACGTTTCTAGCCTGCATGAACTGCAGGAGCGGCTTCGTGACATCTTTGGCCTGCGCCATCGCGGCGGCGATTCTCTTCAGGATCGGAGTCGGGCTCTACGATCGCGACTCCACACCGACCCTTCCTCTCGTCGAGACGCAGATCTTCGGCGGACTCCCGCCGTTGCCGGAGAAACCGAAGGATGATCTGGCCCCGGCAAATGCCGTTTTTCTTCCGTTCGGGGAGTCCTCTTCCGAGGACGCGGCATTCCCCGTCATTCCGGGCGGCAGGCGTCTCGAGATTTCCATGCTGACCGGGTGGTATGGGGGGCGATGGGACGGCGGCACAATCGAAGGTGGAAAACAGGTCGGCGGCGATTTCTACGGTCTCTGGATCGAAGGGGACGGCAGGTGGCTGTGCTCCTCGGTCGAACCGCAGGGCTGCTTCTTGCGGTACCGGACTTCACGCGGTCACGTGACAGTGGTGAATGGTGGTTTGGTCTTCAACGCGGACACGCTGGAGGGATGGCCTTCCCCCCATATGTGCGATGTCACTCCCGTCTGGTGGGGCGAACGGCTCTACCTTCTCGGTCCGGGAGACATCGCCCGCTTCTGCGATGCGGTGAATTGGGGGAACGAACCTCGGCGGGAAGTCTGGGGTGACTCCAGCGCGCCGTATGTTCGCGCGAAGGCATGCGGCTACCCGATTCAGGGGCCCGTGGAGTCCCTGGTCGGTGACGCGCCGCCCCTTTTGCCTGCTCAGTTCGCCACTTGGATACTGCGAGCCCCGGTCGAAGCTCGACTGTCGCTGCAGCTCCCCGACGGCTCCTGGTTGGCCGATTTTGGTTCGCGGAGCGGAGCTTTTGAGGGAATGACCCTGCGCGACAAGACCGGCAGCGTCGAGCTGCGCATCGAGCGAGCTGGAACGGACGCAAGCATCGTTCGGGCGGTCACGATGCCGGAATCTCGACTTTCGGTCGGGACGCCGATCTGGTCCGATGCGAAAGGTGCGACGGTGATCAAGCAGGAGCGGTGAACTCCGTTCCTCCGGCCTCGAGGCGCCAGGAGCAACTAAGCAGACCGGGGCCAGAGCGCCGGCGCGGTCCTACGACGCGCCCGGATTCGGCCCGGAGAGCCGCATCTTGCCGCGCTCCAGCACGGTGAATCGGCCGCGGAGATTCTCGCCGTGCCGGGAAACCAGGTCGGTCACGGCCTTCCCGGCTACGCCTTCGGCGCGGGAACCGGCGAGTCGGGGAGGACCGTCTCTTCGTGAGAGAGCGTGTCGGCCGCGTAGGCCAAGGCCGCCCGCAGGTCCTCGGCCGTCAGGCGCGGATAGCCGTCGAGCAGGTCCCGCTCCGTCGCCCCTTCGCTCAACTTGCGTAGCAGCAGCTCGACGGGGATCCGCGTGCCGCGGATGACCGGCTTCCCGAGCATGATCGCGGGGTTCATTTCGATGCGGGGGTGAAGGGGCATGATTGTCCTTGGGAGGGCATTGCAGCGGGCGGGTGTTGGCCGTTTCCAGCGGCTTCGCGGCTGGGAGGCGGGTCAGCGAATGGGATCATCAATGTTCATCTCTCGGACGCCACCTCACTTCGCATCGCGCTTGAGATCGCACGTCGCCGTTTCGGTCCCCTTGACCTCGACGACCGCCTGCCCGATCACCTTCTCGCCCTCCAGCAGTTTCACCGTCCACTTGCCGGGCCACAAACTCCCGAGCGTGTATTTCCCGGAGCCGGCGCCGTCGCGCTCGAGCTGCTGGATTTCGAAGCCCTGGGCATCGGAAGCGCGGACGGAGAGGGGTTCCGTGGACGAGGGCGGCAGATCGACGTTGCCGGAGATCGTCCCGCCGGCGGCCATCTCCACCGTCCCGACGTCGATGGTCTTGTTCTTCGGCGAGAGCTCGCCGATGCGGCACCAGCCCGCCTTGTGGTCGTGCGCGTACACGACGAAATCGCCGTCCGGCAAGTAACGGGCGCAGAAGTTCCCCTTCTCGTCGCAGCGCGCGTGGCGGATTTCGCCCGTCTTCTTGTTCACGGCCATGACGTGCACCATCAGGTCGATGTCGCCGTGCGGCGTGGCCTGCCCCGTGATCGATCCGGCGCCGAGCGGGACGGTGACCGTCCGGTTTTCGCCGACGTCGATGTTCCCGTCGAAGAGAACGCCTTCCCAAAAGCCGCGGCTTCCAAGCCAGTCCACGACCTTGAGCCGGTACTTTCCCGGCGACACGTCGGGGATGACGACCTGCCCCGTGTCCTTCGGATCGATGAAGTCGGTCTCCGGCCACGACCCGGTTCCGTCGCCCAGCGGCTGCAGGATGAAGCTGAACCAGGGCTTCCGCGTCGTGATGTTCTCGACCTTGCGCTCGGCCGATGCGCCGGTGCCGGAAGCGCGCTGGTCCTTCGAGCCGTCGCCGATCGGCAGCTTGACCGTCAGCTCCCAGGCGCCCTTCGGCTCGAAGTACCGGATCTCTGTGTCCTTGCCCTCGACGACCCGGGCGAAGCGGAAATGGCCGCCGATCATGTCGGCGGTGATCCGGAACCGCACGGTCAGGGCGACAAGGCCGGCCGGGACGCCGTCGACGCGGAAGGCGCCGTTTTCGTCGGTCTTGAATCGAACGGGCTGCAGGGCCGGGTTGTCCTCGCGCGACCTCGGCCCTGCGCCGGCAAACTCGATTTCGCCGTCCGCGAAGGCCCACGGCCCGCCGCCTTCCTGCGGCGTCCTGAAGACTTTCCCGATGACGGAGCCGGTCCCGTGAACCGTCAGCGCGCCTGCGTCGAGGCCGGATTCGGGAACCGTCAGGGCGAGCAGAATCGGCGCCACGCGTTCCCCGAAGACGGAGAGGGCGTAGCGGCCTGCGGTCACGCCTGCGATGGCGAAATCGCCGCCGGTGAGCTCGATCTCCCGCGTCCCCAGCTCCTGTCGGGCGCTCGGTTCGCCGGAACTGACCCACTCGCGCTCGGTCATTCGGGAGGGAACGATGCGGGCGACCACGCGGCCGTGTCCCTTGGGAAGCGCGACCGTCCCGCGAATCGCGACGCCCTTGGCCAGATGGACCTCCAGGGACTTCTTTCCTTTCCAGGCGTCGACGACGGCGTTCCAGGGCGCGAACCCCGGCGCGCTCACGCCGATCCAGACCTTCCCGGTCTTCTCGAACTCCTCGTAGCCCTTGAGCGTCAGCGCGAAGCTGCCGTCCGCGGGCTTGAACTCCTTCGTGGAGCAGGCGTAGCTCTCCGGCTCCGTCCCGAGGCCGGCGCTGACCTGGAAGCCCGCGACTGGCGCGCCCGCGTCGTCGAAGACCTTTCCTTCGACCGAGAGGCACTCCTCCAGGACAACGGAGACGCCCTTCGGATCGATGTCGGCCGGGTGCAGGGTCACCTCGTTGTATCCGTCCTTCTCGAACTTCAGGTAATAGGACTTCCCGCTATCCCACCACTTCCGCGGGCTCTTCAGCACGAACGTCCCGTCCTTGCCGGTATCCGCTTCCTTCCCCGCGCCGTCCTCGACGTGGACGCCCTCGACCGGCTTCCCGGCCGCGTCAACCACCGTGCCCGTGATCTTCACGCCCGCGGTGAACTCGATGCGGACCTCATAGACGCCCTTCTCCTTCTTCGTCTTTTCGATCTCCGCGCCCGAGTCCTCGTAGTCCGGATGCTGCGCGCGAATGCCGAGCTCCGGATCCGCTCCGTGAATCGTGAACTGCCCGTCCGGCCCGGAGAGCTCCGAATGCTCCGGATCCGGGGACATGAGCGGCGGCGTGAAGATCTCCGGCGACACGATGGCGCCGACGACGGGCTTGCCGCTGCCCGCCTCTACCGCGATTCCGTGCACGATCACGCCCTTTTTCACGCGGATCTCGATCCGCCGGCCGGGTGTGTCCTTCTTCAGGTGGAGGGTCTTGTAGCTCCCATGTCCGCCGACCAGTTCCGGCGAACTCAGGCGGATGCCGATCTCGCAGGATTCCGGCGCGTCCAGCGTGAACTCGCCCGTCGCCGATTTGACCGCGATCCGGCGTGACACCGGGGGCCAGTACTTGGCCTGCGCAGTCTCCAGGTCGTACGAGTACGAAAAGTCCGTGATCGGCTTGCCGTCGGCTTCGTCCAGCGCCACCAGTGTCACCGGGCTCGAGGCCGGCCAGGGGAACTTGAGGTCCGGAAGGGTCTCCCTCTTCACGTAGCGGTGCTCTTCCTCGCCGACCAGCGCATCGCCGTCAAACCGCAGCTTCAGCGAATCGGGCCACAGGCTGTCGATCGTGATGGCGAGATCGTCACCAGTTCGCTTCCACGTGCCCGTCGAGAAGCGGCCCGCGTAATTCCGGTAGAAATGTCCGTCCGGCGCGAGCTCGATGACGTCCCGGTGCTTCTTGAACACGAAGAACTGCGACTCTTCGGCTCCGGCTGCCAGTGGAAGAGCGAAGAAGGCGAAGAGGGCGAGGCAGCGAATCGGATTCATGTCAATTTGCTCCAAGGAGGCCAAGGGCATTCTAGCGGCCGGCGGCGCTGAGCGATTGCACCAAGACATGTCCAGGGAGAACACAGGACGACCTACTTGACCTTCTCGGCCGGTGGGAGCGCTGCCGACACGATCGCAAACGCCCGGAGATACGCTGCTTCGTCGAGCAGGCAGCTGGTATCCGTTGGGTCCAGCAGAACCTGACGTGTCGGCGCCAGCGCGATCGCCAGCGTCGCCGCGCTTCGACGGCCCAGGCGTCGGAGTTGCCGTGGAGTGACGGTGCTCACCTCGCCTCCGGCCCCGGCGCTCCGTCCGCTGCACCGTTCTGTCCGGGACCTGAGGGACGACTGTCAAACAACAAGCAGAGAAAACTCGCGAACCAGACTGCGAGGAAGACGACCAACGTCGGCTGCATCAACCGGGGCCAGGGGCGAAGAGCCAGGGAGAGAGATACCGGAGACATCACCGGCAACCTTGATGCGACGTACAGGATTTCGAACAGGAAGAAGGCTGCCAGCAACGCGGGGACTGCGGCGCGGGCAATTTGTTTCTCGAACGGCCGTGCGACGGGGCGGAGAAAGAATGACTGGCTTACGGCGGCAAGGCAAGCCACTACGCAGCAGGAGAGCGCACCGAGCAGAACATGCGGGAAGAGCCGCGAGCCATCCAGTCCATCCGTGGCTTCCACGCCCAGGTAGTTCAGTTGGAAAAAGACAGCCAGGCACCCAGCTGAAGCGATCGCGATGATCCGTGCGGACATCGCGATGCTGACTAACCAGGTGAGGAGGAGTCCGAGGCCGAGGAGAGTAACGAGCCGTTCAGTCCACTGTTGGGAGACGATCTCTCCGCCCAAGACGTTGTTGCCTGGAGAAAGCTCGGCCTCCAGCGCGAAATCGGCACGCAGGAGGGCGTCACAGATCTGCTGAACGCGCGCCAACTCCTCCGGAGCGATTTCATACCAGGTTCCGGAAAATCGATTCGCGTCTGTCGTGCTGCTATCGAAGCCCACCATCGTCGTCCCCGTGAGACGCACAAGGCTCTCGCCGCCATCCTTGTGTCGCAGGCGAAGTCGGCTTATCGCGGCGAGGTGAGGTCGCCGGTCGAAATCTCGCCACCCGCGACACCTCCAGAGTTGGCTTCTGGAAAGGATCTCCGCAATTTCCTGGCTCTGCGCGAGCGACAGGACCTTGAGTTCTCCGGGCTTCTGCCCCGGATACTCGAACTCAATCGACTCGATCTCGGCAGGAGAAGGGACAGGCATTCGTTCCGGTGCGTCGCTGCGATCGAAGCGGCACAGCACGTACGGAGCGAAGGAGACGCACAGGCCCGCGACCAGGACGATCGCCGCCGTGATCCGCCATCGGCGCCAGATTGACTTCATGTTCGCCTTCCTTCGAGTTCCTCGTGAGTATGACAGGAAGTTCGCAGGGGCGACCACGCGCTCAACGTTCGGGCCGGCGAGACTGATAGATTTCGGATAGGCCGAGATGCCCGGGGTTTGTACGAACCTGACTCACCCATTTCGGCCTCTGGTACACCTGCAGGCGGCACCAGCAGTGGAGGCACTTGATACCCCCGCACGCACGGCGCTACCCTGTTCACAAGTGAAGCGGCTCTTCATGACGGCGTGCCTTCTTTTCCTCTGCCTTTTCGGCTCTGGCTGCGCCGCTATGGCCAAGTACGAGAGCGGGTACTACTACCCTTGCAAGGCCATGTCCACCGACGTCGCGTGCATCGGCCTGTCGGTGAAATACGCGATCGCCGGATGGCCTGAAGACCACAGACCCGACGGGTTTGATTTCGTGCTCACGCCCCCATTCATCCCCTTCCTCATCGTGGACCTGGTGTTCTCCTTCATTTCGGATTTCATCACCTTCCCCTACGACCTGTGGCACGCGGGCGGAAAGATCGCCGAGCGTACGCACGAGGAGAAGCCTGAAGACGGACAGGAGAAGAAGTCCAACCCTTCTCCGGAAAAGAAAGTGCCGGAAGAGCCACAACCGCCCAAGTGAACGGTGTACTCGGTGCGTCCAAGGGAGCAGTTGGTCGCCGTTGCGACAGCGTCTTCGTCCCTTGGCGTCCGCGCGCGCGTGCTCTTCCCCGGCGACGTCCTGCATTTCCTGAAGAACCCGGGGCGGAGAAAGATGACCCCGCCCCTCCTCGACTTCTGGTCCCACGACGACTACATGCGCCGGGACGACCTGCGGGCGGCGGCGGGGCTGGCGCTGAGTGCTGACGGGGTTGTTTAACCGGGAGTGGAGGAGGATTGTGAAGGTGTAGGGGGGTGTCGAGAGGTTCTCCATCGCAGGATTCGAATTTCGGTCAACCGGCGCGGTTCGTCGCGATTGCCCTCTCGCTTTCTCCTCAGCACCGTAGACTCTCCCTAGTCCTCAGCGGGAGTCCCTGTGGCCAACGGACTGGAACCCATCGACGTTGGAGTACTCGCCATCGGCACCGTGGGAGTGCTGACCTTCCTGGGGTACATTTTCAGCCTGCGTTGCCCCAAGTGCCGCAGCTCCGAAATCGTGGATCACGGGAAGTTCTGCCGATTTTGCGGCGACGATCTCGACGCCATCACGGGGAGCTTTAAGTGGATCGGACGGATGCCGCTCGTTGTACTGCCGCTGACCGCGGCGATCGTGAGCTGGTGCGTGTTCCTTGATCGCATTGACTACGCTTTCTGGAGCATGTTGGGCGCCTTCGCCGTCCTGCTCGTAAGGAACATCTTCGTCACAATCGCCTTCGGATGCTCCGGGTGCGGTGCGGCACAGCTCGTCACGAGGAAGAACCTGTTTGCCCAGAAGTACTGCAGCTTCTGTGGCGCGCGAGTTTAGTCGCTGACAACTGATGGGGCCGCGTCGCGTCCCCAGGATCAGCGCGAGCGGGGTCGCACGCGGGCGACGAAGGCGCGGCGGTCTCAGATTGGGTAGGTCACCGCGGTCACCGTGACCGCAAACTGGTCCTCGCGCAACCTGACCCGGGCAAATTCGACTTCCGAAGTTTGGATTCGCCTGGGGCTAGAGGTCTTCGCCGACCCGCTGATTCTCTTCCGTGCGGAACATCCAAACTCGCCCGCCGAGATCCTGGATTTCCTGGAAAGGCCCGCTAATCGGCGGCAGGCAAGGGAATCGAGCAGCAACCGTCGACTTGCGAAGAGGAGCACGTGCGGAGTGAGCCTACTTCCAACCGCCGATGAAGCCCACGCGGTAGTTCTCATTTTCGACGTATACCGACTGATCCGGATCCCACCAGAATTCCTCCCGGCAGGGCGTCGCCGACGAAAGGTTCGCTTCCTTGTCGTCGATTCCAGATCCCGAATCGACCCAGCCTTCTCCGCGAAGGACTCCGGACAAGACAATGTCGTCGTACCCGTCGGCATTGACGTCACGGTATTCGGGCGAGAGTACGGCGTGTTCCAGCACCAGGGAATCGGAGTCGTTTTCATCGACGGCCCGCGTTTTGAAGATCCTCGTGAGGGCGCGACCTCGAAGTGCGTAGAGACACAGGCTTCCATTTCCGCAGTGGGTCTCACCATAGACCTCGATGATGGGGCCCTGGAAGCCCTTGAGAGTGATGGCGCGAACCTTACGAACGAACTGGTCCTCGGGCTCGTGGTCGCAACTGGCCTGCCATTCGACTCTTCCGCCGCGGACCCCGTACACCGCGAAGAACCCTTCCCAGCTCGGAATGGAGTCGCACCGAGCGAGAACCATCCCCGGCGAGTCCGGAATCGGCGTCCATTCGATGCACTTCAGGGGCTCTTCGCCCGTCCGCTGGTCCCAAGTCCGAATGGCTTCTTCGACGTTTTCTGCTGACAACTCCCCGGAGCGCTGAATCGACTGTTCCTCGGCCTGGGGTTTCTGCGACAGTGTTCGGGGACGGCAAGCCACTGGCAGGACAGCGATGAGGACGAGTGCACTGTGGATGTTTAGCCGCATCCCGGACTTATCGGCATCCGGGTCGTCGAAGCTCCATCTCCTGGCGTCCGCGCGACGCCGGGCGCCGCCGCGGTCCCGACGAATTCGCGCCGACAACCGTCAATAACAGGGCCAATCCCCGATCCAACGCAGCACGAACTCCTCCACCTGCTCGTCATTGCCGTCCAGATGGTCGAGAAGCTGTCGAGCAACGATACTGTTGAGTGACGTCGCCCAGTTCCATCGGGTGTCCCCCAAATGCGCCGTGAGCAATCGCCGGAGATCGGGGTGTTTGATCCGGTACGCCAGGATCATTCCCTCGCACACGAGGGACCCGTCCTCTTCCGCCATGAGGCGATCGGCCAGCCACACCTTGTCGAACGTCAGACTATTGAGGAGTCGCAGGCCGTCACAGGCGCGATCAACCCATCCCATGCTCTCCCCGCAATTGTGAACCCAGAAGATGGCCGCTTCGTACTTCAAGCGAGGGATCACCCACCATGAGGCAACCAATACTGCGAGGCACAGCCAGGGATGTTGGCGGAGTCCTAGCCAGATGGATGTCCCTCGGCGGCAGGGAAACCCTTCGCTGTCCTTCCGATCCGTCGTCGTTCCGGGTGAGGGCATTCGAGTTGTGTCGCCGATGCGCCTGCTTAGGTCTATCGGCGCGACCTTGGCCCTAGCTTCGCTGTTGTTCCCGAACGGGCTACGCAAGATCCCATAGGTCTTCCGGAAACTCGCGCGCGGCCACGGCCTCTGCCTCCCCGATGGGCACTGACGACGGGACTGGCAAGTCCGGCGCGGGCAGCAGCATCTCGGCGCCTTCACAGGAGGTTCTCGCCGTGGCGGGAAGGATGAAACGCTAATCCCGGCTGTCACACCCAGGGATCCCCGGACCGATGCGGTCAGCGAGGTTCCTCGCTCTGCGACGACTCCGGGCCATTCTCATTGGACTCCGGGCCTTGTGCGAACCGATCGAGATGCTCTTGTCCGCAGAAATAGAAGATTCTGGCGCCCCTATACCAGGCGAATGGGATGTTCGACCGCACCGAAGTGCCGCAGACGGCACATGTCTCTCTTGTGAACTCTTCGATGGAAGGGCAACGCTTCAGGATCTCCGCCACGCGCTTCGACTCGACGACGTAGGTGCCGTGGTCAACGTCTCCCCTGACCCCGTCATGTTCCGTTTCGCTCCCACGAATCATCGCGCCTTCTGCGGTCAGGGGGACCACCATGGAGGTGCCGTCGGACCAGTTGAAGCGGAAACTCCACTTGGGAGCTGTGAACAGGATGCAGATGACATTCTCAGGTCTAAAGTATCGATAGTTCTCGGAGAGCGCGGAGATGAGGTCGTTGGCCGTCTCCAGATCCACCGGTTCCCATTCTCCGCCCAAGCGCCAGCATTGAACTTCGGCTGATTTCAGTTTGCCCGATGGGAAAATGAGTGGCTCCCCCTTTGGGGCTTCCGAAACCGATGAACCGGCCGCCACGTTCGACGGTGTACCGGCGGCACGGCTGGTGACCTCACGCGGTGCGGCATCCCGACCGCAAGCGGTCAGCGTCGCCAGGATGAACACTGCAGGTAGCGGCCGCGCCCAACTCATCGCCGTATTCTACGCCTCCACGATCGGAAACTTGACCCGCAGACGCGCGGATCCTCGTGCTTCGGATCCTATCGGCCCAGAAAGGAGCCAGTTCCGCCTCCCGCGTCGAGCCCTGCGCCCACAGCGGCTCCGACGAAGGAGTGAGCGTCTGCCCCCAAGCCTGAGAGTGCCAGAAGGAGAAGCGAACTAGCCGTTGTCATCACGCGCATGAGTCGTATGAACGGTCACTCCACGAATTGGTTCGGGCGGAGGATAGGATGGACATCCATGAAGCTCTTTCACCTCAAGTTCCTGCCATGCGCCGTGCTGATCGTGTTGTTCTTCCTTCCGTGGCTTGAACTTTGGGAAAGTGACAGCCCTTTTTCGGACGGCTTCGTCAGCGCGAGCGGGCTGCAGATGGCCTTCGGCTGGGCGACCCCCTGCGACACCGGCGATGTCGGGATCCCGGCGATGGACGATGAAAATGACGCGTTTCTGCTTTCAGTCGCTTCGCCGCGGCGCTGGTCCTGGTCCCTCGTCGGACTCTTTCTGCCGGTTGCCGTCGGGTTCGCGCTGGCTGTGGCCCCACGATTAAAGCGGCTTCGCGAACTGCGAGGAGCGGCGATCTTCCTTCTCGGAGCGCTGGGGATCTGGTTCTGCCATGTCACTTCGCGCGTCCGGTACTTCGGTCTGTGCCCCCAGGAGCGGCAGTACGAGGGGCTGTTTCCCACTGCTCGTGCGCAACTCATGGGAATCCTGGGAGTCTCATCCAGTCACCGGAACGGGGGCGACTTCGTCGCGCCCTGCCTGGCCCTGGAGGCGTCTAGCGTGATCTACGCTCTGTTGGCGATGACCGGGATTCTCATAGTCCTCGTGTTCGAGAAGCGTCATCGCGCGAAGCTCGCGTGAAACGACTCGCAGTTCTTCTGCTTCTCGTTCCGGCGGGAAAACGCGGCGCTCGTTCCATACAGGACCTGGCAGGATCGGGACATCGAGCAGGTGCGAGCATTCCTGCAGGAGTTGAACGAAGACGCGAAGTAAGGAGTCGTTTGCTGTTCAGACCTGTGATCACCCGCGACGCCTACGGGCGCGGGAATTCCAGTCGAAGTGTCTCGCAGATGCACAGGATGCGCCGGTCTCCCTCGCTGAATTCGTCGACGGCCCAGGATCGCCCGCCATCCTTCATCACCTGTGAGAGGCGTCGCCAGGCATCGTCAGGCATGGCATACGTTCGTGGGCAGCCGCAAGTGTCGAGCCGCTCGATTTCAATGCCTCGCGGAAGCGCCGCCATCCGAGTAAGGAACAGGTCGAAATCGTTCGTTTCGGTCACGCTACGGCTCGACTTGTCGTACAGCCGGAAGACGCGGCTGGTCTCCATCCACTCAATCCAGACGGTCCAGGGACGCTGGCAGGCGACGACCTCGACGCGATCGGCGTAGACCATGCGCAGCGCAGTCAGGTTGTGGCTGGCGGGGTCGACCTCCGCGACCGCGGGTCCTGTCTCGCGAGGATTCTCGCAACCCGCCGTCAGTGCCAAGACGAACATGCACCCTGCCGCTAATCGGATCATGCAGACATTATCGGCCATTTCTCTTTCAACGCCACAGACCCCGTCGTGCCGATATCGATAGGGAGATCTAACCCTATGACCCCATGGCAGGCGCCGGGACTCAGAATCGATCCTCAGTGGGGTCGTTCCATCACGAGCCACGAGTTCATCTTCTACTCCAAGCGGAATGCCCTCCTGTACGCCGGCGGTGCCGGGCGCTCGATTTCCCCCCCGGAGGTTCAGGAGGAGTACCCGGGGCAAGAGACCTTCTGACGCGCGTTGGATTGTGCCCTCGAGACTCTCATGCTCAGGCCTCTGACTCCGGCCGTCGACCTGCACGAGTGGCCACAGCGTCCCTCGGTCCGGCTGGCCTCGGCTCCGTCTACTGACGACTATTGACCGTGCCGCTGAGAGGCAAAAATGTGGACACGATCAGAACGACGCTGATTGTGACGACGCCCACCGGCACCAGCCACATCCAGAGATGGGCAGCCAGGAAGTGGCCCTTCCGGCGAAGCGTCCGCCAGACCGCGAGATCGACCGCAAGGCCAACGACAGCCAGCGCCCAGAGCGGTATGTGGATCGAGACGAAGAACCTGTTCAGGTCCATCACCGCCCCGGTGAGGCCATAGAGTCCCTCCGCTAGGAAGCCCGGGTCGTCATAGACCTCCTGCATTCCTCGCACCAAAGCGAGGACTCCGCCGAACCCTGCGAAGAGGGCGATGTGGGCGACGACATGGAACACGCCCGGCGTTTCGAACTCGCGCGCAGGGGCTGCAGCCTGCTCAGGATTGAGGACCTGTTCCACAAGCAGCAGTCTACGCCTTACGCACGTCGTTTACCGCGGCAACGTCGTGGGACCTTGAGCCCGGAAGTCGGCCGGAAGCGGCATGGGACGGGCAGGCACGCGGCGTACAATGACTGGCGATGGAGGACACGAAAGAGAACGTCGCTCGGATGTTCCGGGATCGGGAGGGGACCGAGGATCCTGCGCCCTGGCGGCAGCGCGTACCTTGGCGGAAGCTCGGGCTGGTCGCACTGGCCATCGCGATGTTCGTCTGGCCGCTCCGTGTGACCTCGCATGGCTTTATCGTGCGCTGGGCGCCTCCGATCGTCGATCCTCGCCCGACGTGCCTCGATCCTGCGGAAAAGCAGCTCGTTGGCGAGTGGAGCCGGCGGGGGGCGTTTACCCCACGCTCACAACTATCGTTGTCGAGCCACGGGACGTTCCACCGCGGCGAGAGGGCATCCCTCTGGCATAGCGAGAGCGCCGGTACGTGGAGGTTGGACGGGAACGAGCTTGTCCTGAGCAAACAGGATTCGTACTGGAGTCCGCACGGAGTCGCCACGTTCTGGTCCAGGGACTCCCGGGAGGAACGGATCCGGGTCGTGCGGTGGGGCGAGCGGACGATCCTATTCCAGTTCGAATTCGAACTGGATGCGTTCGTAAGCGATCTCAACGCAAACCGCGGCGAGGAGCGCGCAGCACGCTGGGGGCTGCATAAAGATGGCGAACTCGCGGCAACAGGGCGGCCGGGGCTCCCCTCGCCGTGGAAAGAGCGTCTCCTCCCAGGCGCGATTCAGGGGACGATCCTCGAAGTCCTGGCGGACGGGCGGGTCCGTGCGAGCCTCGGCTCGCGGGACGGCGTCTGGACCGGAATGAACCTCTACCGCAGCCCGTCTGCCGAGTACCCGTGGCCACTGGAAGTAGTGGCCACCCAGGAGACAGAGTGCGTGCTGAAGCCACCCGCCTCCGGGGACAAGGTTGCCCTGAAGCCCGGCGACCCAGTCAGTTCTCGGTGATTGTTCCCCTCAAGCCCCCGAGGAGCAGGAAGATTCCGAGGAAGCGGACGCAGGAAGCGGGGAACCCGAAGATCTTCGGAATTGGCAGGAAAACCTCGACCCAGGTCGTGAGCAGGATGAGGAGGTTCGCGGCGACGACGAAGCAGATCCTCTTGATGAGCTTGCGTCGGCGGTCGTCGCGCTCTTCCGCTTCAATCCGCGCTGCGAGTTCCTCCGGCGTAATCGGCTGGGTTGCCATGGGGTCAGTTCGTCTCCGGAAGAACGGGCCGCCGTTGTCCGCCTTGAGCACGAGCGAAGCGCTCCAGCTCCCGGCGGTGCAGTTCGACCACATCTTCGACGTCGAGGAATTCCGGCGGAGTCACTTGGCCAGCTTCCGGAACGTTTCCACATGCCGCTTCATGAGCTTCTTCGCGGAGGCATCGAGGCGCACGCGGCGGGCGGTCCGGACGGGGGAGAGGATGAGCCGGTTCCCGTCGGTGGTCACTTCGATCTCGGTTTCTCGGTCGATGTGAAGGAGATCGAGGATGGGCTTTTCGATGACGATGCCGAGGCTGTTGCCGATCGCGGTGAGTTTCTTGGTCATGGTCCCGGTCCTCATGTTATTACGTATGTATTATTAATGTATTACTAGACATGCCGGCCGTCAATCGGCCTGCAAGACTGACCTTCGCCGCGCGGCCGGCACGGACGCTGCACGCCCGGCCGCGCCGTTCCCCCGGCGCCGCAGGATGTACACTCCACGCCATGGAGCGTGCGGGTTCGAATGCGAAGCAGGCCTTCCTTCTCGCCGCCGCAATTGCGGTGCTGGCGTTAGCCATCCCAGCGGGAAGATGGCTCGGCACGCCCAGACCGATTTCGGGAACCGCGCCGGTGGAGTGGCCGAAGGGGCCGCAGCTTCCACTGCCGGCGCCAGCCGCCCTGAGCCGGAGTGAGGTAAGGAGGATCGGGGCGAAGGAGTGGCGCGAAATGCCGCTCGAGTCCGGAAGAAAGGCGCTCGCCGCCATCGCGTGGAACTACGAGATCCTCCGCCCGCCAGACGTCACCTTCTTCCAGCCGATGTCGCCTGAGGTTGAAATCCGATTCACCACCCAGGACCGCTATACCGTGCGAATTGCGATGAATGCGAACGCGACGTGGATTTCGGGGCACGAGGCGCAGGCTCCCGATGGCCAGGTCAGCCGCATTCATGGTGATTTCCTCATCGAGAGCGCAGGAAGGCGGGAATTGAGGGACGCAATCGCGCCGGTGCTCTCCGACAGCGGACCGGGGGATGGGAAATAGTACTGCTCTGACACGACAACACCCGAGGGCTACGTTCCTAGAGTATGAAGCGGCTCTTCATATCGGCGTGCCTCCTCTTCCTCTGCCCCGTCGGCTCCGGATGCGTCGCCATGGGGAAGTACAACAGCGGCACGTACCACCCCTTCAAGGCCTCCACCTACGACGTCATGTGCATCGGCGCGTCCGTCTACTACCCGATCGCAGGGTGGCCTGACGACGGCCCGAGGCACGTGTTCGATTTCCTGATCAGCCCCCCATTCATCCCGTTCTGGCTCGTGGACCTCATCTTCTCCTTCGTTTCCGACGTGATCACGTTCCCGTACGACCTCTACCACGTCGGCGAGGAGATCGATGGAACGACCGAGGATGGGAAGGGGCCGGAGGACGGGCAGGAGGAAGATCCTGCGCCTGGGCCGGAGGAGAAGAAGTCGGATGAGACGCAAGAGCCGAAGTAGTAGGCTTGCGCGAGCATCGTCCGCCATTTGCGGTTAACAGTTTTCGTCCAGGGAGGCCGAATCATGAGAACCGTCATCTTCCTCGTCTCCGCGCTGTTCATGGCAAATCTCGCGCTCGCCCAGAAAGCCGACCCCGCGGCGGCGGCGGCCAATCAGGTTGTGAAGAAGCTCACCGAGGATGCGAAGCCGATGCTTCCGCCCGGGACGGAGAATTGGCTGCGAGCCGAAGATGGCCGCATCTATCAGTGGAGCATCACGCTGCCGGACGATGTGGACGTCGCTGCCCTTGCGAAGGAAGCGGGCTCGAAGTCGGAAAAACTGCGGGATCAGCTCGACGACTGGGCGGCGTTCGTGCGGCCGAAGTTCCAGAAGATGACCGAGGATGCGGTGAAGGCCGCGGGGGCGGACCCGGAGTTCAATCCCGAGACCGACTTCGAGATGTCGGTGAATACGCATGTCCCTCCGGACGGGAAGCCGAGCGGGGGCGCGTTCGACCGCGAACGCTTCTATTGGGTCTCCTTCACGGGCTCGCGCCGCGATGCCCTCTACGGCAAGGACAACACGGACATCCTGCGTCCCGCCCAGGGCGAGCCCTCGGGAGGGGAAATCCAGGTCACGATCGTCCCGGACCGGCAGCAATGGGGACATCGCGAGTCCATCACGGGGAAGATCACGATCAAGAACACCGGTAAGGTGCGCGTCCCCATGAGCGCCTTCTGGTTCAACGCCGTGAACGCGTTCGACGCGGCGGGGAAAATGGCGGAAAGGTTCTCGATCCTGGGACACATCAACTACGGCCCGAGGGCGATGAACACGTTCCTGAGCGCTGGCGCGGAGCAGACCACGACCTTCACGCTCATCACGGACCGGCTGCATACGATGATGAACGGCCAGTACCTCCCGCCGGGAAAATGGACGCTCCGGCAGTTCGAACACGCCGTGAAGAACGTCCGGGTGAGATGCGAGCCCGCCGCCATCGAGGTCGTGCTGAAGGAGGGCGAGTACGCGGGTCCGCGCATCCTTTCGGCCAGCGGCGCCGGCCCCAACCTGGTCCTGCTGCGCGAAAGCGGGATCGTCGACATCGTGGAGGCCGCGACGGGAAAGCACCTCGGCGCGGGCCGGCCGCCAGGCTACCGCGAAGATTGGATCTGGCGCGGATCCATCCTGGTCTTCTCGAGCGACGGCCGCCAGGCCGCCTACTGCACGGACCGGGAGTCGCCCATCCAGCTCGTCAGCTTCTTCGGCGATCCTCCCTTCCGGGCAACGCTCGCGGCGCCGGAAGGCGTGACCGTCGGCGCCGGCGGGTTTTCGCCCGGGAGATTCGTCGAGAACGACGCGAAACTCATCTGCGGCACCAACAACACCTGGGCGGTCGTCAACCTTGAGACCGGAAAAGCCGAACGCATCCTGGCGCTCACCGACGCATGGACGACACTTTCACCGGATGGCGGGTTTGCCTCCTGCCTGAAGGGCTTCGGCGGGCGGATCGTGGGTCACCGCGGCGAAGACAAGTACACGGTTTCGCTATCCCAGCTTCTCGCGGCAGAGGTCAAGACGCGCGAGGTTGAAATCAAGGGCCGGGGCGAGGCCCCGGACTTGTTCCCAGGCCTCGCAGGGGCCTACTTGTGCGATGAATTCACTTCTTCCGCCATCTACGTGCCCTACCGCGAAGGAAAGGGCATCGAGTTCGCGACCGACGGAGTTCCCTTGTTCGTCGGCGAGTCCCCGGATGGATCCACCGTCGCGTTTGCATGGCCGCGTGCGGAGAGGAGAGGCCCTCCAAAGCCCACCACCGTCGGTGTCTTCCGTGTCTCCGATGGAGAAAAGCTCTTCACGCTTCCGGCTGACGGCCGGCGCCAAGTCGTCCTGCTCTCGAACCCTCCCCGTCTCGTCGCGTTCGAGGTCGCCCAGGTAAAAGATGGATTCGGGGGCAACCTGTGTCTCCGGGAATCGGCCACGGTCTATGACGCGAAGAACGGCAAGGAGATCGCGAAGAAGGACCTGACCCCGGCGGAAGGGACGCTGCCGAAGGTCGAGGCGGAGAAGTAGTCGAGGACTCGCTTCATGACAACGACCTGTGCCCCGCGGAGGGGCTGGCGCTGAGCGTGCTGACGGGGTTGTTCCACCGGGAGTGGAGGAGGTTTTTGAAGGGGTAGGGGGGCTGCCCGTTATAAACCCAATCGAATTGCCATCTCGGCCACGTATGATCATCTGGTGCGCATCGCTACATCTGCCTTCGTCGCGTTTGTCGCTGTCGGCTGCAGCACTGAGACTCGTCCGAGTGTTCCGATTGCCCGGGTCGCCAAGGCCGAACCCGTACCCGCAAATGCGATCACTCTAACCCTCCTGTCCGCGGAGGAATTGCTCCGCGACGGCGTCCGGATGAAAGTCGGCGACCTTCCCGAGGCAAAGAGACCCAGCGACCAGGCACCATCGGTCAACCGGGTTCCCTTGCTTCTTGAAGTTGACGCCACCTGGAAATTCAAGGCGGTCGTTCCCTTGGTCGAGCGCCTCATCCTGCAGGGAAAGTGCGCGAATCAGGGCTACGCAGTCCAGACAGCCGCGGGCCCAGGCGTCATCCCCATGTGCATCCCGATTGACTACAGTCCACCGGGCCTCCGCTTCATGGATGGATCGCGTGAGTTCAATGAGCTCGGCGAAAGCGAGCAGAGTCATCTCTGGATCGACCTCCACCCCGCGCCCTTAAATGTGACCGGAGTGCGAATCGGGAAGCACGTCGCGTCGGAGTTCTATGGCGCCAAGCCGGGCGAGAAGATTCGTCCGTGGAGCGGCAGCCGTCCACCAGATGGCGCTTGGACCATTGACATGCTCAGGGGCTTTCTCGACCGGGCGGATGTGAAGCCGGAACGGCCGATCCTCGTCATTTCCGTGACAACGGAGGATGTGCTCGGGCCTTGTCTGGAAGGGGTCGCCGAACTGCGCCAACTCGGACAGCAGGTGATTTTCTGGGTTCCGGAGCAGAAGTGAGTTTCCGTGGTCCCTAGGGGGCGTGAGGGGCGCGATGATGCAAGGCCTATCGCTGTTGCTGGCGCTAACTTCAATTGCGTTGGTGGGCTGTTGTCGCGAGAGAGATTCGATTCCGGCTCAGCCCCCCCGCGAGCTTGACGAAATTCATGTGCCACAGCTCGAGGAGGTCGCCTCAATTCAGGTGAGAGTATTGATTCCACCCGGGCAATGGCGACCAGTGCCGGAGAGCGACGTCGCACGCGTGTTGTCTATCCTGACCCCAAATCGCCGGCCACCCGCTCACAATTCATCAGGTACGCTGATGAGCTGGGCGCTCAAGAAGTATGCAATGAGGATACTGCAGAAGAACGGCGAGTCGCTTGAGGTGGCGATCGATAGCAAGGCTGGGCTGATGTTCCGGTTGGACCACGAAATGTCAGAACCGTCGATGGCCATACTTTGGGGATCCGACGTAGAGTCGATCCGGGGTTTGCTTGAGTCAAAATGAGGGGAGGTACGCCGAGCGGCTGAATTGGGTGGAACTCGGCTGGGAATCCCCTGACAACTCCGATGGCTGTTGCTAACGAACCAACCCATGCTTCTGGGGCAATTGCTGCGCGCCGCCGGATGAGAATGCTGACTCGCGCGGCTCTGCATGAGATTCCTCAGACGAACCGAGGATCTTCATGGACCGTCGGCCGCCGGACACGCCAGCTCTACTTCACCGCCCCTGGCCTCGTACACACCACCACCAGCACCAGCCCCCACGCCAGGCACAGCCCCGCCGTCCCCGCGACGCCGAGCGCGACGGACGCCGTCAGGCTCCGCATCCAGATCCACGACGGCGCGATCGCCAGTGGCCAGCCGAGCGACACGAGGATCGCGATCGGCCAGGCGCGGTCGCCGAGCTGGTCGAGACCCTTCCCGTCCAGCCGCCGGAGAACCGGGCTGGCGATGCTCATGAAGATCGCGCCGGGGAGGCCCAGGAGCAGGAAGCCCCCGAGCATGCACCCGGCGGTCGTGAAGATCAGGGGCCACATGGGGGCAGCATAGCCGACCGCGCGCCGTGTTATCTTCGGCGGCACCATGCCCAAGCCCATCTACGTCCTCGACGGCACGCGCTTCGAGACGCTCGAGGAGTTCTACGGCGAGGTGTCGCGCGTCCTGATCCCGGGCGCGAAGTGGGGCCGGAACCTCGACGCGTTCAACGACATCCTGCGCGGCGGATTCGGCACACCGCCGGGCGGGTTCGTGCTGCGGTGGACGCACTCGAACCGCTCGCGGCACCGGCTCAACCGCTTCAACACGATCGTGGAGCTCATCCTCATCCACGGCGAGGGGGGGCGGGAAGCGGGGGACGGGGTGGAGCTGCAGCTTGTTTGATCGCAGCCGGGTTGTCGCCCCTCCCCCTCGAGTCGTATCGTAGAAAGCCGCTTCACCAAAGGAGGCCTCCATGTCCGCGACCCGCCGTTGGCTGTTTGCCGCCGCCCTCGTCCTCGCGCTTCCCGCCGCAGTGCGGGCCGACGGGGATCTCCCGAAGGAACTCGCGGAGATCGAGCAGCGCTTCCAGGGCTCGACGAAGCCGCGAGGCGAGGCGTACGCCGAGGCGCGGTCCGAGTTCGAGAAGTTCGCGGCGGCGCATGCGGGGACGGAGGCGGGGCTGAAGGCGAAGCTCTGGGTGCTGCAGAACGCGTGGTGGCTGCGCGACGACAAGGGGACGATGGAGGACGCGGCGGCGAAGGTGGCGGACGAAATCCTCAAGGAGTACCCGAAGTCCGAGGAAATCGCGCACGTGGCGGAGTGGTCGTACGTGTTCCGCAAGGAGAAGCACGCGGAGCTTCTCGCGGCGCTGGCGGCGGCGGAGCGCCCCGCGGCGGTCCGGGCGGCGGCGGGGCTGGCGAGCGCGATCCGCCTCAAGCGGGCGGGGGACGCGGCGAAAGCGCGGCCACTGTTCGAGGCGATCGCGAAGGAATTCGGCGATCTCAAGAAGGGTTACACGACGTACGGCGCGATGGCCGACGCCTACCTGAACGCCCACGCCCCCGGGAGCCTCAAGGTGGGGAAGACGGCGCCGGAGATCATCGGCGTCTCCCACGACGGGAAACCGATGAAACTCTCCGACTACAACGGACGCGTCGTCGTCCTCGATTTCTTCGGCGACTGGTGAGGCCCGTGCAAGGGGATGTACCCCGACGAGCGGGCGCTCGTGAAGCGCCTCAAGGACGAGAAGTTCACGCTGCTCGGCATCAACAGCGACAAATCGCCCGAGGCGTTCGCCGACGCCGCGAAACGCGAGCAGATCACCTGGCCCGTGATGTTCGATGGCGGCTCGACCGAAGGCCCGATCGCCACGAAATGGGGCGTCCGCGGCTGGCCCACGATCTACGTCCTCGACGCGAAGGGCGTGATCCGCTTCGAAGGCGTCCGCGGCAAGCAGATGGATGAAGCGGTGGACGAGCTGCTGGCGGAAATGCAGAAGGAAGAGAAGCGCTGAGCTCTACCGGACGCTGCGGCCTACTTCTTGTCCGGGACTTCCGGCCGCAGGATTTCGGAGGACCCGTCCAACCTTCCCACCGCGACCCATGTCGAGTCCGGGGCCCAGAGGAGGCAGGAAACGCGGGGGCTCGTGTCCTTGATCTGGGTGTGCCCGAGGTGCGCGAAGAGCGCCGCGCTGGCGACGTCGAAGACCTTCACGCTTCCGTCCTCGAGGCCGAGGGCGACGTATTTCCCGTCGGGGCTGAACCTCGCGAGGAGGAACTTCGAATTCTGCGCGGTGGCCCACTCGCGCTTCTCCTCCTGCTTCGGCTCGACGGGGCCGAAGGATTTAGCGTCCTCCGTCAGCGCCCAGAGGCGGCCGTCGGGGCCTTCGACCGGCGCGCGGCCCTTGCCGAGGCGCTTCATGGCGCCCGTCTCGATGTCCCAGCGCAGAACTTCGGCGGGCTCGCCCGCGGCGGTCATCCAGGCTTTGCCGTCCTTGCTCCAGGTGCCGTCGAGTGGCAGTGGTTTGCCAGCGCCATCGAGGGAGCGGATGCGCTTCCAGTCCTTGGCATCGTAGACGGCGATTTCGCGGTCGAAGCCAGCCACGACGAGGTGGAGCTTGTCGGGGGAGACGGAGACGCGGGCGGAGAAGTTCATGCTCATGACGTGGTTGTCCCTGGCGAGGACTCGCGTTTCCGCGACTTCCTTCTTCTCGAGGTCGAGGCGGCGGACTTTGGTGTTCATGGCCTCGAGGGCCCAGAGCGTGCCGTCGGGGAGCCAGGCGATGTCGCTGGGGAGGCCGTCGAGGGGGATTTTCGCGGTGACGCGGCCCGAAGCGAGGTCGTACAGGTGGACGGCGACAAATTCCGCGCTCGAGGCGCCGAAACCGCCGCCGCCCAGGTCCACGAGCCCGACCGCGAGGCGTTTTCCGTCGGGAGAGAGGACGATGTTGCTGACGCCGCGCCGGATCAGCCGCACTTTCGTTCCGCCGGGCATCGGTGCGTCTTCGGGCGGAGCGCTCTCGGTGATCGGCGTGACGCGCTTCTCGTCCGCCGGGGCCGGCAGGGCCAGGGCGGCAATCCAGGTTCCTGCAAGAATTGCGGCGCTGAGTTTTCTCATGGGCAAGCACTCTAGGCCTTCGGACGGGCGCCGTTCAAGCGCCTCGCTACTTCGGGGGATCTCCCGGGGGCGGCCCCGGAGGACGTCCGCCCGGTCCGCCTCCGGGCGGCCCTCCACCCGGCGGGCCCATGCGCCCTTCCAGCTTCTCGCCCTTCGCCTTCCCCGCGAGCTGCTTCAGGATCGACTCGACCCGCTTCTCCACGAACGGCTTCAGCCCGAAGATCTTGGACTGCATGGGGCCCATCTGGCCGCCGGCGAGGTCCTGGGACAGGTTCTTCGTGAGGTCGTCGGTGGAGTACATCTTCAGCGTGTCCTTCGCCGCGTCGTCGCGCGTGAGCTTCGCGAGGACGTCGATACGCGCGGCCATCGTCTTCGGCGCGAAGTCCTTTGCGCAGAGGTCGCGAAGCGCGGTGAGGTACTTCGTGCGAAGCGCGGGGACCGCGACGAAGCGCTCGATCAGCTTCTTCGAGCCGGCGTGCGGCGCGTAGATATCCCACGCGAGGTGAGCGTCGGGCGCGCCCATCTGGAAGTTCCCGAACGCCTCGTTCAGGTCCCACGGGATCAGCACGAACTTCCCGGTCTTCGGGTTGTCGTACAGGTAGAAGTTGTGCCCCGTGCCCGCGTAGCTGTCGAGGTTCACCAGCGCCGACGTCGCCGCAAGCCACTTCGCAAACCCGTCGCAGTCGAGCCACGCCGTGAGGTCGCTCTTGCCGTCGGCGATGGCGGCCGCGAATTTCACGAAGCGCGACCGGTCGTTCTGCTTCTCGTTCGTCTTCAGCTCGACGCACTTCTCGTCGGCGATCCGCGCCTCGTCAGCGCGCGCGAACAGGTCCTGCATCCCCTCGATCTTGTACAGGTTGCCGTCGTGGCCGCCGAAGCGCTCGTCGAGGAAGACCTCGTCCACGTGCTCGACGATCGTGTACAGGCCGAGCACGCGGTTCTCCGAGCGCCCCTTCGCCGTCACCGTCACCATCGCGAACGCCGCCCGCGACGCGGGAAGGCCGAGCGCGCGGTGCAGGTCGTACGCGAGCTTCTCGCGCAGCAGCGTCGGGTCCTTGAACCCGTTGTTCAGGACCAGCATGCGCAGGCCCTTGAACCGCTTCTTCTTGTCGAACTCCGTGAAGTCGATCTTGAACGGCTTCTTGTCCGTGCGGATCCCCGCGGAAGAGTTTCCTTTCTCGCGGATCCCGACGCCTTCGACCTTCTCGCCATCGATCTCGACGTCGCCCTTCACCCAGTCGAACGGCTTCTGCCCGATCCGGTCCCAGTCTTCCCCCTCGACGATCAGGTGGATCCCGTGGACGCGCTTCTCGTCGAACACTCCCTCGTATTCCACCGCGCGCGTCGCGGGTTGCTGCGCGGCGGCGGAGAGGGCGAGGAGGAGGACGGCGGCGAGGGGGCGAAGGGGCATCGGGGGCTGGGAGAGTAACGGGTCAGGGCCCCGATTATTGTTGCTGCGCCGCGCGGATAACTGCGCCACAGGAGTCCGGCAGCGCAGCTTCCAGCTCCCTGAGCGTGGAATCGGGAAGTGCCCGGAGCGCCAGGGCCAGTCGATGCCTGTCGAATTCGCGCTTGCGGCCGGATTCGCGGTCAGCGCGTTCCACCATCTCCGGCAGGTATCGACGCGCGTCGATGCGGAGAAGTGCGCCGATGGCGGAGAGGCTGCCGCGTTTCCAGAGCGCGACCCAGCGCTGCTCCACGGGGAGTGGTTCGAGTTCGCCCCACCACCTGGTGATGGCCTCGCTGCGATCTTCGGGCTTCATGCGGCTGCCGGGACAGATGTCGTCTGCAGCACGAGGAACGGGAGACTCCCCGGTAATCTGTTCGAGAAGCAGCGCGCAGAAGTCGCCGATGGTCACGGCGCGGCCCTGGTATTCCAGGTTGGTCGACCACGGCGCGCCCGTGGCGGCCACCAGGGCGGGGAGAGCGTCGTCGCCCAGGGCGAGGAGTTCGCGACAAGGGCCGGAACTTCCGATCGAATCTGCGAAGGCACCGGGGGTGCAGGACTCGAGCGAAGCGAATCTCCAGTTCAGGAGCTGCCGGATCCAGTACTCGGCCTGCCGGGGTCGATCCAGTGCCGCCGGATTCGTGCGTGGCCAATCGCCGATCCACGCGGCGCGCACGGCCTCGGCCTCCCGCCTGGCAGTCAAGGTTGCCGCGCAGTTGGGGTGACGCTTCTCAAACTTCTCGAAGATCGCCGCTACTTCTGCGGCGACGTCCTTCTCGAACTTCTCGCGGGAAAATCCTGCGAGGCGCTCGTAGACCTGCATGATCGCGTTCAGGTGATCCCGGCGAAGCGCCGGAACGTTCCCGCGCGTCCTCGGCCCGTTCGTGCGCGACCGTCAGTGGCTGACGCTGCCGGAGGCCGTGCGCAAGATGACCAGCGCCGTAGCGACGCGCCTCAAGCTGGCCGACCGCGGCCGCATCGTCGAGGGGGCCATCGCGGATCTCGTGCTCTTCGACCCTGCGACCGTGTCGGACCGGTCGAGCTTCGACGACCCCTTCCGACTGCCGCAGGGCATCAGTCGCGTGTTCGTCGGCGGCACCCTGGTCTGGGACCAGGGACGACCGACCGGGTCCGTCCCGGGTAAAGTGCTCCGCTGATCGACGACGACGGCGGCGGCGTTACACTGATCGGGTGATCCGCCCGTACGCGGCCGCGGTCGTCGGGCTGGCGCTCGTTGCGAGCGATCCGGCCCTTCCGCCCGTCCGCCTCGACGTCGTCGTCACGAACAGCCGGGGTACGCCGATCGTCGACCTTCGCCCCGGGGATTTCGAGCTGCGCGAAAACGGCGTCGTCCGGCCGATCACGGCGGTCGAACTCCGCGTCGCCCCGCGCGGCGACGATGTCAGCCCCATCGAGAGCCTGGAAGACGAGCAGCGGGCGGCACGTACTCCGGGCACGCGCGTCTTCGCGTTCGTGCTCGACGAGTTCCACGTGGCGCCAGGGGCGTCGTCCGAGCGCGTGCGCGAGTCGCTGGCGCGCTTCGTGGACGCGCATCTCCGGCCTGGCGACCTTGCCGTCGCGTTCAAGCCGCTCGATACCGTGAGCGCCATCCGTTTCACGCGCGACCGTGCCGCGCTCCGCGCGGCGATCGCGT
>CAVPNQ010000191.1:0-36071 GCA_963706735.1 uncultured Planctomycetia bacterium
AAAGCTGAATTCGCGGCGGGATTAACGCGGGTCCGGCTCGATCCCGGCCGCCTTGAAGGCGGAGACAAGCGCTTCCGTCCACTTGTCGTAGGCCGCGCTCGAAAGGTGCAGCCCGTCCGGGAATTCCTCTTTCCGGACGCTGCCGGTTTCGGTGACGAAGGGCTCCCAGGTATCGCACCAGGTGACGTCCGGCCGTGCGGCGGCGATCGCCCTGAGCTGGGCATTGAGCTCGAGCAGCGCGTCGGGGAACCGGCCGGGTTCGGGTCGGCGGGGCATGACCGCGCAGAGGACGACGGGCGTTCCCGGGCGGCCGCGCTGGAAGCGGTCGAGGATGTCGCGGACGTTGAACGCGACGTCCCCCGGGCGCGCGCCGAGGTGGAGGTCGTTCGTGCCGATGAGGAGAACCAGGGCGCGCGGCTCGAGCGCGAGGATGTCGGCATCGAAGCGGTACAGGAGGGTCCTGGAAGTATCCCCGGCGATGCCGCGGTTGGCGACGCGGTACCCGGGGAACGCGTCCGCAAGGTTCGCCCACCAGGCGGTGATGGAGTCGCCCGCGAACACGACCGCCCCGCGATCCTCCGCTTCCAGCGCCGGAAACGCGGCGCGCGCCGCGTCCCAGCCTTTCGCCTTCGCCGCCGGACCGCGCCCCGGCATGACCTCGACGACCCTGGGGGACCGCGCGAACGGGAACATCACTCCCGCGGCGGCCGCGAGAACGATCGCCGCGATGAACGCGATCTGCAGCCCGCCCATTCGGGAGCGGCGAGGAACCGGCGGCGGCGGAGTATCCACGGGCCGGCATCATGCCGGGAGGCCGCGCTTCTAACAACTCCGCCCCGCCGTCCTTGCCGCATGACTCGCCCCCCTGCTGTAATGCCGGGCTCGATGCCCTTTGATCCCTCCAGGCCCCGCCTCACCGGCGCCACCGCGGTTCGCGACGGCGGCGAAGCGCCGCCCGTGGAGGCGCCGGCGCGCGGCGTGATTCCCCCGGACCCGGTGTCGCGCGAATCGCTCTTCGGCGTGCCGCGCCAGCAGACGAACCCTTCCAGGTGGTCGGGAGAAAACTGGGGTGCGTTCGCGTCGGCGCTTCGCTCCGCGGGAGTGGAACTGCGCGAGGACCGCGGGACGAAGGCGGCGTTCGTGACGGACGCAGGCGGGCTGGCGATGGGCGCGCCGCACGGCGTGGTGATCGCCCGTTCGGCGGTGGACGTCGCGGCCATCATGCGCGCGGCACAGCAGTTCCGCGTCCCGGTGACGACGCGCGGCGGCGGCCTCACCACTGAAGGAGAGACCGTCGCGTTCGGCGGCCTCGCGCTTGACATGACCGGCATGAGCCGGGTGAAGCACGTCGATCGCGAGAAGATGACCGCGCGCGTCGGCGCCGGGATCTTCTGGCACTCGCTCGCCGAGGTCCTGCGCCGCCAGGGACTCGACTACATCAGCGCCCCCCTGAACTTCACTTCCAGCGTCGGCGGCACCCTCGCCGTCGGCGGCGTCGACGTCAACGCGTGCAAGTGGGGCTGCAGCGCCGACCAGTGCGTCTCGATGGAAGTCGTCACGCCCACGGGCGACATCGTCGAGTGCAGCGAGACCGAAAACCCGCAGCTGTTCGAGCGCGTCCTCCTCGGCTACGGGCAGTTCGGGATCGTCACCGAGGCGACGATGCGCATCCGGGCGTACACGCCGTGCCGCATGCACTACCTCTTCTACGACGACCTCCGCGCCGCCATCGGCGACCTCCAGTCCGTCGTCACGAGCGACGCGACGGATTACAGCGGCATCCTCACGATGAAGGACCGCGCCAACAACCTCCTCTTCGCGTTCGACAGCGAGGACCGCGAACGCGCCTTCTTCGCCAACGTCCGCCCGAAACTCCGCGGGCTCACGGAAAACCAGTTCGCGCTCCGCGCCGCGAAGCATTACGCGCTTCACCCGTGGCAGCTCCCCGAGGCCCTGTGGCTCTACCGCCGCAAGAAGCTGCTGCTCCCCGAGTTCGAGCGCCCGGAGCACGTGCGTGACGGGAAGCTGTTCGACCGCACCGTCGTCTTCTCGCGCGCCGTCTGGCGGCACTGGGGCAACCGCACGATGGTCATCCCCGACCTGGCGACGAACGCCGCGAAGTTCGCCGACGCCGTCCTCGACGGCAACAGGGTCATGCGCAGGTACTTCAAGGCCTACACCCTCTACTGCGTGGCGATCCGGGTGTTCGGGAAGCGCGACCGCTACGAGCTTTCGTGCATGCCGCCGGACGCGGAGGGCTGGGGGTACGGTTGCGAATTTGAACCGGTGTTCAAAGCCGGGGAGTTCAGCCGCGACTACCTGCAGAGCTTCAAGAACGCGATCTACGACGTCGGGCTGAAGTATGGCGGGAGCTACTATCGGTTCGGGGGAGCGATGAAGGGCTACATCCGCCGGATGTTCGGGGACGAGGTGGTGGACCGGCACCTGGCCATGAAACGTGCGGCGGACCCGGGGATGGTGCTGAATCCGGACGTGGTGTTCTAGCGCCGGCGAATCCGGCGCCCCTTGGCCTTGACCTTTCCCTTTTCCTTAACCCGGCGCCGCCGGCGCGAAACGTCGGGTTAAGGGAAAGGGAAAGGTTATGGTTAAGGGGGCGCGCTTCGCGCGCCTTACAATCCCGGCCCCGCGATGACGCTCACTCTTTTCGAGAAGCTCCCTCCCCCGGCCACGTTCGTGGCGTGCTCGGGCTGCGACCTCTGCGCGTTGTCATGTCCGGTGTGGCAGCAGACCCACGACCTGCGGCTGACGCCGAAAGGCCGCGCCATGGCGCTCCAGGGCGGCGCGCCGGCGTCGGAGATGGTGGAGTCCCTCGCCGCCTGCACGATGTGCGGCTCCTGCGCCCCGGCCTGCCCGGAGCAGATCGACCTCGTTTCCATGACCCTGACCCTCCGCGCCGAACTCGCCTCTGGCGGGAATTCCCCCCTGGCCTCGCTCGCCTCGAGTTTCGCCCCGCCCGCACTGCCGGAGAAGCGCGTTTCCGTCCAACTCAAGACGGTCCTCCTCGCCGAAGAACGCCTTGCCTCCGACCCTGCTGTCCTCTCCGCCGCCATCCTCCGCCTCGGCGGCCCCGCCCACGTCATCGTCGCCCACGACACCGGCCGCGACATCGCCGCCGCCATCGAGGCCGGCCTCCCCGTCCCCCCCGGGCGACTCGAACGATTCCTCGACGGCCTCCGCGGCGCCCTCCGTGTCATCACCACCGAGGGTTTCCTCACGCGCTTCCTCAAGCGCTGGCTCCCGCGCACTCCCATCCGCTCCCTCGGCGAAGCCTGCCTCGCGCTCGACGCAACTCGCCGCGCCTTCCGCCCGACCGACCTCTACGTCATCGAAGCCCGCGCCTACCACGCCGACCGCGAGCGCCTCGTCGTCCTCTATGACGCACTGCGTCATGAGACCGGCTGCGATATCAACCTCGACCTCCAGCGCTTCGCCGTCCCCACCGCCGCGTCCGCCCTCAATTCCCGCCTCGGCATCGGCCCCGTCAAGGTCGCCGGGCAGGTCCGCTGGATCCTGGAGGGACGTCACCCGAAGCGCGTCGTGGTGGAGAACCTCGAGGACGGAGAGGCGTTCCGGCAGGAACGCGACTTGGAAGTTGTACACGTGGCGGCGATTGGAGGTGCGCCGTGATGGAGGACAGGAGGCGCCGCGCACTTCTCTCGCTGGAGGGACTGTCCATCGGAGACGCGTTCGGGCAGACGTTTTTCCGCCCGATCGCGGACCTGGAGGCCCGGACGGCCGCACGTCGCCTTGCGCCAGCTCCCTGGAAGTACACGGACGATACGGAAATGGCCATCGCGATCGTCGAAGTGCTCCAGCAGGATGGCGCGCTGAACCAGGATCGCCTCGCGGCCGCCTTTGCGAAACGATATGAGCGTGATCCGCATCGGGGGTATGGCGCCGGAGCGCACGAAACCCTGGAGCGCGTGGGGAACGGAATGCCCTGGCGCGAAGCCGCGCAGCGCGCTTTCGGAAACGCCGGTTCACTCGGAAATGGCGCCGCCATGCGAGTCGCCCCGCTGGGCGCATGGTTCGCGGATGACCTGGCGAGCGTCGCCCGCGAAGCCCGCGCCTCGGCCGAGGTCACGCACATGCATCCCGAGGGACAGGCCGGCGCAATCGCCGTCGCGGTCGCCGCGGCCTGGGCCAGCAGTCACAGTCCGGGAGAGGCGGGCGCCCAACTTCTCCAGGCCGCCCAGGATTCAACTCCTCCGGGGCAAACGCGAGACGGGATTTCCCGGGCAATGCACATCCCGCTCACCGACCCGCCGCGAAAAGCCGCGGCGTTTCTGGGAAACGGAAAGCGTGTGACTTCTCCGGACACTGTCCCCTTCGCTCTCTGGTGCGCCGCGCGGCACATCGACAACTTTGCGGAGGCGCTCTGGTCTGCAGTCTCGGTGGGCGGTGATCTCGATACAAATGCGGCCATCGTCGGGGGCATCGTCGCCCTCAGCGCACCGGGAACAATTCCGGGTGAATGGCTCGCCGCACGTGAACAGCTGCCCTGAGCACCGTGCGTTTCTCCGGGCCCGTCACCGCTACCTTACTTCCAAGCTCTTCTTCGCCACATACGCCCTCCCCGCATCCCCCGTCGCGGCGATCTCATCCACCAGCGCGTCGATGCTCCGCTCGATCTTCCCGGAGAACGCCTTCTTCCCGTTGATCGCGACCGTCACTTCGCGGTCGAGATCGACGAGCGCGTCGGAGAACCACACCGTCACCCGGCCAACCTTGCGCGCCTCGATCACGATCGTCTGCCCTTCCACGCGCCCGGCGACGAGAGCCGTCCCATCGCGGCCCTTCTTCACGTAGTCGCGCCGGCGCTCGGCCTCCGTGCCTGTGGCGGGGACGGCCAGGTCGCCGCGCGTCGGGTCGAGCGGGGCGGCGCCGCGGAGGCTTTCCGCGGCGAGCCAGTGGTGGCGCGACTGGGCGGGGGTGACGAAGCGCTGCACCACCGCCGTCGGGCAGACGTTGCGGCGGATAGGCGCGGCCCATTCCGCGAACGCCGGCGTCCAGGTCTCGTCCTTGTCCAGGTGCGTCCAGTCGGGCTCCTCGAGCAACGCCGCCGGCGAACCGAGCCCCTCGCGCAGGAACGCCACCGCCTCGCGCGTCGCCTCGAGCATGAGCCCGTCCTCCAGCGCGCCGACGCGCGCCTCGACGGGCAGCCCGCGCAGGTTTGCGAGGAAGGGCATCGTGCGGACGCGCGCGCCGCTGATCCACGGTGAAGCGCCGGCCCAGCGGTCCGCGTGGAGCATCGCGATTTCCCAGGCGCCGTTGCCGCCCATGGAAGAGCCGTTGATGAAGACGCGGTCCGGATCGGCGGGCGTGCGCCGCAGCACGGCGTCGAGCGCGGCCAGCGTCACGCGCCGCTCCGGCTCCGTCGAGCCCCAGCCCTTCCCGAAATTCGGCGGCGAGTGCGGCGCCGCGACGATCCAGCCGGCCTGGCGGGCGAGGACGGCGAAGCGGTCGCGGCGCTCGCGGGCCTCGCCGCTGGTGACGTGCATGGAGACGAGGACGGGGCGCGGACCGGGGAACTTCTTCCGGTCGGGGAGCGCGAGGAAGCACGGGGCGCGGTCGCCGGCGTCGTTCCACGCGAACTCGATCGAGCCGGGGGCGGCGGCGGGGTCGCTGAAGTCGAGTTCGTGCGCGAGCAGCTCGAGGGCGGCGATCGGGACGCCCTCCGCCTCGAACGCGGCGGCCGCCTCGTGGCGCGCGCCGGCGTCGCCCTGCGTGACGCACTGCGTCAACCGCGCCAGCAGCTCCGCGCGTTTTCCTTCCCCCGCGGTTCTCAGCCACTCCGACGCGTCGGATTGCCGCTTCTCCCGGCGCGCTCCCGCGTCGGTCGGCACGGCGGGCGGAGCCTTCGTCCACTCGTCCGCCTTCAGCCACTCCGCCGCCCAGAGCGACAGGTCCTTCACCCACTTCCCCTCTTCCTTCCGCCAGTTCAGCGCGGCGCGGGCCTCCGCATTCCCGGGATCCTTCGCCAGCGCCGCCTCGAACTCCGCCCGAGCCTCGGCGATCAGCCCCTTGTCCCGGCACCACCGCGCCAGCACCACCCGCTCCTTCGCCCCGGCATCCGCCCCCAGCGCCTTGGCCTTCGCCGCGTACTCCTCCCACGACAGCGGCCCCTTCTCGACTTTCGCCACTTCGGCCCGGTCGATGTGGATCTCATCGAAGCGCCGGCGCAGCACGAGGATGGCGCCGTCATCGGAGGCCACGGCGCCCTCGAAGCGGTAGCCGTTCTTGAGCACGACGATGTCCGGGAGGACCGAGAGGAGCGCGGCGGCGAGAAGCGCGTGCATGGCGCGATGGTACCGTTTCGCGAAGGGTGGCGGCGCGCTACGATGCCCCGCCCGGATGATCGCCCCGCTCTCCACGCCTTCCCCGCGCACCGTCGACGTCCTCATCGTCGGCGCTTCCCTATCGGCGGCCGCGTGCGCCAAGCGGCTGGTGGACGCGGGGCTGGAGACGCTCGTGATCGAGCGCAAGAAACTCCCGCGCCACAAGATCTGCAGCGGGATCCTCTCGCCGCGCGGGCACCGCTTCCTGATCGAGAACTTCGGGCCGCTGCCGCGCGAGATCCTGCACGAACCGACGGCGTGCCGGGGGGTGACGTTTCATTTCCCGAAGGCGCCGTCGATCGACATCGACTTCCTCGGGGGGCCGACGCCGCACCTGTACCGGAAGAACTCGGACTGCTGGGCGATCCGTCGGAGCGGCGCGGCGGTGGAGGACGAGACGTCCTTCCTCGGGCTGGAGACGGCCGCGGCGCATGTGGACGTGCGGGTGGCGCGCCGCGGACGGCCGGAGACGATCCGTGCGAAGTGGGTGGTCGGCGCGGACGGGCCGACGTCGCAGGTCGTGAAGGCGGTGTACCCCGGATACCAGACCGCGATCCCGTGGTTCCTCGTCGGGCAGAAATTTCACGACATCGTGCGCTGCCCGCTCGACCCGCAGTACTTCCATTTCTGGTTTCATCCGGGGCTGGGCCACTACACCTGGAGCCACGCGCGCGACGGGCGCCAGATCGTCGGCGTCGGGTTCGACGTCGGCGGCAACTTCGACCACGCGCACGCGAACGTCGTCAAGTACATCGGGAGGCGCCACGGCGTCGAGCTGGGGCCGGCGACGGACAGCGAGGCGTGCGGCGAGAACTTCGGGCTCTCGCTGATCAACCGCTACGTGTTCGGCAAGGGCCGAGTGCTGATCACGGGCCAGGCCGCGGGGTTCCTGAACATGATGGCCGAGGGGATGTCCGCGGCGCTGCACTCGGGGGCCATCTGCGGCGAGGCGATCGCGGAGGCTGCATTTCACGGCGAGCCGGCGCAGCACGTGTACCGGCGCTTCATCGAGAGCGAAGTCCGCCGCTGCAGCGACCAGTGGAACCCGTTACAGATTGCGTTTGGGCGCCCGCACGAAGCGGATGTCTGGGCGGCCCTGCGGCGTCTGGGTTGGTCGGAGCGGCTGATGGTGATCGGGGATATCGTGATGTTCGTGCGGCTGTACGCGAAGTTCCGCTGGGGGCGGCAGATGCTGGGGCAGTCGGTTGAACGGCTGCTCACTGGGAAATACGACGCGCGGAGGTGGTGGTAGGGCCGGGAGGAGGAGCCGGGTGTTCAGCTGACCTTACACCTGAAACTATCCTGAACAAGCAGGTCATGATTTGTGCATATTTGAACGCCAAAACCCCAAAAACCATCCGTTTTATGCTCTTTAACTTGGCCAACGCTTTGCACAAGCGCCTCCACCCTCACTCCCATCGCGGGGTAAGATCGCACCTTGGAAGTTCCCCTCAACCCGGTAGCGACAGGAGACCGACGATGAAACGAACGGCTGTCTGGTGCGCGATTCTGCTGGCAACGGCCGCACTCTCCGCCAAAGCGCTGACGCTTCTCATCCTCAGCGAGGCGGACATCGTCAAGGGAAGCGATCGCATCGTCGTAGGCACCGTCCTGACTGCCGAGGCCCAATGGCTCGACCCCGACGGCGACGGCGGCCAGTCCATCTACACCGTCGCGACATTCAGGATCGATCAGTCCATCAAGGGCAGCGACCAGCCCGGCACGGTCCTCAGGCTCCACGTCTTCGGCGGAACCATCGGCAACCGCACGATGACGGCCCCCGGCATCCCGCTCTTCATTAAAGACGAACGCCTCCTCCTCTGCCTCTCCGGAAACCTCGACACGGCCAAGTACACATCGGTCGTCGGTGCGGTGCAGGGACGCTGGCTTGTCCGGACCGACGCCAACGGCGTGGACCAGGCCCGTCGCGAAATCGACGACGCCGCCTTCGTCGCCGCCGATACCTCAGGCAACCTCGTGGAAGCGAAAGCTCCCGAAGCGAAGGAAGAGCCGCTGGCCAACGTTCTCACTCGCCTCCAGCAGGAGGTGAAAAAGTGAAGCGCTTCATCGGCTTTTCCACCCTCGCCGCCGTTCTCTCGATGGCGCCCGGGTTGAGCGGTTATCAGTTCTATGACACGCCGCCTCCCAAGTGGGGCGGAGGGGCGGCAGGGACTCCGTCGGGGGACATCACCTGGCTCTTCGACTCAGCGGGAACTCCTGACATGGCTGGGGGTGATCCGGTGCTCCTGGACGGGGAGTTTGCGGTGCTGATCGGCTGCCTGCAGGACTGGGAATCCGCAACGAACGGCAACCTCGACCTGCACTACATCGGCACGACATCTGCCGCGATCGTCACGGGCGATGGCAATCACATCGCCCGTTGGGAAGATGTCGCATTCCCGTCGTTCCCCACGGGTCCGCTCCCGGGCGGAGTCATCGGGATCTGCACGTTCGACTACACCGGGTCGTCCATGACCGACGCAGACGTGGAGTTCAACGGCGTCGGGTTCACCTGGTCAGACGCGGTGCTCATGAAAAAGGTGGCCCTTCACGAATTCGGGCATGCCATCGCCTTTGCGCACGAGTCGGCCACCGTGGGTGGCGTCCCGATCAGCGCAGGCGGCGTCCCGGTGTCCATCATGTACCCGAGCGTGAGCGGCGTGACGGACCTGACGACCGACGACGAAGCGGGAGCGGTGGCCCTGTACGGCTTTGGAACAGGCTCCGACGGCATCGTCGAGGGCGGACCGCCTCCCCCGCCGCCGCCTTTCTCGCACCCGCCGCGCCGTCCTGACCCGGTCGACCCGAGCAGCACGCGCTCCCCGAATTTCAAGAGCAGCAACCACAACTCGTCGTCGGATGACGACGACGACTACGGTCACGGAATCCGTCGCTACAAGAACAAGTACTGCGTCGTCGCAACCGCGGCTAGCGGCTCGGAGAACGCTTCCCGCGTGGACGCTCTCCGGGCGATGCGCGACCGGTCTCTTCAGGCCACGCAGACCGGCGCCAGCGTGATCGGGACGTACGAGAACGCGGCCGCCCCGGTGGCCCAGGTCGTCAAGCAGAGTGAAGTCCTCAGAGCGCTCGTGAGGGGGGCGCTCTCGAGGTAACGGGCTCGGGGCGGATGCTGTGTTGGCATCCGCTCCGGGCTTTCATTTTTTCTATCGCACGCGCCCGATCGCGAACTTCAGGTACTCCCCTTCCGGGAATGCCTCGATCACCGGGTGGTCCAGCCCCGCCCCGTGCACCTCCAGCACCTCAAACCGCCGCCCGCACGCCCGCGCCGCTTCCTTGACGCTTGCCAGCAGGTCCTCGCGCCGGAAATGGCTGGAGCATGAAGCGGCGCACAGGATCCCTCCGGGTTCCGTCACGGCCACGTCGAGCCGGTGCAGCCGGAAATAGGCGCGGCGAGCGGCAACGAGCGACGCCTTGCTCGGCGCGAAACTCGGCGGGTCGCTCACGACCAGGTCCCACCGCCGGCCTTTCCGCAACGCGCTTTCCAGGAAGCGGAACGCGTCCTCGGCGTGAAACCGTGCGTTGGCGAGCGGGAGCTTGTTGAGCGCGAAGTTCCGCCGGGCGGCGGCAAGAGCGTGGGGAGAGACGTCGACGGTGTCGGTGGAAGCGGCGCCGCCGCGTGCGGCGTAGAGCGAGAAGGCGCCGGTGTAGCCGAAGAGGTTCAGGACGGAGAGGTCCCTGGAGAGGGCCTCGACCCGCTCGCGGTTTTCCCTCTGGTCGAGGAAGAGTCCGCCCTTTGAAGCGCGTCCGGGGGAGACTTCGAAGAGGAGGGCGTTTTCGCGGACGGTGATCGCCTCGGGGACGCGGCCCGCGAGGAGGGTGCCCTCGCGATCGATGACGCCGCGGAGACGGAGCGGGCGCGCGGCCGCAGTGAGGAGCGCGCCGAGGTCGCGGTAGAACGCGCGGGGGCCGGCGCCGTCGAAGCGGGCCACGGCGACGTCGTCGTAGAGGTCGAGGTGGAGGCCCGGGAGGCCATCGGCTTCTCCGTGGACCCAGCGGAAGGCATTGGTGCGAGCGCGGTCGATGGCGTCCGTGCGGCGTTTCAGCGCATCGCGAAGCCGCACTTCCACCTCCGCGCGGGGGTCCTCGACGGGGCCGGCCTCGAGCACGCGGACGGCGATGGTGGAGCGCGTGTCCCAGAAACCGGTCGCGACGGGGTATCCGTCGGGTTTCAGAACGACCACGATTTCGCCGTCGTGCAGCCGCGGCGGCGCCTCGAGCGCATCGCGAAAGATCCACGGGGCGCCGGCGCGGATCGCGCGGTCGAGCTTCTTGCGGAGGATGACCTCGGGCATCGGGGCGGGATTGTACGGGCTACCGCCCGAGCACGGCCTCCACGTCCCTGACGGTCGGCTTGATCACGGGCGGTTTCGGGAGAGTCGGGATGATCGCTTCGACCGTCTTGTAGCCGTTCCCCGTGATGTAGGCGACGGTGAGCTCGTCCTTGCCGATCTTGCCTTCGCGCGCGAGCTTCGTCAGCGCGCCGATGGTCGCGCCGCCGGCGGTCTCGGTGAAGATCCCTTCCGTCCGCGCGAGCAGCTTCATCGCTGCCACGATGTCCTCGTCGCTGATGCCGGCCGCGGAGCCGCCGGTTTTGCGGATGATGTCGAGCGCGTACGGCCCGTCGGCCGGGTTGCCGATGGCGAGCGACTTCGCGATCGTGTTCGGCTTCACGGGGACGATCTCGTCCTTGCCCTGCGCGAACGCCGTCGCGACCGGCGAACACCCGGCGCCCTGCGCGCCGCTCACCCGCGTCTTCACTTCCCCGATCAATCCCAGCGTCTCGAACTCGTGCAGACCCTTGTAGATCTTGCACAGCAGGCTCCCGCTCGCGATCGGCACCACCACGTGGTCCGGCGCGCGCCAGCCCAGCTGCTCGGCCACCTCGTAGGCAAGCGTCTTCGACCCTTCGCTGTAGAACGGCCTCAGGTTGATGTTCACGAACGCCCACTTCTTCGTCGCGCTGATCTCCGCGCAGAGGCGGTTCACGTCGTCGTACGTGCCCTCGACCGCGATCAAGGTCGGCGAATAACTCCCGATCCCCACGATCTTCGACGGCTCCAGGTCCCACGGGACGAACACCACCGGCTTCATCCCGCTGATCCCCCCGAACGCCGCGACGCTGCAGCCCAGGTTCCCGGTGCTCGCGCACGACACCGTGTCGAACCCGAACTCCTTCGCGCGGCTCACCGCGCACGCCACGACCCGGTCCTTGAACGAGTACGTCGGGTTCACGGCGTCGTTCTTGATCCAGAGATTGTTCAGTCCCAGCTCCTTGCCGAGCCGCGGCGCCGGCACGAGCGGCGTGTAGCCCTCGTGAAGCGTCACGATGCAGTCCTCGCTCACCGGCAGCAGGGGCAGGTAACGCCAGATCGACCGCGGGCCCTTTGAGATCGTCTCCCGCGTCATCTGCCGCCGGATCTCGTCGTAGTCGTAGATCACCTCGAGCGGACCGTAGCACTCTTCGCAGACGTACACCGGCCCGATCGGCACGACGGCGCCGCATTCGCGGCACTTGAGGCCCTTCAGGCGCGCGGCCGTGGCGGCGCGGGGGTTGGCGGTGGCGGGGGTCATGATTTCTCCCATGAAGCGCCGGCGGCGGGCCCGAGTTCGAGCACGCGCGCCTTGGCGCCGACTTTGGTGAATTCGGAAGCGAGGGCGGCCCCGACGTCTTTGGCATGCGAGGTCGTGAAGGCGACGAGGGTAGGGCCTGAGCCGGAGATGGCGGCGCCGAGGGCGCCGGCAGCGATGGCGGCTTCGCGGGCGGCGGGCCAGGCTTTGACGAGCGGGGCGCGGTGATCCTGGTGAAGCTTGTCGTCGAGAGCCCAGGCGGGCAGGAAGGAATCGGAAGCGAGCGCCGCGGCGAGGACGGCGGCGCGGGCGATGTTGTGCACGGCGTCCTCGCGCGAGATCGATTTCGGCAGGAGGGCGCGGGCCTTCGCGGTTTCGACGGCGAAGTCCGGAATGGCGGCGACGATGCGGAGTGTTTCCGGCCATGGGAGCGTGACGACGTGCGGCGGCGCGGCGATCGTGAACGATCCCCAGAGGCACGCGGCGAGATTGTCCGGGTGCGGCTCCAGTTTCAGCGCCAGCTCGAGGATTTCGTCGCGCCCGGGATTCTTCCCGGAGAGCGCCGCGGCACCCGCCAGTCCCGTGACGATCGCCGCCGCGCTCGACCCGAGCCCGCGCCCGAGCGGGATCCGGTTCACGCAGGAAACCCGCGCCTTGAGCGAACTTCCCCACTTCTCCAGCCCGAGGGCGCAGGCCCTCGCTATGAGATTTGTCCCGTCGGTCGGCAGCGCGCCGGCGCCCTCGCCGTTGATCTCCACGAACCACCGGTCCGCCGCCGCAAACACGGCCTCGTTCTCCAGCGTAAGCGCGAGCCCGAATGCGTCGAACCCCGGCCCGAGGTTCGAAGTCGTCGCCGGCGCGCGCACGACAACCCCATCGCCCGCCTTGAGCGCTTTCGCCCGGGGCAATGGCTTCCCCCGTTCGGCGGCCTGTCCCGCCGTAACCTGGAACGCCCGTGTCATCGGCAACGTGCTCATCGTGTCTCAACTCCCAACCCCGACCCCGAACCCCAAACCGATCCCTGAACTCCGAACTCAGAACCCCGAACTCAACTTCCGGAACCCTCAACACGCCCGCCGACGCGCCTACTCCTCGACTCGAATCAGCCTCGGCCGATCCCTGAGTATCCCCGTCGCGTCGATCTCCGTGCACGACACCTTCACCGCCATCTCTTCCGCCTCGTGCGTCAGGATCTCGATCCGACCCTTCTTTGCATTTGCGTCCACGATCGACGCCCTCACCGCGGCGATCGACACCCCGTGTTTCCCCAGGATCGTCGTCAGCGTGCCGATCGCCCCCGGCGTGTCGGCGATCGGGAAGCGAAGGTAGTACCGCGTGCGGACCTCGTAAATCGGCCGGAATTTGTCCGAGCTCCAGTACAGCGTGCGCTTTCTCATCCGCGATTCCGCAGGCCTGGAGCCCTTCGGCGAATGCAGCGCGCGTTCCGCGATCTCGATGATGTCGCTCATGACGGCGGACGCCGTCGGCATCTGGCCCGCGCCGCGGCCGTAGTACATCGTCTCGCGCGACGCGTCGCCCTTCACGAACACCGCGTTGAACTCGTCGCGCACCGAAGCGAGCGGGTGGTTCTTCGGGACGAGCGTGGGGTGCACGCGCAGCTCGACGTGGCCGTTCGTCTTTCGGCCGATCGCGAGCAGCTTGATGACGTACCCGTTGTCCCGGGCGAAGGCCATGTCCTCCGGACCGAGGTCGCGGATCCCCTCGACGTGGATGTCGCCGCGCTCCGGCCGCACGCCGAACGCCAGGGTCGCCAGGATCGCGAGCTTGTGCGCGGCATCCTCGCCGTCCACGTCGAGCGTCGGGTCCGCCTCCGCGAACCCGCGCTTCTTCGCCTCCGCGAGCCCCGCTTCGTACGACATCCCGTCTTCCGTCATGCGCGTCAGGATGAAGTTCGTGGTCCCGTTGACGATGCCCATCACCTTCTCGATCCGGTTCGCGGCGAGCCCGTCCTGCAGCACCCGGATGATCGGCACCGTGCCCGCGACGCTTCCCTCGAACCCCACCTCGACGCCGACCTTGTCCGCGAGCGCGAAGATCTCGCCGCCGAATTTCGCCAGAAGCGCCTTGTTGGCGGTGACCACGTGCTTGCCGCTCTCGATGGCCTGGAGCAGGTAGGTGCGCGCGGGCTCGTACCCGCCGATGAGCTCGATGGCAATTTCGATCTCGGGGTCCTCGAGGACGGCCTCGGCCTTCTCGGCCAGCTCGTATCCGTCGAGCGGGAACTCGTTGAACTGCTGGATCCCGCGGTCCGCGATCTTCTTCAGGCGGAACCGGATGCCCGTTTTCTTTTCGATCAGGTCCCCGTTCTCGCGGAGCAGGCGCACCACGCCCGTCCCCACGGTCCCGAGCCCGATCAGTCCCAGCGTGATCTGTGCCACGAAAAAACCCTCGTTCCTTTTCGGGGAAGACGAGGGTTGGCGACAGTGCCTCACCTCTTATCTCCCCCGCCACGTCGCGGGTGGGAATTGGCACCTTCCCCTTGCGGGTGGTTGCCCCGGTGTCGTCGGGCCACGTCCCTCGACCGGTCTGGATAAGAGGCTGGCAAAAGTACGGATCGCCGAAACCGCTGTCAAGCGGGATTTCAGGAAGCGCCTCCGGGGGGCCTTCGCGGAATTCACGGATCCCGCCCGCGCGTCTAAGATCGAACCGCCGCTTCGACCTGCAATTCGCCCTCACGGAGACTTCCCATGCGCCTTCCCGGCGTCCAGGACGGAAAAGGCCCGCTGATCGTCCGCCTCGCATTCTGGCGGCTGCGTTCGATCTGGGGGCAGGTGCTGGAACCAACGCGGATCTACGCCCTGGTCCCTCGGCTGATGATGGCGTTCGGGAAGATGCTCCGGGTGGTGGAGAAGACGAAGAAGCTTCCGCTCGACCTGAAGTCGCTGGCGATGGCGCGCGTCGCGACGCGCGTCGGCTGCCCGTTCTGAATGGACATCACGACGTATTTCGCCCGTGAGGCGAAGCTCGGGAACGACAGGATCGCGGCGGTCACCGAGGGGCCGGGATGCGCGGCGCTGACGCCGGTCGAGAAGGCAGTGCTACGGTTCGCGGACGGCATGACGGACACGCCGGCGCACGTGGACGACGCCACCTTCGCCGAGCTGAAGGAGAAGCTCGGGGACGTCGGCGTCGTCGAGCTCGCCAGCGCCGTCGCGCTCGAGAATTTCTCCGCACGATTCAACCACGCCTTCGACATCGCCCCTGCGGGGCTGGCGGCGCGGACGTCCCGGCGCGGTTAGCCCGGCGGTCGTCACACCAAGTCTTCCCGCCCGGGACCTATCGGACGGCGAGCCGGGCGCTTCCGTTCCACGGGTCCCTGTGCCAGAATGCCGCTCCCCCTCGCATCACGGCAGGAGTCCCCGATGCGCGCTCTTCCGATCCTCGCCTTTCTCCTTCTCTGCCTGCCCGCGTCCGCCCAGGGCGCCGATCGCAAGCCGCCGCCGGCGAAGGGTGGCCGGCAGAAGATCGAAGTTGGCCCGAGTTACTACATTCTCGACGTCCCCGGCAAGTACACGCCCGCGCAGAAGTACGGCGTCATCTTCATGTTCCACGGCTCAGGCGGCCGCCCCGAGAACTATGAGTCGAATTACGCGACCGCGAAGAACAAGGGTTACATCCTCTGCCTCCCGGCGTCGGAGAATCCGCAGGGGTACGGCGAGGACGACATGAAGCGCATTGTCGAGATCGCGAAGGAAGTGCTGGCGACGTACTCGATCGACCGCGACCGGGTGTACGTCTCGGGGCATTCCGCGGGCGGATTCGTGACCTGCCACCTCTGTATCGATCATCCCGAGATCTTTACCGCCGGCGCCCCCGTTTCCGGCTGCCTCGTCAGCGAGGACCAGGCGCGCAAGATCCTCAAGACCCCCTTCCGCGTCGTCAGCGGCGGCAAGGACTTCAACCACGACCAGTCGAAGAAGTCCGTCGAGGACATGAAGAAGGCCGGGATGGACGTGACGTTCGACGAGCCGCCGGACTGGGCGCACAACCCGCCCGCCGAAGCGTGGAAACAACAGTTCGAGTGGATGGAAACGCTCGTGCCGCCGGACTGCCTCGGACTGCTGCAGAGCGCGCGGGCGCTCGTCGAGGCGAAGCAGTTCGGGAAAGCGGGGACCGCGCTGAAGAAGCTGGCCGGAGCCAAGAGCGCCTACGCGAAGGGCCGCGCAGAGCTCGTGGCGAAGACGATCGACGAAGCGGCGGACAAGGCGATCACGGACGCGAAGGCGTCGGGAGATGCGAAGAAGACGGTGGACCTGCTGACGAAGGCGAAAAGCGCGTTTGCGGGGAGCGAGGCGGAGGCGAAGGTGGTCGCGGCGCTGGACGAGGCGAAGGCGGCGCTGCCGAAATAGCCCACGCCCACACTGCAGAGCGCTTTCTCATGGCTTCCTGACGTAGACCAGGATGTCCCTGTGCTCCTCGAACCCCACCGGGAGCGGCCCGCGCTCAAAGACGATCCGCCCGGCCTGCGCCGTGTCCGGCACGTCCAGCCCCCAGAGGGCGCTCTTCTTGAGTTCCCCCGGCAGGACGACCGCCACGTGCCCCCGCGCGTCGCTTCCCGCCGGGGCGCGCCAGACCGCCAGCACGAGGTACCCCGCGTTGGCCAGCTCCTGGGCCTTTTTCAACCCGTCCTGCAGACCCACCACGGGCGTTCCTTCCCACACCGCCGTCCAGCCGCCCTTCCCCTCCTTCAGGAAGTCCGCGAGCGTGTTCGCGGACTTCCCGCGCAGTCCCTCGTAGCCGAACGCCGTCCCCGCGAAGTCGTGCACGAACGCGTTGCAGTGCGTATGGCCCAGGACGTCGGGGCTGTAGTCCTGGCGTCGCATGAGTTCCTTCGACCATTTGTCGAACTCGAAGCGCCGGATCATGCCGCGCTCGAGGAAGGCGTCGGTCACGTGGCGGGAGAACCCCTCGCAGCGCGCGCGGAAGTCGTCGAGAGCACGGCGCACCCGGGGCCGCACGTCGAGTTCGAGGTAGATGCGGCGGTCGCGGAGGCGGCGGTAGGCGAGCTCGTGTTCGTCCATGAGCGCCTTGAGCTCGCCGCGTTCGTGCGCGGCGACGTCGCCGTACGCGCGAATCTTCGTCAGCACCTCGCCGGCCTTTTTCTCGAGATCCGCCAGCTCCGTCTCGGCCGCGCGCAGCTTCTTCGCCAGGGGATGCGTCCCCGCCACCAGCCGCTTCTTCAGGCGCAGAAGGTCGTCTCCTTCCTTCTTCATCTCCGCCGCCCGCGCGGCGCCGAGCGCTTCGCCGGACTCCTTGACGCGCTTTCGCGCCAGCCAGGCCGAGCGCCAGGCGCGCTCGCTGATCTTCAGCCCCGGTTGGGCCTCCTCGGCCTGCGCCGGGAGCGACGAAAGAACGATGGCCAGCAGAGCGAGCAGTCGTTTCATCGGTTCTCTCCTTTGGGGACATGCTAATCGCAGGAGCGGGAGGGTAGGATGCGCGGCATGAAGATGCCTTCGCCGTGGAAGTGCCTCGTGCTGGTCGCGATGGTCACCGCCGGATGTGGCAGCAAGGAAGCGCCGCTTCCCGACACGATCCCCGCCCTTCGGGACGTCGCGGGCCGTGACCGGGATGCGGCGAAAGCGGCGCGGTGGGCGAAGGAACCGAAGAAGGCCGACCAGGCGGCGCTCCACGCGGAGGCCGCTTCGAAGAAGGCCGGCGAGCTGCTCGCGAAGAACGCTGCGGCGCCGGAAGAAGAGAAGAAAGCGCGGGCGGAGTGTGCGGCGGCGGCGCGGGAAGCGAGGCGGGAAGCGCGGTTTGCGGACGAGGAGAAGCGGCTGGCGGATGTGAGGTCGGGGTTGAAGGCGAAGGCGTACCGTGCGGCGCGGAAGGCGGGGTGGGCTGCGGCGTGCGTGGGGATGGCGGCGGCGGCGGAGCAGGCGAAGGGGAAGGACGTGGAGGAGCTGCCGGAGTCGATGAGGCAGACGGCGCGGGCGGCGCTGGACCTGGCGACGCGGGCGACGGGGCGGGCGCGGCTGGCGGACGGAAAGCCGGACTGGGTGGGGATCGCGTCGGACGTGCGCGGGATGTCGGGGGCGATTCCGCCGGAGGCGAGCCGGGATCTGGCGATCGCGTTCATCAGACGTTCCGGTCGAGGTGCCGCCGGCAGTTCTAGCAGAACTGGTCGATGACGGGACAAGCTTCGCATTGAGGGCGTCGCGGTACTTCGGGCGGCAGTTGGGGCAGCCGATCGAGTTGACCCTGGTCTTCACGCCGGGGACGCCGAGCTCCTCGAAGAAGCAGAGCGCGAGGAGGACGGTCTCGGCGTCGAGCAGGGGATGCGTCGTGCCGAGGGCCTCGACGCCGAACTGGTGGAGCTGGCGCAGGACAAACAGGCGGCGAAATACACGAAGGTGCTCACGGCCATCGTCACGCGCATGAAGGACTAGCCCGGATTATTCGTGATTTGAAGGAGGCTCGCACGTCGCTTGCACTCTCCGCGTTACGGAAACTCTCGTTCACGCGGAGGGGAGACGATGGTTGCGCCGAAACGACAGTGTGTGCTCTGGCTGGAAGGCGAAGCGAAGCCGATCGATGTTCGATTCACGCGGTCCAACGAATCCTCCGACGGCGGTGCCGTTCTCCTGCGTGCGGCGGATGACCGGCTCGGTTTGACGAAGCGAATGGCGGCGTGCGTGAGCGACTCGCGGCAGTCCTGCAAAGTGCTGCATTCGACAATCGAGCTTCTGCGCGAGTGCGTCTTCGCGATCGCTTGCGGCTATCCGGACTGTAATGACTCGCGACAACTCCGAGTCGATCCTGTCATGACACTTGTCTGCGGGCGGCGGCCCGGCAACGAGCAGGATCTTGCCTCGCAGCCAACGTTGTCGCGTTTTGAAAACACGCCGCGGCGACGCGACCTCATGCAGATGGCTCATGCGTTAACGCAGTGCGTTATCGACGAGCAGAAGCGGCGACGGCGGAGCAACAAGCCGAAGCTCATCACGATCGACATGGATCCGACTGAGGACCCCACCTACGGCAATCAGCAGCTCACGTTTTTCAACGGTTACTACGACAATTGGTGTTACCTCCCGATGGTCACGACGATCCAGTTTGATGCGGAGCCCGAGCAGTTCCTTGTGGCTCCAGTTCTTAGACCCGGCAAAGCGATATCCAGCGCCGGAGCCACGTCGATACTCAAGCGCCTGGTGCCGAGACTGCACGAAGCGTTCCCCGGCGCACGGATCCGCGTACGAATGGACGCGGGTTTCGCCTCCCCAAAGGTTTTCGACTGGCTTGAAGCGAGCAAGTTGGAGTACTTCGTCGCCATGCAGGGCAATTCCGTCCTGCTGAGGATGGCCGCGCCTCACCTGAGGGCTGCCAAGAAGCTGAGCAAGTCCTCCGGAAAGACGGAAAAGGAGTTCGCGGCCGTTATGTACCGCTCAGGGAAGTGGACGGCGGCGCGGCGGACCATCATCAAAGCTGAAGTCGTAAGGCACGATGGGCGTGAGCCGCGCGACAACTGCCGCTTCGTCATCACCAACCTGAAGTGGACCCCGGAAAACTGCTACACGGAATACGTCCAGCGCGGCGACGTCGAGAATCGGTTCAAGGAACTCCACTACAGCCTCGCCTTCGGCCGCACCAGCTGCACCGCGTTCTTGGCGAATCAGTTCCGCAACCTGCTGACGGCCGCCTCCTACATCCTCTTTCAGACCATCCGGACCGCGGCACAGTCGACGGAATTTGCTAGATCTCAGGTTTCCACGCTTCGCGAGCGCCTCATCAAGATCGGCGTCGCCGTGATAGAGTCCGCCAGAAGGCTGCTCTTCAACGGGCCGCTGTCCTTCCCGTGGCTCGAATCCTGGCGCGCAATCGCGGTCGCTCTGGGCCGCCCATCTGGATAGGAGCTTCAGTCATGCCACAAAAGAAAACATCGGTCGAGAAGCCGCGCTCGGAGTCTGCCCCGGAGTCCCCGGAAAGCGACGAAACCGTGGTCGCATTCGTCTTCGGACTTGGAGAAGACGCCCCGAAGGCGCCGACTCCCCAAAACGGCGCGCCGCTATCGAACGCAACCGAGAAAAAGACGAAGAAACGCTCCGTCGTCTTCAAGTTCACGAATAATCCGCGTTAGACGGTGCGGAAACGGCCTCTGGCCGCCGCGAAGCCGGAGGATGCGATGAAGGTGCTTACGAGGTAGGGAAGGGCCCTTCCCTCAGGCGGGTGTCTGCTTCCGGGTGAAGAGACGTCCGAGAATCTTCATGAGGTCGTCGAGCAGGGAGTAGACGACGGGGACGACGACCAGGGTGAGCAGGGTGGACGTCGTCAGGCCGCCGATCACGGCCACGGCCATGGGCGCCCGCGACTCCGACCCGGCGCCAGTCCCGAGAGCGATCGGGGCCATTCCGAAGATCATCGCGAGCGTCGTCATGAGAATCGGGCGAAGGCGGATCGGCCCCGCCTTCAGAAGGGCGGCATTCCGCTCCATCCCGTCGCGGTAGCGCAGCGTGTTGGTGAAGTCGACGAGGAGAATGCCGTTTTTCGTGACCAACCCCATGAGCATGATGATCCCGATCATCGTGAAAATGCTCATCGTCATCCCCGTGGCCACCAGGGCTCCAAGCGCGCCGATGACGGACAGGGGAAGCGAAAGCATGATCGTGAAGGGGTGGATGAAACTTTCGAACTGGGACGCCAAGAGCATGTAGACCATGACAACGGCCAGGAACAAGGCGAACAGGAGGTAGCCGAAGGACTCCTTCATTGTGTCTGCGGTCCCGGCGAAGGCAAACGTGTAGCCGGCGGGGAGGCCCGATGTGACGGCGAACCGGTTGATCTCTTCGATCGCTTCCCCCAGCACCTTCCGTTCCCGCTGGAGATTGGAAAAGATCGAGATGACTCGCGCGCGGTTGTAGCGGTCGATCTGGACCGGTCCGGACGACTCCTGGATGGTGACGACGTTTCGGAGCGGAATGATCTCCCCGCGGGAGTTGCGCACTCCGAGACTGAGGATGTCCTCCGGGCGGGAGCGGAAGGGTTCCTGGAGCCTGACGCTGACGTCGTAGCGTTCGCCCTGGTCCCGGAACTTGCTGACGTCGTTTCCCCCGATGAGGCCCTTGACTGTCGCGGCAATCGAGGAAGGGCTGACGCCGAGATCGGCCGCACGGTCCCGTTTGACGAAGACGCTGACTTCTGGTTTCCCGCGCTCGAAGGACGTGTCGATGTCCACGTAGCCACCTGCGGCTTTCATCTGCGACACGATGGTGGCGGACGCGGATTCGAGCGACTCCAGGCTGGGCCCCCGGACCTCGCACTGGACCTCGGCGCTACTCCGCCCGCCTCCCGAGACGCGGGGTACGATTTCAACACTGACCCGGGCGCCCCTGATGTCCGCCACCCGCTTGCGCGCGATCTCCATGGCTTCGTGCTGCGAGACCGTCCGTTTGTCCTTCTCCGCCATCTTGAGGTACATCGTCCCCTCGTTGACGCGCTGCAGCTGGTCGGACCCAATGGTCGTGAAGGTGTAGGAAACCCAGGGATCATTCCGGAATTTGGCCCGGATGCTCTCGAAGATGTCCTCGGTGGCGGAGAGCGAGGACCCGAGGGGCGCCTTGACCCGGATGTTGAATTCGCTCTGGTCCTCCTGGGGAATGAATTCCGAGCGCAGGAACTTCGCGACATAGCCGGTCCCGAAGAGCGTGACCACGCCCAGCAGCAGCACCACCCAGCGCTGCCGGAGCCCCGCGCCGAGAATCGCCGCGTAGACGCGTTCCACGGCGCTGAAGATGCCCTCAAGGAACCTGTAGACCACGCCCTGCTTCGGCACGCGGAGAATGCGCGAAGAAAGCATCGGGTCGAGCGTGAACGAAACGAAGAGCGAAATCAGCACGGCGAAGGTCACGGTCAGGCCGAACTGGAAGAAGAAGCGGCCGACGATGCCTTTCATGAACGCCACCGGCACGAAAACCGCCACGACCGACATCGTAGTCGCCATCACCGCCAGGGCGATCTCGTTGGTCGCGAAAGACGCCGCTTCACGGCGGGGCATGCCTTCCTCGATGTGGCGCATCGTGTTTTCCTGCACCACGATCGAGTCGTCGATGAGCAGTCCGATCGCCAGCGACAGCGCGAGGAGCGTCATCATGTTCTGCGTGAAGCCCAGGGCGTTCATGAGGATGAACGTCCCGATCACGGAGACCGGGATGACCAGCGAGCTGATCATGGTGCTCCGGATGTTCCTGAGGAAGAGGAACACGATCAGGATCGCGAGGCCGCCTCCGAAAACGAGGTGGAACTGCACCTCGTGGACGGAGTGCTCGATGAAAACGGACAAGTCCTGGGCCAGCTCCAGGCGAACTCCGCGGGACGCGAGTTCCTTCCGCAGGTGCTCGATTTCCACCTTGACGGCCCGCGCCACTTCGACCGTATTCGTGCCCGACTGGCGCCTCACCAGAAGCGACACGGCGCGCGTGTCGTTGAGCCGTGCGAGGCTTCGCTCCTCTTCCAGGTCGTCCCCGACTTTCCCGAGGTCCCGGACGCGGATGGGCGCCCCGTGGCGGTAGGCCACTACCATATTTCCGAACTGTTCGGCGGACTCCATTTCCGCCTTCGTCTTGACGACGTATTCGAGTTTGCCGGTCTCGATGCGTCCGCCGGGGAATTCGACGTGCTCGGTGCGCAGGGCCTGCTCGACGTCCTGGACCGTCAGCTGGAAGCCCTCGAGGCTCTCGCGGTTGAGCCATAGCCACATCTTGCGCTTTCTCCCGCCGATGACACGGACCTGCCCGACGTTGGGCACACGCTGGATGCGTTCCTTGACGACGTTGTCCGCCAACAGTGTCAGGTCCGTGATCTGCAGGTCGCCTGAGACGACGATCGCCATGATGGGCGCCGAGTCGATGTCGAATTTCTCGACTACCGGATCTTCCAGGTCTCGTGGCAACTCCCGCCGGACCGTCCCGATCTTGGCCTGCACTTCCTGGTAGGCGACATCGACGTCCTTCTCGAGTTCGAATTCAATGATCACCTGGGAAACGCCCTCGGTGCTCGTGGACCTCAGGTGTTTGATCCCGGCGATCGTCGAGACCGCTTCCTCCAGGGGGTCCGTCACCGTCGTTTCAACGGTCTCCGGGTCAGCCCCGGGCAGGACGGAGATGACCGTGATGACCGGGAACTCGACTCGCGGGAACAGGTCGATGCCGATCTTGCCGTAGGAGACAACTCCGAAGACCACGATGGCCGCAATGGCCATCGACGTCAGCACCGGCCGCCGGATCGCCGTATCGGAGAGGATCATTTGGACTCGGGGAGCAGAACTTTCTCTCCCTCCTTCAGTCCTTCACGGATTTCCACCCCTTCCTCGCTCTCCAGCCCGACAACCACAGGACGCTCCACGGCCACGCCGTCGGCGGAGACGAGGAGATGCCAGCCGGAAGAGCCCCGGCGAAGCGCCTTCCAGGGAACGATGAGAGCGTCGGGAATCTCCCTTTCGGTGACATGGACGCGCGCCAGCAGGCCCGGCCGCAGCTTCCCCTTTGCATTGTTCACAAGGGCGCGGCACCGGAACGAGCGCGTCTCCTCGTCGACCGCCGGGTACACGACATCAACGCTGGTTTCCGTAACGACGCCCGCCAGCCCCTCGACCTCGAACGTCACGCGCGTGCCGCGCGACACGCTCCCCATCAATTCCTGGGAGAGCGAGAATTCCAGCTCCAGCGTGGAGACTTCCTGGATCTCCAGGAGGTGGGTGACCGGCGGAAACGTGACGGGTTCACCGGGATCGACGAAACGCGCGCTGACGACGCCGGCGAAGGGCGCGCACACGACGGCTTCTCGCCGCCTCTCCAGGGCCGTGCGGAGTTTCGAGTCCTCCTGCGCGACCTGCGCCGACGCGGCCTCGAGGCGCATCTTCGCGTCGTCAAAGAGTTTTCTCGGGATCGACGGTTCCTGCCCCTCAGGTTTTTCCCAGAGTCCCTTCATCCGTGTGAAGTTCAGCTCCGCTTCAGCCTTCGCCACTTTGGCCCAGTCCAGGTCGGCCTGTTGCTCCGCAAGTTCGAGTTCGAACATCACCGGGTCCAGTCTCACAAGTTCCTGCTTCTCGACCACCGGATCGCCCACGTCCACGAGCACTTCCAGAACCCGTCCGGACACCTGCGATCCGAGAATCGCCGTCCGGCGGGGCCGCAGGTCGCCGATCGTGGGGAGCACCTTCCGCAGGAGCCCCCGCTGCGCTTCGACCCACGTACCCTTGACCTCCCGCGCCGGCGCAGGTCCCGGCGGCGTTTCGGAGCCGGGCCCCGGCCCCGTGGGTTTGTTGCACGCTGCGACAGCCAGCGCGAAAAGCAGAGTCCAGGATCTCTTCACGTTTTCTCCTTCGGGACTAAGGCTCGGGAAGCGGCCCAGCCACGGCGTGGACCAGGCCGGCTTTCGCCGCGTGATAGTCGTAGAGGGCCCGGAAGTAGCCTGTCCGGGTCCGGCTCAGCCGGTCTTCCTCCGCCAGGACGTCGGCGCTCGTCAGGACGCCTGCGGCGTACTGGTCCCGGACCACGCGCAGGTTCTCTTCGGCCTGCTCGATGCTCTTGCGAGCCACGGGCACGCGTTCGGAGGCTTCCCGAACCATGAGCCATGTCTGGCGCACCTGGAGGACGATGTCGTCGACGCGATCATCGTGGACGTCGATGGCTTCAGCGATTTCACGTCCTGTGCGGTCCATCCTGAACTTCGTGTTGAAGCCGTCAAATAGCGGGATCTGCAGGACGACGGACGCATCGAACCAGTCCCTGTTGAGAAGCGTCCGGTCGGTGGAGTAGTTGAGTCCGCCGGCGGCATAGAGGCTCGGAAAGCGCGCGCGGCTGACGGACTCGTACTGGGCTTGCGCTGTTTCGACCTGTTTACGAAGTGACATGAGGTCGGGACGGCGTTCGACGGCCGCGTGCAGGACAGAGTCGAAGGAGCCCTTCCAGGGTTCCGCTTCGAAGAGATCGACGATGGCGGGCTGCCGGTCAATCTCGAATCCGAGCAGGCGGTTGAGGGCGGCGGCGGCGAGGTCTTCGTTTCCGGCTGCGCGGATCTGGTCCTGGCGCCGCTCGGCGAGCTGGACCTCCGCGGTCAGCACGTCGGAGCGGGCTACGAGGCCCTGCGATAGGAAGTCCCTGGCAATTTCCAGCTGGCGTGAGACCAGCTTGAGGGAATCGTCCACGACGGTACGGATTTTCCGAGCCTCGAGAAGGCGGAAGTACGCCTGGCTGACGGCGAGTTCCAGGTCCTGGCGGCTTCTCACGGCATCCAGTCCAGCGGCGTCGATACGGAGGCTGTCGGCATCGCGCTGGAGCGCCGAGCTGCCGAAGTCGTAGATGGGAACCATGAGGCCGAGCCGGCCGGAGCCGCTGTGGCGCTTGCCGGCGACGACGGGGACTCCGCCGACGGTGCTGCCGCGGTCGTTGCTGCGCCAGTCGTAGCGGAGGTCCGCGGTTAGCCGGGGAAGAACGGTGCTGATGTCCTCCCGCAGCCGGTCCTCGGCCATGAGCACCCGCCGGTCCGCGCTCCATACGCGGCGGTTGCTGGACATGGCGATGCGCACGCAGTCCTCGAGGGTCAGGACCCCGTCATGCGCCGGATCGGAAATTTCCCCGGGCCTCGTCTCCGCCCGCAGTTCGCGGTCTCCGCCCAGGCTCTCCGGCCGCCAGGCCGGGGCGTCCGAGTACGGCGCGGAACAGCCGGCACACAGCAGCGCCAGCGCTGAAGTCCATCGCGATATCATCATCTCTCCGGTTTCAGGATGCCGTGAAACACGATGTCGACAATGTCCCCGGCATCGACCCGGGTCGAGGTGCGGCCTCCCAGGAAGTAGTCCGTGAACATGGTCCCGTAGAGCAGGTCACTCATCACGCCCGTGATGCGGTTCACGGGCATCCGCCGCACGCGCCCCCTGTCCATCAGGCCCTGGAAGAGCGCCCTCCAGGGCCCGATGTTCGCGTCGCGATGCTGGAAGTAGGTGGGCTTGCGCCGGTCGCGGAACTGGGCCCGCTCCTGCACCAGCAGTTCGACGAAGTGCGGGTTCTCGCGGAAGAAGCGCAGGTAGGAATCGATGGCCTTTTCGATCCTGTGGAGAGGGTCCGCGATTCCAGCGCCATCCGCCGCGACGCCCGCCTGGAGTATTTTCATTCCCCGATCCACGGCAGCCAGGAACAGCCCGCTCTTGGCGGGGAAGTACCGGTAAACCGTGCCCTTGCCGACCCCCAGCTTGTCCGCGACGAACTGGACATCCGTCCCGAGATAGCCCCTTTCCGCGAAAACTCCCGTCGCGGCCGCAAGGATCTCCTCGCGGCGCCTCATCTTCAGCCCCAGGACGGGCGGCCGTCCTGCTTTTCGCGGGGCCATCATGCCGGCTTCCTTGATTGACTGACGCGTCCGTCCACTAATATGGAAGCAGGTGCCGACGAGTGTCAAGGCTTAATTTCTCGCGATTACCCGCTCCCACGAGCACCCGCGGCGAGGCCGATGGCCCGGAGGCCCGAGACGAGCCGGTAGTAGCGGAAGCCCGGCTCTGCTCGAGTTGGCACGCAGGAAGCCCTACCGTTGATCGCCCGGACGTGTTTCTCTTCGCGCTCCAGGAGAAGTTAAAGCCGGGCGGAAAGAAATAGTCGATCCAGATCAGGCGGCGAATGCGTCGCACTTTTCGCACACCGAAGTCCTCCAATCCCGTCTCCTGCTTCACGAATTGGGTGAGCGTCTCGACGGCCCATCGGAGGAAGCAGTTGCGGATGATCTTCTTGCCCTGGAAGTGATTGGTAAGCTCGACCGTCGTCAGCAGAAGAAGAAAGGACTCGTCTTCGTCGGGAGCGGCGAGCGCAACGAGGGAGAACGGACGCTTTTCGCCGGGCAACCTCACGGCCTGGAAGCCGAACGGAAGCAGTCGCTCATTGCCGGCACGTTGAGACTCGATCGTGATGACGTGCGGCGGCGACAGCGTCGCGGCGAAGTCCTGATAACACTCCCAAGTTGTCAGACAGCCCTCTGAGACGCGGGCCTGCAGCCCGCGTTCAGGGGGCTGTTGATAACTAGGCGGGTGAAGTTGTGAAAAACGCTCAGGAAATGCAGTCTGCTCCCGATTTTTCCGTATTCAGCGCCAGCACGGCGTCACGGTTCGACGCAGCCGGTCCTTCGAGGACTGCGGTCAGATCGCCGGTCGCCGCGTTGGCTTCGGGCATAAAGTGCAAGAGAACATGGCCCCACAAGGGCTCTTGTATGAGGTCGACTCAGCCCCGAAGACGGGTGTTGGATGCGGCCTCTTCAAGGAGAGGAGCCGCCATGACGTCATGGAATGATCTGACGCACTTTGCCGGGTTTGACTGGGCCAGCGACCACCATGACATCGTGATCGTGGATGGGTCCGGGAAGATCGTCGCTGACTTCCCGATTCCGGACACCGCCGAGGGCTGGCGCATCTTTGCGGATGAGGTGAAGAAGTTTCCCGCGGTCGGGGCGGTCGTCGACACGCGCTACGCATGGACGGTTAAACTTGGAAACCTCTGAATCCCGAGGATGCCGAGACGCAAGAGCTGCTGCAGCTTGGCCGCGACGAGGTGATGCTGATCGAGCAGCGCACGGCCTTGGTGAATCAGCTCCAACTGGCGCTGCACGAGTGCTACCCCGCGGCCCTGGAGACTTTCGACGATTGGACGCACCCGACGACCTGGGCCTTCATCGAGAAGCATCCGACTCCGGAGCGGCTCAAGTCGGCGGGCAGGAAATACTGGGAGAAATTCCTTCACGTGCACCGGATGTATTGCCACGAGACGCACGAGAAGCGTCTCGCATGTTTTGCGCGCGCCACAGAATTCTGCGGAAGCCCCGGGACAACGGCGGCAAAGGGCTTGCTGGCTGTCAGCCTCGTCAAGTCGCTACAGACTCTGCAGAAGCATCTCGACGAGTACCGCTCGCGGATCAACAAGGTATTCCAAAACCACTTGGATCATGACGTCTTCGGATCCCTGCCGGGAGCAGGCGAAAAGATCGGGCCGCGGCTCCTCGGCGAGATCGGGGCCGATCGCGACCGCTTCGATGATCCCCAGGCGTTGCAGTGCTACGCCGGCACGGCGCCGGTGACTCATGCGACCGGCAAGCGATCCAATGTCCACATGCGACGGGCCTGCAATCCCAACCTGCGCCAGGCGCGACTCACTTCTTCGCCGACCTGAGTCGGAGGACCTCCGTGTGGGCCCAGGTCTACAACCAGAAGAAGAAAAACGAAGGGCGCAGGCACTCTTCCGCACTGCGTTGTCTCGGGCAGCGCTGGATCAAGATCATCTGGGCGATGTGGCGGAGTCGGACGAAGTACGACGCAGACCTGCATCAACGCAATCAGGTCGTCCACGGGTCGTGGGTGATCGCGCTGATGACCGACAAGCAAGCGGCCCCGCGACGGCGCCCATCAACTGAGCGAGCAATGAACAAAAACAGGGCGTCGAAATCGCGAGGTCCTCGAAGCGTCAACAACCCGTTGAACCCCGGGTCCACTAAACAGTTGGAGAACCAGAGAACATCCGACCCGCCGGATTGTTTTCACGCTCCGAGCAATCGCCCTTGCCGCTGCCCCCGCATTCCCGAAGAATGCCCGCATGCGCGCACTCGCCACCCTCTTCGTCCTGGCCCTGGCCGCTTCGCCCGCCTTCGCCGAGGACCCCAAACCTGAAGTCCCCCTCGAGGAACGCCTGAAGGCCGCGGGCGTGAAGGAGCAGTCGGTCGAGACGGGGGAAATGCTGGCCGGGGAGCCGGGCGAGGGCGACGGGGTCGAAACGCGCGCCGTGACGCTGAAGGCCAGTGACATCCCGGCGACGTTCGTGATGGGCGACAACGGAACGAAGCTCTTCTTCGCGGACCGGTCGGGTTTCATCCGGAAGATCACGCTGCCCACGTGGAAAGAAGAGCGGCGGATCTGGATCGGCAAGCCCGTCACCGGGATTGCGATCTGCAAGGAAGGACTCCTCGCGGCAGTGCCGGACAAGAAGCAGCTCCTGCTGCTGAGCGAAGACACGCTCAACGTGTCGTACCACTGGCAGTTCGACGAGGTTTACTCGGTCTACGCGATGCCGCACGGAGGGCTCGCCTGGATCCCGAAGTTCATCAACGGGCGCCCGACCGACCTGCAGGTCGTCGAACAGGCGTCGCACGCGCTTCAGCCCACCCTCAACGCCCTCGCGATGATGCAGGCGCATGCGACCCAGGGTTCCTACGAGCGCAACCCGGGATCGCGGCAGCTGAGCACGTTCGAGAATTTCACGGTGTCGCCGAAGAGCGACTGGGTGATGTTGACGAGCAGCGACTGCGTTTTCCGGCTTCGCGTGAACGGCGTGGGGCTCCAGATCGAGGAGGCGAGCGCGCCGCTGGGAAAGCTGACTCACGTAGCGGTCAGCCCGGACGCGACGCAGATCGCGGTCGTGTCGCCGCCGCCGGACGGGATGCCGGAAGGCTGGCCTCCGATGAAGAAGGCGGGTTCGCTGATTTTCAAGTCGAAGGAGCTGTCGAAGCCCGCTGCGGTCGTGGAGGGCATCGACATCTGGGGATTTACGCGGTCGTCGGACCGGGTCTGGGGATTCCGCGACGACGGGAAGTTCGTGGTGCAGACGCCGAAAGGAAAGATCGAGCGGTCGGTGGATCTCGGCCAGACGACGGGAGCGCTCGAGGTGAAGCAGGCGGGGGACGGGCTTAAGTTCGTGATTCACCTGGGGGACCGGATCGCATGGGTGTGGTTCAAGTGAAGAAGCCGCTTCAGATCAGGGCCGCCCGGAAATCCGATGCCGGCGGTTTCATCGAGCTCGTGGTGGCGCTGGCCAACTTCGAAAAGCTGACGCCCCCCGACGCCGCCGCACGGCGCCGCCTCGTGAGGGACGCGTTCGGCCCCCGGCCGCGGTACCGCCTCTGGGTCGCCGAACTCGGCGGCCGGATCGTCGCGTACGCAATCTTCTTCCCGACCTACTCGAGCTTCCTCGCTCGCCCCACCCTCTACCTCGAGGACATCTTCGTCCACCCCGACGCGCGCGGCCGCGGCGTGGCGACGGCCATGATGAAGCGGCTCGCGGCCCAGGCGGTGAAGGACGGCTGCGGGCGCTTTGAGTGGATGGTCCTCGACTGGAACAAGCCGGCGATCCGGCTTTACCGGGGGCTGGAAGCGCGCGAAAAGAAGGAGTGGCGGCTGTACCGGCTCGAGGGAGCGGGCGTGAAGCGACTCGCGCGGAGCAGGCGCTGACCCCGGCGGGTTAGGATGGTGCGATGTCCATTCGCGACAAGCTGACGCGCCTCATGGGCCCCGGGGGCGCTTCTCCCTCCCCGGAACGCCCGCGCGTCGAGCAGGCGATGCGGGGCGCGCGGCGTCCTGCGGACATCGCGGAGGTCGTCGAGGGGGAAGACGCGGGGGGAGGGGCGTTTCTTGTCCGGCGCGGGCACGACGTGCCGGCGGAGTTCACGGAGGCGGACCCGCGCTGGTGGGCGGCCCTCGCGCGGGAACCCAGGTGGGAGGCCGCGCGCCGCGAGGACGTCGCGTTCCTCGACCTCGAAACGACGGGCCTCGCGGGCGGCACCGGCACCGTCGCATTCCTCATCGGCCTCGCCCGCGTGCGCGGCGGCATCCTGGAAACCCGGCAGTACTTCCTGCGCTCCCCCGCCGCGGAGGCCGCCGCCCTCGAACAGGTCGAGGCCGAACTCCGCGACTGCACCCATCTCGTCACGTTCAACGGCAAGTGCTTCGACGTCCCCCTCCTCGAAACACGCTTCGTCATGCACCGCCGCAAACTCGTCACGCTTCCCCACCTCGACCTCCTCCACCCGGCACGGCGGGTCTGGAAGCGCCGGCTCGAGGACTGCACGCTGGGAACGCTGGAGGCGGAGATCCTGGGGCGCCCGCGGCACGGGGACATCGACGGGTCCGAGATCCCGCAGCGGTGGTTCGACTGGCTTGCGCTCGGCGACGCGCGCCCACTCGCGCCGGTGATCGAGCACAACCGGCTCGACCTCGTGGCGCTCGCTTCCCTCGCCGGCCGCCTGGCGCGCCTCCTCGCGAACCCGTCCGAGGCCGTGCACGCCACCGATCTATTTTCGCTCGGCCGCATGATGGCGCGCGACGGCGACCAGCGCGCGGAGCCCACGCTCGGGGAAGCGCTGTCCCGCGGCTCCCGCGACGCGGCGCCGGAACTGGCGCGCGTGAAGAAGAAGCGCGGCGCGGCCGACGCCGCCCTCCCTCTCTGGGAAATGGCCGCCCGCGAACCCGGGCGCAGGGGGATCGAAGCGGGCGTCGAGATCGCGAAGCACTACGAGCACAAGTCGAAGAACCCGGAGCGCGCACTGGCCGTCACGGCGGAACTTCTCGCCCGCGGCGATCTCACGCCGCGCGAACGCGTGGAGCTCGAAAAACGGCGCGCGCGGCTCGCCTCCAAAGTCCCGGCTCAGGCCTTTCCGGAGATCAGCTTTTCCACGGCGCCGAGAAATGCGGCTGGTTCGGGAGCAGGACCGTCGCCGTAATTGGAGTGCGTGTCCTCCACGGTCCACGAGCAGAGCACCGTCCGCGTCTTCCCCTTTTCGCCCAGCCCCTTCTCGAGGGTGTAGTAAAACGCCGGCGGGTCGCCGATGGGGACGAGCTTTGCGCCCTCGCCTTCGCCCTCGATCGACGCATTCACGACGGCCGCGACCATGTACGCCTCTGTGATTCCCTCGGGCGCGGGCATCGTCACGACCGCGCACGGGCGCTGCCCCAGCGCGCCCACCGTCGCCGACAGGCCGTCGGGCGGCAGGACGACCCCCTCTCCCGCGTCCGAGACCCGCTTCCCCACCTCCAGCCACAGATCCTTGAGCAGCTGCGGGGCCCGCGGTGACGAGAGGACGCCGAGGAAGCCCTCGGGTTTATCGAAGAAGAGCTGGCGAAGGGCGACGTGGGCGAAGACGTAGTGGTGGTTGCGGATGGAAGCGCGGCCGGCCTCGACCTGGCGCATGATGTCTTCTTCGACGACTTCGCGATCGGTGGGGATGTGGCGGCGCGTCGGGGCGGCGGGACGACGGCGCACGAATACGAGGCCCGCGACCACGGCGGCGACGACTCCGGCGGAAACGACGAGCGTGAGGTCCATGGGAAGCTCCGGGGTTACGACGGCCCAGCGTAATCGCCCGGGGCGCCGATGGGATGCGTAATCCACAGGTATCCCGGCTCCTCGACCGGCTGGAGCCTGGTGGAACAAGAGGGACGATTTCCGCCCACGAACGAGATCGCGCGCGTGGCGCTCGACCCGATCTAAACCGCGACCGCGTCCGCGAGGCCGTGCTTGACGGCGAGCTTGGGCGTGACGGCCTTGAGCTTGAGGAGGTCCTTCTCGACCTCGGTGTTCGGGCGGCGGGTTGCGGCCGCGATGGCGGCGATGACGCGAGGCGAGAAGACCGCCGCGGTCTTGCCGTCGCCGGTGCCGGGCGCGCCGGGGACCGTGATAAGGGACGAACGCGAAATCGTCCGGAACCCCGGGGAACCGGCCGCGAGCACGATCGAGGCGATCCCGAGCGCCTGCCGCGTGCAGTGCGTACGGATGCGGCACTTGGCCTTGAGCATGACGTCGATGAGCGAGAGGCCGGCGGTGAGGGAGCCGCCCGTCGAGTCGATCGAGAGCGTGAGGTCCGCGTCGGCCTTCATGGCCTGCACGAAGATCATCCAGGTCGCGGCCTGAAGTGCCAGGCGGTCGTCGATGTGACCGGAAATCTTGAAGAGCTTCAGGTCGCCCTGCGGGAGGCTGATGCGGACCTCGGGCGGAGCACCGGTCCACTTGTTGATAAGACGGCGGGTCGCGCTGACGAAACCTGCGAGTGTGCCGCTGGCCTGGTCGGGGGCAGCCGGCGGGGCGGGCTTGGAAGCGGCCGGCGGGGCGGCCTGCGCCGGCGGCGGCTTGGCCGGCGCGGCCGGCGGATGCACGGAGGAAGCCGGGATGCCGCGGGTCTCGTGCATCCGGGGCGACGCCACTCCCGGTGCGGCCGGGAGCTTCGGCGCCTCCGGAACGGCGGCCGGTTTCCCCGCGTCGCGCGGCTTCGGCGCAGCGCTTCGCCGCGCTTCCGTCTTCGGGCGCTTTTTCCTCGAGGTGGCCGGTTCGGAAACGCGGGGCTTCGGAGAGCGCGAGAGCTTCTCTTCCCGGATCTCCTCGCGCCGCGTCGGTGCCGTGGGCGGCTCGACGACCGGGGTTCCGGGGCTGGAAGAGGCCTGGGGAGTGAGCAGGTGCGCGGCGGGAACGGTTTCGAGCTCGGGGGCGGCGGGCGGCCGGATGGGTTCGGGAGGGCGGGCGTCGCGAAGGGCGGGGGGAAGTTCCGCGGGATTGATGGCCGTGCGGCGGATGACCGAACTGGGGCCGGAATCGGGGCGCTGGCTTGTGCTCGGCGGCCCGGGCTTCGCGACGGGCTCCGCTGCGGGCGGCGGCGGCGCCGGGACATTGGCCGGGGCCGGCCCGGCGAGTTCACGGACGCCCGAGCCCGAGCGCCCTTCCTGGCGGCGCTGGCGTCTTTCCTCCCGTGAGCGCTTGCTCACCGGGCGGCGGGGGCGACGGCCAGTTTTTCCACCTCGGCATCCTCCAGCATGCGGTTGGATGCCTTGGCTGCCTGGAATATGCGATCGACGAGCGCATCCGTGGCGGGGATGCCGCGTTTCTCGAGCCAGTAGATCACGTTCGAACGCCCGCTCATGGGGCCGACGCGCACGACCTGCTCGCGCCCGAACTCGGTCGCCGGGACGCCCGAATAAATCCGGTCCGCGAGCCACTTGTCGCCCTTCTTCAGCGCCTTGATCACCGCGGCCGCGTGGACGCCCGTGCCCGTCTCGAACGCGTCCCGCCCGACGACGGGGTAATTGTTCGGGATCGGCACGTGGCAGGCATCGCCGACCGCGCGGCAGTAGTCGCCGATCGCAGACAGGTCGCGGTCGATGTAGCCGTACAGGTACAGGTTGCAGAGGATCAGCTCCATCGGCGTGTTTCCAGCGCGCTCTCCGATCCCCAGCGCCGCGCCGTGCACCCGGTTCACCCCCGCCTCGACCGCCGCCATCGTGTTCGCAATGTCCAGCCCGCGGTCCTTGTGCCCGTGCCAGTCGATCTTGACCTTCTGCCCCGTCCGTTCGACGACACCCTTCATGAACTCCACCAGCCGCCGCACGCCGTCCGGCGTCGAATGGCCCACCGTGTCGCACAGGCAGATCCGCGCCGCACCGCACTCGATCGCCGCGGTGTAGAGGGCGCGAAGCGTATCGGGGTGCGCCCGGGTCGTGTCTTCCGTCACGTACATCACCGACAACCCGTGCTTCACCGCGTACGTCACGGCTTTCTTCGAGTGCTCGAGCATCATGTCGAGCGTCCAGTTCTCCGCGTACTGCCGGATCGGGCTGGAGCCGATGAAGAGCGACGCCTCGATCGGCAGCCCGGTCTTCTGCTGCACCTCGACCATCGGGGTCACGTCGCTTTCGATCGTCCGCCCCGCGCAGTTCGCGGCGATCGACATTTTCTTCGTCACGATCTCGTTCGCCAGCGCGAGCGCGTCCTCGAGGTGCTTCGGCCCGGCGCCCGGCAACCCGATGTCCAGCGAGTCGATCCCCAGCTTCTCCATCAGGTGGAGGATCGCGATCTTCTGTTCCTTCGTGGGCGTCACGACGCTCGGGTTCTGCAGCCCGTCCCTCAGCGTTTCGTCGTCCAGCTCGATGTGGCGGCCCTGCTTCTCGCGGCCCCGCGTGGGGTCCGTCAGGTTCCAGTCGTAGATCAGGTCGGATTCCGCGGGATGCTCGTTCGCCATGGTGTCCTCCTACCTTGTCTCCAGGTCCTTCTCAACACGCCCCAGGCGCAATTCCAGCTGCTGCGCGCCGAACCCCAGCCAACCGTCGTCCAGCGGCGCCGCCGTCTCCTTCAGGATACGCGATGCGTACGCAGAGAGAAGAGACGGATTTCGCCCCGGCCCGGGCGGCAGATCGGCCAGGAGCAGGCGCGAAATCTCCGCCAGCCCTGCATATCCGCCCGCGGGCGACGCACGGCCGAGATCGAAGAGCGCCTCGGTCAGGCTGTCCTCAAAACGGGCGCGCGCGGCGGGCCAGTCGCCGGAAGAGTGTCCCGGCACGCCGTTCTTCCACGAGTCGTGCCAGGTGCGAAGCGCTGCGGGAGCGGCGCGAAGCGCGGCGAGCGCGGCGGCAGTGCGATCGGCATCCGCCACGACATCGCGGCCGCCCGCGGCGCGATCAAGGCCCATGAGCGCATCATGCGCCCGCCGCGCGGCGTCTTCGACCCGCACCGAGCCCATCCGTTTCGCAGCCGGTTCGGCCATCGCCTGTTCGCAGGCATCCGCGAGGGCCTGCAGCGCCGCGCAGGCCTCCGTGATCGCGCTTCGCGCCGCGGGCAAAGTCCCGAGGATCGAATGCCCGGGGCGCCGGTCGTTTCGCGAAAGGGGTATCTCGATCCGGGTGCGCCACTCCGTGAGTTCAGCCGACCACTCGTCGCCCGCGCGCGGCGCCGACCGCCACCGGCCCCAGAGACCCTCGAGGTCCCGGCCGAGGCGCTGAAGAGTCGCAGCGTCCTCCTCGACCAGCCGGCGCACTTCACGCGCGCGCAGCGGGAAATCCGCCGGGTCCCCCCAGCGCGCCTGTGCAACCGCAGATGCGGCAGGAATCGGGCGCGCCCTCAACCGCACCGACTGGCGTGCGGGATCCAGCACGAGGCGCGCGCGGTAGATCCCCGGAAACTGCCCCGCCACCACAAACGGCCGCGCGTCGATGTACGGCGGATTGTCCGCCACCGCGTCGCTCACGATCCGCGCCCGCCCGAAGCCGAGCGACACCTCCGTCCCCTCGCTCTCGCTCTTCACCGTCCATTTCACGACGCCCAGCACTCGCTCGAGCCGCTTCTCCACCACCAGCGGCACGAACAGGTACTCCACGTCCACCAGCGGTCCCCAGTCCGCGGCGGAGCGCGGCACGTCCGCCGTGCCCTCGAGCCGCAGCACGAGCTTGTCGCCCGTGGGCTGGACCCGGAGCGCGGGCGAAAGGACGTCCGCTGCGGAGGGAAGCGCGAGGAGGGCGAGGAGGAGCAGGGCGCGGCGCATCGGGAGGATCATCGTATCGCGGGGGCCGGGGAAATTGAAACGACGTTCAAAAAAAGGAGCCGGCCTCGC
>CAVPNQ010000192.1:0-19065 GCA_963706735.1 uncultured Planctomycetia bacterium
GCGACCGGCACCGCGAGGGCGGACGGCTGGGCAGGGCGCGGGCGAGAATCAACGGCGGTACGAACACCGCGAGCAGCGCCGACAGCAGCACACCGAGGACGAGGAACGGCAGTGCCTGGACGACGACGGCGACGAACACCGTCATCCAGCTCTGCATCACCGGCTCGGACACCGCCCGGCGGATCGGCCCCGCAGGGCGACCACCAGGATCAGCAGCATGGTCAGGACGAGCGGCGAGTTGAACTGCCAGCCCTGCTGGCCGACCGCCCGGACCTCCCTCGCGCCTCCGGGTCTGCGGAGATGTCGGCCCCGAGCAACACCAACCGACGAAGAACAGAACAGAACACTTATTGCTGTGCAGAACTTGCTGAAGAGCTTGGTACTGACGAGTTTGCAGCGCTTGAAGTATTTGCAAAAGGAAAGGGGATTACACACCTGACACTGCTTGCGTTTCTTACGGCTTCCGACCGCATTCGCTACGCACCAATTGCTTCTATTCCTCTTGAGCTGGCGGTGTTTGAGGCTTTCCCTGAAAGCGTATAGTACTGCTTTCTCTACGAGGAGAAATACGTTACAGTTTCGACATTGGGAGGAGGGTTTCGATTCCGTGCAAAGCTGGGAGATCGTCTAACGGTAGGACAGCGGCCTTTGAAGCCGTGAATCTAGGTTCGATTCCTAGTCTCCCAGCTTTGCACAGCATACGTAACTGGAACCCATACACAAAGTTTTTTTTCGAAAAACGACGTATTGCTTCTTCCGAGTCCCGACTTTGCACTGAACCCAGCGTACAGAATCACCCCCTTCGGGACGAGGGCGACCTGCCGCCGATTCATATTACACCAATTGACTATCGCCATCCCGCGAAGACTGGGATCGACCCAACGTCATCCGAGAAATAATCGCGTGCACTTGACCACTTCCATTGGATCGTACGCTTCACCAGTTCCTAGCCTTCACGGATCTATGTAGATATCTCCATTTTTGTTTCCATGACAGAGTCGGAACAATCACCAAGCGATCATAACGCGGCATCCAGATAGACGGGGGCAATCCGGAACTCCGGCAACCCTGTGTCCGGCGCAAGTTTTGAAAATCGCGCATAAAATTACCAAGCTGATTTCCGTCAATGGCCAGAATCAAGTGTACGCGCGAACAATACGTAACTGAGCCAGTAAATAGGCAAAGGGAAAATAATCCAGAGCCATCGCCCACTGCGAGAGTGCCGGCTCCGAACTGACTCAGCGCTGTCACGCTAAAGCCCTGCGCTGGCAACAACTCTGCCACGCGTGCGGCTTGTTTGGTCTTGGGCTCGTACACATTGCCCGAGACCAGCAGATTCAGGTGTTCCTGCGCCAGCACCAGCCAGGCCAGCACTTGTTCGGCGCGCTGGCGCCCAAAACCCTTGATCCGTGCATGCCAGCGGTAACCATGGGCGTTGATGAAGTGCACCAGGTCGGCCAGGGTGATGATGCCCCTATTGCGCAGGCACTTCGCAGTAGACCGCGCAAACCAGGACTCCAGGCGGTCGGTGGCGCTTGGGATCACCGAGAGCACCGTCTCCAAATAGTTGAGCGCCCTCACCCGCTCACCCACCGGATCCTTCAGGCCCTGGGCTGCATCCATGACCTGCACATTGTCCAGATCCAAGGCCGCCTTGTATTCAGCCAGCAAGTCGGCCTCGCTCCAGCCATCCAGATCCATCCGTTCTGATTCAACCCATTGCTCCAGGCTGGGCAGGACCACGGCCAGGTGACGGGACTCTATCACTGCGCAACAGGGCCAGCCAGGGCGTGATCTTGGAGTCTGGCTGCATCGCGTTGTCGCGCGTGAGCCAGAGCACCAGGCCCGCGAGCATGGCCAGCAGCATCACGAGCATGAAGACGCCGGCGGCGATGGCATGCGATTTGTTTTCTCATCGAGGCCTCTGGGGGAAGTGGGGGTGGCGGGGGTGGCGCGGCGGCGGCGAGCAGGCGGCGCCCGTGTTCGCCGCCGAAATTGCGCACGAAGGGCTGCGTGAAGTGGACCACCTCGCGCGGCGCACCGGTGACGACGACCTTTCGTTGGCCGAGCATCGGCCACGCGCGTGCCGAGCGCGAACAGCGTGTCGAGGTCGTGCGTGACGATGATCACCGTGAGCCCGAACGATTGGTGCACGCCGCGGCAGCAACGCGCAGAATTCGTCGAACTGCTCGTCCAGCCCCGAGGTGGGCTCGTCGAGCAGCAAGAGCGGCGGGTCGACGACGAGGGCCCGCGCCAGCGCTACGCGCTTACGACGCCGCTCGAGAGGTCGGCCGGCATGCGCGCGGCGAGCGCTGGCTGCAGCCCACCATCTGCAAGGCTGACCAGGGCCGCGTCGCGCACCAGCGCCAGGCAGTGCCGCCGAGCTCCTGGCAGCGCAAAGCTGACGTCGCCGAGCACGTCGAAGGCCGAGAACAGCGCGCCGCGCTGGAACAGCATGCCGACGCGGCTCGCCGCGCCCTCGCGCCCCATCGGCCTGCGGCGGCGGCCCAGCACCTGCGGACGCTGCTCGGCGTGGCTGGGCCAGGCCGAGCATCGGCGAGCAGCACCGTCTTGCCGGTGCCCCAGCCGCCCACGAGCCCCGCCGTGGGCACCTGGGCCTCGTCCCACGATCGGTGCTGCCGTTGTTCGTAGCGGCGATGATGTTGGTCTGGGCTGCGGCGTCGATACCGACGTTCTGCTGGCCTGGGAACTGATCCGCCGCATCGCTCGTCCTCGGTGCTCGCTCAGCACACCCGTCCCGCGGCGCGCCGGCCGGGGGTTTACGCGGTGATGACTCAGCTCGGGTTTGTGGCGATCCTGAGCAAGACCTAAACTGAACGAGTAAAAACGGCAGCAAAAAAAAAAACGTGGGAAGGGAAGCGGGTGGATCGAGGTGCTGGGTGCGGGGATGGTGCATCCGCGCGTGCTGGAGTACGCGAAGATCGACGCGGAGAAGTACAGCGGGTTTGCGTTCGGGATGGGGGTGGAGCGGATTGCGATGTTGAAGCTGGGTGTTCCCGACATCCGGCATTTCATCAGGAGCCACCCGCTGTTCCTGAGGCAGTGGTAGGGCGTCGTCGCACATTTCCTGGCAACGCGTTCAAGAACCGGAAACCAAAGATGAAGTTCACAACCGACTGGTTATCAGACTACTGCCGCACGGGTCTCCCCGCGACGACCGTGGCGGAGCTCCTGACCAAGGCCGGCGTCAAGGTCGAGGGGATCGAGGAGCGCGGCGGCGAAACCGTCGTCGAGCTCGAAATCACCGCGAACCGGCCGGACTGCCTCAGCCTCATCGGCGTGGCCCGCGAGGTGTCCGTCGTCACGGGAAAACCGATGATGGAGCCCGGCTTCAAGCTCGAGACCACCCGCTCGTTCCGCTCGCCCGACTGGATGCTCGACGTCCAGGAACCCGGGCTCTGTCCGCGCTACGTCGGGCGGATCGTGAAGGGCCTGAAGGTCGGCCCCACGCCGGGCCAGATGCGGCAGCGCCTGGAAGCGATCGGCCTGCGGAGCATCAACAACGTGGTGGACATCACCAACTATGTCCTCTACGAGTGCGGGCAGCCGCTTCATGCCTTCGACCTGAACAAGCTTTCCGGCAAGAGCATCCTCGTGCGCAAAGGGAAGCCGGGGGAGAAGCTGAAGGCGATCGACGGACGCGAGTACGACGTGGCGGGCGCGCTGGTGATCGCGGACGCGGAAAAGCCGGTCGCGATCGCGGGAGTGATGGGCGGCAAGGAGACGGAGGTGACGGAAGGGACGACCGAGATCCTGCTCGAGTCGGCGAACTTCGACCCGGTGACGGTGCGGCGGACGTCGATGAAGCTGGGGCTTGCGAGCGATTCGTCGTACCGGTTCCAGCGGGGCGTCGATCCCGCGCGAGTGGACTGGGCGAGCCGCCGGGCGGTGTTCCTGATGCGCGAGCACGCGGGCGCGCGGCCGGACACGATGCACATGGACACGAACCCGGAATCCGCGCCGAAGCGGCAGGTGAACTTCAAGGTGGCGTCCATCGCGCGCGTGCTCGGCCGTGAGGTCGAGGCGGCGCAGGCGCGCAAGATCCTGGAGGGACTGGGCTTCGAGTTCCGCGACGACGCCGACGGCGAGTGGCGCATTGCGGTGCCGACGTGGCGCGCCGACGTTTCGCGCGACGTGGACCTCGTCGAAGAAATCGTCCGCATCTACGGCTACGACCGGATCCCTGCGTCCCCGCGCGTCAACATCGCCCTCGCTCCGCCGAACCCGGCCGACGAGGCCGCCGCGGCCGCGAAGGAATCCCTGCGCGCCGCCGGCCACGACGAGGTCCTCACCCTGTCCTTCACCGGCAAGTCCGCCCCCGAGGCGCCCTTCCTCGCCGGCGAACCGATCGGCGTGCTGGGGAAGACAGGGAAGCGCGAGGAGCAGATGCGGCAGGGGCTGGTCCCGTCGCTCCTGGACGCGGTGCGGATGCACGAGGCGTACGGTGAAAAGGGTGCGGACCTGTTCGAGATCGCGAAGGTTTATGCAAAGGATGCGCGCGGCTTTCACGAGCGCGCGGTGCTGGGAGCGGTGTCGTCGCGAGGATTCGCGGCGCTGAAGGGCGCCGTGGAAAACGTGATGGAGCGGCTCGGACTTCTCGTGCAGGCGTCGTTCCGTCCCGCGGACCGCGGGCATCTCGCCCCGGGCCGCGCGGCGACAGTCTCCATCTCCGGCAAGGAGATCGGCTGCATCGGTGAAATTTCCGCGGCCCTCGCGGACGCGCACGAATTGCGGACGCGCCCCTGCGTCGTCGAGCTGGACTGGGACGCCCTGGTGGCCGCGACAAAACTCCGCCGCCGGTTCGGGGAGTTCCCGACCCTGCCGGCCATCCAGCGCGACATCGCCGTGGTCCTCGACCGGCAGGTGCCCTGGTGCGACATGGAAGTCGCCATCCGTGCCGCCGCGCCCGCCGGCCTGCTCGAGAGCGTCCAGTTCTTCGACCTCTACGAGGGGAAGGGCATCCCCGCGGGAAAAAAGAGCATCGCCTTCTCGATCACCCTGCGCTCCCCCGAACGCACCCTGACCTCCGACGAAGCCGACAAAGCGGTCCAATCCATCGTCTCCACCCTTTCCCAGAAGTTCCAGGCCACCCAGCGCTAAGCCCCAAGCGGCCGAAGGCCGCAAGGGGCGCTCTCCCCAGGCCTGCCCCAACTCCCGGACTGTTCCCCACTCCTCCTGAACAGCGCCCCCGGAGGTGGGAAGGGCGCGCGGGGGTGGGGGGCGGAGGGGGGGCGGCGCCCCGGTCCAGCCGGGTGTCCTCCCCGGCCCCGCCGCCCCCCCGCAGCCCCCCACCCCCCGCGCCCTTCCCACCTCCGGGGGGGTGAAAGCGTTTGACACCCCGGACGCCCCTTCCCTAGAATCCCCGCACGCATCAGGTCCATCTTGTCCCAACCGGAGGGGAGGACGCGCCTTATGAAGGAAGACACCAGCCTCGATTTGGGGGGCACGAAGCTGGGTCGTCTCCTGGTCGAAGCCAAGCTCGTGACGGAAGAGCAGCTTCGCAAGGCGACGGACTTTCAGAAGGCGGTCGGCGGGAAGCTGCCGGCCGTCATCGTGAAGCTCGGGTTCATTACGGACGACCAGGTGACGCAGTTCATCGCGCGCCGGCAGAACCTGCGCATCGCGGAGCTGGACAAGGTGGTGCTGCCGGAGAACCTGATCAAGCGGGTTCCGCGGGAGCTCATCGAGAAGCACACGTGCATCCCGATCGCGTTCCGCGACGGCATGCTCACGCTGGCGGTCGCCGACCCGACCGACATCGAGGCGCTCGAGGAAATCCAGCTGGCGACGGACTACAAGATCGAAGTCGCGCTGGCTTCCCGCGGGGCGCTCACGAAGGCGATCAACCAGTTCTTCTACGCCGAAAAGCCGGTCGAAGAAACCAAGTCGAAGGAGCAGCTCCTCAAGGAACTCGAGGAGTCGCCGCTTCCCAGGGAAATCGACGAGCGGGCTTCGCGTGAAGGCGTCAGCCGTGTCCAGCTTCAGCGCGCGCTGGTGCGCCTGCTGATCGAGAAGCGGATCATTTCCGAAGACGAACTGATCAAGAAAGCCAAGGAGATCGCGTAGATGCCGACCGCGACCATCGACGATCTGAGCCGGGCCGTAGCTCCTCTGCTGAAGGTGGACGAGGACCGCGCGAAGGTCATCTGCGCCGCGGTTTTCGGCGCCTGCGGGGACGCGATCAAGTCCGGCAAGGGCGTGGAATTCCGGGACTTCATCCGGGTCGGTTTCGGCGAAGGCTCGGGTTTCGCGACGGAAGCCGAGATCCAGTCGCAGGTGGCCGCCCGGGTGGGCGTGCCTCCCGATAACGCCGGCGCGATGCTGACGGGCGTTCTCAAGGCCGTGCAGAACCTCGTGCTCGCCGAAAAGGACGTCGTCGCCGATTCGTTCGGCACGTTCCGCGTCCGCAAGGAACGCGCGAAAATCTCGAAGGACCCCAAGCACGGCCACAAGATGCTGGCGGGCGCGAAGCGTTTCTTTGCGTTCGATCCCGGACCGGTCTTCGCGGGGCGGACGCCGACGGTGATGGTGGCGGAAGGGTGGGCGAAGGCGGTGCAGACGCAGCGCGTGGCGACGGTGCTCGCGGTGTTCCCGGAGAAGGACTTCTTCGTCGACTGCATCATCTATTACTTCAACAAGGCGGGCTGGAAGACGAACGTCGCGACGAGCGTGGACGAGGCGGAGAAGCTGCTGAACGACGGCGGCGTGTACCTGACGATCGTGGACAGCGGCGTGAAGGATTTCCAGCGTCTCGCCGAAAACATCAAGACGAACCGGGCGACCGCGCACGTGCCGCTCGTGATCGCGTTCCCCGCGAACTCGAACCTGGATTCGCCGAAGCAGTTCATGATCTGCGGCGACGCGCACATCGTGCAGCCGTTCGAAGTGAAGAAGCTGTTCAACATCTGCGACGACGAGCTGGTGCGGTCGTCGGAAGAAGAAGTGATCTTCGAGCAGCAGGTGCTGTTCCAGTTCCCGACCGAGGACGCCTCGATCGAGAAGGCGAACGAGTTCGGCCGGGTGCTGTTCGAGGTGAGCGGCCTTCCGGAGGAAGACCAGGTCGCGATCGCGGCCGCGTTCCGCGAGGGCATCGGAAACTCGGCGCAGCACGGCAACAAGTACCGCCGCGACAAGAAGATCGAGATCCTCTACCTGCTCGACAAAGAGAAGATCACCTGCATGGTCAAGGACCAGGGGCAGGGGTTCGACCACGAGAAGTACGTCAAGAAGGGCAAGGCCGGCGACGCGCTGGCTTCCGCCCGCGAACGCCACAAGGAAGGCAAACTGGGCGGCCTGGGCATCATGCTGATGCTGAAGTGCTGCGACCGGCTCGAGTACAACGACGTCGGTAACGCGGTGACGCTGACGAAGTTCCTGAAGAGGCCGGCGGAGTAGAGCCGGAAGCAGGCCAGTCGAGACGACCCAGGGGGCGCGCGACGAGCGCGCCCTCTTTCTTTTCACCGGGAGCCTCCGCGCATGTGGCCATTCGGGAAGAAGGATCGTCCCCTCGATCCCGCGGGTTTCGCGGCTCTGTTCGAGAAGGGGCTGCGCGCGGCGGGCGAGGCCCGGCCGATCCGGCTCGATCCCGAGACGTTCTCGCTGGCGATCGGGGACGGTTCGGCGGTCGTCTTCCTCTCCAACCACTTCAACGAGTACTGCGCCTCTCCCGCCGCCGGACGCGAGGCGCTCCTGGCCCGCGCCATCCGGTCCGTGACGGACTTCCGCGGAATCCCCGGCGAATTCGAGAAGGCGCTTCCCGACCTCCTGCCCCGCGTCCGCGAGCGGGTGTTCCACGAGTTCCAGAGGCTGAACGCGCGGACGGATCTTCCGGCGATCCCGCACCGGGTGTTCGGGGACTGTTTCGCAGCGGGGGTCGCGCTGGACCGGCCGGATTCGGTGGCGGCCGTCATGGAGCCCCGCCTGGCCGCGTGGAAGAAGACGCTCGACGAGGCGCTGGTGCCGGCGCTGGCGAATCTCGAGCGGAAGAGTGGCGGCGCGTGGGAGGCGATCGCTCCCGGCGCATGGGCGTCGCCGTGGCACGACGACCACGACGCGGCGCGCGTCCTGCTCGTGGACATGATCCGGGGCCTCGGCGTGCGCGGCGCGCCCGTCGCGATGATCCCGAACCAGAACCTGCTGCTGGTGTCGGGCGCGGAGGACGCGAAGGGGCTTGAGGCGATCGCCGCGAAGGCGACGGAGGTCCTCGCGAAACCGCGCGCCATGAGCGGGGCCGCGATCGTCCTCGAGGGCCGGACGTGGTCCCGGTTCGCGCCCGCCGCCGGCCAGCCCGGCGCCGAGGCGCTGCGCGTCGCCCGCCTGCACTCGATGGCGCGCGACGGCACGGAGCAGGGCGAACTGCTGAAGGCGAAGTACGAGAAGGAGGGGCGCGACGTCTACGTCGCGACGTTCATGCTGTTCCAGGACAAGCGCACCGGCGCGGTCCGCTCGCTGACGTCGTGGGCACAGGGCGTCGAGGCGCTGCTGCCCGAGACCGAGGCGATCGTTTTCGGGCGCATCAAGGCCGGCAAGCCGGACGGCATCCGCGCGCAGGTCGCGTGGGCGGATGCGAAGCGCGTGCTGGGCGACGCGATGAAGCCGCAGGGGCTCTATCCCGAGCGGTACCTCGTGTCCGGGTTCCCGACGGAGGAGCAGTTCGCGGCGATGGGGGCCTGAGGCCGGCGCGGATACAATTCCGGCCATGTTCGAGAATCCGTACGCGAAGCTCCTGCTCGTCCCGATCGTGATCGGGGTGCTCCTTTTCGGCGGCATGTTCGCCAGCGTGCAGTGCCAGCGCCGCCGCATCGAAAACGCGATCCGCGATTCCGAGGGCGGCCCGCCCGCGGACCTCACGACCGTCTCCGGCCGGCTGGATCACGCTTCGCGCCTCGAGTACGAAAACCCCGCGGAGTGCGTCCGCCTCACGATCGAGGCGGCCGACGGACCCGACGCCGCCGCGGCCGCAAAGGCGCGCGCAGCGCTTCCGCGCCGCCTTCACATTCAATTCTCGTACGCGTCGAGGATGAAGTGGGAGGAAGCGGAGCGGGCGCTGGCGGAGCTGGAGAAGCGGTTCCCCGGGAGCGAGGAGTGCGTGAAGGCGAAGGAGGAGTGGAAGCGCGACCGGCGGTATGCCGCGGAGGCGGCGGGGCGAAAGGGCGATTTTGCGAGTGCGGAGCGGCTGTTCCGGGAGTGCCTGAAGGACGCGGGCGGCGACGTCGGGTGGGATCTGATCCGGGAATGGCAGAAGCTGCTGGTGGTGAAGGCGAAGAAGGCGGACGTGGCGGCGGGGGAGAAGGACATCGAGGAGGCGGCGTCCTGGCACGTGCAGCCGAGATCGCACACGGAATTCGCGCGTGAGTTGAGCGCGAGGGGTTCCGCGCCCCTGATGGAAAAGGCGAAGGCGCTGCTGGCGGCAGGGCGCGCGGAAGCCGCGCTGGGGTTCGCGCAGGCGGCACAGATGGCGTCCCTGCAGGAGCGGAGCCGCGAGGGCGCGGAGGCGGCTGAGGCGCTTCAGGCTGATTGCGTGCTGATCATCGCGCGAAAGCTGCGCGCGGGTCCGGTCGCAACGGTGCCCGCGTACGCGGAGGAGAATTTCTGGGAGGCGGTCGTGCATTTCGCCCGCGCGCCGGCGCTGCGCGCGGAGGGGTTGGAGGGACTGGCCATTGCGAGGCGGGACGTCGCCCTGGCGGCCCTGCGTGGCGGCGACTACGACCGCGCCGATTCGCTCTTCCGCCAGACCCTGCTGTTCACGCTGACCGACTGGTGGATGGCGCGGGGCGACGCGGACCCGGCGTTCGACGTCTTCGCGGGGTTCCCCGCGGAACTCGAGCCCGAGATCGAAAAGGAGGCCGCGGGGAACAAGCACCCGGGGATCCGGCGCGAGTGCCTGCGCCGCCTCATGCACGACGGGCGCTGGACCGCGCCTCACCCGGCGGCGGACTCGATCCGCGCCGCGCTTCCCGAGCTGTACTCGAAGATGGGTGCGAAGCTGATTGCGGACCGGCGGTACGGCGAAGCGGAGTGGCGGCTGCGGGGGGCGATCCGGGCGGACCCCAAGGGCCCTGCGGCGATGGCCTGCGTGGCGGCGCTGGAGGAAGGGGTGCGGAAGGCCGCCGCGGCGAAGGACCTGGCGGCGCTGGTCTGGCTGACGGGATTCTACGTCGCCGAACTCGGCCCGCCGCGGGCCGCATTCGCCGAGGAGTTCCGCAAGGCGGTCCTGTCCGCGGCCGACGGGCTCTCCGCCAGGCCGATCCAGCGGATCTTCATGCTCAGCGTGCTCTGCGACGCGTTTCCGGACTCGAAAGACGCGGCCGCCGCCCGGGAAGAGATTCTGTCAAAGGGGCTCGAGTTCGCGAAGAAGGCGCCGGAGCAGAGTGGTGATGGCGGGCTGGAAGCGGCGACCGGGATGAAGGACGTGGCCGCGGCCTCGATCGAGAACGCGACGCCGTACCACATTTTCGTCTTCTACGAAGGGCCGGAGCGATTTTTCGCCAGGCTGAACCCGTTCCGGAAGGGGACGATCCTGATGCGACCCGGGGCGTACGTCGTCGGCGTCGTCGCGCCCGACGAGAGCATCCGGCCGTTCCATGCGAAGCGGTCGATTGCGGAGCGGACGTACTGGGCGGAGTACGTAGTCGTGCAGGACGGTGAAAAGGGCCGCGACCTGCTCGGGTCGGGAAGCGTGACGGGGGAGTACCGCCTGCTTCGCGGCCTGCCGGGGGTGAACGCGGACGTCGAACCGGCGACGGGCCTGGTCATGCCGAAGAAGTAAGTCGGCGAGCGCGCTGCGGGAGCGGCATCCCAGCCGCCTTGCGCGAGCCTTCCTGCTCGGGAATCCCAGGCTGGAGAAACTCGGGGCGGTCGCAGGCTCTTCGAACCTGCTCACGAACCTCATGGCGCCGTCCCCTTTTTGGTGGGGAGGAGTGGGGGAAATGGTTGAGGTTGGGCCCGCGGACTTGTGGTCCGAAACCGAAACTTCAAAATTTCTGCTGAATTTCTATTGTCACTTCTGCCGATTGTCACAACCCATTAAGCGACAGCACTTTGCGATATAAGAGGAAGTGCGAAAATTATTTCTGGCCGCCGGCGCGGAGCAATTCCTGCCTTTTTTGGTCCCGAGTGTTTCGAAACAGAAACACAACAGGTAGTGGGTATTTCATATTGATCACCCCGCTCCTTGCGCTCTCCCCCCACCGTTGTGAATCTTCGTAAGCCCTTCACGATATTTAAGTTCCGGCCTTGACTGGTCGAAGAGGACCTTGTAAAAGTCCTGCAACTGGGGAGAAGTGGGGAGGAATCCCATGAAACCCCATCCAGTGGCAGGTGGGAACGCGGTTCGGGGGCAAGACGATGGCTGACACCAAAGGCAGACTGAGCGGCAACCACTCCCAGGTTGTCGACCAGAAGCACCGTGTCGTCATCCCTGCCCGCTTCAGGGAAGTCCTCGGCGACCACGTCAAGGTCGGCGTCTACCCCCAGGACAACTTCTTCGTCCTGACGGTCTGCTCCGCCGACGTCTACGCGGAGCGCATGGCGGCCCTCGAGAAGCGCGCGGAGAACGACCCCGCCCTCGACGCCATCATCACGCTTCTCGACGCCACGACCCAGGAACTCGACCTCGACGACCAGGGGCGCATCACGCTCACCGCCGACCTTAAGGGCCAGGCCGGCATCGAGCGCGACGTCGTCGTCATCGGCCGGGGCAACCACCTTCAGATCTGGACGCAGGGCCGTTGGGAAGACTTCTCGAAGAAAGCGTTTGAAACGCCCGGAGGCATGCGCGAAAGCATCTTCCGGCGTTCTCAATAGTCACGAACACGGGGCGCGGCGGCGGAGAGAGAGGGCGATTTATGACGGAGAAGCGGGATTCGTTCGACGTGGTGAAGGACCTCCTGGTGGCGAGGAACCAGGGGATGCTCGATATGGCTGTGCTGCGCGATGCGCGGCCGCACATCGAGGAGGTCGTGCGTCGGCTCGAGCGTCTGCGGGCGATGAGCCCCGCGTTCGCCGGCGTCGGCTTCGGCGAGGAGCTTTATGACCTCGTAAAGGAGCTCGGAATCGGGAAGAAGCAGTTCCGCTTCCCGCTCCTGACGCGCGTCGCCGCCCTTCTGTAGTGGGGGCCCACGAGCCGGTCCTGGTCGCGGAGTTCCTGGCGTTGGCAGATCCGAAGCCTGGCGAGAGCTGGGTGGACGGGACGGCCGGCGCCGGGGGGCACGCATGGGAGATCCTGGGAAGGATCGGTCCTGGCGGGCGCCTGCTGGGGTTGGACCGCGATCCGGCGGCCGTGGAACTTGCGCGTTCGAGACTCGGGAGAGGTGCGAACGCGCAGATCGAGCTGGGCTCGTACGAGAGGGTTGAGGAGGTCGCGCAACGCCTCTGGGGAGGCGGGAAGTGCGACGGGATTCTGCTCGACCTTGGCGTTTCGAGCCTCCAGCTCGACGACCCGGCGCGCGGGTTCTCGTTTTCGCGTCCCGGGCCGCTGGACATGCGGATGGGGCCGGATTCGGACCGGACGGCGGCGCAGCTGGTGAACGAGGCGTCGCCGGAGGAACTGGAGCGGATCTTCCGTGAGTTCGGTGAAGAGCGGCAGTCGAGACGGGTGGCGGACGCCATCGTTCGCGAACGGAAGGGGAAGCCGTTCTCGGACACGGCGAGGCTGGCGGAGGTGGCGGGAGGGGCGGTGGGCGGGATGCGGGGGCGGACGCACCCGGCGACGCGTGTCTTCCAGGCGATCCGGATCGCGGTGAACCGCGAGCTGGAGCGGCTGAAGACGGCGCTCGACCGGTTGCCGGCGCTTCTCAACCCCGGCGGCCGCCTCGCGGTGATTTCGTTTCATTCGCTCGAGGACCGGATGGTGAAGGAGCGGTTTCGCGAACTGGACCGTCAAGGCGGGTGGCACCTGCTGACGAAACATGTCGTGGCACCGGGGCGTGAGGAGCAGTTGAGGAACCCGCGGAGCCGGAGCGCGAAGCTGCGGGTGATCCGAAAACTTCCGGAGAAGTGATGAAAACGTCGAGGCCGATCCTGCTGGTCGCGCTCTTCCTGCTCGTGGGGCTGCTGACGGTCTGGCAGCAGGCGGAGACGCTGCGTCTCGGGTACCGGATCCGCGATCGCGAGGAACGGCTCGCGGAGCTGGAACGCGAGAGGCGGCGGCTGGAAGCGGAAGTCGGGCGGTGCAAGGCGCCGGCGGCGCTGATGGAGCGCGCGACGGCGTTGGGCGTGGACCTGGCCGTGCCGCAGGAGTGGCGGGTGCTGAAACCCGGCCAGGCGGCGCCCCAGGCGGCGGAGCGAGTCGTGGATGCGAGAGGCGCCGGTCGGCCTTAGCTCGAGACGAACACATGCAGGGCGATGACGGCGACCTACCCGGAGCGTTTTCGGTGCTGACCCCAGGTTCTTCCGACGTGAAACCGGCCGGCGGGCCGGCCGGGGGTGCGCCGTCGCCGCGCCCCGGCGGCTGGAAATTCGACGCCGGATTCGCCCTCTTCGCCTGCCTCTTCTGCGCCCTCGGCGTCCGCCTTTACGCCATCCAGGTGCGCGGCCATGCCCACTCGGTGAGCGAGCAGGAAGCGCAGGCCTGGGCACTGGAACGGATCGAGCCCTCGCGCGGCGATATCCTCGACCGTCGCGGGCAGACGCTGGCGATTTCGAAGCGCGTGCCGAGCTGCTTCGCCGACCCCAAATTCCTCGAAGACCCCGCGGACGCCGCGACGAAACTGGCCGCGACGCTTCACCTGGACCGGGAAGCGCTTCTCAAGAAACTCGAGAGCGGCCGGCGGTTCACGTGGATCAAGCGGCGCTGCTCGTTCGAGGAGGAGCAGGCGGTGAAGGCGCTGAAGCTGCGTGGGGTGGGGTTCGAGGGGGATACGCGGCGGGCGTACGTGCTGGGGAACTCGATGGGACAGGTTCTCGGGTACGTGGACATCGACGGCATCGGGCTGGAAGGGCTGGAGCGCGAGTACCAGCATGTGCTGGCGGGGCAGGCGGGGGAGCAGTGGGTGCTGCGCGACGCGCGGCGCGACATGATCAGCAGCTTCACGCGTCCGGTGAAGGACGCGCATCCCGGGGCGACGCTTCAGCTCACCATCGACGCGCGCATCCAGAACGTGGCGGAGCAGGCGCTGGCGAAGGTGATGGAGAAGCATTCGCCTGAGAGTGCGGTGGCGGTGGTAACGGACCCGCGGACGGGGGAGATCCTGGCGATCGCGGGGTGGCCGAACTACGACCCGAACGACCCGGGAGGGGCGAAGGCGGACGCGCGGCGGTGCCGTGCGGCTACGGACTTCGTGGAGCCGGGGTCGACGTTCAAGGGCGTGGTGATGGCGGGGCTGCTCGAAAAGGGGCTCGTGAAGCCCGAGGAGCTGATCGACTGCGGGGGCGGGTCGTGGGGTTACCGCGGCCGGACGATCACGGACGTGCACGGGCACGGGCGGATTTCGGTGGCGGACGTGCTGATCGTGAGCTCGAACGTCGGGATGGCGAAGATGGCGACGCGGATGGCGCCGAAGGACATGGAGGCGTGGATCCGCGGGTTCGGGTTCGGGAAGGCGACGGGGGCGGGGATCCCGGGGGAAACGCCCGGGGTGGTGCCGCGCGAGCACCCGTGGGCGCCGCAGACCATGGTCAGCGCCTCGTTCGGCTACGCCGTCGGCGTCACGCCGCTTCAGCTCGCCCAGGCCTACGGCGCGATCGCCAACGGGGGGACGCTGATTCCGCCGCGGCTGGTGAAGGCGGTTCTCGACGAAAACGGCGAAGAAATCGAAATGTCGCCGCATCCCTCGGGAAAACGGTACGTGAGCGCCAAAGTCAGCAGGGACATCGTGTCGATGATGATTCAGGTCGTGGAGCGCGGCACAGCGAAAGCGGCGAAGCTCGACGGCTGGCTGGTGGCGGGAAAGACGGGCACGACGAAGCTGCTGGGCAAGGACGGGAAGTACGCGCCGGGCAAGTACGCGTCGAGTTTCGTCGGGTTCGCGCCGGCGGACGACCCGAAGCTGCTCGTGGTGGTGATCGTGAAGGAGCCGCAGGGGGCGTACTACGGCGGGACGGTGGCCGCCCCGGCGGTCGGCGAGATCCTGAAAGAGGGACTGACGCTTCTCGAAGCGAGGCCGGACGCGGCGAAGGTGAAGGCGAAACGGGAAGAGTGGGCGAAAAAGGCGGCTTCGGAGGGACGCAGATGAGCGTGCTCGTGGCGATCTGGGAAGCGCTGGCTGAGGCGGCGAAGTTGCTGGGGGAGTAGGACGGGCCGGGAGCGGAAGAGGGCGTGAGATGGGATGGGGGTCGGCCTCGGAAACCGGCCCCCCGGGTGGAGCGGATCCTTCGAATCGCTTCGCCCGCTGAGGATGGAGAGGGGCCGTGAAACTTTCAACGCTGCGCAAGGCGCTCACGGGCGCTTCGTGGTCGCTGTTCAAGGACGCCGAGGTTGCCGGCGTCACGGCGGATTCGCGCAAGGTGCGCCCGGGGTGGGTGTTCGTGGCGATCCCGGGGGTGAAGGATGACGGCGCGAAGTACGCGATCTCGGCGCTGGAGAACGGCGCGGTCGCGGTGATCGCCTCGAAGAAGCTGGAGCTGCCGTTCGGGCGGCCGCAGGCGGTGGTGGCCGACGCGCGGGACGCGGCGTCGCGCGCCGCGGCGGCGTTCCACGGCAATCCCTCGCGCAAGCTCAAGGTCATCGGCGTCACCGGCACCAACGGCAAGACGACCACGACGCACCTCATCCGCGCGATGCTGAACGCGGCGGGGGCGAAGTGCGGGCTGCTGGGGACGATCAGTTACCAGTTCGGTCGGCGGGACATTCCCGCGGACAACACGACGCCGGGGCCGGTCGAGCTGCAGGAGATGTTCGCGGAAATGGTGCGGATCGGGTTGACGCACTGCGTTATGGAAGTGTCGTCCCACGCGCTTCACCAGGGCCGCATCCAGGGGATCGAGTTCGGCGGCGCGATCTTCACGAACCTCACGCGCGACCACCTCGACTACCACAAGACGATGGAGAACTACCGCGACGCGAAGGCGCTCCTGTTCCGGGGGCTCAAGCCCGGCGCGGCCGCCGCGGTGAACGTGGACGACCCGTACGGGGAATTCATGGCGCAGGCCTCTTCGGTGCCGGCCGCCACGTTCGGCCTGTCGCCGTCCGCCAAGGTCCGCGCCGAGGTCCACTCGACCACGCTCGACGGCACCCGCTTCTTCCTGCGCGCCGCCGGCTTCGAGGGCCCCGTCTTCTCGCCGCTCGTCGGCCGCCACAACGTGCAGAACGTGCTCGGCGCGATCGCCTGCCTCGAGGGCATGGGGCTCGACCCCGACGCCCTCCGCGACGGCGCTTCCGCCTGCTCCTTCGTCCGCGGCCGCCTGGAACCGGTGCGCTGCGGACAGCCCTTCGCGGTGCTCGTGGACTACGCCCACACCGACGACGCCCTCATCAACGTCCTCACGGCGCTTCGGCCCCTCACGCCGGGGCGCCTGATCGTGGTCTTCGGCTGCGGCGGGGACCGGGACAAGGGGAAGCGGCCGATGATGGCGCGGGCGTCGGCGAAGTATGCGGACCTCGCGGTGGTGACGAGCGACAACCCGCGGACGGAAGACCCGATGCGCATCCTGGACGACATCCTGGCGGGGTTCCCGGAAGGGACGCCGCGGATCGTGGAGCCGGACCGGCGGGAAGCGATCCGCCGTGCGGTGCGTGAAGCGCGGGCGGGGGACACGGTGCTGATCGCGGGGAAGGGTCACGAGACGTACCAGATCTTCCGTGACGGTGTGAAGCCGTTCGACGACCGGATGGTGGCTGCGGAGTTCCTGGGCCGGCGCCTGCCGGCCCTGGCGTAAATAAAAACATCGGGGAGGCGCGAATGCTGCCGATCGATCTGTCCGATCTCAAGACCGTCCTGGCCGGGGATTTCGTGCACGGCACGGGCGGCGGCCAGGCCACGGGCGCGCAGACCGACTCCCGCGCGGTGAAAAAGGGCGACCTCTTCTTCGCCATCCGCGGACGCAACCAGGACGGGCACGAGTTCGTGCAGGAAGCGCTCTCGAAGGGCGCGGCGGCGGTCATCGTGGACCGCGAGATCGAAAAGGTCCGGCGCGGGAACGTGATGCGCGTCCGGGACTCGGTGGCCGCGCTCGGCGACCTCGCGCGCTGGATGCGCACGAAAGCGGGCGTGCCGATCATCGCCGTTACCGGCTCGAACGGGAAGACGTCCACCAAGGACATGATCGCCCACGTCCTCGGCGGCGACCGCTCCGTGCTTTCCTCGCAGAAGTCCTACAACAACCACCTCGGCCTCCCGATCACGCTTCTCGGCATGGACAAGGAGACCGACGTCGTCGTCCTCGAATGCGGGACGTCCGCGCCCGGCGAAATCGCGTACCTCGCCGGAATCGCCCAGCCGAACGTCAGCGTCGTCACGACCGTCAGCGAAACGCACCTCGAGGGGTTCGGCACGATCGACGCCATCGCGCGCGAGAAGGCCCAGCTCATCGAGAAACTCGCGCCCAACGGCACCGCCGTCCTCAACATGGACAACGAGCACACCAAGCGCATGTCCCGCGCCACCACCGCGCGCTGCGTGACCTTCGGCTTCTTCCGCGGCGCCGACGTCAAGGGAAGCGCCATCGAGGGCGGCCCCGAGGGGATCCGCTTCCTCGTCAACGACCGCGTGCCGTTCGTCCTGCCGATCTGCGGGCGGTGGATGGCGTACAACGCGCTCGCTTCGGCCGCCGTCGGCCTGACGATGGGGATGGACATGATGCAGATCGCCGAGCGGCTGATGTCGTTCCGCCTCCCGCCGATGCGGATGGAGCGGATCGAGCTCGCCGGCGTCTCGTTCGTGAACGACGCCTACAACGCCAACCCGCGCGCCGTGACGCTGGCGCTCGACGAGATCGAGCTCTGGGAAGCGCGCCGCCGGGTGTTCATCTTCGGCGACATGCTCGAGCTCGGGCCGGAATCCGCGCGGCTTCACGAGAAGGTCGGCGATCGCATCGCGCGCAGCTCGGGGATCGACGTCTTCGTCGGCATCGGCCCCGAGGCGACCCGCGCGGTCCACAAGGCCAAGACGCTTCGGCGGACGGTCGAAGCCCACGCGTTCGCGAACGTGGACGAAGCGGCGCGGGCGCTTCCGGACATCCTGCGTGAAGGGGACCTGGCGCTGCTGAAGGGGAGCCGGGGGATGAGGTTGGAAAAGGTACTCGGCGCGTTCAAGCCGGTTGAGGCGGTGGTGCCGGTGTAGGGCGAGCGGCGAGCGGCGAGTGGCCAGCGGCCAGCGGCGAGGAACGGCAAAGAAGGGCAAGGGCAAGGGAAAGGGAAAGGAACGGCGGGCGCGACCTCGGAGATCGCGTTCGTTTCGGTGAACAAGAGGAGAGGGTGATGAACCGGATTGAGATGACGGACGACGAGGCGGTGGAGCGTGTGCTTCGCGTGATCGCGATGCGGCACGCGAAGCGCGCGGCGGCGAACCCACCTGACCTGAACGATCCTTCGGCGGTGGTGAAGTGGCTTGAGGCGGCTGCGAAGGCGGCCGAGGAAGAATTCGACCAGCTGATGGGGCTGATGCCACCCGCGACGGAGACGCGGCGGCTGATGCTTCAGCGGATGATGGCGTAGCTGACTTCCGCGCGTGCGGAGGCAGAGTCAAACGAAGGCGACGGAACGAAGAGGGGGCCGGACATGGAACGGATCAACGATCGGGAAGCGGTTGCGAAGCTGGCGCGGGCGATCCTGGGCAAGGGCGAGCGGACGACGAACGAGGACGCGGTGGTGGAACTGCTGTTCGCGCACGGTCGAGGACGTGGTGCACGCCGACGTGATCCTGATCGCCGGGCAGAACCCGGGCACCAACCATCCGCGGATGCTGTCGACGCTGGAGAAGGCGAAAGCCAACGGCGCCACCGTCATCGCGGTCAACCCGTTGCCCGAGGCCGGATTCGATCCGGTTCAAGGATCCGCAGAAGCTGCACGGGGTGATCGGCGACGGTATCCCGATCGCCGACGAGTTCGTGCAGATCCGGATCGGCGGCGATATGGCGCTGTTCGCCGGGCTGGGCCGGCTGCTGTTC
>CAVPNQ010000193.1:0-35263 GCA_963706735.1 uncultured Planctomycetia bacterium
TCGCCAGGACCTGGTCGCGCACCACCGCCGCCAGCTCGTACTCGCGCGCGTCGCTGTGCGCCTTCATCCGCGCCCTCAGTTCCTTCAGCAGGTCGCGCTTCGCCCCCGTCATCATCCGGCGGAAGTTCTTCATGTCCTCGGCGTACACCTCGCGCGGCACCTTGTCGGCGCACGGCGCGGTGCAGCGGCCGATGTTCCACAGGAGGCACGGCCGGAAAAACCGCCGCTTGTCGTCGTCCTCGCGGATCTCGAACGTGCACGTCCGGAAGCGGAAGATGCGCTGGAACACCTTGAGCGCCGCGCGCAGCTGCCCCGAGTGCGTGAACGGCCCGATGAACGTCGCCCTGTCGGGCTCCCCGGCCGGCACGTACGCCTCCCCGTTCGCCGTCGCCCGCTGCCGCGCCAGCACGTCCATCTCCCGCGTCAGGAACACGAACGGATACTCGCCGTGCGAAATCCCCAGCATCGTGAACGACTTGTCGTCCTTCTCCCGCGCGTTGTACCGCGGCTGGATGTCCTTGATCAGCCGCGATTCGGCGAGGAGCGCATCGACCTCGGAGTCCATCTGAAGCGTCTCGAGGTCCTCGACCTGCGCGACCATCGCGGCGATCCGCGGATCGTGGTCCGCCGAGAGCTGGAAGTAAGACGAGACGCGGCTTCGCAGCGATTTCGCCTTCCCGACGTACATCACGACGCCCTTCCCGTCCTTCATCAGGTAGACGCCGGGGGCGTCGGGAAGTGCGGCCAGCTTGTCGGCGATCGCGTCGCGGCTCACGCGAAGAGGCTAACGCGCGCGCGAGGTGCGGGCAACGGTGCCGGGGAACAGATGGGCCGCGCCGAGGCCGGACAAGAATCCCGCGGGCCCGGGCGGAGTCGGCCCGCGAAAGAAAAACTCCTCACTAACCATCACCGGGCCGACGCAGCCTGGGCCCGCGGGATTCTTGTCCGGCCTAATCCCGCCCGCGCCGAAACCTTCTCTTCGCGTGCTGCGGCTGCACCGGCCCCTTCTTCGGCCCGGTCTGCGGCGGGTCGGACGGCGCGTTCGGCGGCGCACCCACCGACGGGCCCGAGGGCGGCGTCGGCGAATTCGTGAGATGCCATCCGGGGGAGCCCGCGCCGGAGCCCGGCTTCGGGCGCGCCGCGTTCAGCTGCGTGAGAATCGCCGCCATCTCCTTCGCGGCCTCGCCCAGGCTCGTGTGCCGCGCCTCGGGCTCCCGTGCCGTCATCCGCACCACCAGCGCCGCCGTCGCGGCCGAAACGCCCGCGTTGAAATACCGCGGGTCGGCCGAGGGCGAATCGGGAGGCGCGACGCCCGTCACCATGTGGAACAGCGTCGCCCCGAGAGAATAAAGGTCGCTGCGGTTGTCGTTCCGGCCCGCCCGCGCTTCCGGCGCCGCGTACGGCGGCGTGCCCTGCGCCCCATCCTGGCCGTGGCCGGGACGGCGCGTCAGGCCCAGGTCGCAGATCTTCGCGTGGCCGTCCTCGGTAATCTGAAGCGCTTCCAGCCGGATGTCCCGGTGCATGACGCCCGCCTTGTGGGCCGCGTCGAGCGCGAGCGCGATCTGCCGCGCGATGTCCACCGCCCGCGCTTCCGCCATCGCCCCGCCGCGGGAGAGAAGTTCGCTGACGCGCGGGCCCTGGACGAATTCGCTGATGAAGTGCCAGGTGTCGCCGGACTGGCGCATGTCGATCCACTGGACGATGCCGGCGTGGTTGACGCGTGCGGCGGCGCGGGAATCGCGGACGAGCTTCTCGACGAAGACGGGGTCCTTCATGAACGCGACGTCGAGCGACTTGATGGCGACCTCGCGGTCCATGGCGATCTGTTTCGCGCGGAACGTGTGCCCCAGGCCGCCCTTCCCGAGATATCCCGACACGTGGAACCCGTCGATGGCGGGCGCGACGACGCCCTCGGGCATCGCGCCGACCGGCGGCGACATGACGGCCGTTTCCGAGGCGGGGCTCGTGAACACGGCGGCGACCTCGGGCACATCGCCGGCCGGCTGCCACGCGTCCATCTCCGACCGCCACACGTACGTCGTCGGCACGAGGATCGCCTGCTCCGCCATCTTGCGCATCGCCTTGTACTCGAACGGCCCGACCGGGCGGCCGTCGCGCACCAGGAACCAGTCGTCGTGCTCCGGGAATTCCAGCGCGGCCGGCGGCATCGTGGATTTCGCGGGGTTCGATCCCGGCGGCGGGTCGGTCGATTCTTCGGGCGTCGTGAGGGGCGAAGCGGTCGCCGGGATGGAGCCGGGAGAGATCACGGTTTCGTCGGCGGGCTGGAAGAGCTCCTCGACGTCGCAGTGCGTGACGCGGTTGGGCGTGGCGAGGGGCGCGCCGCAGCTCCGGCACTTGAACGCCTGGCCCGATTCGACCTTCGGCGCGTTGAAGAGCGAGTCGCACTTTTCGCAGCAGAGGATCTGCTTCTTCTGGTAGTCGAGGATGTGCTGCACGTGATCGACGGTGATCAGCCCGCGTTCGACGAGGATCTTGCCGAGCCGCACTTTGCGCCCGAGGCTCTCGAGCCGCGCCTGCTCGCGGATGGCGGCGTGGGCGTCCTCGGCACGGACGAGGTGAAGGGCGATGGCGACCTTGCCGAAGAGCGAATCCTGCTTGCGGATCAGGGTGGTGGAGTGGCGCTTCTGGAGATTGCGATCCTGCTCGGCAAGGAGGGTGGAGAGGTCCACGCTCGAGATGAATCCGCGGGCGACGAGGACTTCGCCGAGGGGGCGGCGGGTGGTTTCCTGTTCGGCGACGGCGAAGTCGAGCTGTTCGCGCGAGACCAGCCCGTGGGCGAGGGCCAGTTTGCCGAGGAGGATTTCTTCGCTGCCGTGGGGAAACATGGGGGGAGGGGGTGGGCTCGGTAGGGGACGGGCTGGCGTGAGGGAGGCTGGCAAACGCTGGCGAAGGTGCGGAAGGCTGGCGAAGGCTATGGAAGGCTGGCGAAGGCTAACGGCGGGGCCTCGATTCTAGCAGGGAAATTCGTGAAGGCGTGCGAAGGCGTGCGAAGGCGTGCGAAGGCGTGCGAAGGCGTGCGAAGGCTGGCGAAGGCTGGCGAAGGCTAACGACATACCGGCAAATGGTGACCGGAGGTTCCATGCCAGAATCCGTGCCAGCCTTTGCCAGCCTTCGCCAGCCTTCGCCAGCCTTCCGCCAGCCTTCGCCAGCCTTCCGCCAGCCTTCGCCAGCCTTCGCCAGCCTTCGCCAGCCTTCCGCCAGCCTTCGCCAGCCTTCGCCAGCCTTCCGCCAGCCTTCGCCAGCCTTCCGCCAGCCTTCGCCAGCCTTCGCCAGCCTTCGCCAGCCTTCCGCCAGCCTTCGCCAGCCTTTCCTTCCCCCAGCCTTCCCTTTGCCCGCACAATGCCCCGCCCATGTACATCGCAGCGATCGAAACTTCCGGCCCTCGCGGCGGCGTCGCGCTTGCCGACGACGACGAGCTTCTGGGCGAAGAGTCGTTCGAGGAAGGCATGGTGCACGGGCGCGCGCTGGTTCCCTCGCTCGACCGGCTGCTCAGGAAGGCCGGGATCGGGCCGCGCGACCTCGGACTCGTGGCGGTGGACGTCGGGCCGGGGTCGTTCACGGGGGTGCGCGTCGGCGTTTCGGCCGCGCGGATGCTGGCCATGGCCGTCGGGTGCCCCGTCACGCCCATCGTGTCACTCGACGTGCTCGCCGAAAATGCCGAGGACCTCGAGGATTTCGTCTGCCCCGTCCTCGACGCCCGCTGGGAACACGTCTACGGCGCGGCCTACCGCCGCGACTGGGTCTGGCTGCGGACGGAAGGGCCGGCGGCGTACAAGCCCGAGTGGCTGACGGCGCGACTGGCGCCGGGGACGACGGTTTTCGGAAGCGGCGTGGAGAAGTATGCCGAAGCGTTCGCGGGGTTTCCAAAGGGGCCCGCGGAATGGGGTGTCCCGCGCGCGGAGGTCGTGGCGCGCCTCGGGTGGCAGGCTTTCCAGGCGGGCGCTTCATCCGATCACAACATACTGCGGCCCTTGTACTTACGACCCACGGAGGCCGAGGTAAAATTCGGAGTCGCCGAAACTCTGCGGCCCCCCGGGTGTTAAACTGGCGTCCCGTCAGCCTCTTCACATCCCGATTCAGGAATCCCCGCCATGAAGTTTGCCCTCGGCACCGTCGCACTTCTGCTCGCCGTCAGCCTCACGTTCAGCGCGTGGGCGGTCACCGACCTGCGCAAGCAGATCCACGACCTTGAGAACAAGGTTTCGACCCTCAGCGAGCGCCCCGCGGCTCCCGCGCCGGCGAATCCGCCTGCCGGAGAATCCGCTTCCACGTCTCACTCCCCCGCGCCTTCGACCTCGGGCGGCACGGACTCCGTCAACGCCTCCGGTTCCGCGACGGACAGCGGCTCCGGATCGACGGATGCCGTCGCAAGCAAGCCGCAGCCCGGCACTCCGGCCGTCGGCGCCTCCGTGAAACCCGAGGGCTGGACCGAGTCGGACCGGACGGCGTTCGAGAAGGAAGTGCTCTCGGTGCTCGACAAGCGCGAGAAAGAGCGCGAGGCGAGGCAGGAAGCGCGTCAGGCGGAGTGGATGACGGCGCGCCTGAAGGAGCAGCTGAAGCTGACGGACCAGCAGGCGGCGGAGATCGGCAAGATCGTGAACACGACGATGGCGGACATCGAGAAGATCCGCTCGACGATGACGCCGGAGAACCGCGAGGAGATCCGTCCGCAGATCCAGGCGACGCTCGCGGCCGCGGACACGCAGGTCAAGGCGCTGCTGACGGGTGAGCAGGTCACGGCGTACGACGAGATGAAGAAGAACGGCGGCGGGCTCAACCTCGGGGGGCGCGGTGGCGGCGACGGTGGCCGGCGCCGGGGCGGACAGGGCGGCGGCGGCGGGGACATGCAGCCGCAGTAACCCAGGGTTGAGTGATGAGGATTGAGTGAAGGGCCAGGGCGACGCCGCCCTGGCCTTTCTTGTTGGCGCAGCGGCGCGCCGGTTACTTCTTCGCCCCCTGGTTCGCGACCGCCTTCGCCGCGGCCTCCGCCGCGGCCGCGTCTCCCAGGTACCGGTGCGACTTCGGCTTCAGGTCGTCGCCGAGCTCGTACAGAAGCGGAATCCCCGTTGGGATGTTCAGCTCGGTGATCTCCGCTTCCGGGACGTCGTCCAGGTACTTCACCAGCGCCCGCAGGCTGTTCCCGTGCGCCGCGATCAGCACGCGCTTACCGGACTTGATCGCCGGGGCGATCGTCTCGTGCCAGTACGGCAGGAATCTCGCAACGGTGTCCTTGAGCGACTCGGTCTTCGGCAGTTCCGCCGGTTTGAGAGACGCATAGCGCGGGTCGCGGCCGGGGAAGCGCGGATCATCGGCCGTCATCGCCGGCGGCGGGATGTCGTACGACCGCCGCCAGATCTTCACCTGGTCCTCGCCGTGCTTCGCCGCCGTCTCCGCCTTGTTCAGCCCCTGAAGCGCCCCGTAGTGGCGCTCGTTGAGCCGCCACGAGTTGTGCACCGGGATCCACATCAGGTCCATCTCTTCCAGCGCGATCCACAGCGTCTGGATCGCCCGCGACAGCATCGACGTGTACGCCACGTCGAACACGAACCCCTCTTTCTTCATCAGCTTCCCCGCCGCGTGCGCTTCATCGACGCCTTTCGCCGACAGTCGCACGTCGGTCCATCCCGTGAAGCGGTTTTCGCGGTTCCAGTCGGATTCGCCGTGGCGGAGGAGGATCAAGCGGGGCATGGGAGTTCCTCGGAGGGTGGTGGGCGGGATGAGAGAGTGGGAATCTAGCAAGAGGAGCGGCCAGCGGCCAGCGGCGAGCGGCCAGGGGGTGCATGGCCGGTATTGAAGGGTGCCCGGGAGGGGAAATGGCAAAGACAAAACGGAGAACCCTCAAGCAAACGACAAACTGCAAACGACAAGTCGGGCAGGGCGTCGAATGGCTTGCCGGGTGGCATCATCCGTGAACTGTGTTCTCTGTTTTGCTTTTGGCGTTTGACTTTGCGTTTCGCAGTTTTGAGTTTGCCCTTTCGCGGCTTTCTAGCGCCCCTCCATCCCCTTCAGCAGATCGTTCGCCTGCTTCACCAGCGGCTCGACCTGGTCGTCGCCCGCGAACTGCGTGGAAACCCGGCGCAGGTAGTCCTTCGCGACCTCGGGCTGCCCTTTATCGATGTACGCCGTGCCCAGGTTCAGGAGCGCCGCGGCCTGCCAGTACGAGTTCCCGGCGAACTTCTCGACGGAGCGCTCGTAGTGCTCCCTTCCGCCCGCGAGGTCGCCCGTCTCGATCAGCGACATCCCGAGGTAGAACTCCGCGAACGGCAGCTGCTTCGAATCCGGGAACTCCTTCACCAGCCGGTCGTAGTACCCCGCCGCCGCCGCCATGTCCCCCACCTTCATCGCATTCCCGCCAAGCGACAGCAGCGCTTCCGAAGCATGCGCGTCGCCGGGAAAGGGCTTGAGATATTCGCGGAGAAGGGCATCGGCGCGGCCGTTGAGGCGGTCCTGGATGGCCATCTGGGCTTTCTGCCAGAGCTGGTCGGCCGGGAGCCCGGCGACTTCTTCGACGGCGGCGCCCTCGGCGGCGCGATTGAGTTCGCGGACACGGAGTTCCAGCCGTGCGAGCTGTTCCTCGAGCTTGCGCAGGCGCGGGTCATCGGCGACGGGAGGGGCGGGCTTCGCGGGAAGCGCGGGTTCCGCGGGCGGATTGTTGCCCGGGACGGTCGCCGCGGGCTCCGGAGCGGCACGCGGCTCCGCCGGCACGCGCTCCGCTTCGAGAACGGCGAGGCGGCGTTCGAGGTCCTGCCGCGCACGCTGCTCGCGGGACAGGGCCACCGCCGAGAGCAACAGCGCGACAAGCGCGGCCACGACGGCGACGAGGGTGGATTTCATCGCGGGTCAGTATAGCGGCGGGAAAGGCGGCCGTATTCCTGTGGGAGAGGCCTCGAACGCGCTATTCTCCCTTCAGCAATGCCTGGCGTTCCCCGGGTTCACAAAGGAGACGGCTCGATGAAGACAGGAATTCTGCTCGTGGCCTTCGCGCTGTGGATGGCGCCGGGGTGCAGCACAACGACGGTGAACAACGACGACGGCGACGAGGTCGAGGAGAACGACGGCGAAGCGCACGCGGAGGACAGCGGCGACGCCTGGGACGGGACGAGATGGATCGTGATCGGCGGCGGTCACCGCCATCGCGCGGGATGCGGGCACCATTTCCATCACGGTGTCTGGAACATCCACGCCGCGTCGCACGTCTTCACGGGCCGCCACCATCATTTCAAGGTGAGGGTCGTCCACCGCAGAAGGCACAGGTAAGCCGATCCGTGAATCAACGCCGGGCCGAACCCCGTTCGGCCCGGCGAGCCTTACGACTACGGATGCCTTTCCCTCGCAACCCGCCTACGCTCCTTCGGAGCTTCGGCGGGCAAGCCCGCCACCGGCGTACGCTCCTACGGAGCTTCGGCGGGCAGGCCCGCCACCGGCCTACGCTCCTACGGAGCTTCGGCGGGCAGGCCCGCAACTTCAGCACTCTTGAACCGGTGCCACTTCGCGTGCTCGCGGGCGCTGGAAACGTAGACGCGGCGGACGCGCTTGCCGAGACCGCACGTGATCTCGAGCGGGATCGTCTGCGCGAGCTGCGCGAGGTGCGTGACCTTGATTTCGCGATCGGCCTGCTTCCCGATCAGCACGACCTCGTCGCCGACGTGCACCCCCGGGATGTGCCCGACGTCCACGGTGAGGTAGTCCATCGTCACCGTGCCGATCACCGGCGCCAGCTCGCCCCGGATCAGCACCGCGCTCCGGTTCGACAGCGCATACGGATACCCGTCGTTGTACCCCACCGGAAGCGTCGCAATGTGCGTCTTCCGCCGCGTCAGGTGCGTCTGGTTGTAGCCGATCGTCGTCCCCGCCCGCACGCCCTTGAGGAACGCCACCTGCGTCCGGAGCGACAGCACCGGCCGCACGTGCACGTCGTGCACCCGGAACATCCCCGGGTCGATCCCGTACGTCGCAATCCCCGGCCGGATCAGGTTCCCCGGCACCGGCGACAGCCCGATCGCCCCCGAGTTCGCCAGGTGCACCAGCGGCGGACGGATCCCCGCCTGCGCCAGCGAAGCGGCGACCGCCTCGAACCGCGCGATCTGCTGGCGCGTCGCGTCCAGGGAGCGCTCGTCCATCCCGTACGAGGACGAGAAGTGCGTCGAGAGGCCTTCGAGTTCGAGGTTCGGGTCCCCCACGATCCGCTGCGCGATTTCCAGCGCGCGCACCGTCGAAGCGCCGAGGCGTCCCATCCCGGTGTCGAGCTTCAGGTGGACCTTCTGGCGCTTCCCCTGCCGCCGGGCTTCCTCCGCGATCCGCGGCACCATCCCCGCGGAATGGATCGTCGGCGTGATGTCGTACGAGACGACCCACCCGATTTCCTCCTCGATCACCGCGCCGAGCACAAGGATCGGCGCGAGAATCCCGGCCTCGCGGAGTTCAAGGGCTTCGGTCGAATCGCCGACGCCGATCATCGAAGCGCCAGCCTCGATGGCGACGCGGGCGCACGGCGCCGCGCCGTGTCCGTAAGCGTCCGCCTTGACGACCGAAAGCAGCGCGACGTCCGGCCCCGCATGGGCCCGGATCGCGCGCACGTTCTCGGCAAGGGCGTCGAGGTCGATTTCGGCCCAGACGCGGTGTTTCTTCATCGAGGGAAGGGGCTCGGTCTGAGGGGACGGCTGGAATTGCGATACCTAGAAGATCGGCTGCGTGGCGGGCACAGCTTAAGGTGACAATTGGCCGCAGGGCGAGGTTGAGGCGGGACAAGCGCGGCGTCGGTACCGCGCCGCTGAAGAACAGCAGAGCGTCTGGAGGAAGAAACAACTCAACTACCATTTCATGCAACGGCCGAAATACCCGGGCAGAGGGGTTTGAAAAGTGGTGCACTCTGACCCGGAGACAAGTGGTGCAGTCGGGCTGGTGATTGACAGTTCCAGAGTCACTTGTCGCAGCGACCGTGCTCCGAGGCGCGCCGTTACGAAACAAAGGGAAGACAGCCGACCTTGGGGGGGGGGGGGGAAGTCGAAGCCCCGCAAACCCAACAGCAGGTGGCCGAATCCGAACCGCACCTGCCTGGACCGCGAGCCTGCGATCACGAGCGAATTAGCACTGGGACTTGGCAACATCTGGCTCATCGAGCCCTTCTCCACCTGCCCCAGTGTGAACAGCGACTGACAAAAGTGGGCCGTTTCAGGCCTCATCTGGCCTGCCTTATTTCAGACAATGCAATCTGGATTCTCGCGGCCGTCTTCGTAGAGGTCGTTTGCAACAACCGCTTCCCCAATTCACTCTCCAAGCGAGAAAGCTGTTCGGCGGTCTGTCCCAGTTCCAGGAATTTCTCCACACTTTCGTCATCGCCCCACCGAACAATCTGCTTTCCTATGATGTACAATGGTTCACCTCCAATACCATAATTCTTTGCATACACAAGGATAAGGGATAGCACATCTGGATCCTGTTCCCGACTTACAATTGTCGCAAACTGCAATTGCGCTGAGTCTCCCTCCAGCAATCTCCCAACCAGACTGACCAAACACTTTCGTCGACTGGCCGGAGATACAGGAAATAACTCCGAGTATGCTTCCCAGATTCGCTTCGAGTAGAGGTCACGGGCGCACCTAAGCAGATCAAAAAAAAGATAGTCTGACTCCGCACGCTTTGCCACCTCAACAATTGCCTCATAATCCACGTTCTCGAGCAGCGAACTCCCAAGGCGAGATATCAACCGAGATCGAACTTCCTCCGACTTCGAGCGGTCAAGAATGACAGCCTTTGCTAATCTCCGTGCAGGCTCCAGACTTGCTGATTTTGAGATTGAGATGTTTGCGAGAATCGGCGAACACTCTTCAGCCAAGCGTGAATAAAGTGAAAGCGCGAACGGTTGCGCAAGGGCAAGATTGAGCCGAAGCTCTGGCCAACTTGGAACATCCCGAACGTCGCCGTCTCCCTGGGCGGATTCTGCTCCCAGGAGTTTCTGCAGATTCCGATACGTCTCCGAATTTGGAATTACAGCGTAACTGCTCAGGACAAATCGCCAGAACTGAAGGCTCTCGAATTCTTCCCCTCGACAACACAGTCCAATTGCACCTCCCACAAGAGCGGCACCACTGAATGTTGAGATTTTGCGACCGACTTCTCGGCGTCCGATCGGATTCGAGCACACTACAATCACTCTGGAACATGACCGCACATTGTTGTTGTCTGCAATCGCCTCTGCAATTTCAATCGCCAATTCCCGCTCCGACAGCCCACTGGACTCGGCGCAACGCGAGACCCAATGTTCAGCTCCGACATAGCTCGTGTTATCGAACGCGCCAGGGACCATTGGGCCGCCAGCCGCGTCAATTCCTTTCTCTTCTGTGCGATTGAAATACAGGAGAAGAGAGAACGTAATTACAAGCGCACTCGCAACAATTGCAAGGGCCGCCTTGCGATTGAGTTTGTGGCAAGTCATGAGTTTTACCTGACGCGCCGTGAAACCTCTGGCCTCGCTGGGTAGTCCATGCGAAAAACGTCCTCCCAAGTTTGTTCCATTTGCGCTCGAACGAACCCATTTACGGAGTCTCCAGGGCCATGGTCATGTAGTCCACCATTAACGCGGCTACCGGTGAGGACCCCATCGTCATCCCACCAAGCCTCCGCCTCCGCCCACCACCGAGCCCAAAACGTCAAATGAAATCTACTCTGTCCAGGGTAATCGTAGCAGTAGAACGCATCGATCTCCGACCTCCACACCCAGATCCTGCACAAGTTGCGAATGTACTGAGCAACTTGGCCCGGGTAGGCATAACCATACGGTTCCGAGCCAATCTCACCCGTCAACTCCTCATATTGCTCATTATCTCTTTGGTCACGAAGAAAGTTGATCACGAACTGACCGCCCAGATCGTGACGTTTTCCTCCATGAGCAAATGATCTTTGCTGCAATCGACGGTCCAAATGGTGTTCGAAGCAATACCAGTGCTGCTGAGGATCCCCAGCCTCCGGAATTGCGTCGCTAGAGTCCCCACCCGGATAATCAAAGAAAACTCTCTGCCGACCACCTACAGGCACGCGAAGCCAGAGAATGTAGGATTCCTGGTAGCAGCGACGCACCAAAGGTCCTACTCTTGCCGCTCCGTCTAACGTGCGCTCGATGTCAAGGTCCGCTCCCCTCTGGAATTGACTATTGCGGCACCCAGGATGGTCCAACCGCCACCTGTAGCCTGATCTCACGAACTGGCTGCGAAACGAGATCGTATCGATCGTTGGCCGCTGAATTGGATCGGTGTCGGGATCGTCAGGATAAGCTTGGTTAATTAGTTGTTCTTGCAGGGTAGCATATGTCTTTCTTGCGGCATCAGCCTCGTCTGTCGTAAGGTCCACCCGCCTCATTGGACGCTCGAATGCTTCGGCATTCCGCTTCGCTCCTGCCTGGGTCACGCCTGCAAAGGACTCTGGCTTGTCCGGCCACCAGGTACCCGATTCCTCTTCGGTTGGATGCTCCACCGAAGCGCATCCACCTGCGGGCACGTTGAAATTGACCTGGCTAGTGCTTGGATCGCATTGGCAGCGGCATTCGCACTTATCAGAGTGGTCAACTTCTACCGCATTGAGAAGCTGCATTCCGGGCGGGATTACATCGGTCCGCAGTCCGATAGATACGTTGTGTTGATCGGATGATTTCAACAATTGGAAGCCTCCTATGATCTAATGTGATTGCGTCGCGCGGCCGTCCGATCCGTTTACCACCTGAATAGAACCCTGTTGTGGATCTAATCGAATAACTTGTCCACAGGATATGAAACTCGAGCTAACATTAACTCCCGAAAATTGTGTAAGTTCTACTTAATTCCATTACCCATCGCAGGAACTGGAAGGTGATCGTTCTAATAGCGTCGCCTTGTCCTGACTCCCTCCCTAAGCATAATTGTCCTAGCGGCGAGCCAACAACTTCGGGGCCAAGACATGGTGAGAGCAGGGATGTCGAGTGCCCTTTGGTGTGAAGTTCTCTGGGTCGAATGTTTTAGCACGCAGGTAGCAGTCTGTCCCGATTCGTACGGTGGGAACTGTCTAGGTTCTCGATTCAGCCCAAGCTGCGGATCAAATGGCAAGTTGTTGTTGCTCCTTTCCACCCAGCGCTGTCCGAGGGCACTGCACGATACCATTTCACACCTCGAAGATGAACACACGCTCGAAAGTGGGTCGTGAGGATTTTTCGACCAGCAGGATCAGCGTGCCTCGGCTCTTGTTCTTCACGCTCCGCACCCAGCGTGCCGCGAAGGCGTGGCGAATCATCTGGATTCTTGCGGGAGAGAGTCGGTGCTGCGGCAGCAGCACTTCCGGGCATCTGCGCAGCGACAGGTCGCGTTCGAGTCAGGACTCTTGCTTTCCGCCATGCGGCCCTGATTGGACTGCAGTCGAGGCCAACTCGATTGCGGAAAGGCGAGGGACTGGACTGCGCGGGAACCCTTGCGGTTTCCTCCATTGAGGCGACGGCCATCGGATACGCGACTCCGTGGTGTAGACCTCCGCCGTTCTGGCCAGCACTCAAAATGCTGCCTCAGGGGCAACGACCCGACCGCCCCTGCTGAAAAGGGGCGATCTCTGCCAAGGGATTCTCACGTTCGTTTTCATGGGGTCTCTCGTCTTCGCTCCGCAATTTGAGGCAAGGAGGGTCATCGACGGTCGTGAGCGCTAACCGTGCGCCCTGAGGGACACCAGCTTGCCACTGCCTTCGGTGTTTCCTGGATAGTAGGTCGGGGGCCACTGGTTCTTTACCCCCGAGAAAGCGAAAGCCGCGGCTCGAGACTGGGTCGAGCCATCTTCCTTGCAGCAGCAACAACAGCAGTTTCCCTTCTTCTTGCCGTTCGCTGTCCCTCCGGGAACGGGGTTTCCGTTGCATTTCGCCATCGCCTTCAGGGCCTCGTCGCGATTCGGGTACGACTTGCCTTGCACCCTCCAGTACGGAGTGCCCTCCCCTGGGCCTTGATAGCCGAAGGACAGGCCGCAGCCGGCTGAGCCCGTTGTGTACTCGTATGCGCCGTAAGGCCCCATCGTATAACCTGCGGCCGCAACGAACGCCGGATCCGTGGATGCTGGCTCTGGCGTGCCGTTCCAAGTGTCCATCCCGTCCCGGAATCGCAAGTAGATTCCGCCACCGGTGTGCTTGGTGTCGTAGCCGACGGCGCCAACGCCCCAGACTTTTCCGCTGAACGTTTCGGCCTTGAGAATGACGCCGGCCATTTGAGCCTCCTCACTTCGGGGAAGCGAACCCTGTCTTCCCCTGGCCTTGGTTAGGTGTAGATGATCGGAGTATCGCTGCTCGCCGGAGCAGGACCGGATTTGGGGCCTGGACCCACGTACGATCCTGAGGCTCCTGTGTATGTGCCTTTCGAGTGCTTTCCCCCAGTTTGTTCCCAGAAAGCCGGGTTGGAGATGGTGTAGTTTGAAGGATACTGCGTGGGTGTCGTCCCGTTGTGGAAGTCCGGCGTATAGGCGTTTCCGTTCTTGGGACTGCAAGGATCGCAGCAGCAGCAATCTTTCTTACCGTTCTTCGGGGGCGACGAAGCTACCGGCTTCGGCGAGAGCGAAAGGGCTTGCGGTCCGAGGTTTGCTCCATCTTTCGTGGGAGAAGAATTGATGGAAACCGCGTTGACGGCCGGAGCGCCGAAAGGCAAGGCGGTCCCAAGCGCCGCCGCCACCAAGGTGGGAGTTGGCCCCGCGATCTTGATTGCCGAAGTGCTGGAAAACGACAGCACTGCGGCTGAGGAGCGCGCCGCGACGAGACTTCTCGGCGAGGTCCCGTTCGCTGGGACCACGCCTGGCCCAGTTCCTGCGAGGGAGGCGCCGAGGTTCCTGCTGGGAGCTGCCGCCGCGCGCCGACGAGCCATCATGGCCGCTGAAAGCGTGGGGGCGATTATCGCGGCAGCAAGCGTCACGTTGTCCATGAGTTCGCGATCTCCTATCTTGCGAGCTTCGTGGCCCCTGAATCCGCGACAGGCATCCCGGTGGCACGCAGGAGGTTGATCGAATTTCGGCGCGCCGGATAGCGCGTGCCGTCGGCGTTCACAAGCGACGGAAGGTCGGACGCTTCGGGCGGGACGGAAACAAGGTCTTCGAGATTCTCGCGCTTGGGGGCGACGCCGAGGATCGAGAAGAACTCTTCGTCGGTCAATTCGGGCATGGCTAGATCTCCTTGAGGCACGAAAGGAAGGTCACGCCATCGACCGACGATTGCAGCTCGATGGCGAGCGTCAGGGTTTCTTTGTCCTGCACCATGAGCTTCACGTTCAAGAGCTCGACCTTGGATGACAGGGCTGCGGGCTTCGCGGACGGACGCCGGGCTGAAAGCCCCGGCTTGAAACGCCGGCGATTCCGACTCTCCTCCTGGCTTCGGAGCGACTTCCTCACAAAGAAGCCGTATTGACCCCGCACGCCAGGACGACGGTTCCGCCACCGCCGTTCGACGTGTATTTCAGCCTCACGAACTGAAACGCCACTTCGGTGCGGGCGGACGGCGCGCTGTACCCGACGGCGGCGACGTTGTAGGCGCTGCCGAACGTGGTCCAGTTTTGAAGATCATTGGAGCCTTGGGTGTCAATATCAACGCTTGTGGCACCTGATGCCAGGGCGTAGACCGTGGCCTCGACCTGGAAGGCGTTGTCTCCCTGCATGCCGACCGCCGGGGAGTACTGTGCCCCGCCTGCAGTGGTGATGCCGAGCTTGCTCGCGAGCTGCGTGTACATTTCCGATCCTCCGCTTTCTGAATGTTTTGTTTTCGAGAACGTCCCCTGCGACCCGTGACTCGCGCCGACGACTACAGCCTCGCGAGGTTGATGCCGGCGCCGATGATCGCGGTGCCTCCGCCCCCGACGCTCAGGTACTTCAGCCGCACGAACTGGTACGCGATCGAGGTCGAATTCGCCTGCGCGCTATAGCCGATCCCGATGCCCGTGTACTGCACGATCTGCGACCAGTTTTGCATGTCATTCGAACCCTCGATGTCAAGGGTGACGCTGCTTGCGCCTGACGCCAGGTTGTAGATGGTGATCTCGACCTTTGCGGCGTTCATGTTGTCGAGGCTCACGGCCTGCGAGTATTCCGCCCCGCCGGACGTGGTGATGGCGAGACGGCTGGCGAGCTGGGTGTACATCTCGGGCTCCTTGTTAACGGGGTTTCAGATGTTGGCGGTCTGGGCAGAAACGCCGAGGACGGCGCTTCCGCCCGGGCCGGCGGCCTGAAGGCCGACGCGGGTCCAGGCGTAGGGCACCTGGGACTGGACGAAGGTCGTGGTTCCCGGGGTATTGATGTTCACGGCGGCGATCTGGGAGAAGTTTTCGTCGTCGTTTCCGGCAAGCAGCGCGGCCTGGAGGACTGACCCGGCGGGGAGAACGGTGACGACGACGCAGACGCGGACCGCGTTTGCGCGTCCGACCGGAAATGAGTCCAGGACTGTGGACTGCTGGCTCGCCACGTCGAGAGCGATCCGGGAGCCGAAGTCCCAGGTTCTTGCTGCACTGCGTCGTTCCGGACATCTCACGGGCGCACTCCTCCGAGTTCTTCAACAGGACCATCCCAGGCAGACGATTTCCTCGTACTGGCCTCAACTTTCGAGTCGTGTGCCTAATCGTGCTCCGTCGCCAGCCCCGCCGCGACGACCGCGCCACCGCCCCCGACGACATCCCACTTCAGCCGAACCCACTGAAATGCGATGTCCGCGGCCGGGGCGGGCTGGTTGTACCCGGTCGTCAAACCCGACCAGGTCGAAACGGTCGTCCAGTTCTGTTTGTCATTCGATCCCTGCAGCGTCGCCGTGACGCTCGAGGCGCCTGCGTACAGCGTGTAGACGGTGAGTTCGAGCTTCACAGTGTTCTCATGCCTCCCAAGGCTGACGGCCCTCGAAAAGTCGTAAGCCGCGACGTTCGGGAGCCCGAGTTTTCGGGCGATGATGAAATGCATGGGGTCTCCGTTTCAGGCGCACGCCGTGTGGACGTACAGGGCGAACACGATCGGCACCGAGCCGGAATGCGCCCGGACGCCGATCCTCAATTCCTGCCAGACGAGCCCGGTCACCGCCCACGCGTAGTAGCCGACGCCGCCGGTGAGCGTCTGGGTGTCGATCGCAACGAAGTTGTCCCCGTCGGTCGCGCCGAGCAGAACGACGTCCAGGCTCGCCGCGCCCGCCTGCGTGAAAATCGTCGCGCAGATTTCGGCGGCGCTTCCGCCGGCGAGCGGGAACGGGTCGGTGGCGGTGGACTCGTCCCCCGCAGCGTCGAGGGCGAACCGCTGGCCGAAGTCGAACGAGTTCGGCTTTGCGGCCGACTGTTCGTGCCCGCAGCAGCAGTCCTGCCCGCTCGACGGTTCCTGGCCGACCTTTGTTCCCTGCTCGCACATCGGAGGTCTGTCTCCCGCTCTGAATCTGGACGAGGAATTTCGAAAAGACTCCGCCGCCGGTTCGTCCTAGAAGTAGGTCACGACCACGCACATCCCCTGGGCGCCCGCGCCCCCGTCTCCGGCCGCTCCCCCGCCGCCGCCTCCTCCACCGCCGCCACCTCCGTACGCGCCACCGGCGCCGCCATCGTTGCTCGCACCGCCACCTCCTCCGCCGGCGCCCCCGGTGGCTTGCCGGGGCGGCGAACTGCCGCCGGCGCCACCGGTCCCTCCGGCGCTTCCGCCGCCCGTCCCATCGCACGCGCGGCCACCGCCTGCGCCCCCGCTCGAGCCGGTCTTCCCAGCGCCCCCTCCTCCTCCGGCGGCGCTGGCACCCGTCGATTCGCCAGTGCGCCCGGAGCCCCCGCTGGCGCCGCCGTCTCCGCCCGCCGCGCCCGCGCAAGATCCAAGGCCTCCTGCACCGCCGACGGCTCCCGTCCCCGTCGTAGTGCCGATGGCGCCCCCACTCCCGCCACCGGCTCTCGCGTAGACATCGAGCGTGGTTGTCGCCCCTGCCGTACCCGCTGTCGGACTACCAGCCCCGTTGCCGCCCGCACCGCCCTGACCGATCGTGACGGGAATCGCTTCAGGCAGATCCGCGGCGTCGAAGCTCAGGTGCGTGTGGCCGCCTCCTCCCCCGCCGCCGCCGCCGCCGGCGTTTGTTCCGGACACTTTTCCCCCACCGCCTCCGCCGCCCCCTCCGATGCAGAGAACTTCAACCGAGACGGCGCCGTTCCGCTTGAACCAGGTCCCTGTGGCCAGGAAGACCTCCACGACCGAGGATCCCAACGCCGGCGTCGCCGTCGATCCTGGAACCCCGAACGGACCCTGTGCGCGCTGCGTGTTCGACATCAGAAGTCCGCCCCGTGGCAGACGATGTTGTGCGCTTCCGCCTTCTCCGTGCTCGCGATCAGCAGCGCGTTCGCATCCGGCAGGTAGAGGTCCGGAGTCAGGATGGTCGTCTCAAACGCAGCGGTCGAGGCCGCGACCGTGATCGCGCTGACGACTTCCTCGTGGTACAGGCGCTTCGTCGTCCCGTTGTCGAGCGAGATGTAGAACCGGATCATTCCGGCCGTCGTCGTGACGATCGCCTTGATCCGGATTCGATCGATCCGCGAGCCGTTCGCGGAACCGGTGATGATCGTGACGACGGTCCCCGTGCCGTCGCGATTCGTGTTCGCAGCCGAGACCTGGCCGTACCAGGTCTTGGGAGTCGCGGGAAAAATCGGTGTGGTGCCGGCAGCCATGGAGATCTCCTATCCGAAGTGAATCGCGCGAAGGGCCGTGTTTGCAGCGGGCTCAGAGCCGCCGCTTCCGCCGACGATGGTCGTCCCGCTTCGCTTGAGGAATTCGCCATCCGCGATTCCTGCCAGCGTGAGGGTTGTGGGCCCGCTCGAAGTCTGGAGGCGTTTGACGACGGCTTCGAGGAGGTCCGTGGAGAGGAATGCGTCCGAGCCGCCGGACACATGGGTGCTCTCGTGCGGGGCGACCCCGCCCTGGGAAAGGCCGCGGAGGACGGGCATGCTAGTTTTCCTCCAGCACGTCGAAGCCGCCGACGATCCAGGTGGGCGCGGTCGTGGCCGCCCAGGTGTAGACGAGGATGGACCCGGTGAGACCGATCCCGACGCCGTCGAACAAGTCGGGATTGAAGACGGCTCCCGTCCAGACCGGCTGCGTCCAGTGGTAGAGGAGCCGCGGAGTCGAGGGAGAGGTCACCGTCGGGTTGAACCGGAACGACCAGCCGGCGGTGAGCGCGCTGTCAGCCATCGTCGCCTGGGGAGTGATCGCGGTTCCGCCGGTCGAGTACCGGTCCGCGGGATCGATCAGGAGCGCGATGTTGACCATGCCGCCGGCGGGCGTGCCGGCCTGGCAGAGCGCGAAATTCGAGAGAACGAGGCGCCGCGAGCCGCTGGACTGGTTGATCAGGAACGTGGGTGTCGTGGCGGAGAAGCTGGTCTGGCCGGTGACGGTCGTGCCCGGGGTCTGGTGGGCCACGGAGAAACGCCGTCCGCCGAAGCAGGAGGAGTAGGCCTTGTCCCGGTCCAGGAAGCGTTCGGGTTCGGTGAGGTAGGCGAGCGAGGACTGCGTCATCTTCAGGGCTCCGCGGGGTTCGTTGTGTGTACCAGAGTTGTTGATTCAATACTTTAAGGTCTAGGGGGGGGGGGGGGAGGCGGCAGGAATCCCCGGTCCTCGAAGATCTCGCGAAACCGCCGGTCCTCGCTCAGGCTCTTGCGCAACTTGGCCGTCGCGTGCGAGAGCAGGTATGACACCGTCCCCTCGGCTTTCCCTGTCGCTTCCGCGATCTCGCGGATCTTCAGGTCTCCGAATAGGCGCTCCTTCAGGACTTCACGCTGATCGTCCGTGAGCCTCGCCAGGTGCTCGGCGAGGATCTGCTCGAATTCCATGTCCCGGCTCTCCCTGTCGCGAAGTCTTCGAACCGTGGTCAGCTCTTCGTCGATCTCGTCGAGCCGGACGCACCTCGTCGAACGCCTTCGCCGAATCTCGGAGATCCGCAGCGAATGGAGGCACCTGCGCAGGAACGCGCGTTGAGCCTCAAGCCCTTGAATCGGTTCTCCACGAAACGCCAGCGCTTCGATTGCTTCGATGGCCAGCCTTTCGGCTTCGGCAGGGCATCCGTCAGCGGGGCCGACGAGCGCGATTCTCATGAGGAATTCGCCGTGCGCCTTGACCAGGTGTTCGGCGTAAAGCGCGCGTTCCGTTTTCCGATCTACGGACGAAGCCTGAGACTGCAGGAGGACCATGAGAACTCCCTCAATTTCCCCGCCAGTACCCCACATCTCGTTCCCTGCCATCCAAGCGCACACCGGCCTGGTTTTGTTGGGACTAACACGGGGCTGATTCTCACGACGAGCCCAACGCCGCACGCAAACCATTGCTGTCGCGCGACTTATGTCTCAGAAATTCCCGCGTGGCCGCGGCCGCCGCGCTTCCGCCCCTAACACTCGCGGCGACGAGCCTACTTGACCGTGTACTCCACCCTCACGCTGAACGTCGACCCCGCATCCGCAACCCGACCCACCACTTCCCCCTTGTCGTCCTTCACCTTCCCCTCCAGCGTCTTCGCTTCGCCCTCGATCGCGAGCGACACGGGATGGCCCGTGGTGAGGTCCCAGAGCAGTTCGCCCTTCACGTCGAACTGCACGCGGAAGTCCTGGCGCGAGTCCACGGCGATGGAGCCGGCGAGCGAGAGGGTGGCGAAGCGGGCGCCGTCCTTGTTTGCGACGGTGGCGAAGGTGACCTTGATCTCGGACGTGTCGGCGGGTTCCTCGCGGGCGCCGCGGACGAGGACGCGGGCGAGGGCGGCGGCGGGGACGGACCAGGAGTCGCCGGGGGATTTGGGGACGAGGGGCAGGAGGAAGCGCCACGCGGCGGGCTCGCGGGCGGCGGCCTTGACGGCGTCGGGGGCGTCGGTCGGCGTGGCGTCGCGGCCGCGGATCTCGACGGAGCGGCCCTCGAGGGCGGTCGGGCGGGGGTCGGCGGCGTCCTGGCGCTCGCGGGACAGCGGCCAGGCCACGCGGAACGCGGTCGGCGTGTCCTTCGTGGCCTCGAGGATGCGGGTCTCGCGCCGCTCTTCGCGGGCCACGGCCGCCGCCTGCTCGTGCGTTGCGCCGTCCGTACCTTTTTCGACTTCGGTCACCTTGAGGCGGAGCGTGAGGGAAGCGGTCGTGGTCTCGGTCCAGGCGTCGCCGTCCTCGAACTTCGGCGTAAACGTCTCTTGCGCCAGGGCGAAGGAGGTGAGGAGAAGTAACGTGATTGCGATTCGAAGCATGGCGCGAGTGTGGCTGGTTCGCACGGACGTGACAAGTTGCGAGTTGCGAGTTGCGTGTTGCGAGGAACGGCAAACAGATTTTCGCTGATGAGGAGGCTCAGGACGCGGAGATGTGACCACCGTTCCGTGCTTTTCCGTTACTCCGTGCTTTCCGTGTTATGACGTTTTGCGGATCGCCGAGGGCCAGGCCGAGATCCTGGTCGCGATCCGGCTCGACTCGAGCCCGAATTCGAAAAACGGCATGACACGGAAAGCACGGAGGGACGGAAGGGCACGGAAAGGTCCCGGCCATTCGCGTCGTCGGCTACCGCCCCGGGCTCATCCCGCTGACGACCTCGCGGGGATCCACGATCTCCGTCACCTGCAGCCCGAAGTTCTCGCCCGTGCGCACCGCCTTGCCGCTCGCGACGCGCTTCTCCCCCAGGTACAGGTCCAGCGCGGCGGCGACGGGTTTCTCGAACTCGATCACCGTGCCGGCGGCGAACGCCAGCACCTGGCCGAGGGTCATGGAGCGCTCCGCGAGGACGACCGCGAGCGGGACCTGCATCGCCAGGACTTCTTCGATGGCTCGTTTCATAGGTGAACCTCTGGCGATGCCCTGAGCGAGCGAAGCGAGTCGAAGGGTTCGATGGCTCGTTTCATCGCCTCTTCGCCGCCTCCGTGACTTCCACCGACCACCGGTTGCGCCACGTCGCGGCCTTGCCCGCGAACTTGGGCTTGCCCTCGATCAGGAGCGTCACGGGCTCGATGGCAGGGTGCGCGGTCTCGATGACGTCGCCGGCCTCGATGTTGAGCAGCTCGCGCAGCGTGATCGTCGTCTCCGCGAGCACCGCGGACACCTTCACCGTCGCCTGCGCGAGGGGGCCCTTCACCTGCGGCGGCGCAACGGCGGTCGCCGCGGCGGCGGGGTACCAGCTGTGCGCCTCGACGTCGGCAACGAGCGGCTCGATCGTGACGTAGGGGATGCAGACGTTCATGCGGCCCTGTGCGTCGGCGACGCGGACGGAGAATCCCGCGACCACGACGAGTTCGTTGGGCGGCATGGCCTGGATCAGAAGCGGATTCGACTCGCTCGACACCGGCTTCAGGTCGAGCTTCTTCACGATCGCCCACATGCCGGCGATGTCCTCGAGGGCTCTTCGTGTGATCGTCCCCGCGAGCGACCATTCGATCGCGGTGAGGGGGCGTTCCGGCATGGGGCCGGTTCCGCGGCCGCCGCCCAGCAGGCGGTCCATCACGGGGAAGACCATGTCGGGGCCGAACTCGATCATCATGGAACCCGCGAGGGGTTCGCAGCTGAACAGGGTGAAGCACGTCGGGTTGGGAAGCCCGGCGACGAATTCCTGGTAGGTCATCTGGGCCATCGACTCGAGGTGGACCTCGGTCAGCGTGCGCAGCATGCCGGAGAGTGAAGCGCCGAAGGAGCGGGCGAAGACTTCGTGGAGGTTGGCGAGGGCGCGGATCTGTTCCTTGGAGACGCGCTCGGGGCGTTTGAAGTCGTAGGGGAGGGACGAGGCGGGGGCGGGGGCGGAGGAGAGCTGCCCGGCCTCGACGACCCTGAGGAGGGTTTCGACTTCGGCGGGGTTGAGGATGTCGCTCACGTCAGCTCCTGTTAGAACGAATGGCGAACCCGTACCCGTACCCGTGCGCGTGCCCGTGCCCGGCCGTTCCGTCCTGCTGCTTGCGCGGGAACAACGACCGGGCACGGGCACGGGCACGCGCACGGGTACGGGAAAGGCTTTCTAGTTCTTCGGTTTCCTCATGTCGATGACCCACTCCTCCGGACCCAGCTTCCGGAACTGCGCTCGCACCTGCCGTTCCACGTACCCTGCGTCGTCCGTCAACGCCCGCTTCTCGTTCTCCATCCCGTGGTTGGCGTCGGTCTTCGCCGCGATTTCCTGGTCCAGATCCGCCACCCGCTGGTGCAGCTTCGAGTTCTTCCGCCAGGCCGCCACCGACGTCGTCGCCAGGAATCCCGCCAGCCCCAGGACCACCAGGGCCCAGAACCCCCACGAGCCGAGATCTAGCAGCTTTTTCGGGTCCGCCGTTGTCCGTACGGTCGCCATGGTATCGCTTTCCACCCCGGGCCGGATCGAGACTCGTTGCACGCCTGACGGCCTGCCCTTAACTTCCTGTGGTCCACCGCCTGCCCCGCGCCCTTTCACGGACCCGGAGCAGGCGGCTATCCCCGTCTATCGGCTCGGAGGTGCCCTTGCCTTTTGCCCGTCATGGACTTCGCGAGATGTTTCTCGCCTTCCTCGTCTCGGCCGCCCTGGGCGCCGGCGTCTGGTTCCTGTACCCGCCGGCCTCCCCCGCCCCGTTCCTCCTCTTCCTGTTCGTGATGTCGTTCTTCCGCGACTTCAACCGCACCACTCCTTCCGACCCCGACGTCTTCGTCTCCCCCGCCGATGGCCGCGTCACCGAAATCACCGACGTCGAGGAATCCCTCTACATCAAGGGCCCCGCCGTCCGCATCGGCATCTTCCTCTCCGTCTTCAACTGCCACATCAACCGCACCCCCTGGCCCGGCATGGTCGAATACGTCGAACACTTCCCCGGCCTCTACCTCGACGCCCGCCACCCCGACTCCGGCCCCAAGAACGAGGCCAATGCCCTCGGGTTGCGCGACGAGTCCCGAAATGTCAAGATGATGGTCCGCCAGGTCGCCGGCCTCATCGCCCGCCGCATCATCTGCACCGCCAAACCCGGCGACAGGCTCCAGAAAGGCCAGCGCTTCGGCATGATCAAGTTCGGCTCCAGAACCGAGCTCTACATCCCCAAAGACCGCGTCGGTTCCATCGCCGTCAAGGTCGGTGACACCGTCTACGGCGCCCAGACCATCCTCGGGAGGCTGAGATAACGTGAAGGGCACGCGCCGCTTCAAGGTGAAGCGCCTCAAGCACATCGGGCTGCTCCCGACGCTTGTGACGCTCGGCAACATCGTCTGCGGGTTCGCGGCGGTGGTGTTCGCGGCGCGGTCGATGGTGGAAAGCGCGCTGGGGCATGCGGAGCGCAGTTCGGACCTGTTCCAGGTCGCCGGCTGGATGGTGATCGTGGCGATGGTGTTCGACGCGCTGGACGGGCGCGTGGCGCGGATGACGGGAAGCGCCTCGAAGTTCGGGGCGGAGCTGGACTCGCTGTGCGACGCGGTGTCGTTCGGGCTGGTACCGGCGTTCCTGGCGTATGTGACGATCGACGCGTGCGGCGGGATCGTGCCGCGGAAGGTCTCGGTCGCGATCTGCGGGGTCTACGCGGCGTGCGCGGTGCTGCGACTGGCGCGCTTCAATGTGGAAACCACGCTCGACGAAGATGCTCACATGTCGTTCCGGGGGCTGCCCTCGCCGGCGGCGGCGGGAGTCGTGGTGTCGCTGGCGCTCCTGCGCGACCACCTGGCGGGAACGAAGACGGCGGACTGGATCGTGCTGAGCCTGCCCTTCGCGGTGCTGGCGAGCGGCATCGCGATGATCTCAAACGTCCGGTACGTGCACCTCGTGAACAAGCTCCTGCGGGGCCAGCACCGGTTCGCGCGCATGGCGGAAGTCGTGCTGGTCGCGCTCATGGCGGCGATGGAGCCGGTCGTGACGATGACGCTGGGGTTCTGCGGCTACGCGATCTCGGGGCCGATCGGGTGGTTCTTTCGCAAGCCGCAGCCCGCCGTGAATCCCGACGCGCCGCGGACCCCCGAGAAGAAACCGACCGGGACGCCTGAATCGCCGTGAAGTCGAGGGCCGCGATCGGGCTCGGCTCGAACCTGGGCGACCGAGGGAAGTTTCTCGAGGAAGCGCTCGCGGCGATCGCCCGCCTCCCCGGCACGCGCGTCGTGGCTCGCTCCGCCTTCGTCGAGACCGATCCCGTCGGCCCCCCGCAGCCGCGCTTCCTCAACGCCGCCGCCCTGATCGAGACTACGCTGTCCCCGGAAGCGCTTCTCGGCGCGCTCCTCGGCATCGAAGCCGCGCTCGGCCGCGTGCGCGGCGCGGCGAAGGGGCCGCGCACGATCGACCTCGATCTCCTGGCGCACGGCCGTCGCCGCCGCCGCTCCGCGTTCCTCACGCTTCCCCACCCGGAACTCCACCGCCGGGCCTTCGTTCTCGAGCCGCTCGCCTCGATCGCCCCCGGTCTCCTCATCCCCGGCCGCGGCCGGGTTCTCCAATTGCTTGCCAAAATCCGCCGCTAGAGCGTTCATTTCAGGCGGGAATCAAGGGGAAAAGGGTCGCTTTCCATGCCGAAGGTCGTCCACACCGTCGCTGAACTTCACAAGATCCTCCAGCCGCTCTGGCGCAAAGGCGAGCCGGTCGGGTTCGTGCCGACGATGGGCGCGCTTCACGAGGGCCACGTTTCGCTCATGCGCCTGTCGAAGGCCGGCGGCAACGTGCTCACGATCGTTTCCGTTTTCGTCAACCCGCTTCAGTTCGCCCCCGGCGAGGACTACGACGAGTACCCGCGGGACCTGGGGGGCGACGTGAAGGTGGCGCGCGACGCCAACGTGGACGTGGTGTTCGCGCCGTCGGTCGCGGAGATGTACCCGCGCGGCTTCGTGACCTGGTGCGACCAGGACAAGATCACGGAGAAGCTCTGCGGCGGAAACCGCCCCGGGCATTTCCGCGGCGTGCTCACGGTCGTGCTGAAGCTGCTCAACATCGTGCGCCCGACCAACGCGTACTTCGGGCAGAAGGACTACCAGCAGTCGGTGGTGATCCAGCGGATGGTGACGGACCTGAACCTCGATTCGAAGATTCACGTTTGCCCGATCGTCCGGGAGCCCGACGGGCTGGCGATGTCCAGCCGCAACGTGTATCTCGGGCCGAAGCACCGGCAGGAGGCGCTGGTGCTGCACCAGGCGCTCGACCGCGCGAAGGAGCTGATCGGCGGCGGCGAGAAGAACGTGAAGAAGCTGCACAACGAGGTGAAGCGGATCATCGGGACGGCGAAGAGCGCGAAGGTGGATTACATCGCGATCGTGCACCCGGAGACGCTCGAGGACGTGAACGATGTGTCGGGGAAGACGGTGATTGCGGTGGCGGTGAGGTTTGGGAAGACGAGGCTGATTGACAATGTGATCGTCGAGTAGGGAAAAACGGCAGGGGAAGGGGTGGGGGCGGGCGCCCGCCTTCGCCCTGCGGGCTCAGGCGGGGGTTGGGGTGGGCGGGGGCGAGGGCGGGGGCTTGGGCGCACGGACGGGATGGGGCGGGGGTGGGGGGTTGGGGAAAGGGTTCAGGCGGGGTGGGAGTGGGGGGGGTCGAGGATTTCGGGGCCGCAGTGGCGGATGAGGCCCAGGACCATGGGGATGAGTTTGAGCAGGAGGCCGCGGACCGGGCCGGTGAGCTCGACGGACGCGAGGCGCAGCTTCTCGATCAGGACAATCGCGGCGCCGGTCTCCACGGCGGAACGCTTGGCGTAGCGGTAGAAGCGGCCCTTTTCGGCGCGGACCCATTCGCCGGCCCCCTCGGCGATGTTCAGGACCACGGACGTTGCGGCGCGGCGGAGTTGGTCGACGAGGTAGCCCCGCTTGCGCGGCAACGCGTCCGCCACAAGATCCGCCTGGGCGGCCATCTCCAGCGCGACCTGGAACACGTCGAGCGTCTCGAATTCAAACCGGCTCATGGCTCCCCTCCGAATGATTGTTATGTACTGACATTACCACATCAACAGCCATTGTCAATATACTATTTCATAATTTCAGCCCCCCCCCATTCCCCCTCCCCCAACCCCCACCCCCGCCCCTCCGTGCGCCCAAGCCCCAGCCCGCCGGAGCCCGCAGGGCGAAGGCGGGCCGCCCCATCCCCAGCCCACCCCAACCCCGCCTGAGCCCAAAGGGCGAAGGCGGTTCCCGCCCCCACCCCAACCCCTTCCGTTTTTCCCCCTCCCGTGTAGCCTTCAGTGATGCTCCTAACCGGCGACAACCGCAGACTCCAGGTCGAAGCCACCACCAAGTTGAACCTCTTCCTCGAGATCACCGGCAAACGCCCCGACGGTTACCACGAGCTCGAATCCGTCTTCCACGAGATCGACCTCGGCGACAGCCTCAGCTTTGAACCCGCCCGCGAAATCTCGCTCGAACTCCACGGCCCCGGCGCCCCGCCGGGCGAAGACAACATCGTCCTGAAAGCCGCGCGCCTTCTCGCATCCGAAACCAGAACATCGGCTGGCGCCCGCATCGTCCTCGAAAAGCGCGTCCCCTCCGGCGCCGGCCTCGGCGGCGGCTCCGCCGACGCCGCCGCCACCCTCCTCGCCCTCGACCGCCTCTGGGGCCTCAACCTCGCAAAACCCGCCCTTCACGCCCTCGCCGCCCGCCTCGGCTCCGACGTCAATTTCTTCCTCGAAGGCGGCACCGCCCTCTGCACCGGCCGCGGCGAGATCGTCACGCCTCTTCCCCCGCACCCCCCGCTTCACTTCGCCCTCCTCTCACCCCCCTTCCCCACCCTCACCGCCGACGTCTACCGCCGCTTCACGTTTGACTTGAAAGCCCTGCGGCGCTCTCCTAACATTCTCATCAGTCGGTTACCCGCCGGGTCGCCGACGGCCCTTGAGGGAGGGCTCTTCAATCGCCTTGAGTCCGCCGCGCTCGCCGCGGAGCCACGCCTCGCGCGTGTCCTCGCGGCCGCCCAGCGGACGGGGCCTTTCGGTGGCAGGGTCACCGGAAGCGGATCGACGGTCTACATGCCCGTTTCATCCCGCGCGGAAGCGGAGAAGCTCGCGAGAGACCCGGAGCTTTCCCTTCTTGGCCGCGTCATCCCGGCAGCCAGCGCTCGGTAGCGTGAAACGCGACGTCCAGAGGGGTTCGACACCATGCAGATCACCGAGGTGAAGGTCAAGCTTGTCAGCCGGCCGAACGACAAGCTGCGCGCGTTCTGCTCGATCACGATCCAGGGAGCGATCGTGGTGAGGGACATCAAGATCATCGACGGGGCGCGGGGGCCGTTCGTGGCGATGCCGTCGCGGAAGCTGACGGACCGGTGCCCGAAGTGCGGGGGGAAGAATCACCTGCGCGCGAGTTTCTGCAACGACTGCGGCGGGCGGCTGCCCGTGAAGCGGAAGATCGTGATCGAGGAGGGGCGGCAGAAGCTGTATGCGGACGTGGCGCACCCGATCCATGCGGCGGGGCGGGAAGAGCTGGCGGGGGCGATTCTCAAGGCGTTCGCGGACGAGATCGAGAAGTCGAAGCTCCCGGGGTACAAGCCTGTCGAGCTGTTCGGGGATGACGAGGCGTTTGAGGATGACGACTACGCCGCCACGAAAACCGACTCGCGTACGCCGAAGGTGAACACGTCGGTCTCGCAGTAGTCTTTCCCCTTAACCTTTACCTTTCCCTTTCCCTTAACCCTGGTGCGGGGCGAGGCGATTCGGCCGGAGAACGGCAGGGAAAGGAAAAGGGAAAGGTTAAGGTTAAGGGGACGCGGCGCCGCGGACAGCCGGGCGTCGGTGTGCTTTAATGAGGCGCATGTCGCTGCTCCGCAAACTCCCGCAAGTCAACGCGCTGCTTGAGTCGAAGGAAGCCGGCGCACTCGCGCAATCGCACGGCCGCGAGCTGGTGACCGAAGCCGTCCGCGGCGTGATCGACGGCCTTCGCGCGCAGATCAAGTCCGGCGCGAACGGGATTTCCGAGGACTCGGTCTCCGCTCCGTCCATCCTCGCCCGCGCCGCGGCCGTCCTCGCGGGCGCTTCACGACCCGGCCTTCGCCGCGTGATCAACGCTACGGGAATCATCCTGCACACGGGACTCGGCCGCGCGGTGATGCCGAAAGCCGCGATCGAAGCGCTGGCGGCGGAGAACCGCGGGTACAACCTGCTCGAAGTGGACCTGGAGACGTCGGAGCGGGCGCACCGGGAGCGGCATGTCGCGAAGCTCGTCGAGCGGCTGACGGGCGCGCCGGCGGCGACCGTGGTGAACAACAACGCGGCGGCGACGATGCTGTGCCTGGCGGCGCTGGCGGCCGGGAAGGAAGTCATCGTGTCGCGCGGGCAGCTCGTCGAGATCGGCGGGGCGTTCCGCGTGCCGGACGTGATGAAGCAGTCGGGGTGCCGGATGGTGGAAGTCGGCACGACGAACAAGACGCGGATCGGCGACTACGAGAAAGCGATCACGCCGGACACGGCGCTGCTGATGCGCGTGCACCGCTCGAACTTCGCCGTTGTCGGGTTCGTCGAGGAGCCGTCGCTCGAGGAACTCGTCGCGCTCGCGAAGCAACACGGCATCCGGGTCATGGACGACATCGGCTCCGGCGCGCTCCTCGACGTCGCCCGCTACGGCATCGACCCAGAGCCGATGATCGCCGCTTCCGTCGCCCAGGGCGCAGACCTCGCGTGCATCTCAGGCGACAAGCTCCTCGGCGGCCCGCAGGCCGGCCTCATCGCCGGCAAAACCGACGCCGTCGCCCTCTGCCGCCGGCACCCGCTCTTCCGCGCCGTCCGCCCCGACAAGCTCCAGCTCGTCGCCCTCGAGGCCACGCTTCGCCTCTACCTCAACCCCGACACCGTCGAGGACAACATCCCGACGCTTCGCATGATGAAAGCGCCGGTCGCGGAGATGGAGAAGCGCGCCCGGGCGATGGCGAAGGCGCTCGAGAAGGCAAAGATCGGCGCCGAGGTGTGGGACGAGGAGTCGCAGATCGGCGGCGGATCGACGCCGGGGCAAAATCTAAAGACGAAAGTCGTCGCGATCGACCCCGGCACCGCCGGCGCCGACGCGCTCATCGTCAAGCTGCGCCTCGGCGAGCCGCCGGTGTTCGCGCGCGTCCAGAAGGGCCGCGTCCTCCTCGACCCGCGGACGATGCAGGACGGCGAGGACGAGGAAGCGGTCGCGGCGATCAAGGCGGCCTTCGCCCGCTGACAGGCTTGCCGGGAATAGCGCGACATCCCGAACCGTTCCGTAGGACATCCGCCACCACCAAGGAGAGACCCATGAAGTCCGCCTTCTGGAAGTCGCTCGGCCTCGCATCGTTCGCCCTCGCCCTCGCCGCATCAGCCGAAGACAAGCCCGCCCGCGTTGTGAAGCTCCCGATCACGGGGCTCATGGGCGGCTGCTGCGACACGGCGGTCGAAGACGCGATGAAGCCGCTGGCCGCGGTCGAGAAGATCGCGTGGAAAGAGGAGGGCAAGACGAAGTGGGCGATCGTGACTCTGAAGAAGGATGCGACGCTGGAGCTTTCGAAGGTGCAGGAAGCGCTGGCGGCAGCGACGAAGGCGATGGGGAAGGACATGGGCACGGAGTACAAGCTTGACGCTGCGGCGGTGCGCGTCGATGCGTCTGTCGTCTTCCGCACAGGGACGATTTCCAACGAGGACAAGGCCGCGCTGGACAAGGCGTTCGCGGCGCTGAAGGGTTTTGAGTCCTGCGCCGTGGATGCGTCGAAGGAAGGTGCGGCCGCGCTGACGCTGAAATTCAAGGAGAAGGAGTCGGCGACGCTGGAGCAGGTCACGAAGATCCTGAAGGACGCGAAGGTCGAGGTGAAAGAGGTCGTCTTCCTCGGCGCGTAGGCCGGACCCCTGGCTGTACGCACTCGTGCACAATCGGCCGCGCCCCGCTTCCGGCAGGGCGCGGCCGGTGTTTTCCCCGGGCACGGCCTTTGCGAATCCTGTATGGAATCGGACAATCATTGAGAACACTTCCATGCTCGCCCTCTATCAACCGCACAACGTCCTCTGGTTCCTCCCGGTCTCGCTGCTCGGGGGGGCGATCTTCGCCGTGGCCTGCGCGCGCCGAAAGGTGCCCGGCCGGACCACGCCGGTCCAGATTGCCTCCTGGTGCATGGCCGCCGGCGGGATCGTCGCGATGATCGTGATTTCGTCGTGGAACTCGGCCGCCTGCAGACATCGGAGTGGGCGCCACTGATGGAAGATCTGTTGAAAGAGGCAAAGTAATGTTCCTGCACACCGTCCACCCGCTGTTCTGGATCGGCCTCGGCGTCCTCGCCGTGGGCATCTACTCGCGTATTCGTGAGAAAAACCCGAAGGCGCGGCCCGCGTCGTGGTTCTTCGTCATCGCCGGCGTCTTCCTCGTGATCTTCACGGGCCGCGTCCTCGTCTTCGGCCCGCCCGCCGACGTCGCGGCCGTCCGCAACGCCGACGCCTCGCGCATCGTCGCGTTCGAGATCGGCCCCGTCATGGGCCAGCCGTCCTACGGCGACCTCACGCGCGAAACCATCCGCGTCACCGACCGCGCGCGGATCGATCGCCTCGTCGCGCTCCTCAACGCTTCTACCTACGCCTCGCCCAACCACCCCAAAGGCGGCTGGATGACGCGCCTCGTCCTCGACGACGGAAAGGAACGGCACGACGCGGTCGTCTCCTCCACCAGCGACGGCCTCCTCATCCGCATCGGCGGAAGCGGCGTCGGGCACGATTTCCGGAACGAGGAGATGAAGGCGTTCCTGGAGGAAGTAGCGGCGGCGAAGAAATAGCCCGCCTACGACCAGCTCCCCTCGCGAAGCGGCTTCCCGGTCTCCAGCAGCGTCTTGAGCTGGTTCCCGAGGAACGGCCAGATCCCGGTCCAGCACTTCAGCACGAACGCATTCGACCCGAAACCCGAGTGCCGGACCTTGAGCACCGAGTCCTTCCCCCACGGCTTGATCTCGTACTCGATCTTCATGGTCGGGTAATCGGCGTCGTCCTTCTGCGAATGGACGAAGCGCGCGTTGCGCTTCAGCTCGAGGACGCGCCCGGTCGATTTTCCCTCGCGGAACGCCCAGTTGCCGCCCTTGCGGAGTTCGTGCGCGTGCGCGGTGGTGTACCAGCGCGCGAGCTGCCGGCCGTCGGTGAGCGCGGACCAGACCTGCGCGGGTTTGGCGCGGAGCCAGAGGGTGAGGCGGACGTCGCGGGGCGTGGGCATCGGGAGGTTCTCCGGATTGGAACGGCACTGCTTCCGAAAGCCTAGCCGCCGGCAGCATGGCGGCAAGCATCCCTCACGCAATCAATCGTCCCTGCCCTTCTTCCCTCTCTTTTCCGCGACCCCGAACGTCGCGCGCAGGCCCTTCACGAACTCCGCCCGCTCCGCGTCGCTCAGCTTCGCCTCGCCGTGAAGCCACACGTACTCCGTGAGCGGCATCTCGCCCTCCTCCAGTTCCTCCGCGGCGTCCTTCGCGTGCTTCTGTGTCCGCTGGAACTCGGAGAAGTTGAGGTGCTTTCGCCCGTCCAGCACGTGCTCGACCACGAACCACGAGACCGGGGCGACGTGCGAGTACCAGGGCCAGCGCGACTCGTTCGAGTGGCAATCGAAGCAGGCGCGGACGGCCAGCGCGCGCGTGGCGGGCGAGTCCCACGCGGGCTCCATCACGACGGGCGGATTCGTGTGGTTGTGCCCGTACGGGACGGCCTGGATGAGCACGAATGCGAGCGCCAGCCCCACGAAGATCCGGCGAAGCCAGCGGCGCCAGCGTGGCGAAGCGGTTGTCTCAGTGCCCATGGTGATTCGTTCCTTGGGTGTCCGTGTGGCGCGATGCCGTCAATGGGATCACGCACCCGCGCGCCCGGGCAAGGGATTCGGGAACGAGGTCGTTAAGCGGAATTTAATGAAGCGCCGACGCAGCCTTTGACCCGCGCCCTCCCGCGGGTTAGGTTTCCCGCCCTCCCATGGCCCTCCTCAGCCTCACCGGCGTCAACCTCACCCACGGCGGCCCTCGCCTGCTCGACGGCGTGTCGCTGCAGATCGAGGAAGGCGAGCGCCTCGGGCTGCTCGGGCGCAACGCTTCCGGCAAATCGACGCTGATGGGGCTGCTGGCGGGGGTGCTGGAAGCGGAGTCAGGGCTGGTTTCGCGGAAGCAGGGGCTCACGATCGGGCGGCTGCCGCAGGAAGTGCCGCGCGGGATGAAGGGGACGGTGCGGGAGACGGTGGCGGCGGACCTGCCGCCGGGCGAGGAGGAGTGGCGCACGAAGGAGCGGCTCGCGCGGCTGTTCGAGGGGTTGCGGCTCAACCCGGACGCCGACGTGGCGGGGCTCTCGGCCGGACTTTCGCGCCGCGTGCTCCTGGCGCGCGCGCTCGCTTCCAACCCCGACCTGCTCCTGCTCGACGAGCCCACGAACCATCTCGACATCGGGAGCATCCAGTGGCTGGAAGCGCACCTGCTGGAGCGCAAGGGTGCGACGATGTTCGTGACGCACGACCGGGCGTTCCTGCGGCGGATGGCGACGCGGATCCTGGAGCTGGACCGGGGGCAGCTGACGTCGTGGCCCGGCGACTACGAGAACTACCTGCGGCGGCAGGAAGAGCGCGCGGAGGACGAGGACCAGCGGCGCGCGAAGGCGGACAAGAAGCTGGCGAAGGAAGAAGTCTGGGTGCGGAAGGGGCTGAAGGCGCAGCGCAACCGGAACTACGCGCGGATCGCGGAGCTGGAGAAATTAAGGCAGGACCGGCGGGACCGCCGCGACCGGACGGGGGCGGTGAAGCTGGGGATCGCGGAGGCCGACCGTTCCGGGCATCTCGTGTTCGAGGCGAAGGGGCTGACGGCGGGGCACGGCACGACGCCGGTCGTGCGCAACCTCGACCTCGTCGTGACGCGCGGCGACCGGCTCGGGTTCGTCGGCCCGAACGGCAGCGGCAAGACGACGCTCGTCCGCACGCTGCTGGGGGACCTCCCGCCGCTCGCGGGCATCGTGCGCCGCGGCTCGAACCTCGAGCCGATCTGGTTCGACCCGCTCAACGCCTCGCTCAACCCCGACGCCACCGTGCAGGAGGCCGTGACCGACGGCGCGAGCGTCGTGACGATCGGCGACCGCACGCGCCATGTCATCGGCTACCTCGGCGACTTCCTGTTCGAGCCCGACCGCACGCGCCAGCGCGTCGCGGTCCTGTCCGGCGGCGAGCGGGCGCGGCTGCTCCTCGCGAGGCTGTTCGCGCGGCCGAGCAACCTGCTGGTCCTGGACGAGCCCACGAACGACCTCGACGCGGAGACGCTCGACGTCCTCGAGGACGCGCTTCTCACCTACCCCGGCACAGTCCTCGTCGTGAGCCACGACCGCGATTTTCTCGACCAGGTCGTGACGGGGCTGGTGGTGTTTGACGGGAAGGGCGGGGTCCGCGAAGTCGTGGGGGGCTGGAGCGAGTGGGACCGGACTCGCGCTGCGGAGGCCGCCCCCGCGCGCCCGGCGACGGCCGCGCCGAAGACCGTGTCCGACCACCGCGCCGCCGTGCGCGACCGGCGCGAAGTCGAGCGGCTGGAGAAGAAGATCGACGCGCTGGAGAACGAAAAGCGCGAGCTGCACACGACGATGGAAGAAGCCTCGTTCTGGACCGGGCCGAAGGACAAGCGGGACGGCACGCAAACTCGGCTGGCGGAAGTGGAGAAGGAAATCGCGGCCGCGTTCGAGCGGTGGAGCGAATTGCAGGGTTAGACGGAGATCCGCGCCCCAACCGCCATCCTTCCCTGGCCCTTTTTTCCGTGCGTATCCGTGCTTTTCCGCGCTCTCCGTGTCATGCCGTTTACCTCTACGCGAAAACGGCATGACACGGAGAGCACGGAAAAGCACGGACAGGCACGGAGAACGGCACGGATTGCGGTCGTGATGCTGCGGCCCTCCGGACAGGGTCCTCTTCCTTGGTAAACTGCCCGCCCTTCTTCCCTCACCTACCGCCAAGGAGTCGTCCATGCCCTTCCGCACCCGCCACGCGCTGTTCCTCGCCGCCGCCGTCCTCTCGAGCGCGCCGTTCGCCGCGGCCGAGGACAAGCCCCTTCCCACAGACCCCGCGCTCGTCACGGGCCAGCTCGACAACGGGCTGCGGTACATGGTGCGCCGCCACGCGGTCCCGCCGGGGCGCGCGACGGTGTGGATCCACATCAGCTCGGGGTCGCTGAACGAGACGGACCCCCAGCGCGGGATCGCGCACTACCTCGAACACATGGCGTTCAACGGCTCCGAGAACTTCAAGCCCGGCGCCGTCGTTCCGTTCTTCCAGTCGCTCGGGATGCAGTTCGGGCGCGACCAGAACGCGTTCACGAACATGGAGCAGACCACGTACCAGCTGTCGCTTCCGGACGCCAAGCCCGAAACGCTGGCCAAGGGGATGCTGTTCTTCTCCGACGTGCTGTACCAGCTGCTGCTGACGCCGGAAGAGATCGACTCGGAGCGGGGGATCATCCTGGAAGAACGGCGGCGGAACCTGTCGGCGCGGCAGCGGACGAGCGACTACGTGATGGAGCACCTCTCGCCGGGCTCGCTCTTCGGGCAGCGCGACACGATCGGGACGGAGGAGACGATCAAGACGGTGAAGCAGCAGGACTTCAGGGACTACTACGGGAAGTGGTACACGGCGTCGAATGCGACGGTGATGGTCGTCGCGGACGCGGACCCGAAGGACGTGGTGAAGGCGATCACGGAGAAGTTCGGCGCGGCGCCGAAGAAGCCCAGGCCCGTGGGGATGTCGCCCGGGGTGAAGCCGTACGACAAGAGCTTCGCGATCGTCACGAGCGACGCGGAGCTGACGTCGGAGGACATCCAGATCCTGCGGCTGGAGCCGGCGCGGCCGCCGACGACGACGGTGAACGGCCTGCGCGACGACCTGGTGCTCGGCCTCGGCGTGAGCGCCCTGAACCGCCGCCTGGATGCCAAGGCCTCGCGCGGCGGCACCAGCTACATGAGCGGCCGCGTCTCCGCCGGCAACGACGGGTCGCTCCTCTACAGCACGGAGCTGTCCGGCCGCGCCGCAGCGGGCAAGTGGAAGCCGGCGCTGGAAGAGCTCGCGCTGGAGCTGCAGCGCGCCCGCGCGTTCGGTTTCACGGCGCGCGAGCTGGACGACGTGCGCAAGGCGATGATCGCGGGCGCGGAACGCGCCGTGGAAACCGAGGCCACCGTCCCCGCCAGCGCCCTCGTCAGCCGCATGAACGCTTCCGTCACCACCGGCGAACCGATCCTGTCGCCGACTCAGCGCCTCGACCTCCTCAAGCAGCTCCTCCCGGCGATCACGTCGGAGGAAATCACGAAGCGCTTCGCCGCCGAATTCGACCCGAAGGCGGTGGCGTTCGTCGCGGTGCTGCCGGCGGGCCCGGGAGTTCCCACCGAGGCGCAGCTCGTGGAGATCGGGACGGCGGCGTTCGCGGTCAAGCCGACGCCGGACGTCGAGGTCGCGCACTG
>CAVPNQ010000194.1:0-3970 GCA_963706735.1 uncultured Planctomycetia bacterium
TCGTGCTGGAGGACAACGCCCGCCTGCGCCGTGAGACGGCCGGCGGCCGGCCGGGTCTCGCTCCTGCGGCGCCCGCGGACGGGGCCTGGAAGGGCGACGACCGGGACCACAACGAGGAGTTCGAGAAGCTGGCGCAGGAAGGACGCTCTGGGATGGGCGCGGGCGGCGGCGAGAACGGCGTCGCTGCGAGCAAGGACCTGGAGGAAATGCAGCGCGGCAAGGTCCAGGATGCGCTGGCGTTCAAGCGGAAGTCGGCGTACGGCGCGGATAAGAAGAACGTGTCCGACAACGGCGCGGTCAGCACGGTTGGCGGCAAGACGTTCTACTGCGTGGACGGGGTGTGGATGGACCAGAAATTCAAGATGGGCGGAGAGACGATGAAAGTCGAGTACCTGAGCGATGAGTACTTCAAGCTCCTCGCGGCGACCCCGGCGGCCGGAAAGTACTTCGCGCTCGGGGATCACGTGATCGTGATGCTGGATGGGAAGGCGTGGGAAGTGACGCCGAAGAAAGTGACGGAGGAGCCGAAGAAGTAGAAGGACAGTTCGGAGACGAGAGCCGGGCGCAGGGGAAACCTTGCGCCCGGTTTTGTTTGTGGAAGGGAATTCGCGGATGAAAGCGGATGGCGCGAAAAAGCCGCGGATAACGGCGCCGTTATCCGCGGCCTTTTCCGCGTCATCCGCTTTCATCCGCGAATGCCGTTTTACCCCTCAAGCACCCGCCGTACTTCATCCCTCAACCTCACCGCCTCCGCCCAGTCCGTCCCGCGCGGCTTTACCGCTTCACCCGCGACCACGCTCACCACCCCGCGCCTCGGCGCCCAGGTCTTGTCCCGCAGCACATCCCTCGTCCCGCGCACCACGACCGGGACGATCGCCGTTCCCGTCTGCGCCGCCGTCACGAACGCGCCCATCCGGAACGGCAGCAGCCCCGGCTCGCGGCGGAACGTCCCTTCCGGGAAGATCACGAGCGACCTTCCGCCCCGCAACGCCGCGGCGACCCCCTCCGTGTCCTGCACCGACTGCTCCGGGTCGAACCGCTCCACGAACACCGCGCCGACCCGCCGGAGCAGCGGCGCCAGCACCACGTTCCGCGCCAGCTCGCGCTTCACCACGAACCCGAACCTCGGCGGCAGCGCGGCGCTGAGCAGGATCGCGTCGAGGTAGGACTGGTGGTTCGGGGCCAGGATCACCGGGTCGGGCGGGAGGCGGTCGAGCCCGGACGTGCGCACCGGGATCGCGATGAGCCGCAGCACGAACTTCATCCACAGCCGTAGCGTCGCGCGGCGGATCCCCAGCGTCGGGCCGAGCACCGTCGTGAGCCAGCAGGGAAGCGCCACGGCGAGGAACACCCACCAGCTCCACGCCGCGTACAGCCGCGCGCCCGCCGCCCGGAAAAACCGCCGCATCTCCGGCACCGCCGCCGCGAACAGGATGTGCGCCATCTGCGCCGCCGCGCCGGGCGGCTCGCGGTGGAACGCGCCCTTCTCGTACAGCTCGCGCGCCGCGCCCCGCCGTATCTTGCCGCTCGGCGTTTTGGGCACCGTCCGCGGCGCAGCGAGCACGACTTCGTCCGGCGGCCCTTCCAGCAGCGGCGCTACCGCATCCGCAATCTTCTTCGACAGCGCCGTCCGCTCGTCCTCGCCCTTCAGCGCCGTCTCCGCGATCACCACGACGCGCTCCGTCCCCGACTTCGGGTCGTGCACGCCGACGACCGCCACGCACCCGCGCCTCACCCCGGCAATCCCCGTCACCGCTTCCTCGATCTCCGTCGGGATGATGTTCCGGCCGCCCTTGATGATCAGGTCCTTCGCGCGCCCCGCGGGAAAGATCTCGCCGTCCGCGACGTACGCCAGGTCGCCCGTTTCCACCCAGTCGCCGTCGAACAGCTTCCGCGTCGCTTCGGCATTCCGGTAGTACCCGCCGGTCGCGCTGGGCCCGCGGAACTGCAGGCGCCCGTGCTCGCGTTCGCCGGCCTCGCGGCCGTGCTCGTCCACGATGCGGACTTCGAGGTTATGAAGCGGCCTGCCGCAGCCGACGAAGGTCAGGGCGGCGGGGTCGCCGGGGTCGGCGGGGGTGGCGCGGCGGCGGTGGAGGAAGTCGTCGCGCCGCACGCGGTCCACGCGCGGGCCGCGGCCGGGGGGCGGGAACGTGACGCCGAGGCAGTTCTCGGCGAGGCCGTAAACGGGGGCCATGGCTTCGCGACGGAAGCCCTGTTTCGCGAAGCGTTCGATGAAGCGTTCCAGCGTGTCGGCGTGGACGGCCTCGGCGCCATTGAACGCGAGGCGCCACGGGGAGAGGTCGAGGCCGGCGACGTCGTGCTCGGGCAATTTCGTGGCGCACAGGTCGTACGCGAAGTTCGGCGCGGCCGAGATCGTGCCGCGCTCGCGCGACATCGTCTTGAGCCAGCGCGGCGGCCTCGCGAGGAACAGCATCGGCGACATCAGGACGGCGCGCGCCCCGCTGTAGAGCGAGCCGAGCCAGGCGCCGATCAGTCCCATGTCGTGGTAGAGCGGCAACCACGAAACAAAAACATCGGTCGAGCCGATCCCCGACGCCTGCTGCATCGCGCGAATGTTGGCGAGGAGGTTCGCATGCGACAGCGTCACGCCTTTCGGCGCCCCTGTGGACCCCGAGGTGTACTGCAGAAGCGCCGTGTCCCCGGGCCGGATCGGCGGAGTTTCCGGCGAAGCCCCGGCCACGCGGAGCTCCGCGGGCGTCACCACGTCCTTGAGCGACGGCGCGAGCGACTTCACCAGCGCCGCCGGCCGCTTCGCTTCCTCCGACGCGATCAGCATCGCCGCCAGGCACGAGTTCAGGATCCCGGCCTGCCGCTTCACGTGCTCTTCGATCTGCGTCGCCTTGGCTGGCGGGTAGAGAGGCACGGGGATCCCGCCCGCGCGCAGGACGCCGAAGAACGACTGGAAGTACTCGCGGCAGGTCTGGAGCATGAGCGCGACGGGCTGGGCGGGCTGCAGGTCGCGCGCGCGCAGCCCGGCCGCGATCTCGCCGGCCTCGTCCCAGAGCTGGCCGTAGGTGATCGACTGCGTGTGGTCGCCCTCTTCGACGAGCGTGATGTGGACGCGGTCGCGGTGGTGGCGCGCGTACCACTCGAGCATCTCGACCAGCGTCTTCGCCGCGACGGGCATCTCGGGGAGGCGCTCGGCGGGGGCGGCCATGGAAGCGGCCTCCGTTGCGCCGGCCGGGCGGCCCGACTCGAGGGCGCGGAGCAGGTCACGCAGGGTCTCTGCGCCCATCGCGGCTGACTCCGGGACCGCGGTGCGGAACGCCTTCTCGATGCGCAGCAGCAGCTCGACGCGGGCGAGCGAGTCGATGCCGAGGTCGTTCTGAAGCGAGCTGTCGAGCGTGAGCCCGCCGCGCTTGAACCCGGGGCGGACCTCGGCGGCGAGTTCCTCGGCGAGGGCGAGGAGCTGCTCGGCTGTCGTGGGCGGCGGAGTAAGCGGGGCGATCATCTTTCCTGGCCGCCGCAGGCACGGCGAAAGACCGTTCCGTGTCTTTCCGTCCCTCCGTGCGTTCCGTGTTCTGCCTTTTTCTTGCCGTTTGAAAAACGGCTTAACACGGAAAGCACGGAGGGACGGAAGGGCACGGAATCGCGGTCAGAACGCGCGCGAGGAATTCGGACGCGCACCGAAACCCCGGCCCCGTTCACTTGTCCTTCTTCGGCATCGCCGGGTTCAGGTCGCCGTCCAGCACGAACCCGTACCTCTTTCCCAACTCCACCCTGAACCGCGCGACGCCGATCCGCTTCTCCTTCCCCCTGGGCGCCTCAATCGCGATGTCGATATCGCCCGGGAACAGCCCGATCTCCTTCGTCGCAACCTTTCCCTGCCCGCCGGGCGCGGCCGGCAGCGGCACATCGCGCGGCGCCAGCCCCGCGATGTGGATCACGATCGGGTCCGGGCCGGCGTTTCCGACGACGAGGCGGGGGAGCAACGCCCCGACCAGCGCTT
>CAVPNQ010000195.1:0-5062 GCA_963706735.1 uncultured Planctomycetia bacterium
ACTTGCCGAACAAGGAAGCAACCCGCGGGCCACAACTTCTCGCACTCGTTTTGGGACGCTCCCTCGCGCGGAATTTCTGCGCGTCATTTCCCTGGCGGCGGCTCGCATCTCTCGTTGGCTGCACACGTTGCGGCGCCGCGCGCCGGCAACTGTCGTTGCGCCACGAAATCAATTCCGGGTCGCCGCGACAGATTCTGCAATTCGATCGAGTCTCAATTTTGAGAAACCGTTCCCGGGACGCGCTCGGGCACGAGCGCCGCTTCGCGCGGGCCGCGCCTGACTTGCGTCATGCGCGGCCCGGCGAAGCGGTCACCCGAACCTTCTCACTTTCGAGACTCGATCCCGGGAAAGCGGAGGAGCAACTGGCCGTCAATGGACTCCATGCGACGGGTGTCTTCCGGTCCTTCCTTGAGAATGCGGTAGACGCTGGATCGATCGATACCGAGTTCCCGTGCGGCGGAGACCTGATTTCCACCGTGGGCGGCCACCGCGCAGGCGACGATGAGAAATCGCTCCTTTCTCAGGAGCTGGGCCAGCGTGCGGCGTGGCGAAATGACGGCGAGCCCTGGAATTTTCCGGACAAGATCGGAGACTTCAATGAAGTCCTTCCCCAGGTGCCCGAGCGATTGCCCCACGTTGGCGACTTGGCGCATGTTGCCCGGCCATGCGTAGGACACGAGCAGGCGGAACACCTCGGGGTGGACGTGCAGCTTCCCCCGCCACAGACAATGCCGGTCCTTCCTCCGCTCAGAGACCAGGTTCTGCATGAAGACGGCGACGACGTCCTCAGGTCGCTCGCGGGCCGGCGGAACGAACACGACATCCACATCAACGCGCCAGCGAAGATCGCCCAGCAACAACCCATGGCGTTCCAGATCTTCCAATGACCGCGTTGTGCCGATGACGACACGCACATCCACGACGTCGTCTTTCTTCGCGCCGATCGCCCGGACACGGCCTTCCTCGACGGCAGTCAGGATCTTGGCCTGGGCGACGAGGCTGAGCTTGTCGAAGTCGTCCAGCATCAGGACGCCCTGGTGGGCCAACTGGAACGCGCCGGGCTGATCGGAGGACGCCCCGGTGAACGAGCCCTTTTTGTGCCCAAACAGCTTCCCGTCGATCAGCGATTCGGGAATGGCGGCACAGGAGAGAACCTCAAAGGGTCCCGCCTTGCGCAGACCCATGGATGCGAGTCTGCGAGCCAGCCGTGTTTTCCCGGTTCCCGTCTCCCCGACGAGGATGACGGGGGTGTCGAAAGCCGCGAGCCGCCAGATTTCCTCGAGCACGCGCCGGAGCAAGGGCGAGCGAACAACGAATTTATCACCAAAGGAATCCCTTGATGTAGACCCCCCACCCCCGAGTTCCTCGGCCTGCGCGGAGAAGTCCGGCCTGTCCCCGCCCGTCGCCTCGACCGCCTCCCTCACACCCGCCATCGAAGGCCCTTCCCGATCCATGTTCGACATCGGCACGCCTCCAGAATGAGAACTCCTCCCTCCGTGTTTGTCCGGCGGGAGCGCTCGCGGCGGGTCGCGCGATCGCTGGTCCCTCCCTTGCCGCATCCGGCGGCGACGACTTCCCCGCTTCCATTCAGATTGACTTCGGCAAGCTAATGAATCGGACGGGGCTTGTTCAAGCTGGATCCAAACGGGGCTCACTCGAGCGCTCTCCAGCCGTCGTTGCGGCCGAGATTCCATTTGGACGTACCGTGAAATCCTAGGATTCAATCCTAGCTTTTCACGGTAGCCCGCCCGCTCGCCCGCCTGCCCGCTTCCCCTACAATGCGCCGATGCGCGTGCTTCTCCTCTCCCTCCTTCTCGCCACCGCCGCCCTCGCCGACGACGCCCTTCACCGCCGCTACCCCGAGCTGGAGGACGAGGACCTCGCGGACGCGAAGGCGATCGCTTCGCTTGAGGACCATGTGAACGGTTTTTTCGATGACGAGCTGACGGAGAAGAAACGCGAGCACCTCAAAGCGCTCGAGGAGGCGAAGGTTCCGTTCCGCGTCCTCGAGGCCGTCGTGCGGCGCGGGCGGCGGTACGGGAAGCCGGACGGAGGGATCGTGGGGAATCTGCAGATCCCCGGGAAGTACGACCCGGAGCGGCCGACGCCGGTGCTGGTGGGGCTCAACGGGCTGAGCGAAGGGTGGGAGACGGCGGCGTCGATCCGGGGATACATCACGCTTTACCCGTGGAAGATCGAAGCGTGGCAGGACCCGCGGACGGCGGACATCGTGTGGGAGCAGCTCTGGGAGCAGTCGCGGCGGGTGAACATCGACTTCGACCGGCTGTACTGCACGGGCGTTTCGGCGGGGGCGCATGCGACGTGGATCGCGGGCGTGGCGGGGACGGACGGATGGGCGGCGATGCTGCCGGTGTCCGGCTCGCCGGGGAGAGTCCTCGTCGCCATGAGCGAGGTATACCTCAGGAACATGCACGACCTCCCGTGCCGCGCCACCGTCGGCGCCGACGACGACGAAATCACGGCGATGGCGAAGCGCGGCCAGGGGGTCGCCAAGCGCCTCGAGATTCCCGCGCAGCTGGACGTGATCGAGAAACGCGGGCACGAGAGCTTCGACGACCTGGCCGAGGGGCTGCTCGCGTGGTCGAGCGAGCTCAAGCGGATCCGGTACCCGGCGAAGCTGGACTACTACGGCGGGCTGGACATGGGGCGGCGGCACTACTGGGTCGAGGTGCTGGAGGACCGCGTGAACGACAAGGAGCTCAAGGTCGAGTCCTCCACGAAGGTCATCACGCGGCACGTGCCCGCGTTCCCGTTCCACGTGCAGGCGGAGGTGAAGGGCCAGGACGTGTCGATCCACGAGAAGGACGTGAAGCTGATCCGCGTGGGGCTGGCGGACGGGCTGGTGGACATGGAAAAGGAAGTGACGATCCGGCTGAACGGCAAGCAGGTCTGGAAGGGAGTGCCGGGCCGGTCGGTGAAGGTGATGATGGAGTCGAGCGCGCGGCGGATGGACCGGCTGCGGACGATTGCGTGGGAGAAGGTGTTCGACTGCGAGTGAAGGGCATTCGCGGATGAAGGCGGATGGCGCGGAAACGGCCGGGGATAACGACTCCGAGTAGAATGCCCCTCCCCCCATTCCCTCCGGGAGAGTTGACTTGAACGCCACCGCCACGATCGACTCCATGGCCGCACTGGAGCAGGACCTCGCGCCGCTCCGCGAAGGCCTCGTCGCCCACCCCGTCTACACCCGCCTCACCGATCCGGACTGCCTGCGCTTCTTCATGGCCAACCACGCGTTCGCCGTCTGGGACTTCATGTCGCTCCTCAAGTCCCTTCAGCGCCGCCTCACCAGCATTTCCGTCCCCTGGCTCCCACCCGAAAACACGCTCGCCGCCCGCCTCGTGAACGAAATCGTCCTAGGCGAGGAGACCGACGAGGTCGCCCCGGGCCGCTACGTCAGCCATTTCGACCTCTACCTCGAGGCGATGGGCGAGGTCGGCGCCGACTCGCGCCCGATCCGCCGCTTCGTCGCCGACCTCCGCGACGGCGTCGCCCCGGCCCGCGCCCTTCAGCGCGCCCCGGTCCCCGACGAGACGCGGAAATTCGTGGCCGCGACGCTGCGCTTCTGCGAGGCCGACATCGTCGAGTCCGCCGCCGCGTTCCTGCTCGGCCGCGAGGACCTCGTCCCCGCGATGTTCCGGCCGATGATCGCGGAGCTCCGGAAGGCCGGCGTCCGGTGCGACACCTACCACCTCTACCTCGAACGCCACGTCCACCTCGATGAAGAACAGCACGGCCCGATGGCGAAGCGGCTTCTCGGGGGGCTCTGCGGGTCCGACCCGCGCAAGTGGGATGCGGCGGCCGGCGCGGCGCGGCAGGCTCTCGAAGCCCGCAGGATGCTGTGGGACGGCGTGCTGCGCGCGATGGGCCAGCCGTGAACCACCTCCTCACGCCCATCGTCCTTGCGGCCGGCGCTTCGTCGCGCATGGGCCGCCCCAAGGCGCTTCTCGACATCGGCGGCCGCGCCGCGCTCGACTGCGTGCTCGACACGGCGGCGGCGGCGGGGCTCGGGCGGGCGGTGGTGGTGCTGGGGAGCGACGCGGACGCGGTGGAGAAAGGAAGCGGGGCAGGGCGAGCCACGCTGGTGCGGAACGCGGACTGGGCGAAGGGAATGACGTCGAGCGTGCAGGCGGCGCTCAGGGTCCTGCCGGCGGGCGCGGAGGGGTTCCTGGTGTGGCCGGTGGACCTTCCCTTCGTGCGTGCGGAGACCGTCGCCGAACTCGCGATGCGCTTCTGGATCCTCCGCCAGAACCGGCGCCTCCCGATCGTGCTGCCGAAGGCGGGGCGGCGAGGACACCCGGTGCTTTTCGACCGGGCGTATGCGGCGGAGATCCTGGCGCTGAAGGTGGAGGAAGCGCCGCGAGCGGTCGTGGATCGGCACGCGGAGCAGGTCGAGGAGATTCCGGCGGGGGAGGAAACCGTGCGCGACCTCGACACGCCGGAAGACTACGCGCGGGCGACGGGACACTGAGGCGGGGTCGCACCGGAGGTGTGTTACGGCTGCGCTGCGCAGATACAAGGGCAACACGAAACGAAAAACAAAAAACGAAAAACAAAAAAGGAAAACCCGGCGTCGCGCGGCTTTTCCTTTTTAGTTTTTCGTTTTTAGTTTTTCGTTTCCTGGCCGTCCCCCCCCACGGGAGAACTCCTCCCCCATACCAACAAAAAGAGCGGGGGAGCATTTGCTCCCCCGCTCCATGTCTGTCCGGTGAGAACTTACTCGCCCGTGATGTCCGTTTCGAACTTCCAGTACAGGCCGCCCAGGATCTTCGTCCACTTGTGGCTGATGCTGTGGAGCTTCTTGATCCCGTTCTCCTCGGCTGCCTTCTCAACGGACGCATCGCCAACCGCGATGAGGCCGATGAAACCAACCGCTTCCGAGTGACCCGTCTTGGCGCCGCCGACTTCGTTCGTCACGCCGGGGTACCAACCGGGAGCGCGGACCGAGCTGAACAGCAGGCCATCGGCGGGCATCGGGAAGCCGCCGGAGCAGCCAGCGAACAGCGGCAGGGCGAGCAGACCGGCGAGACTGAGCTTCTTC
>CAVPNQ010000196.1:0-29639 GCA_963706735.1 uncultured Planctomycetia bacterium
GGGGCGGACGTCAATCCGTCGGCGGTGATGACGGAGTTCAGCCCGGCGCGGGCGTGGGGGGATGTGAGTGGCGTAGAGGTGCGTGCGAGTTTCGGCGCCGTCGACCCCTGGGAAACCCGGAATACGGCGTACGGGAGCGGAACTCTCACGGCCTCCCTGGGATGGTCCACGGCCGACCAGATCGAGCAGGAATGCAAGCGGCACATCGAAGCAAAGGGTGGCGAGGTGTTGCGGTCCCTCGGCGACACGTCGCCGATGCTCCCGCCGAGGTCACGCACCCGTGTGCTGAAGTACCGGATATCGGGAAAAGACGGCGGCTTCTTCCTTTGCCTGCATCCCATCGGTGACGGGAGCCAGATCGGGTACTCGTACACGATCGTCGAGGATCGATAGGCGGCTCGGCTCGCCTACCCGCCGATGAACGACATTTCGATCTTCGGCAGGCCGGCGGTTTCGGAAGAACGGAGCTCCGAGTAGCGGTCCTCGCGCTGGCGCCAGGCCTGCGCGATCGCTTCCGAGAGCTGCGTTTCGGAGGCGCCGGCGCGCAGGGGGCCGCGGAGGTCGTGGCCCTGGACGCCGAAGAGGCAGGTGAAGAGGCGTCCGTCGGCGGACAGGCGGGCACGGTTGCAGGAGCGGCAGAAGGGCTGTGTGACGGAGGAGATGAAGCCGACTTCGCCGGCGCCGTCGAGGTAGCGCCAGCGGGCGGCGACTTCGCCCGGGTAACTGGCGCCGACGGGCTCGATCGGCCATTCGCGGCCGACGAGTTCGATCAGTTCGCGCGACGGAACGACGTCGTCGAGGCGCCAGCCGTTCGAGGTGCCGACGTCCATGAACTCGATAAAGCGCATGACGTGCCCCGTGCCGCGGAAATGGCGCGCGAGATCGAGCACGCTTCCCATGTTGACGCGCCGGTTCACCACGCAGTTGACCTTGACCGGCTTCAGGCCCGCGGCGGAAGCGGCGGCGATTCCCGCGAGGACGCGCGCGACCGGGAAATTCGCGTCGTTCATTTTCGCGAAGACGGCGTCGTCGAGGGAGTCGAGGCTGACCGTGACGCGCTTCAGCCCCGCGGCGGCCAGCGGCTGCGCGAGCGTCTCGAGGGTGGAACCGTTCGTGGTGAGGGTGAGGTCGAGCCCGGGGATTTCGGCGAGCATGCGGACGAGTTTGTCGAGTTCGCGGCGGAGGGTGGGTTCGCCGCCGGTTAGGCGGATTTTTTCGATGCCGAGGGCGCGGAAGAGGCGCGCGAGTCGGGTGATCTCCTCGAACGTCAGCAGCTCGGCCCGTTCCATGAACGCGTAGTCAGGCCCGAAGACCTCGCGCGGCATGCAGTACGTGCAGCGGAAATTACAGCGGTCGGTCACCGAGATGCGGAGATCGCGAAGGGGCCGGCGCAGGCGGTCGATGAGGGGCTCGGGCACGGGAGTCATCGTAGCTCCGCGAGCGAGGGAGCGTGAAGCGGCGATTCGTTGCGCGGGGAGCGAGACCCTTCGACTCGCTTCGCTCGCTCAGGGCAACACCGTACGCGAAGAAGAGGTTTCGCCAGAAATCAGCGCTCCACGCGAAGATTCTGAGGGTTTGCAGCGCCGTCCGCGTTTCAATGGAGCGGAAAGGAGAACCGATGAGCTGCATTTTCTGCCGGATCATCGCAGGAGAGATTCCCTCCGCGAAGGTGTACGAGAACGACGAGGTGGTCGCGATCCGCGACCGGGCGCCGCAGGCGCCGGTGCACGTGCTGGTGATGCCGAAGAAGCACATGGACTCCTTGGCGGAGCTGAAGGATCCCGGGATTGCGGCGGCGCTGCTGAAGGGCGTTCGTGAAGTTGCGGCGCAGGAGGGGCTGAAGGAGTACCGGACGATTGCGAATACGGGGGCGGGTGCGGGGCAAACGGTCTTCCATCTTCATCTGCATGTCCTTGGTGGCAGAGAACTTAAAGCAATGGGGTAGCAATTTCACTTTGATATTTCATTCTGAAATAGCTTCGCTTCCCCAGGAATCGACCTTGAATCTCATCACTCACGCCTCACCACTCCTGACTTTTTTCTCCTTCCGGGTTCCGGCTTCGCTTTACACCCTCCCCGTCCCTCCGTAGAATCCGCCGCTCTTCCACTCCACCCGAGGTGAGATGCACCAGGCGCCGATCAAGAACATCCTCATCGTCGACGACATCGTCGACGACCTGCTCATGTTCGAAGACTGCATCGAGGAGATGGGCAACATCCCTCACCTCGCGCTCACGCCCCAGGACGCGCGCGACAGCCTCCGAAAGATCACGCCCGACCTGGTCGTGTGGAACACGGACGTCCCCAAGTCATGGGACGAACTCAAGGTGTTCTTCAAGAACCGCGCGTTCCGCGAGGTTCCCGTCATCGCGATCGTCGGCGCCAACAACGAGCGCGCCGCGGAACAGGCGCTCAAGCTCGGCTGCATCGGGCTCATGCGCAAGCCGATCGCCGAGGGCATCGTTGCGGAAGTGCTGACGCAGGGGCTGCGGCCGACGAAGTCGGTAACGCGCAAGCTGGCGCGGCACGAAGGCGCGAAGAGCAAGAAGGCGCTCAAGAAGTAGTTTCCGCCGGGATACAAAAAAACCGCGGCTCGCGCCGCGGTTTTTTCGTTTCCGGTTCGTGCTACGGGAAGATCCCGCGCTCGAGATAGGCCGCTTCGATCCGCTGCAGCCCGACCGCGTAGGCCGCCGTGCGGAAATCGCACTTGAGCCGCTTGGCTTCCTTCTTCACGTTCTGGCACGCGCGCGTGAGCTGCTTCTTGAGGCGCTGATCGACCTCGTCGAGGTCCCAGTGCTCGCTTCGCTTGTTCTGGATCCACTCGAAGTAGCTGACGGTGACGCCGCCCGCGTTGCAGAGGATGTCGGGGATGAAGATCGTGCCGCGCTCGAGCAGTTTCTTCTCGGCGGCCATCGTCACGGGGCCGTTGGCGCCCTCGGCGATGATCTTCGCGTCGATCCAGCCCACGTTTTCTTCGGTGATCTGGTTCTCGAACGCCGCCGGGACGAGCACGTCGACCTTCGTCCTCCAGAAATCCTCGTTCGTGCACGCGCCTGCCTCGGGGTAGCCCTTGATGCCGCCGTTTTTCCGGAAGTAATCGAACAGCGCCTTCGCGTCGATCCCCTTCTCGTTCTTGATCGACCCGGTGTGGTCCTGGACCGCGGTGAGCTTCGCACCCATCTCGGCGATGGCGACCGCGCCGAACGAGCCGACGTTTCCGAACCCCTGGATGGAGAACGTCGCCTTCTCGATCTCGACTTTCGCTTCCTTCGCGAAACTCTCCAGCGTGATCTGCACTCCCTGGCCGGTCGCCTTCTCGCGGCCTTCCGAGCCGCCGCAGGTCAGCGACTTGCCGGTGACGACGCCCCACGACGCCTGCCGCGTGGAAGTCGCCTGGCTGTTCATGTACGTGTCCATCATCAGCACCATCGTGTGCGCGTTCGTCCCGACGTCCGGCGCAGGGATGTCGTGCTCGGGGCCGATGTTGGCGCCCAGGGCGCTGGTGAAGCGACGCGTGATGCGCGTCATCTCCCCCGGCGAGAACGACTTGGGGTCGACCGCGACGCCGCCCTTTGCCCCGCCGAACGGCAGCCCCGCCAGCGCGCACTTGAACGTCATCCAGGCCGCCAGCGCCCGGACTTCGTCGATGTTCACCGACGGGTGGTACCGGATACCCCCCTTGAACGGGCCCAGCACGTTGTTGTGCTGGATGCGGTACCCGGGGAAAACCTTGTAGCTCCCGTTGTCCAGAAGGACCGGGAAGTTCACCAGGACCTCGTTCTTCGGGTGGCGCAGTATCTCGCGAACGTACGGGGTCAGGTTCGTGGCGTCCGCCGCCCTCTCGAACTGAAGAACGGCGGTTTCGTAAAGTGAAGGGCCGTGTGCCATGGTTGCGGGCTCCTTTGAAGTCCGGCCATTGTAGGGAGCGGGAACCCGGAAGGTCAATTTTGCTGCGGCACCCCGGAGTCCCAAATCTCGCAACCCGCCTCGCTGAAGGCAGTTACACTTCCCCACCCATGGCCTCCCCCCGCCTCGATTTCGAGCCCGTCCGCCTCCGCGCCCTCGAGCGCCTGGAGTCGCTGGCGGCGGCGCTGAAGGCGGCAACGGTGCCGGCGTGGGCGGATCCGGACGGGAAAGCGATGGCGGCCCTCGGAGAAGCGCGGAAGCGGCTGGACGACCACGTGCGGTTCCGGCTGGGGCGCGGGCTGGGAGCGCCGGCGGTGGTCGTCCTGTACGGCGGGACCGGCGTCGGGAAATCGACGATTCTCAATACGCTGGCCGGAAAGGCCGTCACGGAAACCTCGGTCCGCCGGCCCTGCACCACGGAACCGCTTCTGTACCACCACCGGTCCGCGACGGCCGCACTGGAAGGGCCGGACTTCCTGCCGGCGTATTCGAAAAAAGCAGCGACCCCGGGTCAGCCGAAAGCCGGATCGATGGCGGTGGAGCTGCTGGCGCACGACGAAGCGGCGCTGGCGTCGGTCGTGCTGGTGGACGCGCCGGACTACGACTCGGTCGAAAAGGAAAACCGCCGGGTCGCCGAGGACCTCTACCGGCTGGCGGACCTGCTGATCTTCGTCGTGAACCCGGCGAAGTACGCCGACGAGGAATCCTGGAAGGCGATCCGCCGCGCGAAGGCCGACGGCAAAGCGTGCGCGTTCGTTTTCAACCGCGCGGAGCCCGGCGACGCGGCGCTCGAGGATTTCCGGCGGCTGCTCGAAGGCGCCGAGGTCGTCGAACTCCCGCGCGATCCCGGCGCGGCCTCCGGTGGCATGCTCTCCGACCCCGCCGCCCGCGGCCGCCTCGAGGAAATCCTCAAGCGCTTCCTCCTCGGCGACGCCGCCGACCGCCTGCGCCTCGCGGAGTTGCGCCGCTCCTGGCGCGCATTGTCCGACAGCCTCGACGACCCCGTGCTGGTCGCGATGCGCGCCGCGGCGGTCGCGATCCGCTCCGGCCGCGCGGTGGCCGCCGCCGAGGCCAGGGTCGCGGAGAAAGCGCTCGTCGACGAAGTGAAACTCGACCAGGCCAACGACCTCGAGCGCGTCTCCCAGGCCGTCCGCGAAAACCTCTTCTCCGTCATCGGCTTCCTCTCCAACAAGGTCATCGGCCCCCTCACCGCCCTGTTCGACCGCGTCACCGGCTCGCTGGGCCGCGCCCTCTCGAAGAACAAGCCCGCCATCGAGAACGCCCTCGCCCGCGTCCACGAGAACAACCGCCAGGCCGCCCGCAAACAGCTCGGCCTCGCCCACGAACGCCTCGCGAAAACCGGCACCAGCACCTTCGCCGCTTCCAGGGAGTTCGCCGCCTCCCTCCTCCCGGCCTCCGAGGTCGAATCCCGCTACGAAAAGGGCCTCGCGGAATTCGAGGCCTGGAAGAAGGGCGAATTCGACCGGTTAATCGGCGACATCAAGGGCAAGAAGAGCGTCCAGCTCTTCGTCATGCAGATCCTCTACGTCACTCTCAGCGTCACCTTCATGGCCCATTCCGGCGGCGCTTTCACCCTCGTCGAGGGCCTCGCCGCCGGCCCGATCTTCGTCTTCCTCGACAAGGTCTTCGTCGGCGCCATCAACTGGGACCTCGTCCGCGATCTCGAGAAGCGCGGTCGCGAGCGATTCCTCGCCATCTTCGCCGACCTCGCGAAAGCCCAGGGCGCACGATGGGCCGACGCCTTCGCGAAGGAAGACGCCGGCGTCGCCTGCCTCCCCGGCCTCGAGATCGACCTGGAGGAACTCCGCCGCGACGTCCCCGCCCTGCTGGATGCCCTCGAGAAATGAACACCTTCAAGGAAGCGCTTCTCGGCTGGATCGACCGCGCCGCCGCGTTCGTGGCGGAGTCGCGCGCGCTGGCCGACCGGGAGCCGGCGCTGAAGGCGTTCGCGGACGCGAAGGCGCGGGTCGAGGCGATCGAGCGGCCGCTGCGGGCGGTTCTGCTGGGCGGCACGGGCGTCGGGAAGTCGTCGCTCATCAACGCGATCGCCGGGCGCGCGATCAGCGAGGCGTCGCGGAGGCGGCCGACGACGGCGCAGCCCGCGGCATATGTCCACGAAGCGCACGCGGCGGAGGCGGCTGATTTCGCGCCGGAGATCCGTGCGGTGACGCACACCGAGGAAGCGCTCAAGCACCTCGTGCTCGTGGACATGCCGGACTTCGACTCTCGCGCGCTCGAGCACCGCGCCCTCGTGGACCGCATCCTGCCGCGCGCCGACTTCGCGCTCTGGGTCGTCGATCCCGACAAGTACAACGACGGCCTCCTCCATCGCGACTACCTCGCGCGCGAATCGAAAGTCCGCGCGCGCTTCGTCGTCGTCTTCAACAAGGCCGACGCGATCCCCGCTGACCAGCTCAAGCTCTGCCTCGAGGACCTCGCGACGACCCTGCGCGGCGACGGCATCGATGCCCCGCAGGTCTTCCCCGTCTCCGCGCTCCAGAGCGCGGCACACCCCGGATTCGCCGCCTTCGCCGAATTCCTCCGCACCCAGTTCACCGAGAAATTCGTCCGCGAGCTCAAATCCGCCGACATCTTCCGCTTCCTCCAGGCCGCCGCCCGATCGGTCACCGACGCCATGGCGCTCCCGGGCCGCCTCGAACAGCTCCGCGCCGAAGAAGCCTCCCTCTCCGGCCGCCAGGAGGAATTCCTCCGCTGGCTCCGCATCCAGCTCGGCCCCGACATCTTCTCGCGCGACCTCACCAGGGCCATCCGCGACCGCTTCCGCGACCGCTTCGCCTCCCTCCTCCCCGGCCCCGTCGGCATGGTCGCCGAATGGCGCTTCAGGCCCGCCGCCGTAAAGGACTGGCGCGAGCTCGCGGGGCAGATCCGCGCCGAGGCGGGCGCCGCGGCGGGCCAGCGGGTCCACTCGCGGATCTGGAACGACCACCACGACGCGACCGCGTTCTTCAAGAAGCTGCCGGAGATCTGCCGCCCGCCCGCCGCGCCCGATGAGAAAACCTTCGCCTCCGCGAAGGAGGACGCGCTGTTGCGGCTCGAGGAAGAGCTCTCCCGCGAGCACGAGGGGCGGCCCTGGCGCGGCAAGGGCAAGGTTGCGCAGCACGTTCTCCCCGCCACCGCCGCGGGCGGCGCCGGCGCCGCCGCCGCCGTCTTCGCCACCGAGCTCGCCGCCTCCGGCGCGCTCTTCTCCACGATCGCCACCGCCGGCATCGCCCCCGTCGGCATCTACCTGTTCGAGTCCGCCCTCGCCCGCCGCGACGTCACCCGCGCGTCCCGCGAAGTCGCCGAGCGCGCCGCCGACCACTTCCGCACCTCGCTCGAGTCGATCTACCGCCGCGCGGTGACGATCCCGCTCATGGAGGCGTTCGAGAAGGTCCGCGGCGAGTTCTCCACCTGGCGGGCGCTTCAGGCCGAGCTCGAAGGTCTCGTCAAGTGAGCTTCCCGTGCCCCGCGTGCGGCACCGCGCTCGTGAACTCGCGCCAGCGCGACCTCGTCTACGAGATGACCGGCCGCTTCTCGACCATGGCCTACCTGTTCCCGCGGGTGTTCTGTCCGAAATGCGGAAGGGACCTGCCGGAATCCGAATGGCCTGCCGAGCTGCGGTGGCGGATCAAGTCGTTCCGCATGAAGTACGTCGGGTTCGGGATCGGGCTGCTGGTGATGTTCGTGTACCTGTGGTTCGCGCGGGATATCGCGTACTGGTGGGAGCACAGGAAGTAGCATCGTGGACCAGCAGCACGCGAAGGCCGTCGGACGCCCAGGCAACAACTTGAGGAGGACCCAGGATGCGAATCGGATCCGTGGTGGCCATGGGACTTGCTCTTCTCGTCCTGACGGCATGCGACCGCAAGCCCGCCTCTCCTGCACCCCCGCCGCCTGCTCCAGCGACGCCCGCCCCGGAGGGAAGCGGCCCCTGCGACGTCCCGACACCGGGCGAAACCAGAATCCCCCACGACGAAATCGATCCGCTGACCGGCCTCAAGGAGGTCGCTTCCCTGCCGGACGAGTTCTACGGAAAGTGGCGGCTGAAGGGATCGAGCGGAGGGATGGGCGGGGACGGAGACGGCAAGCCGGTGCCGGACGAGACGATCGTGATCACGAAGGAGAACAAGATCGAGACCTGGAAAAGCGGGAAGCTCGAGTCGACGGTGGCGTTCCGGATCGGGCGCGGGAAGTCGATCTTCGGGAACGACAACTGGCACCTCGCGCGGGGGGGCTTCCCCGATGTCGTCTCGGTCCGCGAGGGCAAGGAGCTGACGATCAGCGAGAACCACCCGGACGGGTTCAACTGGCACTACGAGAAGGTCAAGTAGCCGCTTTGCAGCACTTCGAGCGCTACGTCGCGATCGGGGACAGCTCCACCGAGGGGCTCGAGGACCCGGACGGAGCGGGGGGATACCGCGGCTGGGCGAACCGGCTGGCGGAGCGCGTGGCGGCGGCGCAGGGCGGGCTGATGTACGCGAACCTCGGCGTGCGCGGAAAGCTGTCGCGCGAGATTCGCGAGGAACAGCTCGCGCCGGCGCTGGAGATGAAGCCCGGCCTCGCGACGCTGTTTGCGGGATCGAACGACATCCTGGAGCGCGGCTTCGAACCCGCCGCGCTTCGGGCGGAACTGGAGCGAATGATGGCCGCACTCGTTGCGGCCGGGGCCGTCGTCCTGACGTTCACCCTTCCCGACCTCACCGGCGTCATGCCGATCGGCCGCTTCCTCGCCCGCCGCGTCCGCGCCATGAACGACGCGATCCGCGCGGCCGCCGCTTCCTCGGGCGCCCGCCTTGTGGACTTCGCGGCGCACTCGATCGGCTCCGACCCGCGCCTCTGGACCGAGGACCGCTTCCATGTCAACGCCGAGGGCCACGCGCGCATCGCCGCGGCGCTGGCCCAGGCGCTCGATCTGCCGGGGACCGATGATGCGTGGCAGCGGCCGCTGCCCGGTAGCGACACGCGCACCCGGTGGACCCGGATGGCCGACGATGCGCGCTGGTACGGCCGGCATTTCCTGGGCCGCGTCTGGTCGGGCCGCGGTGTCGAAGAAGATCTCCGGCCGAAGCGCCCTCGGCTGGGGCCAGTGGGCACCCCCTAGCGTCGCGGGAATTCTTTCTGAGACGATTGCAGTCCCCAGGCAGCCAGCTTTCGCTCGGTCTCGGTGGGTACGCGGCCAAGCTTCGAGCTCGGCTCCTGTTCCAGGTAGTCCCCGAGGCGCGTGATTGCAGCTGCCTCCCCGGCACGGGCACACTGTATGAGCCAGAACAGTTTCTCAAGGTCGCCGATGGGCAGCTTCTCGTACGCGTTCACATCGATCTTGCCCTGGACGAGTGGCATGCGGTCGTACGTCCTGGACAGTATCCGTGGGTCCGTACCCGATTCGGAGATGTCCCGGCGAATCGAGGCGAGCGCATCCTCAACGAGTGGAAGCGGATACTCCCTGTCGACCTCACGGCTCAGGCCGATCTCGTCTTTCCGCAGCCACGCGCCGAGAGCGGGATCCCAGTCCACGCGCGACCACAAGAGAGCGTCGCGCGCCGCCCAGCGCGTCGCTTCATCAGGATCGCTGCTGTATCGAGCAGCCGCAGCGAATGTCTCCTGGTTCCGGATTCCGGCCTGCGCCGCCGCGACGATGAGCCTTGCCAGGAAGCGGTGCTGCGAAGCACCCGTCGAATTCCGCGGATTTCCAAGTATGGGCGCGGCCGCAGGACCAAGCACACGGACGAACGCCAGCGCCTCGGCCTCGGTCATCGTTCCGGGAGTCGAGAGCCGCTCTTCGAAGCGTTTCGCCAGGTTGGCGGTCGTACCGGTCGGTGTAACGGCAGGAACAGGCCGCTTGCACCCGGAAAGCCAGGCTGCCAGCCCGCACAGAATGACACCGCACACGCGCTTCATTCCCGGATGCTACCGAATCCAGCGGTCGCGCCTCTTCCCTACTCCACCACGAACCTGTTCCGCCCGGCCTGCTTGGCCTTGGTCTCAGCGTCGTCCATGCGGGCGATGATGCGCTCGGCTTCTTCGCCGCTCTGGTAGCTCGTGACGCCGATGCTGGCGGTGACCTTGAGCCCGGCGGGGACGGCTTCGTGCTTCCAGGCCTCGATGGCAGAGCGGGCGCGTTCGGCGAAGCGTGCGGCGCCGGCGGAATCGGTTTCGGGGAGGAGGATGCCGAACTCGTCGCCGCCGATGCGGAAGAGGTGATCGGGGGTGCGGAGGAGGGCGCGGAGGAGGGAGGAGACCTGGCGGAGGACGACGTCGCCGGTGCGGTCGCCGTGGGTGGCGTTGAGCTCGCGCATGTTGTCCATGTCGATGCCGACGACGGAGAGCGCGTTGCCGTAGCGGAGGGCGCGGGCGAGCTCGATGCGGAGGACGTTCTCGAACGACCGGCGGTTGCCGACCTGCGTGAGGCTGTCGGTGAGGATCAGCTGGGCCATGCGGCGCCGCTGGATTTCGGCGGACATGAGCGCCGCGAGGAGCTCGACGAGGTCCGCGTCGTCCGGCGCAAACGTCCGGGTCGCCGAGTGGACGTTGAACACCCCCGCGCACAGGCTCATCGCATACAGCGGCACGCAGATGATCGCCTTGATCGGCGGCGACGTTCCCGGCGTGGCGATGAAGCGCGGGTCCTCCGACGGCTCGTTCAGGATCGCGGGCTGCAGGCGCGTCGCGACCCAGCCGGCGAGACCTTCGCCGGCCTTGAAGCGGATCTGCAGGCCGACCTCGTTGAGGCCGCGGTGCGCGACGGTGATGAGGTCGCGGCGATCCTGGTCGAAGAGCATGATGGACAGGCACGTTTCGGGCAGCACGGTGGAAACGGCGGCGAGCATTTCCGAGAGCGACTCGGGAAGGCCGGGAGCGGACAGTCCTGCGCGTCCGATCTCGCGGAAGACGCGGACGAGCTCGTTGGGGCCGGAAGCGGTGGCGGTCTGGGTCACGAAGAGTCCCTCATGCCGGCGAAGAAACGCGGGAGGCCCCGGGGCCTCCCGCTGGAGATTACTTCTTCTTGAGGATATTCAGTGCCGAACCCGCCTTGAACCAGCCGAGCTGCTCGTCATTGAAGGTGTGCTTCACGGGGAATTCGTCGGTCGTGCCGTCCGCGTGGTGCAGCTTGACGGTCAGCGGCTTCCCGGGGGCGATGCCGGCCAGCCCGAGGACCGAGATCCGGTCGCCTTCCTGCACCTTGTCGTAGTCCGCGGCATTCTGGAAAGTCAGCGGCAGGACGCCCTGCTTCTTGAGATTGGTCTCGTGGATGCGCGCGAAGCTCTTCACGAGGATCGCCGCCGCTCCCAGCAGGCGCGGGCTCATGGCCGCATGCTCGCGACTGGAGCCTTCGCCGTAGTTCTGGTCGCCGACGACGACCCAGCGCAGGCCCCTCGCCTTGTAGTCGCGGGCCACTTTCGGGATCGTGACGTTCTTCTCGCCGGACAGCTGGTTCACCGTCGTCCCTGCGGCGCCCGTGAACGCGTTGATCGCGCCGAGGTACATGTTGTCGCTGATCTTGTCGAGGTGGCCGCGGTAACGGAGCCACACTCCGGCCTGCGAAATGTGGTCCGTCGTGCACTTCCCTTTCGCTTTCAGCAGAAGCGGGCACTTTTCGTAGTCCTTGCCGTCCCATTTCACGAAGGGATCGAGGATCTGGAGGCGGTCGGAGTCGGGCGCCACCTTGACGGCGACTTTCGACCCGTCCTCGGCGGGCGCGTGGTACCCCGCGACGCTCCGCACGAATCCGTTCGGCGGAAGCTCCGGCGCCTTCTTCGGAGGCGTCATCCTCCATTCCTTGCCGTCCTTGCCGACGACCGGGTCCGTGAGCGGGTTGAACGACATCCGCCCGCCGATCGCCATGGCGACCGTGATCTCCGGGCTCGCGATGAACGCCATCGTCTCCGCGAAGCCGTCGTTGCGCTTCGGGAAGTTGCGGTTGTAGGTCGTCAGGATCGAGTTCTTCTCGATGCTTTTGGCCTTGGCATCCACGTCGGCGCGCTTCCACTGGCCGATGCAGGGACCGCAGGCGTTCGACAGGACGGTGCTGCCGATGGCGTTGAGTTTGGCCATGAGGCCGTCGCGTTCGATGGTGGCGCGGATCTGCTCGGAGCCCGGCGTCACCATGACGGGGCCGGCGGCGACCGAGCCGTGGGCGATCGCCTGGTCGGCGACGTCGGCGGCGCGGGCAATGTCCTCGTAGGACGAATTCGTGCAGGAACCGACGAGCGAGAACGAAATGCGGTCGGGATACCCTTCCTTCTTCACCGCTTCCGCCATCTTCGACACCGGCCGCGCCAGGTCGGGAGTGTGCGGGCCGACGATGTGCGGCTCGAGCTTCGACAGGTCGAGTTCCAGCACCTTGTGGAAGTACTTCTCGGGCTTGCGCTCGACGTCGTCGTCGGCGCGCAGCATCTCGGCGTTCTTCTTCGCCAGGTCGGCCAGGTCGCGGCGGTTCGTGCCGCGCAGGTACACATCCATCCGCTCGTCGAACGGGAAGATCGACGTCGTCGCGCCCAGCTCGGCGCCCATGTTCGTGATCGTCCCCTTGCCCGTGCACGAGAGCGACTTCACCCCGGGGCCGAAATACTCCACCACGTTGTTCGTCCCCCCCTCGCAGGTCAGCTGCCCGCAGACCCACAGGATCACGTCCTTCGGCGCCGTCCAGCCGCTCAGCTCCCCGGTCAGCCGCACCCCTACGATCCTCGGGTGCAGCACTTCCCACGGGAACCCCGCCATCACGTCCACCGCGTCCGCCCCGCCGACGCCGCACGCGAACATCCCCAGCCCGCCCGCGTTCGGCGTGTGTGAGTCCGTCCCGATCATCATCCCGCCCGGGAACGCGTAGTTCTCCAGGATCACCTGGTGGATGATCCCGCTTCCCGGCGCCCAGAACCCGATCCCGTACTTCGACGACACCGTCTTCAGGAACTCGTAAACCTCCTGGTTCTCCTTCTCCGCCGTCGCCAGGTCCGCCGACGCCCCGCTGTACGCACGGATCAGGTGATCGCAGTGCACCGTCGAGGGCACCGCCACGCTGTCCTTCCCCGCGCTCATGAACTGCAACAGCGCCATCTGCGCCGTCGCGTCCTGCATCGCCACGCGGTCGGGGTTCAACAGCACGTACGACTCCCCCGCCTTCAACTCCGACTTCTCCGCGTCGTGCAGGTGCCCGTAAAACACCTTCTCCGCAAACGTCAGCGGCCGACCCAGCCGCCGCTTCACGATCTCAATGTTCTTCCGGACCTTGTCGTACGCGCCGAAGACAAATCCCGGCGTGGAATCAATGATGCGTGCCATGGATGGAATCTCCTTTCTTGAAGGGCTCATTGGACCACAGAGCGGGAACGTCGTGAAGAATGAGGAAGCCGGGCGAAACGTGGCGGGGGCGAGCGCTGTACTACACGGGGCCCGGTCGATCTGATACAACCTCCCGCCTCGGAGACGTACCGCCACGCACAGGGATGGAAACATGCCGATCCACCAACGACGGGCCTGGCCCGTCGTTGCGCTCCTCTGGGCAGTGATGGTCCTGCCCGCCCAGGCGCACGAAAAGTGGCTCGTCCACGGCGACGAAGTCCGGCGCCTCCAGTCCGAGCCCCGCCCCGCGCCACTCAACCGATTTTTCCCGGAGATCGCTCTCTCCCTCGTGGCCGCAGCAGCGCTGGTGGGCGGCGCCTTCGCCCTCGACCGGTTCCTGCGCAGGCGACGGATCGGCGCGGACCTGTGCCGGAAGCTGCTGGGCCTTCGAAGCGCCGCCCCTCCGCTCATCGGCGTCGCGACGGGCATCGTCCTGGTCTCCGCGGGGCTCACGCGGACGTTCATCGCGCCCGACCTGCACCTCGACGCCGCGCTTCCGCCGGCCGCCGCACTCGCCGTGGCCGGGGCGCAGTTTGCGCTGGGCGTCGCGTTCATCCTCGGCGCATGGACACGAGCGGCCGCCCTCGCGCTCCTGGTCCTCTATCTCCCCAGCGCCGCGCTCTACGGCATCCGTTCCTGGATCGACTATCTCGACGTCATCGGGTTCGCCGTCTACCTCGCGATCGCCGGCCGCGGCGCGTGGTCCGTGGATTCGCTCCGGGGAATCCCCGCCCCCTCCGCCCCGCAGGAGCGCAACGCCGTCTCGTTCCTGCGCGTCATCCTCGGCGCGAACCTCGCCGTGCTCGCCGTGAACAACAAGCTCGTCAATCCCCTGGTGAGCATGAAGATCGTCGCCGACTGGAACCTGAATTTCCCGAAGCGCCTCGGGTTCGAGTGGCACACCGACGGGCACTACGTGCTGGCCGCGGCGGCGGTGGAGCTCGCGATCGGCCTTCTGTTCGTGATGGGCGTGACGACGCGGCTGCTGTCCGTCGCGGTCTTCGCCCTGCTCGTCGCGACCTTCTGCATCTTCGGATTCGTCGAGCTCATCGGGCACCTCCCGATTCTCGCGGGCGGTGTCGCCGTGCTTCTCATGGGCACCGGCGGCCGGCTCTGGTATGGCCAGCCCTCAGAGCCTGAGGGAAATCCCTGCGGGCCAGGCTGCGTCGGCCCAGTGGTCGATCAGTGAGAGGTTTTTGGTCTGCGGGCCGACTCCGCCCGCGCCGCAGGGAGGTTTCTGCTCGCTACCAGGCTGTGACCGCCCGCTCCCGGTAGAACCCGCCCGTCGGCCCGTCGTCCGGCAGCGTCGCCAGCCACAGGATCGTGTCCGCCCCCTGCTCCGGCGTCAGCGGCGCACCCGATCCGCCCATCCGCGTCTGCACCCAGCCGGGACACATCGAGTTCACCTTCACGTGCGGCCCCGCCTCCGCCGCCACCTTGACCGTAAGCGCGTTCAACGCCGCCTTCGTCACCGCATACGCCGGCGGCCCCTGCATCGCTTCCGCGAACGCCCCGTACCCGCTCGACACGTTCACCACACGCCCGTACTTCGCCTTCTTCATCGCCGGGATCAGCGCCCGGCACAGCGCCAGCGGCCCCATCACGTTCACTTCCCACGCCTCCCGGAACGGCCCTTCGCTGTCCCCCAGCGCAGGCTCCTGCGAATACACGCCGGCGTTGTTCACCAGCACGTCGATGTGAATCTGCTCGGCCTTGAGAAAATGAAGCGCCGAAGTGATCGCGGCAGGCTTCGAGACATCGAGCGCCACGACCCGCACGTGCACCCCGGTGTCCCGCAGCGACCGCGCCGCCTCCTCGCCCGCCGCCGCTTCCCGGCTCGCCAGCACCACGTCCAGCCCGGCCTTCGCCAGCCCGCGGCACGCAGCCAGCCCGATTCCGCGGTTTCCACCCGTCACGAACGCGATGCGGCGCATGGGCAACCCTCCTGTGGCTTCAACAGCGTACGTCTCTGATGCGGATTCGTGAAGCGCACTCCGCCAGCGCAGGGGCGCCCAGGGATCGGAAGAGCACGAGCGCGGACTCCAGCTCCGCCGCCGCTTCTCCTTGCCGGCCCAGGGCGCCGAGGGCCTCCGCCCGCCGGACCCGGGCCCAGCCTTCCTCCGGTCGCATGCCGAGTTCCACCGCCCGCCGGATCGCGTCCGCCGCGGCGGCCTCCGCCCCGGCCGCATCCCCGTTCACCCGCAGCGCCTCGCTCATCGCCAGCCACGTGGGGACCATCTCCGCCCCGGACCTCGCCGCCCGCCGCTCTTCGAGCGCCGTGTTCGCGAACCGAACCGCCGATTCCCCGTCGCCGGCCCTCGCCTTCAGGACCGCCAGCAGCTCCAGCGACTGCATTCGCATATCCGCCGAGTTCTGGCGGCCGGCCTCGAGAAGAGCCGCCTCCGCCGTTTCCATCGCCCCGGTCGAGTCCCCTTTCTCCCCCTTCGCCTGCGCCAGGTTCGCGAGGACTTCCGCGAGAATGAGAGGGACGGACTCGCGCACGATCGCCTCGGCCTCCCGCAGCGCAGCCAGCGCTTCTTTTACTTCATGGCGGACGAGGCGGACGCGCCCCAGGATGACGAGCGTGAACGCGAGTGGTCTCGGCACGTTCATGTGGCGGCGAAGGGACACCGATTCCTCGACGGTCGCGAGAGCCTCCTCGAGTCCCCCGAGGCGGAGCTGGCAGAACCCGAGATTGAGCAGCACCCGCGCCAGGGCCTCGGGCGTGTCGGACTCCCGCGCGATGGCGATCCCTTCCCGCAACGGCTCGATCGCTTCGCCGAATCGGCCGAGCGAATACAGGCACGCGCCGAGCGAATTCAAAGCGAGGACGCCGCCGCCGCGGTCGCCGATTTCTCGGCGCAGGCGGAGCGATTCGCGGGCAGATTCAAGGGCTTCCTCGTGCCGTCCGAGCAGGCGCAGCTGGATGCACTGGTTATGAAGGGCGCTGGCCGCAGATTCGCGTGAGCCAAGGCGGCGTGCGATTTCGAGCGCCCGCTGGTTGGCATCGAGACTGAGATCGGTTTGACCCCGGAACCAGAGCACGATGGCCTCAATGTTCACGAAGCTGACGCGAAGCCGGTCGTGCTCGCGACCGTGCGGCCCTTCCGCGGTCTCCAGCTCGCGAAGTCCTTCCTGCACGAGGACCATCGCCGCATCCATCTGCCCGAGCATCTGGTAACACCGGGCCGTGGCCCGCTTTGCAGAAAGTCGATCGAGTCCCGCCGGGGCCCGGTCGACGGCGCGGGTTGCTGACTCGAGCCCTTCGGTCACGCGGCCCATTTCCGCCAGCGCCACGCTTCGTGAGATCAACACTCTCCATCCCGCCCGCGCGTCTCCTTCAAGCCCTTCCAGCCGCGCCAGGGCTTCTCCGGCCCGGCCAAGCCGGCTCAGCGACTCGGCCTCGCTCACCACCGCCGTCACCCCGTGCCCCAGGCGCACCGCTTCCCGCGCCGCCCGCAGCCCCTGCTCGACGGTGGATTCCGTCAGGGTAGCGTCATAGACGCGCATCCAGAGGGAGGCGGCGCGCGCGTTTTCTCCCGCGGATTCCGCGTGCCGGGCGGCGAGCGAGAGAAGGTCCATACGCGCCGGCCGTCCAGGACCGGAAAGATCGTCGGCAACGCGCGCGTGAATCCGGACGCGGTCCTTCTTCGGCACCAGCGAGTAGAGCGCGTCGCGAATCAGCGCGTGGCGGAACGTGTACTCCACGTCGTCCGGCAGGCCGGAGATGGCGCTGGAAGCGACCATCGCGCGGCCTTCGGCTTCGCGCACGTCCGGCAGGGACTCCCGTTCGAGGAGGCGGTCGAGCAGGGCTATCCAGAAGCGGCCGCCGACGACTCCGGCGGTCTTCATGGATTGCCTGGCGGAGGCGGACAGCAGGTCGGCCTGGGCGACGAGGAGGTCGTGGAGCCCGGCGGGGACGCCGGCGGGCTCGGAAGCGAGGTCGAATGGAGGGGCCGTCAGGAGGTTCCGGTCGCGCAGGAACCGGCAGAGTTCCTCGATGTAGAGCGGGTTGCCTCCGGCCCTGGAGGACAGGAATTCCGAAAGGCCGGGGGCAACCGGTCCGCCGAGTGCACCCGAAGCGACTCCCTGGGCAGCTTCGGGCGACAGGTCGTCCAGCGCGATCACCGTGGCACGTGCCAGCGGCGGAGCCTCGGGGCGCGCGGCCCCGGCGAAGAGCACGGGCTCTCCCTCGAGGGCGCCGACGAGTTCTTCCAGCAGGTCTCGAGAGTCCGACACGGCCCACTGCAAATCCTCGAAGCACAGAAGTGCCGGTCGCCCTGCGGCGCGCGCCCGGATCCACCGGCTCCAGGCGCCCACGGTCTCTTCGCGCAGCCGCACAGGATCGACTTCGCGCGCCCCGGCCCCGGGCGCCGCCAGGCCGAGGGACAGGACCATCAGTTCGGCCCGCAAACCGGCCTCGATCTCCGAGCCCGTCCCGCCCAGGTCCGCCGCCAGCGCGCGCGCCAGCCCGGCCGGATCGGCCGCCCCGTCCACTCCGCACGACTCCCGCACGACTTCCGCGAACGCGGGACGCGCAAAGGCCGCGGCCTCGAGCTCGCGCCCGGTGACGACCCACGCGCCCGGATGCCGCATGCGAACCAGCCTCCGGAACTCCGCGAGCAGGCGCGACTTCCCCGACCCCGGCGCACCACGGACCACCACCAGCCCGCCACGGCCGCCTTCGAACCGCCCCAGCAGGTCGCCCATCGCTCCGTCACGTCCCAGGAACGGCGTCGCGCGCTCCCCGGGCATGCCGCGCTTCGTCACCCCGACGGGAAGCGCCTCGATCTCGAAGGCTTCGACCGCCTCGCTCCTTCCTTTCAGTTCCAGCGCGCCTCGTGACCGCCCGTCGAACGAATTCCCCGCGGCTTCCCAGGCGGTGCGGGAGGCCAGGACGGCGCCCGGGGCCGCGTTCGACTGCAGGCGCTGCGCGACGTTGACGGCGTCGCCGATGACGGTCGGCCGGTCTCCGCCGACGGCGCTCCAGAAGACCTCGCCACGATTCACGCCCGCCCGCAGGTCGCTTCCGGAGACGCGCGCAACGCCGCGCATCGCGAGTGCCGCGCGGATCGCCCGCGCCGTGTCGTCGCCGCGCGCGACCGGCGCGCCGAACACGGCCATCACGACGTCGCCGATGAACTTGTCCACGGCCCCGCCCTGGCGCTCGACGACATCGCGCAACGCCTTGAAGAGCGCGTCGTCGGGAGCGGATCCCGTGACCTGTGCGAAAACGACGGTGACGACACGCCGTTCGGAAACCGGGGCAGCCATGCGCAGATTCTACGCGCCCGCTACTTGAACTCCTGCTCCAGCCGCTTCTTGAGCTCTTCCAGGGGTCCCTTCGCCGCCAGCTTTCCCTCTGCGTCCAGGAGCACGCCGTAGGGAAACACGCCGGGCCCCCACTCCTCGACCGTGCTCGGCGAGGGCGAATCGATCACGACCGGGAACGGAAGAGCGAGGATCCCCCACTCCATCCCGTCCTGCTTCGCGAGGAAATCCTGGAGGTCCTTCGCGTTCGCCGCATCCTTGTTGTGGAACGCCACGACCTGCAGCTTCTCGCGCCACCCCGCGCGCCTGTCGTGGAACTTGACCAGGTTCGGGATCCCCCAGCCGCGGCACGAAGGACACCCGTCGCGCCAGAACATCAGAAGAACCCACTTCCCTCGGAAACTCGCCAGCTTCGTGTCTTTCGAAATCCCGATCGCGTCCGCGATGTGCCACTCCGGCATCGGCTGGCCCATCTGTACGGCGAGAAGCGACGGCGTCATCTCAACGTCGGCCGCCGTGCACTCCGCGCGGCCCGCGGGAACGGTGACTTTCACCTCGCGCGCCTGCCAGTCTTCCTTGCCGAAGCGCAGCTTGTACTCGCCCGGGGGGACGAGAACAGCGAGCCCTTCGGCTTTCGTCGTGCCCGTCCCGATCCGGCCGGCGCCTTCGAGCCTCACCTCGACCGGGATCCCTTCCGTCGGGAATCCGGGCACCTTGCAGGTCACCTTGATCTTCAGCTTCACCAGCGGCTGCAGGCGGAACGTCACCGGCTTCGCCAGGTCCCCTTCCTTGATCTCCAGGCCGCACCCCATCTTGCGCGCCTTGTCCACGGCGAGCATCGTCTTCTCGCCTTTCCAGGGCATGGATTTCTCGAAGCGGCCCTTGGCGTCCGCGACGATCGGGTCCTTCACGGAGACGTTGTCGGCGTCGAGGGTCCACGACCAGCCGATGGCGATCTCGGCTCCCGCCTGCGAGGCGTTGGCGCCGGCGACGACGCCGGAAAACGTCTTCTCTTTTCCCTGTCCCCCCGGCGGGGCCTTCTTCGGGTCGTTCGGCGGGTCACCGGCGAACACGGCGATCGTCAGCAGGAGAGGGAGAAAGCGTTTCATGGGGGGCATGATAAGAGGGACGTGGGTCTGAACCAAGTCCCTTGGACTACCTCTTCCCCCTCGCCCCTCCCGGATTCTTGTCGAACTCAGGCACTCGCGGCGGGTTTGCCTTGAGCAGCCGGGTCACCTCCGCCAGCCCGTTCTCCAGCTGCGGGTCTTTCCCCGCCGCGTAATCCTGCGGTCGGTTCTCGACCTCGATGTCGGGGTCGGTGCCGTAGTTCTCGACGGCGTAGCCCACGTCGTGGAACCAGAAGGAGAATTCCGGCTGAGTGGTGACGCAGCCGTCCACGAGGGCGTGGCGCGGCCAGATGCCGACGACGCCGCCCCAGGTGCGCTTGCCGACGAGCGGGCCGAGTTTCATGAGCTTGAAGCAGTGGGAGAAGATGTCGCCGTCGGAGCCGGCGAATTCGTCGGTGAGGGCGACCATCGGGCCCATCGGGGCGTCCGAGGGATAGGGAGCCGGGGCGCCGTAACGGTTGACGTCGTACCCCAGGCGGCGGCGCGCCAGTTTCTCGAGCAGCAGCTGCGAGACGTGCCCGCCCCCGTTGTGGCGGACGTCCACGAGCAGCCCGTCGTGATCCACCTCGGCGTAGAAGTACCGGTGAAACTCCGCAAAGCCGTCGGCGCCCATGTTCGGGATGTGCACGTAGCCGACGCGCCCGCCCGAGGTCTTGTGCACCCACTGCCGGTTCGCCTCCACCCAGGCGCGGTACCGAAGGGCAATCTCGGACCGAAGCGTCTTGACCACGACCGTTCGCTTCTTCTTCTTCGCGTCCTCGAGCACGACTTCGATCTCGTGCCCCGCCCGGTGCTGGAGCAGTTCCCCCGGCGCGCGCCCGTCCAGGTCGCGGCCCGCGATCTGGAGAATCGCCTCCCCCACCTTCGCATTCACTCCAGGCCGCGCCAGCGGTGAATCGTGGTCCGTGTCCCACGAGTCGCCGCGCACGATCCGCGCAATCCGCCACTTGCCGTCCTTCCCCTTCGAAAGGTCCGCCCCGAGCTGCCCGATCCTCCACTGCGGCGGCCAGCGGTAGTCCCCGCCGATCTCGTAGCAGTGCGACGTCCGCAGCTCGCCCTGCATCTCCCAGATCAGGTCCGAAAGCTCACTGCGCGACCCCGCGCGGTCGAGAAGCGGCCGGTACCTCGCGTAGACCCCCTTCCAGTCCATCCCCGCCATGTCCGCACGCCAGAACTGGTCGCGCTGCAGCCGCCACGCCTCGCGGAGCATCTGCTCCCACTCGAGCGCGGGCGTGACCGAGAGCCTGAGCCGATGCAGGTCCAGCCACCCCGACTCGCGCCCCGGCGCGTCGTCCTCGTTCCGCGGCTTCTCGTCCGCGCCCACGATCCGCAGCCTGTTGCCGCTCCGCACCACGAACGTCCTCAGGTCCCCCGCGATCGCCACGTCCGAAACACCGCCACACCACGGCTCGCACTTCTGCTTGTCGAAGTCCCAGATCTCCAGCGACCCGCGCCCCGGTGCGTCCGCCGCGTGCGACCAGTGCTGGTCCAGCGCCCCCACGACCGGGTTGTTCACGAACGCGACCTTGCCGCGCATCCCGATCACCGTCCCATACCGCCCCTCGGGAACCGGGAAACCCACGACCCTTCCCGCGATGCCGTCGAAATCAATCTCCACCGGCTGCGGCCCCTTCTTCTCCTTCTTCTGGTCCTGCACCCGCCGGTTCCAGCGCACGACAGGTTTCGGCTGGGGCAGGAAGGGCGACCCGGTCTCCTTCTTGAGCGTGACGAGGTGCGGGCGCGTTCCCTTCTGGAAGCCGAGGTCGAAATAAAAACTGTCGTACACCGGGTCGAGCACGCGGAACGAAAGGAAGTAGAGGCACTTGCCCTCGGGGTCCCACGAAGGGCTGTAGTCGCGGAAGTCGCGCGAAGTGACCTCGTGGGTCTTCCCCGTCTTTACCTCCACGACGCGGATCTGAGACGTCTGGCGCGTCGCCGCGAATCCGTATGCGATCCACTTGCCGTCGGGTGCCCACGCGATCCCCGAGATGCGGTCGAACTGGCTGCGGTCCAGCCGGCGCAGCTTCCCTTTCTTCAGGCTGCAGACCCAGAGCTCCTGCCGCTGGTTCGTGAACGCGATCTCGTCCGTCGCGGGCGACACCGCGAGGTCCAGCACCCGGCCAATGTCTTTCCCCTTCGTCAGGATCTTCGCTTTTTCGCCGTCGCGGATCACGTGGATCGCCTCGTCCCCCGTCACGTCCGTCACGCCGACGTATCCCTTGCCGTCGCGCAGGAATCGCGTGTGGCGGGCGCGGGCGAGATCGTCGCCCGCGACCTGGCGGACGGGGCCTTCCCAGAACGCCATCGAGAAAGCTCGGCCGCGGGCGGTCACGCAGACCGAGTGGCCCTCGGGGTGAAGCCTGGCGTCCTCGAGCCACCGCGAAGCATCGACGAACTTGCGCTGGCGGCCGGCGCGCGGCGAACCGAACTCGATCGCGACCTTCCGGGTCTTGCGCGTTTCGGGCTCGAACACGTAGAGGTCCGCGCCGCACTGGTAGACGATTCGGCGGCCATCGGTGTTCGCGAACCTCACGTAGAAGTCGCGGTGGTTCGTCTCGCGCCGCAACCCGCCGCCCGCCGGCGTGCAGGACCAGAGGTTTCCCTCTCCCTCGTGGTCGCTGACAAAGTAGATCCGGTCGCCGATCCAGTGCGGCCACGCCAGGTTCCCCGCAAGCGTGATCAGCCGCGTGAACTCCCCGCGCCCCCTCAGGTCGATCCAGAGGTCCCCCGTCGTCCCCCCCTTGTAACGCTTCCACCGCGCCGGGTCGCCCATCGACCGGCCGATGACGCGGGCGCCGTGCGGCCCCCAGCTCACGGCCTCGGCGGGGCCCAGGTTCATCGGCTGCGGTTCGCCGCCCTCGGAAGCGACGGAGAAGGCGTGCATGGGACGGAAGAAGTGCTGGCGGTAATTGGAAGCGAACGCGACGGACTTGCCGTCCGGCGTCCACCCGAGCGCGAGCGAGTCGGAGCCCAGCCATGTGAGGCGGCGGGCTTCGCCGCCGGAAGCGGGGATGGAGTAGATCTCCGCGTGTCCTTCCTCGGTGGCGGTGAACGCAATCCGTTTTCCGTCGCGCGACAGCTGCGGACGGGCCGCGGAACCCACATTGACGGTGAGCCTGCGGGCGGCGCCTCCTGACGACGGGACCGTCCAGAGATCGTCTTCCGTGACGAAAACGATGGTCTCGCCGGCGATCGTGGGCTGGCGGTAATAGCCGTGCGTGGGGGTAGTCATGGGGCGCTAGGGAATCATAAAGTCGGCCGGGTGTTGAGAAATCAGAGCGCGCGACCATAGCGACCGCCGTCGGCGGTCGGACCTCGCGACACGGCGTCGAAACGGCTCGACGCCGTTTCGCGAGCCCCGACCGCGCGCCGTCGATCGCTACGGTCGCGCGCTCTGAAGCGGACTCCCGGAAATCGTGAACGCGGATCTCCGGCACTTCCGGGGACTCGACCGCTTAAAGGTGCGAAGTTTTCAACGGGTCACATGACTCCTCCTCGGGCAGAAGGGCCCCCCGCACCTATAATGCCCGCATGACCCGCGCCGCCTTTGAGAGGATCGTCGAGGAAGCCATCGCTTCCCTCCCGGAAGAATTCCAGGAGCACCTCGAGAACGTGATCGTCCTCGTTGAGGACCGCGCGAGCTGCAAACAGCGCGAATCGGTCGGGCTGGAACCGCACGAGGACCTGTTCGGCCTCTACGAGGGCGTGGCGATCACGCGCAAGAGTGTGGACAGCGTCGAAGTGCCGCGGCCCGACCGCGTCTGGATCTTCCAGGAACCGATCGAGCGCGCGTGCACTTCGAGGAAACAGATGATCCAGGAAATCCAGGACACGGTCGTCCACGAGATCGGCCACCATTTCGGCCTCGAGGAGGACGAACTGGAAGCGATCGAGGACGAATACGAGGACGAGCCTTGACGAGCACCGCGAGCGACCGGCTGGGATACCTCCTGGGCGAAGTCATCCGGGAGCTGCCGGAGCAGGCGTCCGTATTCCTCAAGAACGTGGCGTTCGTCATCGAGGACAAGCCGGCGTCCGGCCCGCCGCGCGAGGCCGACTGGAACCCGTCGCCGCTTCACGGAAACCAGCACCTGTCGCAGTACTGGAACTTCTACCCCCCAACGATGCAGGTCGAACCTCTCGGCCGGATGACCCTGTATGCGGACCCCATTTTCGACACGGGTGAGGACACCAAGGCCGAACTGCACCGCCTGATACGAAGGCTCATCGAGGCGAAGCAGGGCGTCGACCCCGGGGCGCTCGACCGCCCGGTCGGCGACGAGAGCTTCTTCTGGAAGGCCGACGACCCGGACCAGGTCGAGGAACTTGTGAAGGACCCCGGCGCCCCGGACGCGTCCGACTCGATGGCGGAACTCGCGGAGTCCGAGGTGGAACCCATGTCGATCGAGGCGCGCGAGTGGTTCGACGACGTCGAGATCGCCGCGGTTGACGAACCCGAAGCCAAGGGCGACCCGGCCCGTCTGGCGGATTACCCGGAGCCGGGCGACGAGCCGAAGGCCCTCGTGCTCTACTCGAAGAACATCCTCCGCCGGCCCGATCCGGTTGAGGAAACCGTCCGCAGCATCCTTCACGAAGCCCTTCGACGCGCCGGCATAAACCCCAAGTGACCGCTTCCCACAGTCCCGGAGCCTCCATGCGCCTGCCGCTTCTCGCCTTCGCCGCTGCCTTTCTCCTTACCGCCGTTTCCGCGGAGGACGGCCTCCCCGAGGCGCTTCACCAGTTCGACTACACCCCGGGGGCGTTCGAATCGAAGTCCGAAGAACGCCTGGACCGGGAGGACTGGAAGCAGGTGAAGGTGACGTTTCCGTCGCCGGTGGAGACGAAGACGGTCGAGAACAACACGGTGCATGCTCATCTGTTCCGGCCGAAGAAGAACGCGACGGGGGCGGGGGTAGTGATCCTGCCGATCTGGAAGGGCAGCGGGCTGGACCTGGAGTTCATGGTGGCGGGGCGGCTGGCGAAGACCGGGATCGCGGCGCTGGTGATGGAGCTGCCGTACCAGTTCGACCGCGCGCCGGAGGGGCACCGAAGCGGCGACATGACGGTGTCGAGCAACCTGGAGCGGACGCGCGAGGCGTTCGTGCAGGGGGTGAAGGACGTGAAGCGGTGCGCGCAGTGGCTGGTGGAGACGGAGAAGTGCGACGTGAAGCGGCTCGGGATCATGGGGACGAGCCTGGGCGGGCATTTCGCGGCGCTGGTGTGGGCGACGGACCGCGAGTTCAAGGCGGGGGCCACGGTGCTGGCGGGCGGGAACATCCACGAGCTGTTCTGGAACGGCTCGAGCGAGACGAAGGAGATCAAGGCGGAGCTGCAGGCGCGCGGGATGAAGCTGGAAGAGCTGGCGAAGATGCTGAAGCCGTACGACCCGATCACGTGGGCGAGCCCGGAGCGGAAGGGCGGGCTGCTGATGATCGCGGCGAAGGACGACACGGTGGTGCCGATCGGGAACGTGAGGGCATTGAGGGATGCATTTGACCGTCCGCGCCTGATCGTGTATCCCGGGTCGCATTACACGGTCGGCCTGCGCATCGCGGACATCCTCGACGATCTCGCGGGGCACTTCGCCAGGGAACTGGCCGCGAAGTAATCTCCCGGGAGCCGAGCATGAACGAGGATTCGCCCGCCGAACCGCCGGCGCCGCTGCCTGCGGAGCCCTCGCCGGCGGAGGTGCGGAAAGCGCTGCGGGCGGCGAGGCTGGCGGAAGTCCTGGGGGCGCTCGAGCACCTCTCTCCGCTGGCGCGGGCGGAGTCGTTCCTGCAGCTCGGGTCGCGCGAACGCAGACAGGTTCTCAAGGCGGCTCCGCCGGAGCTCGCCGCGGCGCTTCTCAGCGACTGCGACAGCGCGGCCCTTGCCGACCTTCTCTCCGCGTTCCCGATGCGGGACCTGGCGCCGGCCTTCCGGCTGATCCCGCCGGACGACCTGGCGGACCTGGCGCTGCGGCTGCCCTCGGCGAAAGCGGAAGAGGTGCTGGCGCAGCTGGAGGATGGGCCGCGCGAGGAAGCGCGGAAGCTGATGTCGTTCGACCCGGAGTCGGCGGGCGGGATGATGACGCCGCGGTACCTCGCGATCCCCGACGGCGTCACGGCGGGCAAGGCGCTGGAGCTGGTGCGCGAATCGGCCCCGGGCGTCTCGAGTTCCTACATCTACCTGGTCGATGCGGGGGGCCGGCTGGCGGGGATCGTGCCCCTTCGCTCGCTCGTCATGGCCTCTCCGAAAGATCCGGTCCGGGATTTCGGGCTCCGGGACATCGACCGTCTGCGCGCGTCCGCTCCGGCCTCGGAAGTGTTCGCGGCCTTCGACCGGCGGCCGCTTCTGTCGCTGCCGGTCGTGGACGACAAGGACCGGCTGCTGGGGATCGTCGCGGCGGACGACGCGGGCGCGGCGCGGCAGCGAGCCGAGGAGAACGTGCTGCGCGGGGTGACCGGCGTGGATCCGCGTGAAGCGCTCCGGACGACGCTGGTGTCCGCGGCGGGGCGTGCGCCGTGGCTGGGGGCCACGATCGCCGCCGGGTTGGGGTGCGCGATGGCGGCGTCGGCGTTTCACGATGCGCTGTCCCGGCTGGCCGTGGTCGGGGCTTTCGTCCCGCTGGTCCTGGCGATGGCGGACAGCATCGCGGCGCAGACGATGGCCGTCGTCCTGTCCGCGCGCTCCGGCTCGGCGGCGCGCGGCGCCGCCATGAGGGCGCTTCTGTGGAAGGAAATCCGGATCGGCCTGGTGGTGAGCGTCGCGGGGGCGTTCGCCATCGCCCTGGCTTCGGTGGCGTGGCATCGCAGGCTGGACCTGGCGCTGCTGATCGGCGGCGCGGTGCTGGTCTCCGGGGCGTGGGCCGCCCTGCTCGGCGCGCTGATGCCCGGGCTCCTTGAAAGGGCCCGGGTCAAGCCCGAGAACGCGGGAGGCCCTCTCACGCTGGCGGTCGCCGACCTTTCCGCGCTTCTCATATTCCTCGGAGCCGCAGCGGGATTTCTCGCACTTCGCGGCGCCTGAGGGCCGACCGGGACGAGGGTTCCTTGCCGCCGGAGGGCGCGGACCGCTAACCTCTGCGCCGACATGCCCCTTTCCGCGTACTACGCAGACCTGGTGAACGGCCGCGCGACCCCCGCCCTGGCGGCCTCTGCCGCACTGGTCGCGCTGCTCGCCGCATTCATGGCCTCCTCCTTCGTCATCCGGCCCCTGCTGCGGGCCCTGTCCCGGCTCGATCCGGAAAAGGTCGCCGACGCCCGCCGCAAACGCGTCCGGTTCGCCGCGAACGGCACCTCGTTCGCCCTCGCCGCGTTCGTGTTCTTCCTGGCGACGTTCCGCCCGCCGTCCGGTACCAGCGCCTCCCCTTCTCCGTCAGCGTCCTCCTCCTCATCGTCTTCACCGGCTTCCTGGCGATCGAGCTCTTCCTCGCCCTCTTCGCCGATTTCCTTCCGCAGCGCCGCAAACAGCCGCCGCGCTCCCAGTTCTTCAAGGACCTCGTCCGCACCCTCTTCCTCATCGGCATCACCATCTTCGGTGCCAAGGCCGCATTTCCCGCCACCGACATCGGCCAGATCGTCACGACGTCCGCGATCCTCTCGGTCGTCATCGGTCTCGCCCTGCAGGAGTCCCTGTCGAACGTCTTCAGCGGGCTCATGCTCACCGTGGACGAGCCGTACAAGCCCGGCGACTGGATCGAAGTCGACGGCAAGGAAGGCAAGATCCTCGACTCCAACTGGCGCTCCGTCCGCGTCCTCACCCGCGACGACGACGTGATTTACGTCCCCAACAGCTCCATGGCCAAGCACAACGTCGTCAATTTCACGGCGCCCACTCCCCTTCACCTCTGCAAGCGCAAGATCGGCGTCGAATACGGCGCCCCGCCCAACAAGGTCAAGCAGGTCCTCATCGCCCTCATGCAGCACACCGAGGGCGTCCTCAAGGAACCCCTCCCCGACGTCTACGTCGCCGATTACGCGGACTTCGCCATCATTTACGAGATGCGCTTCTGGATCGACACGTACGCCGCACGCACCCGCATCGAGAGCGAAGTCATGCGCGGGGTGTGGTACCACCTGAAGCGCAACAACATCGGCATTCCGTTCCCGATCCGCGAGGTCTTCCTGAAGCGCGAGCAGCCCGGGAAGAAGCCGGGCGAGATCGTCGGGATGCTCCGCAAGGTGGACATTCTCGAACAGCTCAAGGAGGAAGAGCTCCTCATGCTCGCCGAGGACCTCACGAGCCAGCTGTTTGCGAGGAACGAGGTCATCTGCCGGCAGGGGGACGAGGGATCGACCTTCTACATCATCAAGAGCGGACGCGTGTCGGTGCGCCTGAAGCAGATGGACAGCGGGGAGTCCGAGGTTGCGCAGCTGTCTGCCGGGGCGTACTTCGGGGAGATGTCGCTTCTGACCGGCGAACCGCGCAGCACGACGGTCGTTGCCGCGGAGGACTGCGAGCTGCTGTGCCTCGACCGGGAGAGTTTCGCCGTGCTGCTGCGCGACAACCCGCCGATCGCCGCGACGATGAGCGGAGTGATCGCGGAGCGGGCGGCAGCGAAGGAGAAGCACATGAAGGAGCACGACACGAAGATTTCGCGGAAGCTGGACGTGGACGAGCGGAAGAGCCGGATTTTTGAGTCGATCAAGATGATCTTCCGGTTCAGGTAAAGGCTGGCGAAAGCTGGCGAAGGCTGGCAAAGGCTGGCGAAGGCGGGGATATACTCGGGCCATGCGATTCCTCACTCTTGCGCTCTGCCTGCTTGCATGCGCCGCTTCGGCTGATGAAATCCACCTCAAGAACGGCGGCACCGTCACCGGCACCGTGATCGACGATGGCGACCCGGTCGTGGTCAAGACCGTCGGCGGCGGCACCATCAAGATCGCCCGCGAGAAGATCGAGAGCATCGAGAAAAAGGCCCTTCCCGCCGTGGCCGATCCCGATGCGGCGCCGCGCGAACGCAAGCCGTGCCCCCCGGTGAGATACGTGGACCTCCTGAGCGGGTACGCCGTCAAGCCGCCCGCCGGCTGGAAGAAGATCCCCGCCGCGAAGAACTCCAAGGCGACCTTCGCCATGCCCGATCCAAAACTGTTCTTCAAGATGGACGTGTGGATCGTGAAGAGCGACTCGACCCTCGGGGGGTTCTACGAAGCGTTCACGAAGGCGTACAAGTCGTTCAAGGACTACGCGCTGAAGGGCGAAAAGGCCGTGATGCTGGGCGCGCTCGGGGGCAAGGAGTTCGCGGGGACGTTTACGGACGACCAGGGCAAGAAGCTCGCCCACCGCCACGCGATGGCGGCCGAGAAGGGGCTGATCTACGTCGTGTTCTTCACCGGCGCCCCGGAGGCCTTCGACGGGCTCCAGCCTGCGTTCGACGCCGCTTTCGCCTCGTTCGAGCTCCTCGGCAAGCCCGACCTCGACGACGGCGAAATGAAGAAGTTCCTCGAGTCGTACTCGAAAGGCCTCGCCGCGGCCCAGGCGGACAACGAAACCGAGGCGTTCTCGGAATTCGACATCTGCGCCGAACTGCTGCCGAAACACGCGGACACCCACATGAATCTCGCGATCCTCGCCGTGAAGTCGGGAAACCAGAAACGCGCCATCGAGGAGTACACGACCCTCGCCAATCTTCGCGCCGACGACCCGCAGGCCCAGATGGACCTCGGCACCACGCTCTTCAAGGCCAACCGCTTCCCCGACGCCCTCGCCGCCTTCCAGAAGGCGCTCGACCTCTGGCCGGATTTCATCGACGCGTGGATCAACATCGGCGCGGTGCGCTCGCAGATCGCCGAGTACGAGGGGGCTGTGAAGGCGTTCAAGACCGCGATCGAGATCGACCCGAAATGCGCGCCCGCCTGGTTCAACCTCGGGAACGTCGAGCACGCGCGGAACAACTACAAGGAAGCCAAGGACGCGTTCGAGGCGGTGCTGAAGATCCAGCCGGACCATGCAGGGGCGAAGGACGAGCTGAAGAAGATCAAACAGGAAGGACATTGA
>CAVPNQ010000197.1:0-4451 GCA_963706735.1 uncultured Planctomycetia bacterium
TTATGCCTTCGACGAGTACGTATTGCTCTTCCGTCCTGCAGGTTCGCGAGCTCGACTACGTCACCGCCGCGCGCGCGCTCGGCGCGGGGCGGATGAGGATCATCGCGTTCCAGATCCTCCCGAACGTCCTGGCGCCGATCGTCGTCCTGGCGACGCTGGGCGTCGGCACGGCGATCCTCGAAGCGGCCGGCCTGGGGTTCGTGGGGCTGGGCGTCGAGCCCGACACACCCGAGTGGGGGACGATGCTGGCCCAGGCGAGGGAGCATTCGTTCATGCAGTACCCGTGGACGGTCGCAGCACCGGGGATCGCGATCTCCCTGGCGATCCTGGGGTTCAACCTGCTCGGGGATGCGCTTCGCGACGCGCTCGACCCCCGTTCTTCGCGGCTTTGAACCGCGGAAATCTCCGCGCCGCAGGGGGGCGCGCTCTTTTTTTCGGTTTTTGCTTGACCGATTCACCCCATGCAAATACCCTACCGGGCTCTTCCTAACGCCCTAACTCCGCAGACACACACTACCTCTGGGAGGCATACCCCACGATGGCTGAAGCTGCCACCGTCTCCAAGCTCCGTGACATTTTCGAGAAGGACGAGATTTCTCTCGCGCAGGTCCTTGAAGCCAGGCGCGAAGCCTACGGCTCCATCGAGCGCCGCCACGAACTGGCGCGCATCGTCGACGGCAAGGATGTCGACCTCGAGAAGAAGCTCGGCGACAACAAGGGTCTCTCCAGGAAGGCCGCGGGACAGTGGATCCTCGGGCGCACGAAGGAAGCGCTTGAGTCGTTCTCCCACGTCCGGCCCTCGAAGGAGTCGCTCTTCGTTTCGGCCCTCGCGGCGATTGACGCCAACGAGGCCGAGAAAGCGCTCGAGTCGCTCGAGAAACTCAAGGGCCAGGACCTGGCGGCAGGCGACGGCGTACTCGTCGAAGCCGCCCGCTTCGAAGCCCTCGAGAAGCTCGGCCGCCACGAGGACGTGATCGCGGCGATCCCGAAGGCCGTCAAGGCCCACGGCGAGCATCCCGACCTTCTGTGCCACGCCGGCCTGTGCTGCGACCTCACCGGGGCGTACGCCGAGGCCGAGAAGCACTACGCGCGGGCGCTGACGCTGAACCCGGATCACGAGCCGACCCTGTTCCGGCTCGCCTACAACCACGACCTCCGCGGCGAGGACAAGGAAGCGCTGGAAGTCTACGAGCGCCTGCGCCTCATCCGTCCGCCCCGCGTGGCGACCCTGCTCAACCTCGGCGTCCTCTACGAGGATCGCGGCGACTACCAGAAGGCCGCGGACTGCTACGAGCAGGTCCTCGACGTCTACCCGAACCACCAGCGCGCCCAGCTCTACTTCAAGGACGCCCGCGCTTCCCTCGGCATGTACTACGACGAGGAAGCGAAGCGGAAGGAAATGAAGTGGGGCAAGCTGCTCTCGACGCCGATCGCGGAGTTCCAGCTGTCGGTGCGGAGCCGCAACTGCCTGACGCAGATCAACGTGAACTCGCTCGGCGACCTCGTCCGCAAGACGGAGGAGGAGCTGATGACGGTGCGCAACTTCGGCGACACGTCGCTGAAGGAGATCCGGGAGCTGCTGCAGTCGAAGGGGCTTCGCCTGGCGCGCCCGGGCGAGACCGGGACGGAACCGGCGCTGCCGTCCGACGTGCCGGCGCCGATGGCCGTCGCGGCCCGGCCGAAGGAAGACGTGCTCCAGAAGCTGATCATGGAATTCGAGTGGAGCGCGCGTGCCAAGAAGGCCCTGGAGTCGCTGGGAGTCAGCGTCCTGGCCGACCTCACACTGAAAACCGAGAAGGAACTGCTCGCGGTGAAGAACTTCGGCACCACGAGCCTGGCCGAAGTGAAGCAGAAGCTGGCGCAGTACGGGCTGTCGCTGAAGGAAGGCTAGTTCGGAGACGGGAGTTCGGAGACGGTAGAAACGACACGGGGCGCCTTCGGGCGCCCCGTTTTTTTGTTCCGGGGGCAGAGCCCGAGGGAAAACAGGCGTGTCGGGCGGAGTCGGCCCGCCACAAAGAGGCCTCTCCCTCCACCGTCACCGGGCCGACGCAGCCTGACACGCCTGTTTTTTCTCGGGCTCTGACCCCGGAAGAAAGCCGACAATCACTTCATGACCGCAGGCCCCGCCACAACCGTCATGCCCGGCGTCCCGGACTGGTTCTGGATTGCGAGCGCGGCGGTCATGGGCGGCGCCATCGGCTCCTTCCTCAACGTCTGCATCTACCGCATGCCGCGCCGGTGCATGACGATTTCGCACCCGCGCCATTCCCACTGCCCCCGCTGCGGCCACGCAATCCGCTGGTACGAAAACATCCCCGTCCTGTCGTGGCTGGTCCTGCTGCGCGGCAAGTGCGCCGGCTGCAAAATGCCGATCTCGCCGATGTACCCGTTCATCGAAGCGCTGACCGCGGGGTTCTTCGCTCTGGCGGCGATGCTGGCGGTCGAGGGCGCCCCGCTTTGGCTGGAGGGCACGGGTACCGACTGGATGCGCCCGGTCGCTGCGACGCCCTTCATGCGCCTCGCCTGGTTCGCCGTGGCCGCCTGGTTCATCGCCGGCCTCATCGTCAGCACCTTCGTCGATTTCGAGTTCCGCATCATCCCCGACCAGATCTCGATCAGCGGGATGTGGATTGCGCCGGCCCTCTCCCTGGTCCTGCCGTGGCTTCACCGCCCGATTTTCCGCCTGCAGCCCTTCACCAACGTCGACTCCCTCCTCCCGCCCGGCTGGTGGCACGTCGAGAGCCTCTTAGCTTCCCTCACCGGCGCGGCCGTTGCCGCCGGCTCCATCTGGATGGTCGGTTTCTTCGGGAAGGTGGCATTCCGCAAGGAGGCCATGGGATTCGGCGACGTCAAGCTCATGGCCTGGATCGGCGGCCTCCTGGGATGGAAGGCCTCCATCTTCACGTTCCTGATCGCCTCCTGCCTCGGCGCCGGCGTCGGCGTCCCCGTCATGGTCGTCAATCGCTTCACCAACGCCTGGCGCGCCGCGCGCGGCAAGCCCCCGATCCCGTTCGATTCGTACCTCGCGTTCGGCCCCTACCTCGCCGCCGCCGGCCTCGCCATGTTCCTCTGGTACCCCGTCATCGACGACTGGGCGTTCAACACGTACCCGAAGCTGCTGAAACGCCTGCTGGGCGTGGGATAAGGCGGGCCGAGGAAGGGTCGTCTCACACCCAAGCCCCGCTCGGCCCGGCTTATCCTGAGCGAGGCCGCAGGCCGAGTCGAAGGATCGCGTTTCGGCGGGATAAGCGGCCTGGAACGATACATGCCAAGCTTCGCGCGCAGGATTCCGCTTCAGCCGCCCCTCTCCGCGCGCCGATCTTTCTACAGAACCGGCTCACGCTCCGTTCGCCCACACCACAGGAGAGGGATCATGCGCGCCTTTGCAAAGGCACTCGCCGTCGGCGTCCTGGGCCTCACGGCCGCGGGGTGCTCCACCACTGAACTTGAGGAACAGGTCCGCGACCGCGACCAGGAAATCGCGGTCCTTCAGCAGGACAACGCCGACCTCCGCAATCGGATCGCGGCGAAGGAAGGGTCGCTCCAGGACCTGCGCGGGCAGCTCGCGGAGAAGCCGAAGGAGATCATCGTCGAGAAGACGGTGATGGTCCCCGCCAAGCCGGCCACGGCGCTCACCGACGCGGGTTTCAAGGTTGACGAGCGAGCCGACGGGACCGCCGTCCTTCTCGAAAGCGGCATCTTGTTCGAGAGCGGCATGGCCAACCTCACGCCGGCGGGGAAGGACTCGATCGCCAAGCTCGTGAAGGTCCTGAAGAAGGACTACCCGGGGCGGAAGATCCGGGTGGAAGGGCATACGGACAACCAGCCGATCCGGATCATGACGACGCGCGGTTTCAAGTCGAACTGGGATCTCTCTTACGGGCGTGCGAAGTCGGTGTTCGACGAGCTCTCGCAGGCCGGCGTCGCGAAGATGTGCATCGGCTGCTACGCCGACACGCGTCCGCGCGCCGACAACAAGTCCGAAACCGGCCGCAAGGAGAACCGCCGAGTCGAAGTCCTCCTGGAAAAGTAATCTCGCCGTCTTCAACCCACGGCGGGCGTCAACAGGCGCCCGCCGTTTCTTTTTAGCCTTCAGCCAGCCTTCGCCAGCCTTCGCCAGCCTTCCGCGCCTTCTCCAGCCCCTTCAGGTAAACTGCCCGCATGCGCTTCGGCATCGTCTCCGACATCCACGGCAACTGGGAAGCCATGCAGGCGGCGCTCGCCCGCCTCGACAAGGAAGGCGTGGACGAGATCGTGTGCCTGGGCGACGTCGTGGGGTACGGGGCGGACCCGAAGAAGTGCGTCGAGGAGATCATGCGGCGCAAGATCGTCACGATCCGCGGGAATCACGAGAGGTACGTGGTCGGGGAGATCGACGAAGCGCTGAAGGCGGACACGGCGAAGTCGATCGAGTACACGCGCGCCCAGCTCAAGAACGACGAATACGTGGC
>CAVPNQ010000198.1:0-13871 GCA_963706735.1 uncultured Planctomycetia bacterium
CGCCAGCGGATCGGCTTCCGGGCCTCGGCCGGTTCCGCCCGCGCGGCTCCCGGCAATCGCCGCCACCGCGGCGCGGGTCCGCGGCTCCGCGCTCGAACGGAATTCCAGGAAGCGCTCCTGTGCCGCGGGCGTCCCGGCCTGGTGAAGGGCGTGGAGGAAATAGAGCCGGATCTGCGGGTCCCGCGGTTCCCTGGCGGTCACGAGGGCGGCCTGCGCCTCGGGATCCTTGCGCCAGGCGCGGAAGACGGTCGCGTGGAGCGCGAGGGTTTCGGACTTCGAGGCCGACAACGCGGCGAGCGACGCCTTCCACCGCGCAAGCCGCTTCTCCTCAGCCTCGATCCCCATCAGCGCCGTCCAGTGGAACCCGCTCGCCTCGAAGAGCCCCTCGAGCATGCCGAGCTGGAGGGACTCTTCCTTGCCCTCGAGGATCCCGAGGATCGCGTCCTGCGCGGCGCCGGTCAGGCCCCAGGCCAGTCCGCGCGCGGCCCAGCGGCGCACGGTTTCGGGTGTTTCCGGGTTGCAGGCCAGGGTCGAGAAGACGCCGTCGACGTCCGGCTGGGGAGTCTCGGTTGTCCCGAGGTATTTCCCGAGGCCCATCAGGGCCATCGCCCGGTTCGTGTCGGTCTCGCGGCCGTCGAGCGCCCGGTTGCGCAGCAGCTCGAACCACTTGTGGCGCGGCGGGCCGCCCGACTTGCCCTTTTCCTGGAGGAAGCGCTGCGTGCTGAGCCAGTAGTTGAACCGGCCGGCCTCGAAGTCCCTGAGCGAGGAGGCGATCCAGTAATGGCTCCAGCGGTCGAGTTCGCGTCCGAGTTGCTCGAAGAGCAGGCCCGGAGAGAGTCGCACGATGACGACGCGATCACCGTCGACGACCCATGTGAGGTCGCCGGCGCAGAGGGCCATCCACAGCGCGGACTGGGCGGCGTCCGGGCCCGACGAGGAGCTGCTCCACAGGGTCCCGACGAGTTCCAGGAACTCCGGCAAGGTCGCATCCCCGGCGTACAGCTCGATTTTCACGCCCGTCTGCTGGCGGATGCTCTCGACGAAGTCCCCGATCGGCGCCGGCCCCTTGAGATCGACCCTGGTGGTTCCGTCCCTGGAGGGCGGAAACGGATCGCCCTTGCGCAGCTGCGCGATCGCCCAGGCTTCCTCTTCCTCGACGGCGTACATCTGAAGGGCCGCGAGCAGCCGCCCGCGGATCTCCGGGTCCGTCGCGCGGTTCATCTCCGCGCGGACGACCGGCTCGGCCTTCATGCCCAGCCGGACCAGCGCCGTGAGCGCTTCGTCCCTCTTTTCGAACTGCTCCGCGCCCAGCTGCGCGGCGAGATCCGCCACGGTCTTCTCGAGACCATCGTCCGCGGAGAGGGAAGCGGCGAGGGTGAGGAGAAGTGCGGGAGCGAGAATCCGGGCGCGCATGGAAATGACAGGATCGCCACCGGCCCGGCTGAAATCAACAGTTCCTCCACCGCCGTTTCCGGAATCGCCCACGATTGGTATGGTCCGGAGCCCATGGGAGCACCGGCCAACGATTCGCGCTACGTCCTCGGGGCCATCTGATGCGGCTGGCCGACTTCCAGTTCGATCTCCCCCCGGCGCTCATCGCGCAGCACCCGGCGTCGCGCCGCGACGAATCGAGGCTCTTTGCCCTCCTGGGCGACCGCACCGAGCACCGGTCATTCCGCGACCTGCCCCGCTTCTTCGGCCCCGGCGACCTCCTCGTCCTGAACGACACGCGCGTCCGCCCGGCGCGCCTCACCGGCCGGAGAAAATCGGGCGCGGCGTTCGACGTGCTCCTCGTCCGTCCGCTGGGCGGCGGACGGTGGCAGGCCATGGTCGGGGGAAGAGGAAAGCTGAGGGACGGGGAAGTGCTCTCGTTCGGAGCGTTCGACGGCAGCGCGCGGCGCGTGGACGGAGGTTGGGAGGTGACGTTGCCCGCGGACGCGGACATCGCGGCGGCCGGGCGGATGCCGCTGCCGCCGTACATCAAGCGCGGGCGCGGTGGGGACGCGGCGGACGCCGAGGACCGCGTTCGGTACCAGACGGTGTATGCGAAGTCGGAAGGCGCGATCGCCGCGCCGACGGCGGGACTGCATTTCACGGAGGAAGTGCTCGCCGCGATTCGCGCGACGGGGGCCAAGATCGCGACCATCACGCTTCATGTGGGACCCGGCACGTTCAAGCCGGTGACCGCGGAGAATCTCGAGGATCACCGGATGGACGCCGAGCCGTACGTGATCCCGGACGACACCGCGCGCGCGATCGCCGAAGCCCGCCGTGTCACGGCCGTGGGCACCACCGTCACCCGCACGCTCGAGGCCGCCTGGCGCGACGGCGCGGTGCGGGCCGGCGCCGGCGAGACGGCGCTCTTCATCACTCCCGGGTTCACGTTTCGCGCCGTGCACCGCCTCCTCACGAACTTCCACCTTCCGGGAGGCACGCCTCTCATGCTCGCCTGCGCTTTCGGCGGCCGCGAGCGCGTCCTCGCGGCGTACGCCACCGCCGTCCGCGAGAAATACCGCTTCTTCTCGTACGGGGATTCCATGCTCCTGGAGCCCGCCCCGTTCGACTAGAATCACGCCATGATCATGAAAAAACTCGCGGCCTTCGCATTCATGGGTCTCTTCCTTGCCGCCCTGGCCGCCGCGGACACCTTCCTGGCCTACCGGACGTTCCTGAGTCGCGATTTCGTCACGACCGAGCTCGAGCGCATCGTCGGCCGGCGGGTGAACCTCAAGGACATCTCTTTCGGCCCGCTCGAGGGGCTCGTCGCGCGGGAGTTCGAGATCCCGAAGCGCGACGGGTCCGGGTTCCTGAAGGCCGACCGGATTCGGGTCATGCTGGACCGCAACCAGCTGATGGAAGGGAAGGTGGCGATCGCCTCGATCGAGCTGGAGCGCCCGATGGTGCGCCTCGAGATCACCCGGGACGGCCGGGGCGAGCTCATCGAGCTGATTTCCGACATCGCGCGCCACGCGGGGGAATCCCAGGCCAAGGGCGGGCCGATCCCCAGGATCAGCATCCGCAACGGTGAATTCGTGTTCGCGTACGAGGCCCTGATGAAGCAGGGCCTGGAAATCTCCGTGAAGCACGTCGATGTCAACATCCTCCCGTACGGCGGCGGCGAACAGTTCGTGGTGCAGGGAAGCGCGGACGCCGGGCCGCTGGGGCGCTGGACGATCGAAGGGCGCATCGACACGGCGACAGGGAAGAGCGACGTGCGCGTGGAGACCCGGGCGCTGGATATCGGGCCGCAGACCGTCGCCGCGTTCGGGGACGAGGTTCAGCGCATTTACGGCATGTACCTGGCGCAGGGCGCCGTGGACGCGACGGTCAAGGGGACGTACGACCCGTCGGCGGAGAAGCCCGTTACCGTCGTGGCGGAGGTCGTGCCGCGCGGCATCTCGGTCGAATACGCCAACTTCCGCTACAAGGTCCTGAACGTGAACGGGCTCATGCGCCTGAAGGACGACGGCATCGAGTTCCAGGGGATGACGGCGAAGTTCTGGCCGCGGGGCGACGGCGAGTCCGCGACCCCCGTGCCGGGCGCGGAGGCCATCGAGATCTCGATGAGCGGCTCCACGGACGGCTACGTCAACGAGTCCGCCTACACTCTGCACTTCAACATCGAAAACCTGCCGATCGGCCCGAAACTCCGCGCCGCGCTTCAGCACGACGCCGCCAACGTCTACGACCTGTTCAGCCCGGCGGGGCGCCTGCGCGGCAAGGTGGACGTCATCAAGCCGCACGGGCCCGGCATCCCGATCACGCACAACATCGAGATGAGCATGGTGGACTGCTCGGCCACGTTCAAACCGTTCCCGCTGCCGGTCACCAACGTCACCGGCCTGATCGTCCTGCGAGGCGACGAGCTCTCCATCGAGAACGCCCGGTGCCGCAACCGCGACTCCTGGTTCTCCGTCAACGGCCACCTCACCAGCATCGACGCCACCGGCGGCATCGAGGTGACCGTGGACACCGAAAGCGTGCGCCTCACCGACGAAGCCCGCAACGCGCTTCCCGAGGCCGTCAAGGCGGTCTGGAGGCATTTCTCGCCCGACGGCTCGATCGGGTTTCACTGGGTGACGCGGCGCGAGCCCGGGGTGGACAAGGAGCTGACGTACGACGTGACGGTGAGGCCGAAGGGGCTCAAGGCGTCGTTCGACGGGGTGCCGTACCCGGTGACGAACATCACGGGCGAGGTGTGGACGGACGCGAAGCGCCTGGAGGTCCGGAGGATCGACGGGGAGCACGGCAAGGCGAGCCTGCAGATCCGCGGGAAGGTGGAAGGGCTGGACGGGGATCCGAGCTACGACCTGACGATCGGCGGGACGAACATCCCGATCGACGGGGACCTGCGTGCGGCGCTGCCGGCGTCATTTGCGGGGATGATCGCGGACATGAACCTCAAGGGGAGCCTCGACATCGTGGACCTGTCGTTCCGGAAGGGCGGCCCGGACCTGGCGGCGGGGGAGTCGCGGTACGACGCCTCTTCGATCAAGCTGAAAGACGGGGCGTTCGACGCCGGGCTGGAGTACCGGGACATCAAGGCGAACATCGCGGTGTTCGGATCGATGGGAACGAGTTCGCCGACGGTGCGGGCCAAGATCAACGACGTGGAAATGCGGCTGGAGGATTTCAAGATCGAGGGGGTCCGGGCGATCGCCAGCCTGCAGGGCGACTTCCTGCGGATCGACGACATCAACGCCACGTGCTACGACGGGCTGCTCCAGGGGAACGTGTCGTTCGACACGGCAACGAGCGACTGGAAGGTCGGGCTGAAGGTCGTGGACGTGGACCTGCTGCAGCTCACGCGGGACACGACGTTTACCGGCAAGAACATCACCGGCCGCGCGAGCGCCGATCTCAAGATGGCGGGCCGCGGAGGGAATTCGAACGGATTCAGCGGGAATGGCGGTGTCTCGTTCAAGGACAGCGAGCTCTACGACGTCCCGCTGCTCGCGCGCGTGTTCGACGTTCTGAACTTCGGCAAGAAGGACGTGTTCGACAAGGGAGAGGTCACGTTCAACATCGGCGGAGGACGCTTCAACCTCGACGAACTCCTGCTGCAGTCGAAGTCGATGGACCTGCTCTCCGACAAGGGGTACCTGGATTTCAACGGGAACATCAAGCTCAAGATGTCGCCGAAATTCCACGGGCTTGTCGGCGGGACGCTGCTGAGGTTCGTGACGGGCGCGGTTGCGGTCTTCGTGCAGGGGAAGTTCAAGGATCCCGACGTGGAAACGCGCCTTTCGCCCGAAATCGACAAGATGTTCAAGTGAGGCCCGCGGCGGGAGCACCTGCCGAGGGGCTGATCCGGCTGACCGGAGGCGCGTGGCGCGGGACGCGGCTGTTCAGCCCGCCGGGGCGCGTGGCCCGGCCGGCGCTCGCGAAAGTGCGCGGCGCGATTTTCAACGTGCTGACGGGGCTGGAGGGCGCGAAGGTCCTGGACCTTTACGCGGGGACGGGAGCGCTGGGGTTCGAAGCGCTCTCGCGGGGCGCGGCCTCGGCGGCATTTTTCGAACGCGACCCGGTCTGCGCCGCGGCGATCCGGGCGAGCGCGGAGAAGCTGAGATGCGGCAAGCGGGTGAAAATTCACGAGGGTGATGTCGAGGTGCAACTGGAGACCGAGGCAGGGGCCGAGGCCGACCTGGCCTTCGCCGATCCGCCGTACGCGTTCGTGGACGAGGATCTCCCGCGGGCGAAATTCGTCAGCCTCCTGGAGCGGCTTGGCTCAGAAGGCGTCCTCAAACCCGGCGGCTGGCTCGTCGTGGAACACCGTGAAGGAACAGAACTGCCGACTCCGCAAGGCTTTGCGCTCGACGAGCTTCGCACATACGGGCAGACAGCCCTCTCCTTCCTGCGAGCCGTTCCCTGATCCTCGCCCTCCTCGCAACCCGCCTTCGCCCCTGCGGGGCTACGGCGGGCAAGGCCCGCAACCCGTAACTCGCAACTTCGCTAATCCAGTTTCCGCTAACTCCCCCCCGCCTCCTCTTCATAGAATGGTCAGACTTCCATGCGGGGGGAGCCGTTTGGAACGGAGTGAGCCATGAAAACGTCCAACCTGCTGTGCATCACAGCCCTTCTTGCCAGCTCTGCCTTTGCCTGGGCCGACGGCCCGAAGCTCGAGGTGAAGACAGATGCGGACCGCAAGACCGTCACGACCATCGAGACGCTCAAGGTGTCGCTGAATTTCACCGACGCCCCGCTGACCGAGGTCGTGGACTTCTTCCGGGAAATCACCGGCGTGAACATCCTGATCTCCAAGGGGGTCAAGGACGGCGGCGACGAGTACCCGGTCACGCTGAAGGTCGACGAATTGAAGGCCGTCGATGCCCTGGGCCTGATCACGAACATGGTGGATCTCAGCTACAAGCTCGAAGAGGGCGTGCTGATGATCATCACCAAAGAGGAGATGAAGAAGGACACGTATCTCGAGCTCTACGACGTGCGCGACCTCCTGTTCCACCTGCGCGACTTCAAGGCGCCGGAAATCAGCATCGGCGACGGAACGGCGGGCGAAGGGGACGTCGGCGTCGCGATCACGGGCGCGGAGGACACCGAGGGGTCGCTGGAGGACCCGACCGTGCTCGTGGACCTCATCAAGAACCACACGTGCGGCACCAGCTGGACCGACAACCCGAAGACCTCGTGCGAAATCCAGAACGGCATGCTGATCATCGTCCAGACCAAGGAAGGCCACGAGCAGGTCTTGAGCCTCGTCGAGAAACTGCGCCAGTACAAGTAACCTGCGGAGCCGACTTCAACCGGGGCGGGCGTCACGGGGCCAGACCCCTTCGCCCGCCCCGTTTCATTGAGGCCGCTTCCAATAACAGGACCGCCCCATGAGCCCTCGCTTCGCCGCGACCGTCGCTTTTGCCGCCGTGCTCCTCGTGGCCCGGGAAGTTCCGGCGCAGGAAGAGCCGGCGAGCCCGATTTACGTCGAGACGGACGAGGCGGAGCCGTTGCTCAAGCAGGCGGCGGACGCGGAGAAGGCCGGGAACTGGGACATCGCGGTTGACCGGTATTCGCGCGTCCTGCGCGAGCACCCGGACAGCATGGTGCCGATGGGCACGGACGGGAAGGCGTGGCGAAGCGTGAGGCGCCACGTGTTCGAGCGGATCTCGAAGTTCCCGGAGCAGGGGCTGGAGGCTTACCGCACGGCGAACGACGCGGTCGCGAAATCCCTCTACGAGCAGGCGCTGCGCGACGGGGGCAACGGCCTCCAGCGCGTCGTGAACGATTACTTCTTCACAAGCGTCGGCGACAACGCCGCCGCCCGCCTCGCCGATATCTTCGCCGAGCAGGGCCGCCTCCAGGACGCGCTTCATTGCTGGGAACTCGCCGCGCGCCTCTACCCGAATCCGGACGTGGCGATGCCGCCGCTGGTGGCGAAGTGGGCGGCGGCGTGCCGGCGTGCGGGAGACGAGAAGGGGTGGGAGGAAGCGAAATCGCGGCTGGAGGCGCTGGGGGATGCGCCGCTGATGATGGCGGGGAAGCGGGTGACGGCGAAGGAGGCGGTGGCGATCCTGGCGCAGGTGAAGCCGGCGCAGCTGCGCACGGACCGCGGGACGGACTGGCCGCGGATCGGGGGCAACAATGCGGCGACGCGGGTGAGCGAATCCGCGGCGCGCAACGACGTGCGGCTCTGGTCGTTCCCGCCGAACATGTCGGGCGAGGCGCTGACGAACCACCTGAACGCGGCGCGGCAGGCCTGGCAGCGCATGGGGGCGCAGGGGTCGTTCCTGCACGCCTTTCCCGCGGTCGGGCCGGGCGGGGAAGTGGTGATCTCCGACGGCGTCAGCGTCTGGGCCGTGGCGCTGGAGGACGGGAAGTCGCTCTGGAAATACCCCTCGGACGCCAAGGAAGACGCGATCTTCACGCAGACGATGATCGGGCAGCCGCGCGTGATGAGCATGGCCTCGCCGGTGATCGCGGACGGATACGTGTACGTCAACTTCCTCCCGCGCACGGTCAACATGGGCGGCCAGAACGAGGTGACGTACCTTGCGGCGATCTCGCTCGACAAGGGGATCCTCAAGTGGTCCACGAAGGACGATCCCGAGCTCCAGAACGTCTGGTTCGGGTCGGCCCCGGTCGTCTACGGCGGTCGCGTCTACGCGGCGGCCACGAGCTCCGGCAACGGCGCCCCTTCCGTCGAGCTGATCGTCCTGAATGCCGACACCGGCAAGATCGACCGGAAGGTGTTCCTGTGCGAAGGGCGCCGGGCGATGCCGGGCTGGGGCGGGTGGATGGTGTCGGAAGCCCCGATCATTGCGGAGTCCGGCGGCGTGCTCTTCATCAATACGAACCTCGGCGCGCTCGCCGCGATCCAGGCGGCGACGTTTGAAGTCCTCTGGATGATCGAGTACGAGGTGGGCGCCCCGAAGCAGGGACCGAACCGGCGCTGGCCGCAGCAGATGGGCGAGCGTAACGGACGCGGACTCAGCCCGGTCGTTGTGCTCGACCGCAGGGTCTGCTTCCTCGCGGGCGACGCCGACAACTACTACGAATACGACGCCCTTACGGGGAAAAAGCTGCTCTCCGTGCCGGCGCGCATCCGGTCCGGGAATTCGTCCTCCGGCGCCGACGCGGTCCGCTGGTTCGCGGGGATCCGCGAGGGCCACGCCTGGTTCCAGGGAGACAAGTACGCATTTGCGATCGACCTCACGAAGGTCGATCCCGCCAAGCCCGACGACGCCCCCGTCATCGCACTGACGCAGGGACGCCTCGCCGTCAAGGCGGCGGGGAAGGGCTTCCTGACCGCGAACCGCTTCTTCCTGCCGCTGGCCGACGGGATCAACGTCTACGAGGCGAAGAACTTCAAGCTCGCGTTCGACGCGGCCTGGCAGGAGGACACGCGGCTCGGGGACGCCGGAACGCTTCTGCTCGTCGGCGACCGGATGCTCTCGCTCAGCGTGGCGGGGATCACGTGCTTCACGGACCGGGAGACGTTCGACAAGGGGTACAACGACGTCCTGACCTCGGCCAACCCGGATCTGGGGAAGCTCGAGCGGCACGCCGACGTCCTCGCGAAGAACCCGACCACCTACGCGGGCGCCATCGCGGACTTCGAGAAGATCGCCGCGGCCGCCGCGGCGACCGACCCGGCCCGCGCCACCCGGGCGCGCACCCGGATCATGGAGCTTCACCTCGCGCTCGGTTCCGCGGATTACCGCGCCGGCCGCACGGCGGACGCCATCGTCCACTACAAGCTCGCCATCGCCGCCGCCCCCGTGGACGCCGCGCTCGGCGACGTCTTCCGCGACCTCGGCGACTGCTTCGAGAAGCTGGGCCAGTGGAAGGACGCCGTCGCCGTGTACCAGGAGGTCATCGAAAAATACGGCGAGCGGCTCCTGACCACCGACACCGGCCTCGCGCGCCCCGTGCGCCAGTTCGCCGAGGGCAAGATCCGCGAAATCGTGCTCGAACACGGGCTCGACCTGTACGACGACGTGGAGAAGCGCGCCCGCGAGATGCTCGAGAAACTGAAGGAGAAGGGCACTTCAGACGAGTGGCTCAAATGGCTCGACCTGTTCCCCAACAGTTCTTCCGCCCCCGCCGCGGCAGGACAGCTGGCGGACCGGCTGGAGTCGGAAGGGCGGCTGGCGGAGGCGGGGCTGGCGCTGATCGAGGTCTCGAGGAAACCGGAGGCGGCGGCGGGGTGCGGGCCGCTCGTGGCGCGGGCCGGGGAGCTGTTCGCCAAGTCGGGAGCCTGGGAGCGGGTCGAGGGCGCGGCGACGCGGCTGGAGCGCTGCCACGCCTCCGAATCGGTCAAGCTGTCGGGTCGCGACATGACGGCCGTTGAGGCCGCGGCCGCGCTCAGGGCTCTTCGCACCCCCGCGGTCGCGGCCACGGGAACTCAGCCTTCGCCGCTGCGCGAGTGGGTTGTTGCAGAGGCGGACAAGGCGCGCGTGGTGCGCGACGGTGTTTCGGCGACGGATCCCGGTCCCACCGTGCTGGAGCCGCGCGGGAGGTGGATCGACCTGGACCCCGCTTCCGTGGTTTTCGTGCAGCGTGCGGCGGTGCTGGAAGCGCGGGATGCCGTGAAGGATGTGGCGCTGTGGACGTCGATCGACCCGCGGGGGTACCTGGGGGTGACGTTCAACCCGCAGGCGGACGGTTCGACGGCCTTCGGGACGGTGGTTCCGGGGACGCCGGCGGACCAGGGCGGTGTCGTGGTCGGCGACATCGCCGAGGAGTGGAACGGAGTCCGGCTCCGTTCGGAGGATCACCTGCGCCGCGAGATCTGCGCGGCGGCGGGGAAGGAAATCACGCTGGCGGTGCGTCGCGGCGGAAAGCCCGTGACGCTGAAGTTCGCGATCGGCCGGCGCAACGCGGACACGGAGCCCGCCGAGCCCGCGGACCAGCTGCTGTTCACGGACGGCGGATTGCTCCTTGTCGTCCGCGCCGGTTCCGTGCAGGCCGTCCGCCCCGCCACCGGGGAGACCGTCTGGGTCCACTGTCCGGTCCATCCGCGCCGCGCCGGGATCAGCCGGGCCACCACGGCCGACGGAAGGGTCTTCATCTCCTGGGTCGCCGATCCGACGGCTCCCGCGGCGCAGACGCCGGGGGCGGAGCGCGAAGTCTCGCTGGAGGCGATCAGCGCTTCGACCGGCAGGCCGCTCTGGCTTTACCGGGAAGCGGGCGTGGACATCACCGAGCTGATCGCGGTCGCCGGCACGGGCACCGTCGTCCGCTGCGAGCGCAGGGGCGTCGGCGGGGTCGTGCAGGTGCTCGACGCCGCGACGGGGTTGCGGAAGCGCGAACTGGCCGCCGCGTCGCTGCCGAATTCGGCGAAGCTCGCGCTCGCGCTCGACGGAGGGAAACTCATCCTGTTGCGCGAGGCGAACCTGATTTCCGCGTATGACCTGTTCACGGCCGCGGAAATTTCCAGGGACCTGGGCGGGCAGAAGGCCCTGCCGGACGCGTTCACGGCGTGGGGCGGACAGGCGGCGCTGGCCTACGGCGCCGCGCGCCGCGTGATCGTCGCGTCGCCCGATGCCGCAAAGCCGCGCTTCATGGCAACCCTGGCGGACGGGCTGCCCGCGGCGGGAGGGATCGGATTTGGCGGACCCGACACGCTCTACGTGCTGACGCGCTCGGGCCAGGCGGGCGACCGCCCCGCTTCAGTGCTGCGCAAGTACGTGACCTCGGGCACCGACATGAAGGAAGCATGGAAAGTGACGCTCGCCACGGGCAACGCCGACGCGGGGCTGATCGCGACGGGAGGGGAGTTCATCCTGACCTGGAGCGGGAGCGCGAAGGACCCGCTGGTTTCCTTCGTGCGCTGCTGGCAGGCCCGTTCCGGCAGGCTGCTCTGGGAACTGGAGCCGCCCGTCAACGCCGCGGCGGGGCCGCTCAATGGCGCGGGGCTGCAGGCGGGAGTGACCTGGATTCAGTTCCAGGGCCGGCTGCTGATCTTCCGGTAACTTATCTCAGCCCGAGAATCGGAACGAGCACGGCCAGGCTGCCGATGATGAGCGCGAAACCGATCAGGTCGAAGATGACGCCCTTCCGGGCCATCGTCGAGATCGGGATCATGCCGGTTCCGTAGGCGATCGCGTTGGGCGGCGTGGACACGGGGAGCATGAACCCGAAACTGCACCCGAGCGTCGCGGCGAATGCAGGCTGCACCGGGTCGATCCCCGCCTTGTTCGCGATGGAGATCACGACCGGCAGCAGCATTGTCACGGTGGCGGTATTGGAAGTGATTTCCGAGATCCCGATGGCAAGCGCCGTGGCGACGATGGTGAGCGTCCACAGGCTGGTCGCCCCGAAGTAGCTGACGGCTCCCGTCCCGATCGCATCCGAGAGCCCGGTCTTCAGGATCAGGTCCCCGAGCGACAGGCCTCCCCCGAGGAGCAGCAGCGTTCCCCAGTCGATCCGTGTCGCTTCCCGCCACGTCAGCGTCGGCCTTCCCGGCGCCGCGGGCAGTACGAAGAGGATCGACGCCGCGATCAGCGCGATCGTGCCTTCCGGGAGGTGCCTCTTGAACCACTCGGTCGCGGCTTTGGCGTTTGCAGCCTGCGCCAGGCCCGTCGCGATCCACAGCGACACCGCCAGCACGAACGCCGCCGCCGTGATCCACTCCCCGCGCTTCCACGGCCCCAGCTTCTTCTTCTCTCCCTCCGCGTGCGCCTTCAGGTCCACGTCGCTTCCCGGAATTCCCCGCGTGAGGAGCCACGCCAGGGCGACCATCATGACGGCGCCGATGGGGATGCCGTACTTCATCCAGGACAGGAACTCGAACTTGAATCCCGCGAGTTTCTGCATCTGGGCGATACCGATGAGGTTGGGTGCGGTGCCGACGGGCGTCCCGAGGCCGCCGACGGTGGCGGAGAAGGCGATCATGAGCATCGCGGCGGCGTCGAGTTTTCCAGGCGCCCGCCCTTCGCGCACCACGGCCAGCATCCCGGCGGCAATCGGCACCAGGAAGGCCGTGGTCGCGCTGTTGGACATCCACATCGACAGCAGCCACGAACAGACGCCCAGCCCGACTACCATCCGAGCCGGCGACGCCGAGAACATGCGGCGCGAGAGGATCGACATCGCGATCCGCCGGTCCAGGCCGTGCACCGTCATCGACTCCGCGATGAAGAAACCGCCGATGAAGAGCATCAGGATGGGATCGCCGAATCCCTTGTACGCGAGCGCAACCGCGTCGGTTGCCGTCGCGCCCGGGACGGCGCCGACCAGCAGCGCCAGGCTGGGGCCGAGAAGCGCCGTGACGGCCACGGGAACGGGCTCGCCGATCCAGAACGTCACGACCAGCGCCATGACCGCCGCCAGCCGGTGGGCCTCGGTGTTGAGCGGAAGCGGCGCCAGCCAGATCACGAGGAACAGGATCGGGCCGAGGACCGCCGCGATCCGGGCGCGGAGGACGTCGATCGAGGCGCCGGGGAGGCCGGGGACGGGAGCGGGGGAAGGGGTCATAAGCGACTCAAGCCCTTAACGCACGTAGGTGTGTCTGCCAGGATCGCGATTCCATGCGAAGCGCCATCCTTCGACTCGGCCTGCGGCCTCGCTCAGGATAAGCCGGGCCGTGAGGGGCTTGGACGAGATCATGCTCTTTGTCGGCCCGGCTTACACCGGCATCTGGACGCGGATGACGAAGCGGAAAATCCTCTCCTTGTCCTCCGCGGAGATCTCCGTAAACCGCAGTCCCAGGTGGCACCGGAGCGTCTCCTCCTCCACGGTCTCCACCCAGGCGCACCGCGCCTTCGCGATCACCGGCCTCGGGTCCGAGGGCAGCGTGATCTCCACCTCCAGCGACGCCTTCCCCGTGACCAGCTGCGTGACCAGCCCGATCTCCGGGATCGGCCCCTTCAGGAGCAGCCCGCCCCCCGAGAGGTTCGAGGTCGCCCCGCTCATCACCCGGTCCGTCGCCTCGACATCCCGCTTCACGAACGTCCTGAACCGGTAGCGCACCGGGATGTCCGTCGATACGCGAACGAAATCGCGCCGTTCAGGTTCGAGAGGCATCGCGCTCCGGGGCCACCTATGAAGGCATCTGCACCTTGATCACGAACTTGAAGATCCGGTCCTTGTCCGCCTGGGTGATTTCCTTGAACCGCAGCCCCAGGTTGCACTTCATCGTCGTCTCGTCGAATAGCCACGCCTGCGATGATCACGCTGATGTTTGAATGTCTCTGCTTCGCCAATCGCCGCGGAGCAGAGCCGAAGCGATCAATGCGCCGACGCCTGGAATCGTCCGCCAATCGGCGTGCGTCCTCATTCTCTTTGAAAGGCCGCAAACTCCGCGATCGAATACTGGCGATCGCTCGTCCAATTCTGACATTGCACGCGCGAATGTTGGCGATGAGCCTGCACCGCGAGGCACAATACGAACGAGTCCAGGGGCTAACCAGGCATAA
>CAVPNQ010000199.1:0-23851 GCA_963706735.1 uncultured Planctomycetia bacterium
GTCTCCGCGGCGGCCGCAGATCTGGTGCGCCCCCGGCAACGCGGGGATCGCTTCGATCGCCACCTGCGCCGACATTGCCGCGGACAACGTCCCGGTGCTGCTCGAATTCGCCCGCAAGCAGAACATCGACCTGGTGGTCGTCGGCCCCGAGGCGGCCCTCGCGGCCGGCATCGTGGATGCGTTCCAGGAACGCGGCATGCGCATCTTCGGCCCGACGCGGGAAGCGGCGGAGATCGAGACCTCCAAGGCGTGGTGCAAGAACCTCTTCCGCAAGCACAACGTTCCCAGCCCCGGCTTCCGCGTGTTCGACCGCTACGACGACGCGATCCGGTACGTCGAGCGCACGCCGCACCCGGTCGTCGTGAAGGCCGACGGGATCGCGGCGGGGAAAGGCGTGACGGTCTGCCGCACGCCGTCCGAGTCGCAGGCCGCGATCGCCGCGGCGATGCGTGACAAGGTCTTCGGCAAGGCGGGCGAACGCGTCGTGATCGAGGAATTCCTGACGGGCGAAGAAGTCTCGGTGCTGGCGCTCACCGACGGCCAGACGATCGCCATGCTCAAGAGCGCGCAGGACCACAAGCGCATCGACGACAACGACGAGGGCCCCAACACCGGCGGCATGGGCGCCTACTCCCCCGCCCCGGTCTTCACCGAGGAAATCGCCGCCCTCACCGCCCGCGAAGTCTTCGTCCCCCTCGTCCACGCCCTTCGCGAGGAACGCCGCCCCTACAAGGGCGTCCTCTACGCCGGCCTCATGCTCACCCGCTCCGGCCCGCGCGTCCTCGAGGTCAACGCCCGCTTCGGCGACCCCGAGACCCAGCCCCTCATGATGCGCCTCAAGACCGACATCCTCGACCTCATGGACGCCGTCATCGACGGCAAGCTATCGAAGGCCGACCTCGAGTGGCACCCCGACCCCGCCGTCTGCGTCGTCGCCGCTTCCGGCGGCTACCCCGGCGAGTTCGCCAAGGGGATCGAGATCCAGGGGCTCGAAGAAGCCGCTCGCGTGCCGGGCGTTCAGATCTTCCACGCGGGCACGGCGACCCGGGGCGGGAAGGTCGTGACCGCCGGCGGCCGCGTGCTGAGCGTCTGCGCGACGGGCAAGACGCACGCCGCCGCCCGCGACGCCGCCTACCGGTCGATGAGCGCCGTCCGCTTCGACGGCATCCACTACCGCCGCGACATCGGCCTCAGGGCGATCCGCCTGCAATAGTCCGGTTTCCGCGGAACTCTCCTGCCCCGCCCGCGTCAGAACTCCACAAACGCACGGGGAACAAGGAGACATCCATGAACGCCTGGAAGAAACTCGCCTGCGGCCTGCTGATCGGCTACGGCTCGCTCGCCACGCCCGCTTACGCCGAGGACGCCGCCCCGCCGCCCAAACAGGAAGAGAAACAGCCGGCCCCCAAGGTCGATCTCGTCTTCGTCCTTGATACCACCGGCTCCATGGGCGGCCTCCTCGAGGGCGCCAAACGCAAGATCTGGTCGATCGCGAACGAAGTCGCCCGCGGGAAGCCCACCCCGGACATCCGCGTCGGACTCGTCGCCTACCGCGACAAGAAGGACGCCTACGTCACACAGGAAACCGACCTCACCGACGACCTGGACGGGATTTACAAGGTGCTGAAGGGCTTCCAGGCCGGCGGCGGCGGCGACGGGCCCGAGCACGTCAACGCGGGCCTCAAGGCCGCCATCGAGACGATGAGCTGGAGCACCGAGAAAGACGCGCTTCGAATCATCTTCCTCGTCGGCGACGCACCTCCGCACGAGGACTACGGCGACGCGTTCGACCACAACTCGCTCGCGAAGGCGGCGATCGGGAAGGACATCATCGTGAACACGATCCGCTGCGGCAGCGACGCGGAGACGGGGCGCGTGTGGGAGGAGATCGCGAAGAAGGCGGAGGGGACGTTCGTGACGATCGACCAGGGCGGCGGCGTGGCGGCGATCGCGACGCCGTTCGACAAGGAGCTGGCGGAGCTGGGCGGCAGGCTGGGCGACTCGAGAATCGCTTTCGGCGACGCCGGCCGGCGCAAGGAGATGGAGAAGAAGGAAGCGGACGCGGAGGAGTCGCTGCGCGGGGCGAGCGACGACCTGAAGGCGGACCGTGCGGGCGCGATGTCCAAGGGAGCGGGCGCGCCGGCCGCGCCGGCCGAGGCCGGAGGCCGGTACGGCGGCGACCTCGTCGGGGCCGTCGAGAACGGGACGAAGAAGCTGTCGGACGTGAAGGACGAAGAACTCCCCGAGGAAATGAAGAAAATGACGCCCGAGGAACGCGAGAAGTTCGTCGCGGCGAAGATCGCCGAGCGGGCGGAGCTCCGGAAGAAAATCGAGGATCTCGACGCGAAGCGCGCCCAGTACCTGAAGGACGAGATGGCGAAGCTGGGCACGAAGGACGGGTTCGACAGCGCGGTCCAGAAGGCGATCCACGAGCAGGCGGAACGCAAGGGCATCAAGTTCGAAGACTCGAAGTAGCTCGCCCGCCAAAAAAGAAACCCCCGGCCTCAGGGCCGGGGGTTCTGTTTTTGATCCCGCGCGGACTTATCGACCGAGGGCTCCGCCGATCCCCACGAGCACCAGCCCGATCACCATCACCGCGGCGGCGCGCTCCCATTCAGTCCCGTTCAGCGCCGTGAACGCCAGGCCGATCAGCATGAGGACGCAGGCGATGAACCGGCCCACGAACGCCCAGTAGGCCCAGTTGTCCTTCGTCGCCTTCGCCCACTTGTAGTCCTTCTCCAGCTCCTGCCCGTCCTCGCGCAACTCCGGGGCTTCCTCGTTCTCCCAGATCCATTCTTCCTTCTCGTACGCGTGGATCAGGTCGTCGTCGTACTTCTTCTTCTTCTCGTCGAACGTCTTCTTGAGCTTGTCGTACCGGTTGTTCAGGTCGCCGACGTCCTTCGCCTTTTCCGGCGGCTTCTGCGGCTCGTGAGGAGCCACCGGCCGGTCCAGCTCGTGGCTCTTCGCCGCTTCAAGCTGCTCGCCCTTGCTCGCGATCGCCGCGATCTTGTAGTTCGGCGACTGCGACCAGAACGTCATCAGCAGGTACAGCCCGACTCCCAGCACGAACACGGCCTTGGCCTTCCGGGCATCGAGGATGCCGCCCGCTTTTTCGGTTGTTTCAGCCACTTCGGTTCCTCCCTGTAGTGAGATATGGAGAATGGCGCGTAAGGGGTGAGCCTAGAAGGGGATGCACCGGGAGTCAATCAATAGCCGAGGCTCTAGCGCCCTGGCGGCAGCGACTCGAGCTTGGAGAGCCAGCGGTGTATTTCCTCGGTGTCCAGACCGAGTTCCATGACCCTCCGGTAGCACTCCAGCGCGCGATCGGCGTCCCCGGCTCGGCGCCAGGCCTCGGCCGCCGCTTCCAGCGCTTCCGCCTCGAAGGCGGCGGGCAGGTCCGCGACGGACCGGGCTTCCTGTGCCAGGCGAATCGCCTCGGCGTCCATGGCCGGATCCGACGGGCCGAACCGGGCGGCGATCGCGGCTGCGGCCGCCTGGGCCCGGCACACCACGCTCTCGGGCGCACCCGAAGCGATGAGATCGGAATAGCGCCGCCAGGCCGTCCGCAGGTGGCCGCCCGCGGCAATCCGGCGCGCGAGCGTGAGCGAGGCTTCGGCCGATCCGCCCGCGGCCACCGTTTCCAGCGCCATCGCCCCGGCCAGCCCCGCAGGCACTTCGCGCCCCTCGCGCGCCGCTTCCTCGAGCTTCACGGACTCCTCGCGGGCCGCTTCCCTCGCGGCCGCACGCGCCCGGTCAAACGCCGCCTGCGCTTCTCCCGCCCGCGCCGGCGCGCATTTCGTCGCGAACCGCGCCGTGGGCCCGAAACAGAGCAGCGTGTCGCCCGTCTTCGCGTACTCCACGGCCGTGGCCGCCGCCTCCTCCGCACCCAGCGGCGCTCCCCCTTCGAGCCAGACCCACGCCAGCGCATCGCTCTTCCGCGACGTCACCCAGATCACGCCCTCGCTCCGGACCGCCCACGAAACCCCCGCCGCCTCAGCCGCTTCCACAAGAATCACCCTCGGCGTCCTCGCTCCCGCTTCCCACCCGACCTTGCGCGTCGGGCCCGCGCCCGGCTCGACATCGAGAATGAACGAGAGGTCGCTGAGTTCGGCCACCTTGAAGAGCGTCTCCTCGAGCGTCAGTTCCGCCTTGGGCCAGTCCACGGCCACGTCCAGCGCGGCGGGCGCGACTCCGACGGCCTCGACGCTTCCCGCGGTCGCCGCGGGGTCGAGCCCCACGGCCGCGAAGAACAGGTCGGCGGCCGGGCGGGGCAGCTTGACCGCCCCCACCACGGGCGAGCCTGGCATCGCCGGCTCCGCCAGGAATGCCTTCTTCGCCTCGGGATCCCGCGCTTCAAGGAACGCCAGGTACTCTTTCTCGAACGACGGGTGCAGGCTCGCGCGGTTCGCGGCCGCCGCGGCCGGGGTGTTGTCCCAGTTGGAGGACATGCCGATTCCCCAGGAGGCCATCTTGCGCTCGGGGTAGAGGCAGAGGAACCACGGAAGCGAGCCCTCGTTGAGCCACTGCCAGATCACGCGCGGGGAGGTTTCCTTGAGGCGGCAGGCGCGGATGGGGCGGTTCCTGGCGTTCCCGCCGGTGAGCGAGCCGGACGTGGACGAGATCCCCAGGGAGTCGTGGAGGTGCCGGAAGACCTCCTGGAAGACTTCGTTCTCGCGGAAGTCGGCCGACTTGACTTCCTTGGTGACTTTCTCCTTTGCAAGCCTCTCGCCGATGCGGCGGTTCATTTCCTCGGCCGACATCACGGGGGCCACCGGCTGCGGACGCCCCTCGATCCTCGCGAGGCGAAGTTCGCCCTCGCGGATGCGCGCGGCGAAGAGCTGGTCGAGCGAGTCAACCACGGCGCGGGGCGCGCTGATGGCGACCCGGGCGCTGTCCGGGAACCACGCCACGACGGTCTGGCCGGAGCCGGGATTCCAGCGGCCCGAGCTGTCCGGCTTTCGCGCCTTCAGCCAGGACTCGATCCCTCCCGGCTGCCACGCGCGGTCGGCCATCATCATCCGCCGCACGAATTCGCCGGCCGGCCGGACGACCATTTCCTGGTTTCCCGCTCCCTGGTCAACCATGATCCACCAGGCGCCCCAGCGCTGCTCGACCCGCGCCATCGACCACCGTTCGGCGATCGCCTTCGCCACCACCCGCGCAGGTTCCTCCTGCGGCGAAATGTGCCAGGCATCCATCCCGGCCCACTGCGCCGCACGCCGGTCCACGCCCCACGTGACCCCCGTCTTTTCGCTGAGCTCCGCCAGCGCATCCGCAATCGGCATCTGCTGCCACTTCACCGTAATCTTCTTCTCCCCCGCCGCCAGCGCCCGCTCCTCCAACTCCGCCCCGGGGCGCTTCAGCCCCGCCGCTGCCCGGCGGAATTCGTCGATGAGGCGCGAAGCGTCGACCTGGGTGAACGGTGAAGCGGTAATGCGCATGGCGGTTTCGGAGATCTTGACGGTGGCGGTCGCGCCGTCGGACTTGCCGAGGTCCTCGATGAACGAAGCGAGGGCCCGCACGTCCCCCGGCTGGACGCCCTTCAGCGCCTCATCCAGTGGGTATTCGACGCTGATGCGCGAAGTGCCGGGCCGCTGTTCGCAGGCGAGGATGGCCTCCTTGCCGTTCCAGCCGAGACGGGGGATGGCGGAAGCGCCGGCATCGACGCTGGAGTAGAGGAGCCAGCCGAGGAGGAATTCGAGGGGTGCGGCGTCGAAGCGGGCGGTGACGAGGCGGTCGGAGAGGTTGGTGGCCGGGGGCGATATGCGGATGGCGAACCCGAGGTCTTCCCTTGCGACCTCGATGATTTCGCTCAGGGGGGTATCGACGAAGTTGGCGGAGACGCGGGCCTCGCGGGCCTTCCACCAGGGCGAATTCTCCGGGAGCCTGCCGTCGAGCAGGCGCATGGAAGAGCGCTCGACGATGCCGAGGAGTTCGCGGCAGGCGGCGGCGGTCTCGGCGTCGGCGGAGCGGGTGCCGTCGCGGAGGGCGGGAAGCGCGGTGCGGCGGAGCTTGCGGAGTTCCTGGTAGGCGGCCTTGCGTTCGGCGGCGTCCTCGGCGCCGAGGCGGAGCACGAGAGCCGGCGCGGGATTCTCGGGCGGCGCCGGCTCGGGCGCCTGCGCGGCGGCGGCGAGGGGGAAAGCGAGGAAGGCGAGGCAGGCCAGGAGCCGCATCGCCGGATTCTATCCGCCGGGAAGGGGGCGCGCGGGCTTGAATTTTCCGACGGGAGCGCGTTAGATAGCCGCCCCCGCCCCCTTAACTCAATGGATAGAGTACAGGCCTCCGAAGCCTGGAATAGAGGTTCGAGCCCTCTAGGGGGTATGGCCTCCGCGAAAGCGGAGGTTTTTTTATGCCGGGCGGACGAACTGCTTGTGGAGATCGAGCGCTCGCTCCGCCCGGCGCATGGGGCGCGAACGTTCACACCCTCTCCCCGACCGTGTACCATCCGATGATGCCCGGCCGCCTCGTCCGTGCCGTCGCCGCGCTCCTGCTTCTCCTCGCGGTGCAGCTCCCGGTCCCCGCCGAGGAGCCCGGCCCCCCACCCGTCCCCGGGAAGCGCGAATTTGCGTACGAAGGCCTGCTCCAGATCCAGGAAGAAGCGGATGGCGGGCGCATCGCGACGGTTTCTCCGAGTGCCGTCATCACGTACGGCGCGCTCAAGGTCTACGCGGACAACCTCGTCATCTGGATGAAGAAAGGCTCGGAGCCGCTCACGAGCCCGAAGTTCGAGCTGCGCGAGTTCTACGCCGAGGGGCACCTCAGGATGGAGAACGGCCGCCAGATTCTCGAGGGCGAGCGCGCGTACGTGAACCTCGAAACCGGGACGCTTCTCGTCCAGAAGGCGAAGCTCCGGACCGCCTCGAAGCGCAGGGCTCTTCCCATCACGCTCTCCGCCGCGGAGCTTCGCCGGGCGGGACAGGGCGACACGACGGGGACCGAGGTCACGGTCACGACGTGCGACTTCGAGATCCCGGATTACAAGGTCGTGGCGAAGGAGGTCGTCGTGCACGGCGACTGGACGTCGCGCGACATCGACGTTTACGGCGTCACCCTGCACATCAACCCTCTCGATTTTCCGGTGCTCTACACGCCCTACCTCCCCGTCACCTTCGGCTCGCAGGTCCCGCTGCGCAAGCTCCGCTACGAACGCAGCCGCAATTTCGGCCACGCGGTCTTCTCCAAGTTCGGGATCGACATCCCCAAGACCCATCGTGACGAGAACGGGAACGCCATGCTGGACCAGGACGGGGACGTGGACAGCGACACGTGGGGCGAGCTGGGATTCGACCTCGACTGGCTTCAGCGCCGGGGCGTCGGTCTCGGTCCCGAATACGAGTACGTCTGGGAGGATTACAGCGGCTTCGGCGACGTCTACTACATCCACGACCGCGGCGACGTGCCTCCGTCCGACTTCAACTCGCGGCTGTTTCCCATCGAGAAGAACGACCGCGGACGCGGGAGGTTCTTCCACAGGCAGGACATCTGGAACGGACTCTCCGCCGACCTCGAATTCCACTACGTGTCGGACCGGAATTTCCGGGAAGAGTTCCTCGAGAAGGAGTTCAAGAACGACAAGGCGCCGGAAACCTACGCCCTGGCGCGCTTCAACCAGGGCAATTTCGCGATGACCGCGCTTTACCGCCCGCGCATCAACAGTTTCCAGGACTACGTCGAGTACCTTCCGCAGTTCACTCAGTCGCTCGTCACGCAGCCCCTGTGGGGCGGCGTCTACCTGTCGCACCACGCGCAGTGGGCGAACGTCCGCCACATGAAAGACCGCGCCGTCGAGGACGTCGAACAGCCCCGGACCGTCCGCTCCGACATCCAGGAGACCCTGACCCGCCCCTTCTCCCTCGGCCCCGTCCGCTTCATGCCCTGGGCCGCCGGCCGCTGGACCTACTACGACGTCGCGCCGGACCGCGACTGGTGGGTGGACCGCTACGCCGTCGCGTGGGGCGCCCGCGCGCGCATCGCCGCGTGGAAGATGATCCCCTTCAACAACGACATCCTCCACGTCCAGGGCATCCGCCATATCGCCAGCCTCGAGGCCCGCTGGTTCGACCAGTACACCTCCATCCCCTCCAGCAACCTGTACCAGTTCGACGCCGTGGACCAGGCCGACCGCTTCCAGGAAATCACCCTCGAATTCCGGAACCGCTTCGAAACAAAAAACCCCAGGACCGGCGACATCTACGACGCCCTCAACATCGGGCTGGCCATCGAGTTCTACCCGAACCCGGCGCGCGACACCGATCACCGCAACCCCCAGAACACCCTCTACCCGGCGTACTGGATGACCCGGCACCCGGAGGACGACGGCACCTACCGCTCCCGCCGCGTCTCCTCCCTGAACCTCGACCTCGAGGCCGCCGTCAGCGACCAGCTCAATTTCATCGGAACCGTTGACTGGAGCCCCTACACGAGGCACTTCGAAGAGTCCCACGCCGAGTTTCGGATGCGGATCGCGGAGAACCTGACGTTCCGCCTCACGCAGCAGTACGTACGCGGGCTGACCAGCACGGTCGGCGCGGGATTCGACTGGAAACTCTCCGAGAAGTGGACTGTTTCGGGGCAGACCGAATACGATTTCAAGAACGGGCACGCGCTGAAGCACGAATACGGGCTCCGGCGCAACCTCCACGATTTCGACCTGGAGCTTCGGATCCGGTTCGACAGCGGGCGCGACGAGTTCAGCGCTTCGATGGGACTGATCCCGCACGGGAAGAAGGAACGCCGGCTGCAGGGGCCCTGACCGCCTGCGGAACATGCCGGAATGCTGTCCGCCTCGAACGTCAAAGGAGCGACATGAAAGTCACGGTGATCGGGACGGGATACGTGGGCCTCGTGAGCGGGGCGGTGTTTGCGGAGCTCGGGCATGACGCGCTCTGCATCGACAACGACGAGCGCAAGGTGAAAATGCTCGAGCAGGGGCACATGCCGATCTACGAGCCCGGGCTGGACGAGCTGGTGGCGAAGAACCGGGCGGCGAAGCGGCTGCGGTTTGCGACGACGATCAAGGAGGGGATGGAGCACGGGGACGTGGTGTTCATCTGCGTCGGGACGCCGCCGCTGCCGTCGGGCGCGCCGGACCTGTCGTACGTGGACGCGGTGAGCCGCGACATCGCGAAGCACCTGACGAAGTACCGGGTGATCGTGGAGAAGAGCACGGTGCCGGTGCAGACGGGCGAGAAGGTGAAGCTGACGATCTCGAAGTACGCGAAGCCGGGGTCGGAGTTCGACGTGGTCTCGAACCCGGAATTCCTGCGCGAGGGGTCCGCGGTGGCGGACGCGTTCAGCCCGGACCGCATCGTGATCGGGGCGGAGACGCAGCGGGCGAAGGACATGATGCTGAACCTGTACGACAAGTTCCGCGACAAGTGCGTGGTGGTGGACATCAAGTCGAGCGAGCTGATCAAGCACGCGTCGAACTCGTTCCTCGCGCTGAAGATCTCCTTCATCAACGCGGTCGCGAACATCTGCGAGCTCTCGGGCGCGGACGTCACGCAGGTGGCGCTCGGAATGGGCCTCGACCAGCGCATCGGGAAACAGTTCCTGTACGCCGGGCTGGGGTACGGCGGAAGCTGCTTCCCCAAGGACGTGGATGCGTTCGTCGATATCTCGGCGAAGCTGGGCTACGACTTCCACCTGCTGCGCGAAGTGCAGCGGATCAACACCGAGCAGCGCGAGCGCTTCCTGAAGAAGATCGAGCAGGAGCTGTGGATGCTGCGTGACAAGAAGGTGGCGGTGTGGGGGCTGGCGTTCAAGCCGAACACGGACGACTGCCGCGAGTCGCCGGCGATCAAGATCTGCTCGGCGCTGCGGGATGCGGGGGCGAAGGTGCGGGCGTTCGACCCGAAGGGGCAGGAGAAGGCGAAGGAGCTGCTGGCGGGGATCGAGTACTCGCCGGACATGTGGCATGCGCTCGAGGGTGCGGACCTGCTGGCGATCTGCACGGAGTGGGACGAGTTCCGGAAGGCGGACCTGGAGAAGATCAAGAAGCTGATGGCGCACCCGACGGTGGTGGACGGGAGAAACATCTGGGACCCGGCGGAGATGAAAAAGCGCGGGTTTACGTATCGGTCGGTCGGGAGGTAGGTAAGGAACGGCAGGGGCTGGGGTGGAGGCGGGATCGGGCAGGGGTGGGCGGGGGCTCGGGCGAGGGCTCGGGCAAAAGCGCGGGCAGGGGCGTGGGTGAAAGCGGGTGCGGGCGGGGCCGGAGGATGGACGAGAACAACCCGCGTACCCCTTCCCCATCCCGTCGGTGCCCACGCCCTTTTCCCCTCCGTGCGCCCAGGCCCCCGCCCGAGCCCCCGCCCACCCCATCCCAAGCCCGCCTCCACCCCTTCCCCTGCCGTTTTTGGAGCCCCCTCGATGAAAACAGCCATCTACCCCGGTTCCTTCGACCCGATCACCAACGGGCACGTGAACATCATCGAGCGCGCGGCGAAGCTGTTCGACAAACTCGTCGTCGCGGTTGCCGACAACACGACGAAAAGCTCGACGTTCACCGCGGAAGAACGCATCGCGATGATCCGCTCCGCCGTCCGCGCGAAAAACGTCGTCGTCGAGCGCGCCCCCGGGCTCACCGTCGATTTCGTCCGCAAATCCGGCGCACGCCTCATCGTCCGCGGCATCCGCTCCGGCCAGGACTTCGAACTCGAACTCGCCGTCGCCTGGAATAACCGCCGCCTCGCCCCCACCATCGAAACACTCTTCCTCCTCGCCGACGACTCCGTCGCCCATATCAAGTCCTCCATCGTGAAGGAAATCGCGCGGAACGGCGGCGACGTGAAGTCCCTCGTGCCGCCCATCGTGAACACGCGGCTCCGCGACAAGCTCGGCCTGGGGCGAGGCAAGAAGCGGAAATCCTGAGCGCGGAAATCCCGCGTCCGCGCGGCGCCTTTCCGCCGTAGAATCACAGCCCCCCGGGGGGACCACCGAGGAGCCCTGAATGCGCATCGCCCTTCCCGCCGCAGCCATCCTCGCGGCCCTGTCCGCACTTCCCTGCCTCGCCGACCCGGCGGCCGACGAAGCGGCTGCCACCATCCGCGCGAACGACATGCGGGCGCGGATCGAGTTTCTCGCGAGCGACGAGCTCGAAGGGCGCGCGACGCTCCAGCGCGGCAACGACGCCGCCGCGAAGTACGTCGCCTCCGAAATGCGGCGCATCGGGCTCTCGCCCGGCGGCCCCGACGGGTCGTTCTTCCAGGACGTCCCGCTCTGGGTGTCGTCCTACAAGTACAACTACTTCATCGAGCTGCGCTTCCGCGGCGAACGCGAACGCCTCGAGTTCGAGGGGTTCAAGCACTTCACGATCGGCCCGGGAAGCGGCAACGACACGGTCGAAGGCGGGGTGGTCTTCGCGGGGTACGGGATCACGGCGCCGGAGTACGGGTGGGACGACTACAAGGACCTGGACGTGACGGGGAAGGTGGTGCTGGTGTTCCGCCACGAGCCGCAGGAGAACGACGAGAAGTCGGCGTGGGACGGGAAGAAGATGACGCGGCACTCGACGTTCGAGTCGAAGGTGGAGAACGCGCGGGTGCACGGCGCCGCGGCGCTGGCGATCCTGAACGACCCGCTGGGAGAGCACGTGCCGCTGTTCCAGAGCGTGGACGTGGTGCCGGAAGCAATGGTGAGCCGGACGTCGATCGGGTTCGAGCAGGGGAAGCCGCCGAGGAACGAGCCGGGAGGAATGCCGGTGCTGTTCCTGACGATGGACACGGCGTGCAAGATCCTTCACCGCACCGTGGACGAACTGATCGCGATCCAGAAGGACATCGACGGCACGGGCAATTCGGGGACGTTCACGGTCCCCGGCGAACTGAAAGTCCGCACGCAGGTCGTCGGGCGCCTGCAGACGTCCGAAAAGAAAATGGCGCGCAACGTCGTCGGCGTGATCCCGGGCGGAGACGCCTCCCGCATGGACGAGGTCCTCGTGGTCGGCGCCCATTTCGACCATCTCGGCTCGTTCGGAAGCGGCGACGACACGATCCACAACGGAGCGGACGACAACGCAAGCGGCACCGCGGGGATGCTCGAGATGGCCGAGGCATTCTGCGCGATGGACAAACGCCCCGACCGCACGGTCCTCTTCATCGCCTTCACCGGCGAGGAAATCGGCCTGCTCGGCTCGCGCTGGTACGTGGACCATCCGCTCTTCCCGCTCGAAAAAACCGTCGCGATGATCAACCTGGACATGATCGGGCGCGACGCGAACGACGACCCGAAGAACGCGCGCCAGATCGGGATCGCCGGCGCGGGCACGAGCCCGGCGTGGCGCCCGCTCGTGGAGGCCCACGGGCCGGCCTCGAAACTCGCCCTCGCCTTCCTGGAGCAGGACCCGGGCGGCAGCGACCACCAGCCGTTCCGCGACAAGCGGATGCCCGTCCTCTTCTTCTTCTCCGGCTTCCACAAGGACTACCACCAGGTCGGCGACAGCGCCGACAAGATCCGCTTCGACAAGGCCGCCGACGTTGCGCGCCTGGCGTTCCGGGTCGCGCTGGACGTGGCGGACGGGCCGAAGCGTCCCGCGTGGACGGATCCGGGCGACGCGCGGCCCGAGCGGATGGAGCAGGGAGCGAGCGCGCACCGGGGCGAGGAGATCGCGATCCGGCAGCTGTCAGAAGAAGAGGCGAAGAAGGCCGGGCTGGACGCGGATGTGAAGGGGCTTCGGGTGCTGTATTCGAAGCGGAAGGACCTGCTCGAGGGGGATGTGATCCTGGAAGCGGGGGACGAGCCGATTTCCGACCCGGGGGAGTTCGTGAACCTGTGCAAGTCGCGGAAGGGCGGGAGCGTGTCGCTCTTCGTGCAGAGGGGGAAGAGAGAGACAGTGTTCGTGCATTTGAAGGGGGAAGACCTCGAAGGGTGGGAACGAGGGATTAAGTGATGTTGCTGGTTGGGGGTCCCGGAAGTTGAGTTCGGAGTTCTGAGTTCTGTGTTCGGGGTTCGGTTGGGGGTTTCGGGTTGTTTCGGGTTCGGTTCTGTTTCCAGTTCAACTCGGAACCCAACGCGGAACTCACTCAACAACCCCAGACCCCGAACCCCAACCGAACCCCGAACCCAGAACTCAGAACTCCGAACTCAACTTCCGGAACCCCCAACCCCCAACCCCCCCCGTGTAGAATACCCCCCATGCTCGAAGGCCTCCGCCCCACCAAACAGGACCTCACCGGCCGCTTCGGCCTCAGCCAGCGCCTCGCCGTCCGCATCGGCGCCCTCCTCGCCTCCAAGGTCGAACTCACCTCGACCCTCCTCGAATCCGCAAAACCGGGAACGCCGGTCGAGGCCTTCCTGCTCCGCAGGGAAATCCTCGCGGAAGCCGACCGGCTCGACACCGACCGCATCCAGACCCTCGCGGCCGACGCAAAACTCGATCTCGACCTCGCCGTCGAACAGCAGGGGGCGAAGCGCGTCGTGGGGCTCGAAGAAGAACTCGCCGCGTCGCCGGAATTCGCGCCCCAGCCCCAGGCGCCGTCCGGCAGCGGCCTCGCCCTGTCGCCCATCGACGTGGACCCGATGTCCGCGCTCATGCCCGCTTCCGGCGCCCTCGCGGCCGCCTCGATGTCCGCCGAAGACCTCGACAAGCTCAAGCTCACGATCCTGACCGGCGTGGACCCCAGGGCCAAAATCGAGGCGCTTCGCAAAATCGTCCTCACCTCCCTCCCCCAGAACGAGAAAGGCCTGCTCCTCCTGCGCGCGATTTCCGACGAGTCGCCCGAGGTGCGGGCGGAAGCGGCGGCGGGGCTGCGCGCGCTGGGGCTGGACGAGGCGACGGCCGCGGCGGTGCGGACGCTTTCGGACGGGTCGGCGCCTGAGAAGCGCGCGGCCATTAATGCGCTGGCGAGAAGGGCTGCCGGCGCCGGGGATGCCGAGCGGGCGGTGGTGATCGCGGCGCTCGCGGCGGACCTGAGGGGCGCGCCGGACCCGCCGCGCGCGGCGCAGCTGCTGCGGACGCTGGGCGAACTCGCCCCGTACGTCGTGCGCAATCTCGATTTCGCCAGCGCGATCATCCGGATCGCGGTGCGGCGGCTCTACGCCGGGCCGACGGAAGTCGCCGAGGCGGTCTCCGAATTCCTCGGGAAGATCGGCGAGGCTGAACCCGCTCTTCTCGCCGGGCTCCTGTGGGCCGAGGTCGAATCGGCGCCCGACCGGCGCTCCAAGGCGCTTCTGCATGTCTCCCTGTCCCGCATCCCCCTCGCCGCGGGCCCGGAGCGGCTCGCGCGGGCGACGGCGGCGCTCATCGCGGGGTGGAACGACGCGGACTTCGACTGCCGCCGCGCCGCCAACGCGCTTCTGCCGCTCGGCGACGTGGCGATCGACTCGCTGCTGGAAGCGATGAAGACGGTGTCGCCGGGGCAGCGCGCGTTCATGATCCGTCTTGCCGACCAGGTGGCGGAGCGGAAGGAAACGTCGGCGGCGGCCGCCGAGCGGTGGGGCGAAACGCTGATCGAGATCGTCCGCACGGCGCGGAAGCCGGCGCGCATCGCGGCGCTCGAGTCGCACGCCATCGCGCGCGCGCCCGCCTCGACGCGCGAACGCATCACGCTCCAGGTCATCTCCAGCGCGCACGACTACAACCTCGCCGAGGTCGTCCAGAGCTCCGAAGCCTTCCTGCGGCGCGTCGGCCCGCCCGCGGTCAAGGTCCTCCTCAAGTCGCTCCGCGAGAGCCCCTACCCCGTCGAGCGAGAAATCGCCCTGCGCGCGCTGGACGCGATCCTCACGGACGACGCCTCGCTCGCAAAGGAGTCCGCCGACGCCCTGCGCGTCATGATCGACCTCTACCGCGCCGGCGGCTTCCCGAACGAGCCCCTGCTCGCCAGCACCCTGGGACGCGTCGCCGCCCTCTCCGGCGCCCCCGCCGCCGCCGTCCGCGGCACCGCCATGGAACTCCGCGGCATGCTCCGCGACTTCCCCGCCCGCTTCGAACTCTTCGAGGCCTACTCCTGGGCCGTCTCCAGCCGCCACGTCGAAGTCGACCAGAAAATGAGCGCCGGCCTCACCCTTCTCGGCCTCCTCGACTCCAAGATGCCCGAGGACTTCGTCAAGCAGGCCTGGACCAACGACGGCCTCCAGCTCTCCATCTCCAAAACTTCCACCGCCCATACCGTCCTCATTCCCACACTCATCGCAGGCCTCATCCGCATCGCCCTCTCAGGAAACTCCACGGACCTGTTCCTCGAGAAGATCACCCAGGGGCTGATGTTTCACTGGAAGCGCGTCGTGGACTGCGAAGTGATCTGGAGCCCGGGGAACATCAGCGAGCTGGGAAGCGGCCTGGGCCGGATCGCGGCGCGCCGCGAGTCGCCGCTTCATTTGAGGCTGAACATCATCGAGGCGCTGCGCGTCCGGATCGTGCACGTGCCGGTGGCGATGATGATGGGGGAAGCGCTGGCGCTGGAGGAGACGTCGAAGCGGATGGATGGATTATGCGCGGTGGTGGGAACGGAGCTGTGCGAGCTGGCGGTGCACCGCGACTTCCAGGATCCGGACGACCGGGCGGCGCTGCTGGTGTCGCTAGGGAAGATTGCGCAGAGAACGAAGCTGGCCTCGGACCCCAAGGCGGGGGAAGACCTGCGGCGGAAGATCGTGGAGCTGCTGTTTGACGGGGCGAGGGCAGGAATTGCGGCCACGAGAGACGCGCTCGACAAATTGACGAAGGCTCCGGGAGTGCCCGCGCCGATGAGAGACGCCATCCTGGAACGGTTGGGGAGGACTTGAAAAGGACCACGAAAGGAAAAACGCAAAAGTAAAAAGGAAAAACGAAAACGCAGGCGTGCGGCGGCCGTTCTTTTCGTTTTTAGTTTTTACTTTTTCGTTTTTCGTTTCTTCTTCGCCGTTCCTCCCCCCACCAGATGGCTCCCCCCGAACCCAACATTCCGGCCCTCCTGGCCATGCTCGCCCTCGGCGACGCAGCGGCGTTGCCTGCCCTCCGCGCGGCCGCGCCTCCCGAGGCGGAAGCCCCCGTGGAGTCCTTCCTGCGGTCGGTGCTGGCCAAGGGCGACCCTGCGGACGAGTCGGCCGTTGACGCCATCGGCGTCCTCATGGAACTCGAGGCCCCCGGCGCCGCCCCCGTCGTCGCGCTCGCCCTCACCCACCCCAACCCCCGCGTGAAGGACGCCGCGGCCGAGGCCGTCGGCGAACTCGGCTATTACCTCGCCATCGACCGCCTCCGCGCCCTCCACACCGACGCCGCCCTCGGCGCCCTCGAGAAGCTCTTCGAACGCAAATTCTACGGCAGCTTCCTGGGACACCTCTTCTCTCGCCCGCACCGCGTCGCCGGCCAGCGCGACTGGTCCGAGTTCGAGGCCTTCTGGGAATCCGAGGGCAAGGAAATCCCCTGCCCCCCGCTTCTCCCCGAGGAAATCACCGCCGACCGCCTGATCGACAACATCCTGCGCCGACTCCCCGGCTCCCACCGCATCCTCGAACGCCTCGGCTACCGCTGCGTCGGCCGCGTCGGCAAGGACATGGATACATGCGTCGCCGTGGAGAAGGAGTCCCTGGAAGAGGCCGCCCGGCTGCACGGCAAGCCGCTCGCGCCCCTTCTCGCCGAGCTCGCCGCCCTGGCTCAGAAAATCCAGGACCACGAGCAGCCCCCGGCCCCCGAGCCGACCGACGACGTCGAGACGGTCGAGGGGGCGTGAAGAAGGGCGGCCTCGACCTCCTGAAGGGCCTCGCCGCCCCGCGCCTCGAGGCGCTTCGCAAGGCCGGCCTCGGGACGCTCCGCGATCTTCTGTTCTACCTGCCCAAGGGGCACCTCGACCGCGCCACCGTCACTCCCGTCGCCGGTCTCACCGAGGGCGAGCACACCATCCGCGCAAAGGTCCGGACGCTCACCGTCCCGCGCTTCCGCCGCCGCGTCCCGATCGCGCAGGCCGTGCTGGAGGACGATACCGGGACGATCGGTGCGGTCTGGTTCGGGCGCTACGACGTGAAGACTCGGCTCGCGCCCGGCGTCGAGCTGCTCGTGAGCGGCCGGGTCGGGATGGGCAAGGGTCGCAAGCCGGCGCTTCAGTTTCACAACCCCGACTTCGAGGAGATCGGCGGCGAGGCGGAAGGCATCTCGACCGGCGGCATCATCCCGGTCTACCCCGCCATCGCAGGCGTGGGACCGAACAGCCTTCGCAGGGCAGCCAGGCAGGCACTGGACCTGGTGGGCGCGGAGGTCCGGGAGTACCTGCCGGGAGACGTCGCCTGCCGGCTGCCGGAAGCGCTCGCGCACATCCACTTCCCGCCCGACTCGGAAGCGCTGAGCAGGGCACTTCCGCGGTGGATCTACGAGGAGTTCTTCCTCTACGAGCTCGCGATGGCGCTTCGGCGCCGCGCAGCGACGTGCGAGAACACGATCGCGATCCACGTCACGCCCGACGTGGACCGCCGCATCCGCGCGCGGCTGCCCTTCGCGCTGACCGGGGCGCAGGAGCGCGCCGTCGCGGAGATCCGCGCCGACCTCGCGAGCGGCCGGCCGATGAACCGGCTGCTGCAGGGGGACGTGGGAAGCGGCAAGACGGCGGTGGCGTTCGCGACGATGCTCGCGGCGGTGGCGGCGGGCGGGCAGGCGGCGCTGCTGGTGCCGACGGAGACGCTGGCCGAGCAGCATTTCCGGACGGTGAAGGGATGGCTGAAGGGCTCGCGGACGGAGTGCGTGCTGCTGACGGGCTCGCTGAAGGCGGCGGCGCGGCGTGAAGCGCTGGAGCGGCTGGCGGGCGGTGCGGCGCACATCGCGATCGGGACCCATGCGCTGATCGAGCCCGACGTCGCCTTCGAGAAACTGCTCGTCTCCGTCGTGGACGAGCAACACCGCTTCGGCGTGATGCAGCGCGCCGCGCTCGCCGCGAAGGGCTCCCGCCCGCACGTCCTGGTCATGACCGCGACGCCGATCCCGAGGACGCTCGCGCTCACGGCGTTCGGCGATCTCGACGTCACGACGCTCGACGAGCTCCCGCCCGGGCGCACGCCCGTCGCGACCCGTGTCGTCTCCGCCGCCGAACTCGACCCCGTCTGGCAGGACATCCGCCGCGAGATCGCCGCCGGCCGCCAGGCGTTCCTCGTCTACCCCCTCGTGGACGCGAGCGACCGCATCGCCGCCCAGTCCGCCATCGAGATGCACGAACACCTCACCCGCGACGTCTTCCCCGATCTCGCCGTCGGCCTCCTCCACGGCCGCATGAAACCCGGCGAGAAGGCCGCCGCCATGGACGCCTTCCGCACGAACAACACCCATGTCCTCGTCTCCACCGTCGTCATCGAAGTCGGCGTCGATGTCCCCAACGCCACCGTCATGCTCATCGGCAACGCCGAACGCTTCGGCCTCGCCACCCTCCACCAGCTGCGCGGCCGCATCGGGCGCTCGTCGCATGCGTCAAAGTGCTTCCTCGCGGCCGGCGAAGCGGGGGGCGACGCGATGAAGCGCCTCCGGATCCTCGAGGAAACGCAGGACGGATTCCGCATCGCGGAGGAGGACCTGCGGATGCGCGGCCCCGGCGAGTTCCTCGGCGCGCGCCAGAGCGGAGCGCCGGAGTTTCACCTGGCGAACCTGTCCCGCGACGCGGACGTCCTCGTGCGCGCCCGCGACGCGGCGTTCGAACTCGTGAAGAAGGACCCGGAGCTCAAGAAGCACAAGCCGCTGCGAACCGAATTGCTCCGGCGACTGGGCGACCGGATGGGACTGGCCGGGATCCTCTAGTCTCTCACCGCCACGATCTCCACCAGCGGCGTCCCGAACGCCGGCGGGTCCTGCGACAGGTCGAGCGACAGCGCTTCCCTCCACCCCTCGGGCACCGCCTTGATCCGCTCGACCAGCCGCGCCCTCTTCTCCGCCGTCATGTCGCTTCGCCCGAACCAGTGGTCCATGATATAGCGCCAGCGGGGGCGCTCGCTGTGGACGACGCGGAGGCCGGCGGCGAGGCACAAGGCTTCCCAGGTGCGCCCGCGCCAGCAGGAGACGTGGGAAGGGTCGCGGAGCGTTTCGGTGTCGTCGATCCAGCGGGCGAAGGTGTCGTCCTCGGGGGAGGAGATGTCGAACAGGTAGAAGCGGCCGCCGGGGGCGAGGACGCGGGCGGATTCGCGGACGGCGGCGGCGGGGTGAGGAAAGTGGTGGGCCGCGAGCCGGCAGGTGACGAGGTCGAACGAGCCGGTCTTGAACGGGAACCGGTGCGCGTCCCCTTCCGCAAAGGCGATCTTGAGTTTTTGTTTTCGCGCCGCGGCCCGCGCTTCCAGGAGCATCGGCCGCGTCAAATCGAGCGCCGTCACGCGGCACCCGGCTTTGGCGAGGCCGAAGGCGGTGAACCCGGTTCCGGTCGCGAGATCGAGCGCGCGCACGCCGGGCCCTGCGCCTGCGAGCGAGCACATCCGCTCCATGCGCGCCGGGTCGCCGAACAGCGCGGCCGACTTTCCGGCGGCGTAATGCCGGGCCTGGGGGCCGAACGAGGCGCGGACGTCGTCGAGGTTCATCGGCGGCTCAGGATTTCTCGGCCACGAACTCCAGCAGCGGCGTCCCGAACACGGGCGGCTCCTGCGCCAGGTCCACCGAGAGGTCGTCGTGCCAGCTGGGCGGCACCGCCCTCACGCGTTCCCGGATCTCGTCCTTCACCTTCTCCGGCACCGCCATCCGCCCCAGCCAGCTCGCCATGTCGTACTGCCGCCGGTACCGCGCCGAATGAACGATCCGCAGCCCGGCCCCCAGCGCCAGCCCTTCCCACGCCCGCGTGGACCAGCAGCAGACGTGCGAGGGGTCGCGAAGTGTCTCGACGGTGTCGATCCAGCGGCCCATGGGCTCGGAGTCGGGCGAGGAGAGGTCGTAGAGGTAGAAGCGGGATTTGCGGTGCATGACGCGGGAGATTTCGCGCAAGGCGGCGAGAGGGTTGGCGAAGTGATGTGCGGCGATGCGGCAGGCGACGATGTCGAAGGCGCCGGTGCGGAACGGGAGGCGGTGGGCGTCGCCGAGGGTGCGGCTGAACGTCAGGCCGCGCTTTTTCCCCTCAGCGCCGCAAGCGGCGAGCATCTCGGGAGTCCCATCAAGCGACACCACGCGGCACCCCGCCTGGGCCAGCGCCCACGTCGAGTGTCCGCCCCCGCAGGCCAGGTCGAGCGCGAGCCGTTCGCGCGAAGCCCCGGTCAGCGCGCACATCCGCGCCAGGGACACCGGGTCCGCATGCGCGGTGGACTGGGCATATTGTCCCGCTGCGGGACCAAACGAATCGCGGTAAGTGGGGCTCATGGATCTGCCCCAGATTCTGAACCCGTCCTCACCAACCTGAAAGTCATTTCGGGAGTGCCCAACCCCAAACCCCAAACCCCCAACCCCAACCAAACCCCGAACTCCGAACTAAGAACTCCGAACTCAACTTCCGGAACCCCAACCCCAAACCCACCCCATCAGTCCTTCGGTTCCCCCCCAAAGCAAATCGTCCAGAACTCCCCTTCCCTCGCAATCGCCACCCGCGAGTAGTCCCCGAACACGAGGTTGCGGTGGTGCCCCGGAGAATCCTGAAGCGCCAGCAGGATGTCCGCCGGCGGGTCGTTTCCGCGCGCCAGGTTCTCGCCGATCCACGCCGACTTGAACCCGACCAGCTCCATCCGCTTCGTCAGCGTCGAGTACTTCGCCACGGGCGAAACGTGCGAGAAGTAATCGAGCTCCGCCATCTCTTCCGTGTGCTGCCGCGCCGCCGCCTCCAGCTTCTCGTCCCACCGCAGCGGCGCGCGCCCGAGCCTCAGCCGGTAGCGCGCCACCAGGTCGAGCAGCGCCCGCTCCGACTCGCCGAGCTTCAGCTCCGCATTCTCGTCGTCCACCTTCGCGCGGAGTGTCTTGTAAGGGTCGATCCCGCGGTACACCCCTTCATCCCCGGCCTTCCCGCGGAACGCCGCCCGCATCGCCGCCGCCCGGTCCTCGTTCCCGAGCGCCAGGTCCGCCCGCGCCAGCCGCAGCGCGTCGCGCGCCAGGCCCGGGTCGCCGTCCACGTACGCCCCCGCCGGGTCCGCCCCGATCCTCTCCAGCACCCCGATCCACTCCCGCACCTGCGTCCGCTGCGCGTCCGTCGCCGCCTTCTTCACATACTTCGCCTCGTCCGCCACCAGCGTCGTCAGCATCCCCCGCACCGCCTTGGCACGGTCCTGCAGCGCCGACGTCACCGCCGCCTCCCTCCCCAGCGCCGCCGCAAGCCTCCCCCGCGCCTCCTCCGCCACCTTCTCCAGCTCCGCCCGCCCCTCCTCGTCCAGCTTCCTCAGCGCCTTCTTCGCCTCCGCCCGCTCGACCAGGTCCTCGCTTCCCACCCGGTCCACCAGGTCCAGCACCTGCCCGCGCAAAGGCGTCACCAGCTCCCCGGCGCGCTCCACCAGCCCCTGCGCCTTCGCGGCCTCCGCCGGCGTCATCCAACGGCCGTCGTACAGCACGTGGCCGAGCGCCAGGTGCGCTTCCTCATTGGAAGGGTCCGCGGCGACGACGGCGGTCCACTCGGTCTTTTCCTCGTCGGCGAGCGCGCGCTCGCGGCACCAGAGGGCGAGAGCGCGGTGATCCTGGGCGGAAGCGGCCTGTGCGGCGCGGGCGCGGTATTCGTCGCGCTGCTGGGCGGTGGTTTCGATGCGGTCGATGTCCGCCCGGGAGACCCAGACAGCGCCCTTGGGCATCCTGAACTTGACCCGCTCGGCCTGTTCCTCGATGACCTCGCCGGTCCAGGTGCGGCCGTCCTTGAGATAGATCAGGTCGAAGAGGGTAGAGATGAGGATGGCGGAGAGGAGCATACGGGGCATTTTAGCAGGAGGGGTGTTGCGGGTTGGGGGTTCCGGAAGTTGAGTTCGGAGTTCTGAGTTCTGTGTTCGGGGTTCGGTTGGGGTTGGGGGTTTTGAGTTGTTGAGTGAGTTTCGAGTTTGGTTTTGAGTTCGGTTGCGGGTTTGGTTCGGAGTTGAGTATGGGGTTGAACGCCCGACTCAACCCTCAACTCACTGAACAACCGAGAACCCCCAACCCCAACCGAACCCCGAACTCAGAACTCAGAACTCCGAACTCAACTTCCGGAACTCTCAACCCCCAACACCTCCATCACGAAAGTGGCCGGCCCGTCATTAACCAATCCAACCTCCATGTCCTCCCCAAACCTCCCGCACCTCACCCTCCTGTCCACCCTCTTCCCCAGCTCCTCAACCACCACCTCGCACAGTCTCCTCGCCTCCTCCGGCGCCGCAGCCGCGTCGAACCCCGGCCGGTTCCCCTTCTTCAGATCCGCCGCCAGCGTGAACTGCGACACCACCAGCGCTTCCCCTCCCGCCTGGTCCAGTGCCAGGTTCATCTTTCCCGCCTCGTCCTCGAAGATCCGCAGGGCCGCGAGCTTCTCGGCCACCTTCACCGCCGTCGCGTCGGTGTCGCCTTTGATCACGCACAGCAGCACCAGCATCCCTTTGCCTATTTCCCCGACACGCTCGCCCCGCACGTCCACGCTCGCCCGGCTCACCCGCTGCACCACCACGCGCATCCTCGCCTCCGGAAAAAGAACGGGCCGCGGGAAAATCTCCCGCGGCCCGGAATCATCGCCCAACCGGCTGCCGGCGCTACTTCTCCTTCGCGCCCACGCCCGGCTTCATCTCCACGAACTTCGCGTCGGACGTCATCGCCGCCACCGCCGCCTTCGCCTCCTCCTCCGACCCGCCCTCCGCGATGAACACCTTGCGCCCGTCGCGCTTGATCTCCACCCAGCCGCCGCTCGACTCGTTCGACATCCCGTCCCCCGTCGCCTTCACATCGTCCAGCCCGTCCAGCTTCTTGCGGATCGCCTTCACGTAGGCCGCCGTGAATTCCTTCGCGTCCGTCTCCGTGTCCCACACCGTCGCCCAGGCCAGCAGAGTCTTGCCGTCCTTGCGGTACAGCCGGAACAGGTCGCCGTCCCATCCCGCCGACGCCTCCGCCCCGCTCTTGGGCGACTTCGGCTTCAGCGTCAACAGCACCATCTTCACCCCGAACTCGCCCATCACGTTCTGCTCCACCTTCTCCCACCCGTCCAGCCCTTCCAGCTTCTCCGGGATCGTCACCGTCTGCGGCATGTCCCGCTTGATGTACCGGTCCGGATGCAGGATCTGCTCCGTCGAGACCGGGATGTCCGCCCACGCCTTGTTCAGGTCGTCCCAGCCCCCCGCGCGCTTCACCGCCACGCAGAACTTGAAGCCGTCGATGTACGCCCCGATCAGCCCTTCCTTGATCACCAGCGGCGCCTTGTCGAGCTTCTGCTGCCCGCCCATCCCGCCCCCCGCCTTCATCTGCCCCTCGATGATCCCCTCGATCCCCGGCACCTGGTCCGACGTCATCCCGCCCTGCTGCATCAGCACGTTGTCGAACATCACCATCGTCGCCTCGCCCTCGATCAGGCACTTCAGCGCCGTCGACATGTCGTCGTTCTTCGCCGTCAGGTCCTGCAGGCGCGTCAGGTCAAAGTGCTGGTCCTGCATCGCATGGTTCAACTCGTGGATGATCACCGTCTCTTCTTCCATCCCCGACCCCGACTTCCCCTGGATCAGGCAGAGCAGCTTCTTCTTCGGGTGATAGAAACCCGCGATCTGCTCCAGCATCAGCTCCAGGTACTCCTTGCGCAGGTCGTACCCCTTCGGCGTCAACCCGAACGCGAAGAGCACTTCCTGCATGTCCTTCGCCTTCGCCTCCGGCAGCTCTTCGTCGAAATCCGCCGTCATCATTTTCTTCAGCTCGTCGGTGCTCCAGTACTTCACGCTCGGGTTCGTCTCGAACTTGAGCCCGCGCAGTTCCTCGGTCTTCTTGATGTGGGCCTTGGTGGTTTCGTCGGGGCCGTCCTTGGAATCTTCGGCGAGGGCGGAGACGACGAGCAGAAGTGCGGCGGCGGCGGCAAGG
>CAVPNQ010000200.1:0-4248 GCA_963706735.1 uncultured Planctomycetia bacterium
GAGCAGCTCCTGTTTGCCGAGGATCCAGCGGGTGTCGAGGTGGGGGACGGACATGGGGGGGGCGCCGTGGGCGGCCTGGCCGTAGACCTTGGCGTGGTGGCGGGCGATGACGTCGCGGTTGGTGCAGCGGAGCCACTGGCCGCTGACGGGGAAGGCGCCGTAGCCGCGGGCCTCGGGGATGCCGGTGCGCTCGAGGAGGTTGAGGGAGTAGCCGCCCGCGCCGATGAAGACGAAGCGGGCGCGGACGGAGCGGTCGGCGCCGGTTGCGAGGTCGCGGACCCCGACGCGCCAGCGGTCGCCGTCGCGATCGAGGGCGCCGACTTCGTGGCCGAGATGAAGCGCGAATCCGGGCTGACGGACGAGGCCGGCGAGGAGGCTGCGGGTGAGGCCGCCGAAGTTCACGTCGGTGCCGCGGGCCATGCGGGTGGCGGCGACCGGGGTCCGCGGGTCGCGCCCTTCCATCACGAGCGGGATCCACTCCGCGATGCGCGCCGCGTCGTCGCTGAAATCCATGTCGTGAAATCGCGGCGAGGAGAGGAGCTTCCGGTGCCGGGCGCGGAGGAACGCGACGCCGGCATCCCCTTCGACGAAGCTCAGATGCGGCACCCGCCGCAGGAATGTCTCCGCGGGCGGCAGGTCGCCGCTGTCCACGAGCGCGTGCCAGAACTCGAGGCTCTGCGCGAACTGCTCCGCGATCCGGATCGCCTTCGCGCAGTCCACTTCCCCGTCGGCGCCCGCCGGCGTGTAGTTGAGCTCGCAGTACCCCGAGTGCCCCGTCCCGGCGTTGCTCCACGCGTCCGAGCTCTCCGCGGCGGCGCGGTCGAGGCGCTCGAACGCCTCGATCCGCAGCGCGGGGTCCAGCTTCCGCAGCAGCATCCCCAGCGTCGCGCTCATGATCCCGGCGCCGATCAGCGCAACGTCGCAGTCTTCGACAGGGGCCATGGGGATGATTCTAAGCCGGGCGGACGAATTCCTTTCGGACATCATACGCCTGCTCCGCCCGGCTTATCCTGAGCGAGCCCGAAGGGCGAGTCGAAGGATGCCTGGACGACGCGAGGAGCTCCTCCGAAAGGACTTCATCGGTTGCGCTTAGCGAAGACGGCCGTCACGGGCTTGTCTTGCGCAGCCGTGAGCGGTTCGCAGGTCCCCGTGTCGAACCACTAGGAGTCGCGCGCGTTTTCGGGTAGAAACTGGGCCCTTCCGCCGGATTCCTTTCGAACCAGGAGGACGACCCCCATGACCCTTCGCATCAACGACGACGCCCCGAACTTCACCGCCGAGACGACGCAGGGACCGATCGAGTTCCACAAGTGGATCGGCGACGGCTGGGCGATCCTCTTCTCGCACCCCAAGGACTTCACGCCGGTCTGCACGACGGAGCTCGGCTACATGGCGAAGCTGGCGCCGGAGTTTGCGAAGCGGAACGTGAAGGTGATCGGGCTTTCGGTGGACCCGGTGGGGAGCCACGAGAAGTGGTCGAAGGACATCGAGGAGACGCAGGGGGCGAAGGTGAACTTCCCGATGATCGGGGACCCTGAGCTGAAGATCGCGAAGGCGTTCGACATGCTGCCGGCGGAAGCGGGGACGACGTGCGACGGGCGGACGGCGGCGAACAACGCGACGGTGCGGACGGTATTCGTGGTGGGGCCGGACAAGAAGATCAAGCTGATGCTCTCGTACCCGATGAGCACGGGGCGGAACTTCGACGAGGTGCTGCGCGTGGTGGACTCGATACAGCTCACGGCGAAGCACAAGGTGGCAACGCCGGTGAACTGGAAGCAGGGGGACGACGTGATCATCGTGCCGGCGGTCTCGGACGAAGAGGCGAAGAAGGCTTACCCGCAGGGTTGGAAGGCGCCGAGGCCGTACCTGAGGATCGTGCCGCAGCCGAAGTAGCCGCCGCGCAGGCTTCCGATGGCCATGACTCCGGGGCCCCGAGATCGGGGGCACGCGGCCGCACCCGTTGAAGCTTGAGTTTCGACCCTTCGGACGTCTAGAGTGTCCGCCCGTGAAGCGCTTCCACCCCTCGATTTGCACCGACCTGCGCGAATTGTCCCCTGGGGGGAGATTCGGGCGGAGCGGGTGCGGGGAGCGCGCTGAGGGCGGCAATGAAGTTCCTGTTCGTCCCTTGCCCCTCAGGAAGCCAGCCGCACCATGAAGTACAAGCGCGTTTCAATCGAATCCGTCGGGTACGAGCTGCCCCCTGTCGTCGTGACCTCGGCGGAGCTTGAGTCGCGCCTGAAGCCGCTGTACGACCAGTTGCGGCTGTCGAAGGGACAGCTGGAGGCGCTGACGGGGATCGCGGAGCGCCGGTGGTGGCCGGCGGGGTTCCGGCTGACGGATGGAGCGATTGCGGCGGCGCGCAAGTGCCTGGCGGCGGCGGCGGTTCCGGCGGCGCAGGTAGGCAGCGTCGTGTACGCCGGCGTGTGCAGGGAAAACTTTGAACCGGCTTCGGCCTGCCGGGTTGCGGACGCCCTGGGCGTCTCTTCCAGCGCCGTGGTTTACGACGTGAGCAACGCCTGCCTGGGCGTGCTGAACGGGATGCTGGATGTGGCCAACCGCATCGAGCTGGGGCAGATCCGGGCGGGGATGGTGGTCTCGTGCGAGACGGCGCGTGAGATCGTGGAGCAGTCGATGGAACGGATGCTCCGGCAGCGCAACCTGGAGATGTTCAAGTCCTGCCTCGCGACGCTCACGGGCGGCTCCGGCGCGGCGGCGGTGCTGTTGACGGACGGGTCGTTCCCGCGCAAGGCAGGGAGCGGGCACGCCCCGCGGCTGGCCGGCGGGGTCGTCCAGACGGCCCCGGAGCACCACATGCTCTGCCAGTGGGGCATCCGTCCGTCGGATCCCGGCCAGTACATCCAGGATATGACCGCCGACCCGGTCGCCGTCCTCAAGCACGGCGTCGAACTGGGCGTCCGCACGTGGCGGGAGTTCCTCGGGGAGATGGGCTGGTCCGTCGAGCAGGTGGACAAGGTGATCTGTCACCAGGTCGGAAGCGCGAACAAGTCGGCCATCCTGAAAGCCATCGGCGTCGCGGAGGATAAGGACTTCTCGACGTTCGAGTTCCTCGGCAACATGGGCACCGTTTCGCTTCCGCTCACCGTCGCGCTGGCTGTCGAGCGCGAGTTCCTTCGGCCCGGCGAGCACGTCGGCCTGCTGGGCATTGGAAGCGGCCTGAACTGCCTGATGCTCGGCGTGGAGTGGTAAGCGTGGCCGCGCCCGCTTTGCCGGCCCGCTGGGAGAAGCTCGCGCGGCAGAATCCGGAGTTGTACCCGTTCGAGCACCACTGGCTGGACCGCGGCGGCCAGTCGCTTCACTACCTTGACGAGGGCCCGCGGGCCGCGTCCGGCACCGCCGAGACGGTCGTGATGCTCCACGGCAATCCGACGTGGTCGTTCTACTACCGCGACCTGGTCAAGGCCCTGCGCGCCGAACATCGTTGCATCGTCCCGGACCATATCGGCATGGGCCTCTCCTCCAAGCCCGGCGACGACGCCTACACCTACAGTCTCGAAAGCCGCGTGAATGACCTCGACGCGTTGCTCAGCCATTGCGGCGCGACCAGGAACCTCACGCTCGTCGTGCACGACTGGGGCGGCATGATTGGCATGGCCTGGGCCGTCCGGCACCCCGAGGCCATCAAGCGCCTCGTCATTCTCAACACCGGCGCTTTCCCGCTCCCCGCTTCCAAGTCCCTCCCCTGGTCTCTCGCCCTGGCGCGCACGCCGCTGGGCGCGCTGCTGATCCGCGCGTTCAATTCGTTCAGCCGGTCCGCAGCCAGGGTCGGCTGCAAGCGACGCTCGCTCACCGCCATCGAACGCGCCGGGTACACCGCACCCTACGATTCCTGGGCCAACCGCATCGCGACGCTTCGCTTCGTGCAGGACATCCCGCTCCGCCCCGGCGACCGCGGCTATGACATCATCAAGAACGTCGAATCCAACCTCCACCGCTTCAAGAGCACCCCGGTCCTGATCTGCTGGGGGCCGAAGGACTTCGTCTTCGACCGTCACTTCCTCGCAGAATTCCGGGCGCACTGGCCCGCGGCCGACGTCCACTGCTACGAAGATTGCGGCCACTACATCCTCGAGGACGCGGCGTCCGAAGTGATCCCGCTCATCCGGAACTTCGTCGCGGGCCAGTCCGCCTCCCCGGCCGCGCCGGAACGCGCGCTCGCCCCGTGACCGCCGCCATCGTCAACGTCGCCGCGCACCTGCCGCGCCTGGCGCAGTCGACCAAATGGAT
>CAVPNQ010000201.1:0-61266 GCA_963706735.1 uncultured Planctomycetia bacterium
CAAGGGTCCATCGGCTGCCGCCCGACTGCGCGAAGTTCCCGGCCGGCGGGCGCGATGGTGGAGGCTGGCACTCGCGCTGGCGCTGCTGCTGGCGATGACCTGCGCTGCCGCGACCGGCGATCCGATCGCCGATTCACAGGCAATGCTCGCGCGGCTCTCCACCGACGCGCCGACCAGCGAATTCGTGCAGGTCGCGCGCGGATTCGGCACCGCGGTGGATGCCGTCCGGCAGGGCGGCGCGTCCGACATGCTGTTGCTGGAACTCCGCAAGATCTCCGATCAGATGCGCGATCGCGCGCAGCAGCGGCTGCGCGCTGCCGAGGCCGAGGCCGGTGACGATGAAGGCGCGCTCGAGCAGATCTACGAATCGTCGACCTGGGATGATCTCAGCTTCGCGCTGTCGGCGTTTCCTTACTGGCGCGCGTGGCTCGATCTGACGCTCGCGGAACGACCGACGCAGCGGGAACAGCGCGACAAGCGCCTGTGGCAGGCGAAGCGCGGCTTCCGCGCCGCTTCGATGCAGATCTTCCAGCCGAGCCTGGTCTACGGTGGGTGGCTCGGCATGGGCTACATTGCGAAAGCGGAGGGACAGGCGTCGCGCGCGATGCAGATCTTCGAGGCGCTCAAGAAGGCGCTTGCGGCGGATCCGGCGCATCCCGTCTACAAGATGGTCCAGGCTGAAATGAGCCTGATGCGGGGGGAAAAGCCCCCGGCGGGTGCACTGGTGCAGAACACCGAGCAATACGCTGAACGAGCAACAGCCAGATAACCATTGCTGCCGCCCTGGGAGATGTCTTCCAGCGCGTCATCACACCTGTCGAGCAGGGCGGAAAGCGATCAAGAGGACTGCGGCCTTGGTCGCCGGACGATCTCAAGCTCTTCAAGTTCATCATGGACGGGAAGTTCCATCTCAGAGGCTTCAGGAACTTCGACCTTCGGAAGGTGCTCTTCCCGATACCAACTCATGACCCGGTTGAACGCAGAAAACGATCGGCAAAGGCCAGCAGGCTCCTGCGCCTGCTCAGGGCTCACGGACTGATAAAAAAACTGCCCCTATCCCGCTCGTACAGGGTCACCAAAGGCGGTCGTGAGACTCTCGCTACGATACTGGTGGCGCAAGGTCTTACGCTCGATGCGATGAAAGCAAGCGCATAACATCGTCGCGAAAAACGAAGATCCTCGGGGTTATAAGTCAAAGGGAGAAAAAAGTGCTCGGCGAGCCGCCGCTCGGCAAGCCATTCGACGGCGCCATGATCCGCCGCATCGACGAAGCTGCCTGACTTGTCGTTTGCCCTTTGCCATTTGCTTGAGGGTTATCCGTTTTGCCTTTGCCCTTTGCCGTTGCCGTCTCCCGCGTCCGCATGCAGACGCCCTCCCGGGTGTCGCCGAAACACCGACCACCCAACAACCAACTCGCAACTGGCCCTTTCGTCTCCCCTTACTACACTTCACCCGTCTCCAATCCGGATCTCACAAATGAAGATCTACACCCGCACCGGCGACCAGGGCAGCACAGGCCTCATCGGCGGCGCACGCGTCCCCAAGGACGACCCGCGCATCGATGCCTACGGCATCGTGGACGAACTCAACGCCGTCCTCGGCGTCGTCCGCGCCGCAGGCCTCCCCCCCGAAACCGACGCCGAAATCACCCTCGTCCAGAACGACCTCTTCGCCCTCGGCGCCGATCTCGCCGATCCGCGCCCCGATGCCCCCGGGCGCATGCGCGTCGATCCCGCCCGCGTCCCCGCCCTCGAAACGTGGATCGACACCATGGAGAGCCGCCTGCCCGCCCTCCGCAATTTCATCCTCCCCGGCGGCTCGCCCGCCGGCGCCGCCCTCCACCTCGCCCGCACCGTCGCACGCCGCGCCGAACGCGCCGTCGTCACGCTGAAGAAATCCCACCCGCCGTGCGTCGATGCCGTCGTGTACATCAACCGTCTCGCCGACGCCCTATTCGTCGCCGCGCGCTACGTCAATCACGCCGCGGCCGTGCCCGAAGTCGAGTGGAGACCCGCGAAAGGCCGCTGAGCTCCGCCCTTCAACCTTCGACGCCTTCCCTCGCTCGCCCCTACAATCCAACCCATGTCCAGCCCCGCCCGCAATTACCCCACGGACGTCGACGTCGTCATCATCGGCGCAGGCATCATCGGCGCCGCTTCCGCCTGGAACCTCGTCCGCGATTCGAAACTCCGCGTCGCCGTCCTCGACGCAGGGCCGCGCGCGGGAGGCTCGACGTCGCGAAGCGCCGCCGCGTTCCGGCACCAGTTCTCCTCGCTGTCGAACATCGAGATGTCCCTCATCTCGGGACGCGAATACCGCGACTTCTCGAAGTCGTTCGGGTGCGAGCAGGTCTTCACGCAGAACGGCTACCTGTTCCTCTGGAGCGAGCAGGAGGCCGCCGACTCGGCCGCCGGGCGCGTGGCGTTCCAGAAGGAGCAGGGCGTCCCGGATGTCGAGATGCTCACCGCGCCGCAGGTGCGCGCGAAGTTCCCGTGGATCGATCACCCCGAGCTGAAGGCCGCTTCCTGGTGCCCGCACGACGGCTTCCTCAAGCCCGACCTCGTCGCTTCCACGTACCTCGACGCCGCCGTGTCCAAGGGCGCGATGCTGCTCCAGTACTCGCCCGTCACGGGGATCGAGGTTTCGGGCGGGGAAGCGAAGGCCGTGATCGTGAGCGGCCATCACCGGATCGGCTGCACGACGGTCGTCAACGCCTCGGGCCCCTGGGCGAACGCGGTCGGGAAGATGGCGGGATGCCCGATGCCGGTGACGCCCGTGAAGCGGTACCTGTACTTCACCAACCAGATTTACGGGCACCACGTTTCGAAATGGCCGCTCACCGTGCTCGACCTCGAGGTGTACGGGCGCCCCGAGATGAACGGCCTCATGATGGGGTGGGACTCGAAGCCGAAGAAGCCCGCCGGCTGGGACCGCTTCCCCGCGCCGGACGTGGACACGGCGAAGCTGAACGACGACATCGAGCCGGGGTTCGGGATCGGCGAGAACGACTATGGATTTGAGGTCCTCATGAAGATGGCCGAGTGGATCCCGATGCTGGGGGAGAAGGCGGGGCTGGACCACACGAGCTGCGGCTACTACGAGGTGAGCCCGGACGAGAAGGCGATCCTGTCGCGCGACCCGAGGGTGAAGGGGCTGGTGCATGCGACAGGGTTCAGCGGGCACGGTGTGATGCATGCGCCGGCGGCGGGGCGCGTCGTCACCGACCTTGTGCTTTCCCGCAAGCCGTGCGTGGACCTGCGTGCGTTCGCGCTGGAGCCGTTGTTGAAGAATGAAGAGCGTGCGGATCCGGAACGAATGGTGATTTAGAAGGCTGGCGAAGGCTGGCGAAGGCTGGCGAAGGCTGGCTGAAGGCTGGCTGAAGGCTGGCGAAGGCTGGCTGAAAGCTGGCTGAAGGCTGGTGGGGAGTGGATAAGGGCTACAGGGAGGCATGGGTCAGGGCATGCTTGCCTTGAAACGGAGCGTGAGGGCCCGGAGGAGGTTGCCCCGCTCGATTAAGCGTCTTGATTCCTCAACGGACATGAACGACAGGTCGGAACCTGCGTAGAGTTGGGTCTGAAGTTCGGCAATCGAGCCGAGGGCAATGCCAAGAAAGTGATTGAAATCGCCCCTGGTGTTGCGGGCCCAACCCTCGGCGATGTTCGAAGGGATCGAGATCGCCGCCCGCCGCGATTGCGACACGAGGCCAAACTTCTCCGCCGTGGGAAAACGCTCTGTAGCCCTGTAAATCTCCGGCACCAGTCGCCGCGCTTCCTGCCAGATGATCAGATCCTCGAACGATCGCGTTCTGGCCATGTCTGTTCTCCCTCTTAAATGAAGTACGCAGGTTGATGCAAGAAATGTAGAGCGTGTGGTGGGGATTGTCAATAGCTTCTCAAAAGTATTTTCTCGCGATCCATTCAGCCTTCCGCCAGCCTTCGCCAGCCTTTAGCCAGCCTTCCGCCAGCCTTCAGCAAGCCTTCGCCAGCCTTCGCCAGCCTTCGCCAGCCTGTATCATCCCCTCGCCCATGCCGAATCCTCTCCGCCGCTACCCCCCCGACCTCTGGCTGCTGTTCTTCGGAAGGGTCTTCACGGCAACCGGCTTCGCCTTCTCGTTCCCGTTCTTCGCGCTCTTCTGCGCCAACACACTCAAGATCGAAACCGGCCTCATCGGCACCGCCCTCGCCATCTCCGGCCTCGGCGGCGCCACCGCCCGCTTCTGCGGCGGTGAACTCGCCGACCGCATCGGCCGCAAATTCGTCATGCAGGCCGCCCTCGCCGGCCGCGCCCTCACCTCCGCCGGCATCGCCTGGGAAATCGCCACCGGCCAGCCCTTCTGGCTCCTCGCCGCCACCTTCATCGCCTCCAACTTCAGCGGCCAGCTCTTCGAACCCAGCTCCCAGGCCTACGTCGCCGACATCTCCACCGGCCGCATGCGCGCCGAGTCCTTCGGCTTCGTCCGCATGGGAATCAACGCCGGCTGGGCGGGCGGCATGATCCTCAACGCCCTCGTCACCGAGTCGTACGTCGTCACCTTCGCCATCACCGCCGGCGTCTTCGCCGCGTCCTTCGTCCTCTTCAGCATCATCCTCCACGAGCCCCCCAGGCCCCCCCGCTCCGCCGAAACTCCGCCCCCCTGGTCCGCCGCCCTCGCCAACCGCCCCTTCCTCCTCCTCACCGCCGCCGCCGTCCTCCTCTCCGTCGTCTGGGCCCAGCTCGTCGCGGGCACCTCCATGTACGCCTCCACCTTCGCCCACATCCCCGACAAAACCATCGCCTGGATCCTCGCCGTCAACGGCACCGGCGTCTTCCTCCTCCAGATCCCCGCCACCCGCTGGATGGGCCGCTTCGGCCTCGTCCCCGCACTCGTCACAGGCTGCTGCCTCTACGCCGTCGGCTACGGATCCTTCACCTTCTGCACCCTCCCGTGGCACTTCGCCGCCGCCATCGCCGTCGTCACCTGCGGCGAAGTCCTCGTCGCCCCCGCAGGCTCTTCCCTCGCCACCGAACTCGCACCCCTCTCCCAGCGCGGCCGCTACCTCGGCATCTTCATGCTCGCCCAGAACTCCGGCCACGCCTTCGGCCCCTTCCTCTCCGGCCAGCTCCTCCAGCATTTCCCCGCGCACCCCGGCGTCACGTGGTTCACGATCGCGGGGCTCGCCCTCTCCTCCGCCGTCTCCCATGCGGCCATCTCGCGAATTTTCGGGGTGGGGAAGCGGCCGCCGAAGGACGAGGAAGTGTCGGCAGAGAAGGAGACCGTGGGGGCGGGGGCGTGAATTCCGTTCTTCCCTCCTTTCCCTTGGCCGTTCTCCGTGCTTTTCCGTAGCTCCGTGCTTTCCGTGAAATGCCGTTGTTTTTCACGCTGACCCGAAAAGGGCATTCACGGAAAGCACGGAGTTACGGAAAGCACGGAAGAAGGACGTGGGCAGATGGATGTGCAACGGACCCGCGTTCTGTGCGGTTCGCGCCCGCTTGCGGTAGAGTCTCGCCCCCATGTCCGCCTTCAACGCCCGCCGCGCGCTGGATTTCGCGACCTCGATCTCGCGGCCGCGGCTGTGCGGAACCTCGGAAGAGCGGGCGGTGGCGCAGGTCGTGAAGAAGTCGCTGGCCGACGCGGGGATGGGGATGAGCGAGGAGTTCTTCGAGTTCCGGCCGGTGGCGGACAACCTTCTGCGCGTGTCGCTTCTGGTCTCGCACGCGGGCCTCGCGGCGGTCGGGATCGGGCTCTGGAAGGACGTGCGGCTGGCGTGGGGCGCTCTCGCGTTCTGCGCTTCGCTCGCGGTGCTGCTGCCGTGGCTGATCCGGCGTGTGTTCCACGGGTCGATCCGGGACTGCGCGGAGTCTGATCCGCCGCGGAAGGGGTGGATCCGGTCGTCCAACATCGCGGCGCGCACGGACGGTCCGGCGGACGGGCCGCTGTTCGTGTTCATGGCGCACTACGACTCGAAATCGCAGTCGCTCTCGCTGGGCGGGCGGATCGCGCTCTTCCGCTGGGCGCGCACGGCGGCGTTCGGGTATCTCGGCGTGTCGCTCGCGCGGCTGTTCGACACCGCCGTGCCGCTGGAGTTCATCGCGATCGCCGGGGGAATCGTGTTCGTCCTGTCGCTTCCCTTGTACCTCCTCCGCACGCACAACCAGTCCCCGGGGGCGATGGACAACGCGAGCGGCGTCGGAGCGCTGGTGGAGATGGCGAGGATCTGGAAGAGCCTTCCCGGCGCGAAAAGCGCGAGGGCGGTGTTCCTGGCGGTGTCGGGTGAGGAGTTCGGGATGACGGGGTCGCAGGCGTGGGTGCGGCGGCATATTGACGCACTGCGTCAAGAGAAGCGGCTCCGCGTGCTCAACCTCGACGGCGTCGGCTACGCGGGCGCGGTCTGGGTCGTCCCCGCGCGCGGCCCCGAGAGCGGCGGCGTCTCCATGAGCGACGCCCTCGTCGGCGCGGGCAAGGCCGTCGGCGTGGACGTGCGCCCCTTCCCCCCGTCCGTGGGACTCATGACCGACCATTCCTCGTTCACCCGCGAGCGGCTCGCGTGCGCGACGCTGCTCACGCACTCGTGGCTGGCGAAGCGGCTGCACACGGCCGCGGATGCGCCGGAGACGCTGAAGGTCGAGGGGTTTGAGAAAGTCGGGCGGGTGGCGGTGAGGGTCGTGGAAGAGCTGTCGCGGTAGGCGAAGGAAGGTGTGGGTGCTCCCAGGCCTGATTCTCTATCGCAGCGCAATCCTTCGACTCGGCCTGCGGCCTGCTCAGGCGCGAAACATCGCCGGCCGCACCGTGTGGTGCGCCGCGTACTCCATCCACAGCACCCAGTACGCCATGTTCAGCGGCTGGTCCGGCCGCGCGCTCTTCCAGGCCGCGAGCACCGATCTGGAGTAGAGGGCAAAGCGTTCCCCCGCGGTCGCGCCCGGCGGCATCGGGATGGGGAAGGCCTGCTGTGCGAAGCGGAGGGACAGGAGGCCGACGACCTTGTCGGGGAAGGCGGTCTGGAGCATGAGGCTGGGGAACGCGATGGAGCGGCCGATGCCCTTGAAGGAGAATTCGCCGGACATGGCGCCGTCCACGCGGGCCTCGAGGGGTTGGTCGGACCAGAGGAGCTTGTCGAGGCAGTCGGCGAGGTGGGGAGTCGCCGCGACTTTCCGGCGCTGGGCGCCGAAGAGTCCGAGGGGCCAGCGCATCGTCAGGCGTTCGGTCTCCTCGGTCAGGAACGCCAGGAGGTCGTCGCCCGTCACGCGTGCCGTGCGCTTCTGGCTCGTCAGCCACGGGAACTTCGCGCGGAGTTCCTTGGTCCGCCTCGCCCACCAGCCGTGCCACTCGTGGACGCGCGGATTGGCGGCCCAGCGATCGACGAGCCGCTCGAACTGGGGCTCGCTCTTCTCCGTCGAGCGCGGCAGGTTTTCCTCGAACAGCCGGATGCCTCCGTGCGCGATCGCGAAGATGACGCACGGCTCGCCTTCGAGGGCGACCGGGTGGTGCACCGACCCGCCCTGGTGGCAGTGGTAGTCCCCCTTGTGGTACGTCCCCGCTTCGTCCTTGTACGCCCCCGTCAGCACGAGAACCTCTTCGTCCCCCACGTGCCGGTGCTGGGGATAGCCGCACCCGCCGTCCATGCGGATGAGCGCGGTGACGTCGCCGGTCATTTTGTCGTTGCGGAGGAAGTGGATCGCCACGCCGGGGTAGCGGGTCTTTTTCCAGTCGGCGGTCTGGAGGTCGAAGGCGACGGGGAGGCGGGTCATGGCGCGAGTTTAACCAAAGTCCAGCCCGCGGCGGCCATGCCCGCGTCGGTGGGCGCCGGCCAGCGTGGGGGCGGCTCGGCGCCGTCGCGGACCCAGAGGCGGCCGTCTTCGCGCGTGATGTACACGCGCCGCCCCGTCTTCCCGGGCTCCGCCGGGTAGGCCGCGAACCCGTAGCCGTTCTCGACGGGGATCGCGCGGAACCAGTACCCCGTGTGCGGCGACGATGGATATTTCTGGGCCATGCCCGCGCCGGCGGGGAGCGGAGCGGCGTCGGCGGAAGCGACGGCGCCGCTGATCATCGAGACCGGCTTGCCGTTCTTTGCCAGCACGCGGTGGAAGCCCGACCAGTCGGCGGTCCACCAGTCGGCCTTGCCGTTCCCGTCCGCGTCGCCGTCGCGCCACAGTTTCTCCAGCGTCGCGACGGAGCCGAGAAGCTGCCTCGCCTCGCGCTCGTTCCCGTCGAGAGGGTTCACCATCCCGCCCAGGAACAGCCGCAGCAGCCCCGCGCCGATCCCGACCGCCGCGACGAGGATCGCGACCGCCAGCACCGGGCCCACTTTCTTCTTCACGGGACCTGCTTCCAGCCGTCCGCCGCCGGCCCGCGCGCGGGCCACTCCGCCGGCCCCTCCCGCCCCGCCGCTTCCACGCCCTTCCCCCACACCACGCCGTCCTCGCCCACCAGGAATACCCGCCGCCCCGTGACGCCCGGCTCCGCCGGATACGCCACGAACCCGAACCCCCGCAGGCTCTCCCACGCCCGCGTGTCGTCGTCCGGCCCGTCCGCCGCCAGACCCTTCACCGCCCGCAGCCAGTACCCGTTCCACGCCTTCGGCGGCAGCCCCGCCGTCAGCCGCGGGCGCGGGCCGTCGGAGGGCGGAAGTGCCGCGCGGTCGGCGGCGGCGATCGCGGGGTCGAGGATCGCGCAGGGCTCGCCGTTCGGCTGGGCCGCGCGGAAAAGCCCCGACACGTCCGCGGCCCAGAAGTCCGGCACGGCGTTGCCGTCGCCGTCGTTGCGGCGGAAATCGAGCTCGGCGGCGTGCACGCGCCGGAGGGCGTCGATGGCGGACACCTCGTCCGCGGCGATGAGCTGCTCGCGGCCGATTGCCGGCAGCTTCCACATGATCCACGCGGCCGCCACCACCGCCAGGATGCCGAATCCCGCCAGCCCCGTCGGTTTCTTCATGGCCGAGCCTCGCGGATCCGCTCCAGAAGCGCCTCGATGACGGGATCGGACACGCCCAGCGGTTCCGTCAGCCGCCACGCGATCCCCGGGTGCCGCTTCGCCGCCTCCTCCGCCATCCGCGGGATGTCGCGCGACGAGTGCCGCCCGGGGCCGAGGAAAAACTGCGCGATCGTGACCTCGTCCGCGCCCGCCGCGGCGCACGCGTCGAACGCCTCGCCGAGCGACGGCGGCGCGAGTTCCATGTGGCTCGCCTTCACCAGGTCGAATCCGCCGCGGGCGCGCAGGCGCTCGGCGACCTGCTCGAGGAGCGCGTTGGCCTCGGGGAGCTTCGATCCGTGATCGACGAGGAGAAGTGCCTTCACGCGCGCGCGCTCCCGGCCGGGACGTCGCGCGCCATCGAGTACCCGAAAACGCCGCCGAAAGCCGTCGCGATTCCCGCGGCCGCTTCCTCCAGGTCGAGCTCGATCCCCAGCTCGCGCAGGGACGTCATGACGTCCGGGTCCAGGCCGCACGGCCGGAAGCGCCGGAACGCGGCCATGTCGGGAGCGACGTTGAACGCGAAACCGTGGTACGCGACCCAGCGGCGGACGGCGACGCCGATGCTCGCGATTTTTCGGTCGCCCACCCACACGCCGGTGAGCTTGTCCTTGCGGCCGGCCGGAAGGCCGAGCGTGGCCAGGTACCGGATCAGCGCTTCCTCGATGTCGCGCAAGTGCCGGTGGACGTCGTGGTCGGCGACGGGGAGGACGGGGTAGCCCACGACCTGCCCCGGGCCGTGCCAGGTGAGCCCGCCGCCGCGCTCGGTCTCGGCGACCGGGAATCCCGAGGCGCGGGCCTCCTCGAAGTCGCCGCCGCGCCCGACGGTGACGACGTCGGGATGCTCGAGCAGCCAGAGGACGGGGGAAGCGGTCCCGGCGGCGACGGCATCGACGCGTTCGCGCTGGAGGGCGCGGGCTTCGTCGTACGGGATGCGGCCGAGCCAGGACCAGGGGAGGGAGGGCATCCGGGCATTCTAACCGCGGCCCATCGCTGTGCCGTTTTCCGTGCCTGTCCGTGCTTTTTCCATGCTCTCCGTGAATCGCCGTTTGCTCGAACGGCAATTCACGGAGAGCACGGAAAAAGCACGGACAGGCACGGAAACAAGTCCCGCGGGCGTTACCTGTTCACCCCATGGATCGACTTCCCGTACACCGCCTCCGCGGCTTCCATGATCACCTCCGACAGCGTCGGGTGCGCGTGCACCGTGAGCGCCAGGTCCTCGGCGCTCGCGCCCATCTCGATCGCCAGCGTCGCCTCGGCGATCAGGTTCGACACCTCGGGGCCGACCATCTGCACCCCGAGCAGGACGTCGTTCTTCGCGTCGCTCACCACCTTCGCGAACCCGTCCGTCTCGTTCATCGACAGCGCACGGCCGTTCACCACGAACGCGAACTTGCCGACCTTCACCTGGATCCCTGCCTTCTCCGCCTCCGCTTCCGTCATCCCGACCGTCGCGATCTCCGGATCCGTGAAGATCGCCCCCGGGATCACGTAGTCCTTCTCGCTCTTGTGCCCCGCGATCACCTCCGCCGCCACAATCCCTTCCTTCGACGCCTTGTGCGCCAGGAACGGCGGGCCGCTCACGTCCCCGATCGCGAAGATGTGCGGGATGTTCGTGCGCCCCGCCTTGTCCGTCGTGATGAACCCGCGGTCGCTCGTCTTCACTCCCGCCTTCGGCAGGTCCAGCACGTCCGTGATCGGCCGGAAACCCACCGCCACCAGGATCTTGTCGCACGCGACCGTCGCGGGGCCCTTCTCCGTCTCCACCGCCACCTCCAGCCCGCCCGCAACCGCCTTGTACCCCTTCGCCTTCGCCTTCAGCATCCACTCCACGCCGCGCTTCTTCAGCCCCTTCTCCACCATCTTCACCAGCGTCGGGTCCTGCCCCGGCAGCAGCTGGTCCAGCGCCTCCAGCACCGTCACCTTCGTCCCGAGCTTCGCGTACGCCGTCCCCAGCTCCAGGCCGATCACCCCGCCGCCGATCACCACCAGCCGCGCCGGAATCGCGTCCAGCGCCAGCGCGCCCTTCGCGCCGATCACGTTCTTCTCGTCGTACGCAAACCCCGGGATCTCGATCGGCTTCGCCCCCGTCCCGATGATGCAGTTCTTGAACTCGATCGTCTCCGTCTCCTTCTTCCCGACAACCTCCGCCGTGTTCGCCCCCGTGAACTTCGCCTGCCCCTTCACCACGTCCACCTTGTACCCCTTGAGAAGCATCCCCACGCCGCCCGTCAGCTTGTCCACCACCGTCTTCTTCCATACCTGGAACTGCTTCAGGTTTGCCTTCACGTCCTTCGCTTCCACGCCGATCTCGCTTCCATGAAGCGTCTTCTCGTACGTGGACGCCATGTGGATCAGGGCCTTGGAAGGGATGCACCCCCAGTTGAGGCAGACGCCGCCCAGGTCCTCGCGTTCGACGACGGTGACCTGCTTGCCGAGCTGGGCGAGGCGGATGGCCGCGACGTAGCCGCCGGGGCCGGAACCGATGATGAGGGTGTCGGTCTTGCGCATGGGGAGTGAGGCTCCAGTTGCAGGAAGTGCTTCGACTTTAAGCGAAAAGCCCGGGGACGGCGAGCGTCAGGCGGGGAGGGTCGCGAGGAGCGATTTCGCGGCGGACTCGTGCCATTTCGCGCCGAGGCGGGCGAAGACGGGGAGGGCGGCCTCGAGGGCGGCGCGGGCTTCGGCTGCGGTCCCGCCGCCTTCGCGCTTGAGCCTGAGCGCGAGGGCGCGGCCGAGATCGAGGCGGGCGGAGGCGAGGCTGAAGGGGTTTTCGCGCTGTTCGAGCTGGGCGAGGGTGCGGGAGAAGGCGGCGGCGGCGGTGGCGAAGTCGCCGCGGGCCTCGGCGAGCACGCCCTCGGCGCGGTCGAGAAGGGGATTGGCGTCGGGTCCGTTGGCGGCGCGGGCCTCGCCCAGCATCCGCGCGGCCTCGGCGATGTCGCCGGTCCCGGCTTCGGTCTCGACGCCGTCCACGGATGCGAGGACCACGGAACCGGGGAGCTTCTTTTCGCGGGCGATCTCGAGGGCGCGGCGGGTGAGTTCGCGGGAGCCGGCGAAGTTCCCGCTGCGGCGAGCGACGGCGCCGAGGAGGTGGAGCGCGGCGAGCTGCAGCCCGACGAATCCCAGTCCCTCCGCGAGCTCGAGCGATTTCTGCGAATGGCCCCGCGCTTTCTCGCGTTCGTCGCGGTTCAGGTAAAGGAGCCCGAGATCGGCCTGGATGAAGCACATGGAACGGCGCTCGCTCAGCCGGACGTTCAGGTCAAGCGCCTGCACCAGCGTGACTTCCGCGTCCTTCCACTCGCCCAGCTCGATCTGCGCCCGCCCGATGTTGCTGAGCTGCCGCCCGTGCTCGACGAGGTCGCCGACCTCCGCAAACAGCTTCGCGGAAGCGATGTACATCTCCAGCCCCTCGCGGACGCGGTTCGTCGCCGTGCCGAGCCCGGCGATGTTGTTGAGCAGCGCCGCCTCCGCCCAGCGGTTCCCCTGCGCCCGCTGCAGCCGCAGCGCCTGGTCGTACGCCTTGCGCGCCTCCTCGTGCTTCCCGTCGTCCTGCAGCACGAACGCTTCCGTCTTCAGCGCGTTGGCGACGACCTCGGGTTTCTGGGTCCGGTCGGCGTACAGCCTGCCCAGGGCGCACATCGCCCGCGACAGGTCCCGGTTGCCGAGGTAGTTGTGCTCGAACGTCAGCGTGCCGAGCATCCCGGCCGTGTGCTCCGCGGCGTCCTGCGGCATGTCGGCGGGGCGGGGAAGCGTCTCCCGGAAGTCGTTCCCCTCGCGCCCTGTCAGGTCGAGGGCCAGCCGGCGCAGGGTCTCCTCGCAGATGCGGACAGCCTCCTTCAGCTGTCCGGCGCGGTGCATCGACTGCGCCAGCGCCCGGCCCAGGCGCGCCCGCTGGATGGGCGTCTCCGCCACCGCCACCGCTTCCTCGCACAGCCGCCGCGCTTCCGCGTTTTCCCCGATCCGCATCTGGACCTGCGCGAGTTCGCTGAGCGCGTCGAACGCCTTGCCGCGGTCCTGCAGCGTCGCGTCCGCCTTCATCGCCTTGAGCGCGTTCCCGAGGTGCGTCAGCGCCTCGCCGTTCGCGCAGACCTTGCTCGCCTTCAGCCCCGCTTCCAGCGAGTAGTCCCGCGCCTTGCGCCCCCCGCCGCCCAGCACGAAATGGTGCGCCAGCTCGCCCGCGCTGACGCCCTTCCGCGACAGGCTTGCGCGTTCGAGCGACTCTGCGACGCGGCGGTGGATGGCCTCGCGCTCGGGCTTGGGGATGCCGGCGTAGATGACTTCGCGCATCTGGGGGGCCTGGAAGCGGAACAGGTCGCGGCCGAGGGGGTCCTCGGGGACGGACTCGAGGATGCCGACCTTGACGAGGCCCTCGATCCAATCGACGAGCTGTTTTTCCTGGGCCGACGAGATGTCCATGAGGGTCTCGAAGTCGAACTCGCGGCCCATGACGGAAGCGCCGTTGAGGACGCGGAGGACGTCGGGGTTGAGGCCCTCGAGCTGGTGGCGCAGGAGGCCGGCGATCGTGTCGGGGAGGCGGATGGACTGGGTCTTGAGCTTGTAGCGTTCCTCGTTTTCCTCGACGAGGCCGCCGCGGAACATGGCGAGGAGGAGTTCGCGGGCGAAGAGCGGATTGCCGCCCGATTTGTCGGCGACGACGACGGCGAGGTCGGCGGCGTCGCGGCGCTGGCCGACGAGGGCGGTGACGAGGGAGGAGATGTCGGAGGAGCGGAGCGGCTCCAGGTCGCGCACCGTGGCTTCGCGGTCGCGGAGAAGGCCGGCGAGGGCGCGGGCGAGGGGGTGGTCGTCGCCGGTGTCCTCGGAGTTGTAGTTGGCGACGAACAGGATCGGGTGCCGGCGCACCGAGCGCGCGAGGAAGGCGAGCAGGTCGAGCGACGATTCGTCGGCCGCGCCGGCGTCGTCAAAGAGCAGCACGAGGCCGGCCTTGTCGGTCCCGGCGCCCGACGAGACGGCCTCGACCAGCCGGGCGATCGCGTCGTGAACCCTGAGGCGTTCTAGCTCGGGGGCCAGCTCGGCCTTCGGGGAGCGGGCTTCGCCGGGCGAAATCCGGACCAGCCGCGGATGATCGGCCAGCTCCGGGACCCCGGCCCGCAGCGCGGCCGCCAGGTCCGGCGCCACCCGCGCCTCGGGCAGGAACTCCAGCGCCTGCCGCGCCACCTGGATCCACGGTCCGTGCGCGACCTGCCGGCTCTCCTCCCGCGCGGAACCCGTCAGCACCGGGAGCGAATCGTGCCCGGCCACCGCGCCGAATTCCCGCAGGAGCCTCGTCTTCCCGATCCCCGTCGGCCCCCGGAACACCACCAGCCCGCCCGCCTTCTTCTCCAGCGTCTCCTTCAGCCTCCCGCGCAGCCAGTCCATCTCCGCTTCCCGCCCCACGAACGGCGAAGCGTCGAGCAGCAGCCCCGAGGGCGGCGCCGGGCGCACCTCGGTGCGCGCTTCCGAGGCCTCGGAAGCCGCGAGCGCCGCCAATTTCGGGAACAGCCGGATGAAGTTCTGCCAGAGCGGCTGCAGGCCGGCGCGCAGCATGTCTTCCTCGGCGCGGACCCAGAATTCGCGCGCCTGCGGAAGCCGCCCGAGCTTCTCCTGCGAAGCGGCGAGCCACGCGCGCGTCGACGCGCGGCCCGACTGCGAGGGCTGGGAGAGCAGGAAGGGGATGCATGAGCGGAAGTGTTCTTCGGATTTCGCCGCGTCGCCGCGGGCGGCGGCGATGCGGCCGCGACAGAACCGGTAGTAGTTGGCGATGCTGGGGACTTCGATCTTCTCGACTTCGGGAGCGACCGAGTCGAGGACGGCGGCTGCCTCGTCGAAGTACTTCGGGTCCACGACGTGGCCCGCCATGACCAGGACCGCGGCGCGGTCAACCTGGAAACTGAGCGCCCAGGTGGACCCCGGCATGCCGCCCAGCTTCGCGCCAAGCGCGGCCAGCCCCGCCAGCCCGTCCTCCGCCTGCCCGCAGCGGATCGCCGCTTCCGCATCCAGGAGCTGCGCGTCGGTGCGCACGCCGATGTTCGACTCGGGGTCGGCGAAGATCTCCGCCAGCATCTTCCGGCTCTCCTCGAACTCGGCGCGCTTGAACGCGAGGCGGGCGAGCAGGTTCGTGGCGCTCTGGTAGGACGTCCGGAAACCGGCGCGCTTCGACAGGTCCCGCGCCTGCCGCGCGAGCGGCTCGGCGTCGGGCGACTCCGCGTCCGCCAGCCCGCCGGCCAGCCCCACGAGGTACAGGCACTCTCCCGCCAGGTAGCCGACCTGCCGCGCCCGGTCCAGCGCTTCCTTGAGAATCGCCAGCCGCTCCTCGTGCCGGTTCATCGCTTCCAGCGCGACCGAGAGGTTGTTCATGCCGTTGCACTCGCCGATCTTGTGGCCGGAAGCGCGCGCGAACTCGATCGTCTTGCGCATCTGCTCGGCGGCCTGCACGAGGTGGCCGGCGCGCAGGAGCGCGACGCCCAGCCCGTTCATCGCCTGGTAGCGCGCGCCCGTCTCGGTCAGCCCTTCGGAAAGCCGCACGGCCTCCTGCGCGATCGCGAGCCCTTCCTGCGGCTTGCCCAGCTTCTCCGCCATCGTGAACCCGAGCACGCCCATCGCGGTCACGCGCAGGGCGGGGGACTGGGTTTCGCGAAGGGCCTCCTGGAGATTCGCGATCGTGGCCTGGTAGTGCCCGGCCTGCTGCTCGGAGCGGGCCAGCTTGAAATGCGCTTTCGCGCGCCGCTCCGGGTCGGCGAGCTGCCCGGCGATCAGCACCATCCGATTCGCCGCCGCCGTCGCGTCCACGCTCGAGCCCGACACCATCTGGATGTCGTACATCAGGTCGAGCGTCTCGTAGAGCTTCAGCATCGTCCCCGGGTCGCCCTTGTCCTCCAGCCCCCGGATCGCGGCCTCGGCGTGCGTCTTCGCCGCCTCGTTCGCATGCACGGCGAACGCCTTCCGCGCCGCCTCGATCGCGTACCCCGTCGCCTTCTCCCGGTCGCCCGCGTTCGTCCAGTGGTACGCCAGCGCCTCCGCGGCTTCCCGCGTCCCCGTGTCCCCCCCGCGTTCCTCCAGCGCCTTGGCGATCGCCTGGTGAAGCAGCTTGCGCCGCCGCGGGAGCATCTTGGAGTAGAGCATCATGCGGAGAAGCGGGTGGACGAACGCGTAGCGCTCGCCGGGGCGCTCCTTGAGCACCTTGGCGCGCACGCCGTTGTCGATCGCCTCGAGGAGCGCGCCTTCGTCCTCGCCGGACGCGCGCAGCAGGACCTCGAACTCGAATTCCTCCCCGACAACCGCCGCCGCCCGCAGCGCTCCCAGCACCTTCTCGTCGATCCCCTCTAGCCGCTCGCGCAGCACTGCTTCGACCGTTTCAGGGACTTCCTCGGGCCAGTGTCCCTTCTCCAGCGCCCCCTGGTCCTTCAGCCATCGCAGCAGCTCCTCGACGAAGTACGGTACCCCCGCCGTCCGCGCGTGCAGCCGCTGGATGAACGCCGTCGACAGCTCCACGCCGGGCCCCACCGCCGCCGCCAGCCGCGCCGTCTCCGCCTCCGTCAGCCGCCGCAGCATGAACGTCTCGCACTTCACGTTCTCGCGCTTCAGCGCCGTCAGCATCGCGTCCACCGGGTGCGCTTTCCCGCCGCGCGGCGCGAGGTCCTCGCCGCGGCACGCCGCGACGAGCACCAGCCGCGCCGTCCGCGCGTTGCGGCCCAGGTACTGGAAGAGCTCGAGCGACAGCTCGTCCACCTGGTGGAAGTCGTCGAAGAAGAGCACCAGCGTCTCGTGCTGCGCGATCCGCAGGAAGAACCGCGTCACCGCGTCGAACAGCCGCAGCTTGTTCTCGCCCGCGTCCAGCGCCGACGGCTCCGGCGCCTCCGCGATCGACTTGCGCTCCATCAGCCGCGGCACCAGCCGCGCCAGAACGCGCCCGATGTCCGCAAACAGCGCCGCTTCCGTCTCGTTGTCGTACTGCCCGATCCGCGCGCTGTACGCCTCGATCATCTCGATGAACGGCCGGTAGAACACCCCCGCCCGCCGGTCCGCGCGACCCTTGAGAAACGTCACCCCGTACATCAGCGCCCGCGCGCAGAATTCCTCAACGAAGCGCGTCTTCCCGATCCCCGCTTCCCCGAGGATCACCGCCGTCCCGCCCTCTCCCGCGCCCGCCTGCTCGAGCACGGTCTGCATTTTCTGCAGGTCCTCCTGCCGGCCGACGTACCCGGCGGCGGTCGCGATCATCGTGCGCTGGTCGCTCGACTGCGACGAAGTCTTCGGCGCGGCGGGCTTGTCGCCCTTGATCACGGCGGCGAGGTCCGCCGCGAGCGCGACAGCGTTCGAGTACCGGTCCACGGGGTCGCGCGAGAGCAGCTTCATGATCACGTCGTCCAGCTCGCGCGGGCAGGCCGGGTTGTGCTTCGAGGGGACGAGCGGCGCCTGCGTGACCTGCTGGCGCATCAGGGCGAGGGGATTGGTCTCATTGAAGGGAAGCCGGCCGCAGGCGAGCTGGTAGAGCATGATCCCGACCGCGTAGAGGTCCGCGCGGTGGTCGATCTTGCGGCCCTGGAGCTGCTCGGGGGCCATGTGCGACAGCGTGCCGAGAATCGCGCCCGACTCCGTGAGCGTGATCGCGTTGTCGAAGTCCTTGGCGAGGCCGAAGTCGGTGATCCGCACCTTGCCGTCCGCGCCGAAGATCAGGTTCGAGGGCTTCAGGTCGCGGTGGATCAGGTGGTGCTGGTGCACGTAGCCGAGCGCTTCGATCACTTCCGACATCAGCTTCAGCGACTCCCCGATCGCCGCGCGGTCGGGGACCGCGGGGGGCTTCGGGACCAGGTCGGAGACCGTCTTCCCGGTGAGGAGTTCCATGACGTAGAACAGGACGCCGCCGATTTCGCCGAAGTCGTAGACGGCGACGATGCCGGGATGGCTGACGCGGGAGATGGTGCTGAATTCGCGTTTGAAGCGGTGCTGGGCGACGCGGAGTCCGCCCTGGGAGGTGCCGAGGATTTTCAGCGCGCGTTCGGCGCCGGACTGGCGGTCCTTGACGGCGTAAACGGACCCCATCCCGCCCTGTCCGAGGAGCCGGAGGACCTCGTAGCGGTCGCGGACGACGGTGCCGATGAGGGCGTGATCATCGGGTGGCGGGGAGGGCATCGGGGGGGATTCTAACGGAGATGGTGGGAGGACCTACAATTCGAGGCGGGAAAACGGCCAGGAAACGAAAAACGAAAAACGAAAAACAAAAAACGAAAAGGAAAGGAGCGTGGAGACGACGCGGGTGATCGGGCGGAGCTTTTCGTTTTTAGTTTTTCGTTTCCTGTCCTTTTTCCACCGTGACCATCACCCCCCTCCACTTCTTCACAAACATCTCCCTCCCCATCGCAATCTTCCCCCTCACCGGATCCCCCACAATCACCCCCCCGTCCTGCACCTCCAGCACGACAACCCAGTGGTCAATCCACGGCACATACCGGATCGTTACCGCTGCCGGCAGCGACGCGCGCTGGAGCGCTTCCCAGTCTCCACCGTCAACCCTCACCCTCCGCCCCGGCAGTTTCAGCCTGATCCCGCGCGCCACGCCGAATTCATCCGTCCCCGTGAACAGGTTCGTGCCGCACAGTTCCGACATCTCGCTCTCCGTCGCCGGCACGCCCATCTGCGTCAGCACCGTCGCCGCCGCCGCCGCCCCGCACGTGTAGTCCGTCGTCTGGCGCACCACCCCCTGCCTGTCCGCGATCCCCTTCATCTCGTCATGCGGCAGCATGTACGACAGGTACATCCGCTGCCCCGCCACCACCCACAAGAGCAGCCCCAGCATCCCCACCCCCACCCGCGCGCCCTTCGTGGACATCTTCGCCGCCCCCACCCCCACCGCGAACAGCGCCGCCCCGAACACCCACCACGGCCGGATGTCCACGTAGACGTCGAACGGGAAGAGCGGGTATTCGTACTGCGGGTACAGGCGCCAGACGATGCGCAGGAAGATCAGGATGGTCGCCGCGCCGACGCACCAGGGCGCGGCTTTCGGGCGGCGGTGGCCGACCCAGGCGCCGAGGATGAAGCAGCCGGCGAAGAGGGTGAGCGCGAAGAGGAGCCAGGGCACCCGCCCATTCTAGGGGAAGCGCCTTCTACAGGGGAAACGCCCCGTCGCCCTTCTTCGCTTCGTCCTGCCGCAGCAGGTCCTGCCGCTGCTCCTCGAGGAACGCCGGGACGTCCTTGAAGACGTCGTCGAACATCGACTCGACGGGCGGCGGGCCGGCGGCTTCGCCCTCGCGGACGCCGGCGGTGATCTCGTCGTTGATCTCGGTCTCGAGCTGCTGCTGCCAGGCGGCGGACCAGAGGGACTTCTTCTCGAGGTACTTCCGGAAGCGCTCGATCGGGTCCTTTTCTTCCCACGCCTTGACCTCGGCGGCGTCGCGGTAGCGCGTGGGGTCGTCGCTGGAGGAGTGGCCGAGGCGGCGGTACGTGACGCACTCGATGAACGTCGGGCCGCCGCCGGCGCGGGCTTTTTCGACCGCCTTGCGCGACGTCATCACGACCGCGAGGATGTCGTTGCCGTCCACGCGGACGCCCTCGAAGCCGTACGCGACCGCCTTCTGCGCGATCGTCTCGCTCGCCGTCTGGGCGCACAGCGGGACCGAGATCGCCCACTGGTTGTTCTGGCAGACGAGCACGACCGGCGGCTTGTAGACGCCCGCGAAGTTCATCGCGACGTGGAAGTCGCTCGCGCTCGTGCCGCCGTCGCCGATGTATCCCATCACCACGACCTTGTCGCCGCGGATCTTCGCCGCCATCGCCGCGCCTACCGCGTGCGGAAACTGCGTCGCGATCACGCTCGACATCGCCACGTAATGCCGCTCCGCATCCGAATAGTGGCAGGGCATCTGCCGCCCCTTCACCACGTCGATCGCGTTCCCGATCAGCTGCGCCACCATCAGCCGGATCGGGTACTTCCGGAGCGCCAGCGTCCCGCCCTCGCGCAGAGCCGGGAAAATCCAGTCCTCCGGCTTCAGCGGGTACGCCGTCCCGATCGTGCTCGCTTCCTGCCCCGTCGCCGTCCCGTAAAACCCGATGCGCCCCGAGCGCTGGAGCAGCAGCATGCGCGTGTCGAAAATCCGCAGCTGCAGCATGTACCGGTAGAGCGTCTTCAGCTCCTCCGCCGGCAGCTTCGGGTCCAGCGCCGCGTCCGCCGACCCGTCGGGACGCAGGATCTGCACCATCGACGGCTCCGTCGCCGCCGGTTTCGCTGCCGCCCCGGGATTCTTCGTCGTCACCGCCATCGCTACTCCAGCAGCAGCAGCTTCGGGTCCTGAAGGATCTCCACGACCCGGTTCATGAACTGCGCCCCCACCGCGCCATCCACCACCCGGTGGTCCAGCGACAGCGACAAGAGCATGATGTCCCTCACCACGATCTGGTCGTTCACCACCCAGGGACGCTTCGCAATCTTGTGCACCCCCATCACCGCCACCTCCGGCCAGTTGATCACCGGCGTCGCGAAGAGCCCTCCCATCGACCCCAGGCTCGTGATCGTGAACGTGGACCCCTTGAGCTCCTCCCGCGTGGCCCGCTTCGCGCGCGTCCGGTTCGCAAGGTCGTCGAGCTCGCGGGCGATCTGGAGAAGCGGCTTCTTGTCGGCGTCGCGCAGGACCGGGACCATCAGCCCCTCGTCCGTCGCGGCGGCCACGCCGATGTGGTAGGACTTCCTGAGGACGATCTCACCCGCGGCGTCGTCGAGCGAAGCGTTGACCCAGGGGAACTCCTTCAGGCCGACGACGACGGCCTTGATGATGAAGGGGAGGTACGTGAGGCGCGCGCCCTTCGACTCGGCGAACTTCTTGGCGGAAGCGCGGAAGGCGACGAGCTCGGTGACGTCCACTTCCTCGACGTACGTGTAGTGAGCGGCGGTGGACTTCGAGCGGTGCATGTTCTCGGCGATGAGCTTGCGGAGGCCGCGGAGCGGGATGCGCTCGTCGCCGGCCGAGGATGCGACGGGAGCCGGCGGGGCGTGGGAGGCGGCGACGGGCGCGCCGAGGACCTTCGTCGGGGCGCTGACGAACCGCTTCACGTCGTCCTTCGTGACGCGGCCGCTGGGGCCGGAGCCGGCGACGGTGCCGATGTCGAGGCCCATTTCGCGGGCGAGCTTGCGGGTGGCGGGGGCGGCGAGGACGCGGCCGTTCACCTTCCGAGCGACGGGTGAAACGATCGCGGCCTGTGCTTCCACCGCTGCGCGGGCGACCTCGCGGGTGATCATCGTGTCGGTGCCGATCTTCGGCGGACCGCCGCCGGCGGCGGCATGGAGGGGGCCGTTCGTGGGGGCCGGGGCGGCAGGAGCCGCAGGGGCGGCTTTGGCCGGCGCGCCTCCCGCCGTTTCGATCGTGACGAGGACGCTGCCGACGAGCGCGACCTTGCCCTCGGCGGCGTGGATCTTCGCGATCCGGCCGGACGTCGGGGCGGGGATCTCGACGGTCGCCTTGTCGGTCATCACCTGCAGGATCGGCTGGTCTTCCTTGACCGTGTCGCCTTCCTTGACGAGCCACTTGACGACTTCGCCCTCGTGGATGCCTTCGCCGATGTCCGGGAGCTTGAATTCCATGCGCGGTTCCTCGTGGTTTGGTGATGCCTTGACTGGCTACAACGTCATCTTGATCGAACAAACGTCCTTTTCGTCCCGGCACGGCTGTCCTGCTGAATTCCGATCCTTCGACTCGCCCTTCGGGCTCGCTCAGGATGAGCCGGGCCGAGCAGGCACTCGGGATGAGAGAACTGGTTCACGGCCCGGCTCAGAAGTTCACAACCGTATCAATCGCCTTCAGCACTCTTCCTGCATTCGGCATGTACGCGTGCTCGAGCGTGTACGGAAACGGCGTGTCGAACCCCGTCACCCGCACGATCGGCGCTTCCATGTACTCGATCGCTTCTTCCGCGATGATCGCGCTGATCTCGCCCGCGAAACCGCCCGTCCTCGGGGCTTCGCCGATCACGACGACGCGGCCGGTCTTCTTGACCGACTCGAGGAGCCCCACCTTGTCGAGCGGCACCAGCGAACGCAGGTCGAGCACCTCGCAGGAAATGCCCTTCTCCGACTGCGCCTTCTCCGCCGCTTCCAGCGCGATGTGCGTCATCGAGCCCCAGGCCACGATCGTCACCTGCGTGCCCGCCCGCGGGATCGCCAGCTTGCCGAGGGGCACGGTGTACTCGCCCTCGGGAACTTCGCCCTTGATCGAGCGGTAGACGCGCTTCGGTTCCAGGAACAGCACCGGGTCGTCGCCGCGGATGCAGGTCGCCAGCAGGCCCTTGGCGTCGTGCGGGGTGCTGGGGACGACGACCTGGAGGCCGGGGGTGTGGCAGAAGTAGGCCTCGGCGGACTGGGAGTGGTAGTGGCCGCCCTTGATGCCGCCGCCATAGGGCGTGCGGATCACCATCGGGCAGGGGAACTGCCCTCCCGAGCGGTAGCGGAGCTTCGCCGCCTCGCTCACAATCTGGTCGAAGGCCGGGTAGATGAAGTCCATGAACTGGATCTCGGGGACCGGGCGAAGGCCGTAGAGCGACATGCCGATCGCCGCGCCGATGATGCCGCTCTCGGCGAGCGGCGTGTCGATCACGCGCTCGGCGCCGAACTCGGCCTGCAGCCCTTCCGTCGCGCGGAAGACGCCGCCGTTCTTGCCGACATCTTCGCCCAGCACCACGACGTTGTCGTCGCGGCGCATCTCGGTCTTGAGGCAGTCGTTTACGGCCTGCAGCAAGGTCAGTGTGGCCATGCGGTGCGGCTCCTCTGCGTGTCTTTTCCCTTAACCCTAACCTTCCCCTTTTCCTTAACCCGCCTCGCCTTCCCCCCCCGCCTTCAAAGGCCGGTAAAGGAAAAGGGAAAGGTAAAGGTTAAGGGACACGGCTACAGCGGAAACGCTTCTCCGCTGTCCTTGATCTCGCCCGTCTTCAGGTACTCGATCAGCCCCTGCCGCTGCTCCTCGAGCCCCGCAGGCATCTCCTTGTACACGTCCTCAAACATCGAGCTCACCGTCGGCGGCCCCGACTTCTCCACCTCGTGCACCGCGTCGTTGATCTCCGCGCGCGCGCTGTCCCACGTCTCCTTCTCGAACGCCTCCGTCCAGATCCCCTGCTTCTGCAGGTACTTCCTGAAGCGGTCGATCGGGTCCTTCTTCTTCCACTCCTCTTCCTCCGCCGCAGGCCGGTACCGCTTCGGGTCGTCGCTCGAGCTGTGCGGCCCCATCCGGTACGTCAGCGCTTCCACGAACGTCGGCCCGCCGCCGCTCCGCGCGCGGTCTACCGCTTCTTTCACCGCCTTGTACACCGCCAGCACGTCGTTCCCGTCGCACTGCACCCCGGGGAACCCGTACGCCTTTGCCTTGATCGCGATCGTCTCGCTCGCCGTCTGGCCCTTGAGCGGCACGCTGATCGCCCACTGGTTGTTCTGGCAGTAGAAGACGACCGGCGACTTGTACACGCCCGCGAAATTCATCGCGACGTGGAAATCTCCCTCGCTCGTCCCGCCGTCGCCCATCCCCGCCAGCACAACTTCCTTCGTCTTCCGGTACTTCGCCGCCATCGCCGTCCCCACCGCCTGCGGCAGCTGCGTCGCAATCGGCGAGCTGATCGACACGAACTTCAGCTCCTTGAACGCGTAATGGTTCGGCATCTGCCGCCCCTTGCACCGGTCCGAGGCGAAGCCGAACTCGTGCGCGAGCATCTCGGTGAGGGAAGCGCCCTTCCAGATGGCCATCCCGGGGTCGCGGTAGGTGGGGAAGATCCAGTCCTGCGCCTCGAGCGCGGCTGCGGCGCCGACCTGTGCGGCTTCCTGCCCGCCGCTCGGCACGTAGAAGCCGATGCGCCCCGTGCGCTGGAGCAGCATGCCCTTCTCGTCCAGGGCCCGCACCTGCACCATCGTGCGGTACAGGCGGCGGAGCATTTCCTCGGGCACAGGAGGGTCCATCTTCCCCTGCGTCGTCCCGTCCGTCCGGATTACCTGCAGCATCTCGGTGGTCATTTCTTTTCTTCTCCCGACGACTCTCTGATGAGGCTCGCAAGGTAGAACTCGCCGGCACGGTAGCTCGAGCGGACCAGCGGCCCGCTCGCGACGTACTTGAAGCCGAACTTGAGCGCCCTGTCGCGCCACTCCTCGAACTCCATGGGGGTGACGAAGCGTTCGACGGGGAGGTGATCGTTGGTGGGGCGAAGGTACTGGCCCAGGGTGAGGAAGTCCACGCCGACCGCGCGGAGGTCGCGGAACGACTGCTCGAGGTCGGCGTCGGTCTCGCCGAGGCCGAGCATGATGGAGGATTTGGTGAAGCGCTCCGGCGCGAGTTTCTTGGCGAGCTCGAGGACGCCGAGGGACTGGGCGTAGGAAGCGCGGTGGTCGCGGACGCGGCGCTGGAGGGGCTCGGTGGTCTCGATGTTGTGGCCGAAGACGTGCGGGGCGGAGGCGACGACTTTCTCGACGCAGGCGCGTTCGCCGCGGAAATCGCCGACGAGCGTTTCGAGGAGGAGTTCCGGGGCGGCCGCGCGGATCTGGCGGATCGTGCGCGCCACGTGCTCCGCGCCCTGGTCCGGCAGGTCGTCGCGGTTCACCATCGTGAGGACGATGTACTCGAGCCCGAGCGTCGCGATCGCCTCGGCGGTCTTCTCCGGCTCGAGATCGTCCACGATCCCGCGCGGGTTCCCCATCTTCACGTTGCAGAACTTGCAGCCGCGCGTGCACACGTCGCCCAGCAGCATGAACGTCGCCGTGCCGCTTCCCCAGCACTCGCCCACGTTCGGGCACGAGGCTTCCTCGCAGACGGTGTGGAGATTGCGCTCGCGCAGCAGTTTCTTGAGGCGCGCGTGCGTCTCGCCGCCGGGGGCTTTGACCTTCAACCAGGAGGGTTTGAGGGACATGCGAGACCCGTAAGGCTAGCACCGGCGGGAAAGAGGGTCACGCGAAATGGGGGGAAGGGGCGCAAGGCTGGGGAAAATGGCCTTTTTATCCGCGGCCTTTTCCGCGACATCCGCCGTAATCCGCGAATGTCGTTGTCGTTTTCTGAAAACGAAGAAAACAGAATTCGCGGATGAAAGCGGATTTGGCGGAAAGGGCGGCGGATAAAGGCGAACGACACTACCCCTGCGCCACCGCCTTGACGACCAGCTCCCCCCAGTTCCGCTCAATCGCCGCGAACGCCGCGTCCAGGTTGATCATGTCCTCCTTGAACCGCCCCTGCAGCGACACGTACTTCTCCAGCGCCGGCCGCGACATCTCCGTCTGCACGTTGATGACCGTATGCCGGCCGTCGAAGATCTCGACCACCGGGTAGAGCCCGGACCTCACGGCCAGCCGGACGAGCTCGATGCCGTCCGCCGGCTCGGATTTCCAGCCGGTGGGGCAGGGGGCGAGAATATGGAGGAAGCGGAAGCCCTTCTGGTCGAGCGCGAACTGCATTTTGCGGATGAGGTCGTCCGGATGCGCGAGTGAGACGGTGGCGAGGTACGGGACGCGGTGGGCGGCGAGGATGCCGAGGATGTCCTTCTTCTCGACGTCCTTGCCGCGCGGGGTGGTGCTGGTCACGGCGCCCATGGGGGTGGCGGACGAACGCTGGCCGCCGGTGTTGCCGTAGATTTCGTTGTCGTAGCAGATGTAGAGGATGTCCTCGTTGCGTTCCGCGGCAGCCGAGACGGTGGCCATGCCGATGTCGAACGTGCCGCCGTCGCCGGCCCAGCAGATCACCCGCGTCGGGTCGCCGTTCAGCCTCGCGACGTGGGCGAGCCCGGTCGCGAGGGCCGCGCCCGAGGCGAACGTCGCGGAAACCACCGGCGCGCCGTAGGCGGAGAGGGGGAAGGGGCCCGCGGTGACGATTGCGCAGCACGCGGGGATGACGAACTGGATTTTCCGGTCGCCGACGGCGCGGCCGAGCATCTGGAGGGCGATCGACATCCCGCAGCCGCCGCAGTTCGTGTTGCCGGCGCGCAGGACGGGCGTGCAGCGGTCGCGCGCGGTCTGGGCCATGCCGTCGAGAAGAGGCTCGTTCATGCGCCCACCTCCTTGAAGACGGGCGCGCCGGACTTCTCGCGCGCCAGGAGATCGTCGAGGACCTGCCGGATGTGCATCGGGCGGATGTCGCCGCCGCCGAGACCCATCATGTAGTTCTGGACGACGGCGCCGCGCTCGGCGAGCGCGCGGATTTCGCCCCAGAGGATGCCCCCGAGCCCCGGGCACAGGTCGCGGTCCAGGATGCCGACCCGTTTCTTCCCCGCCAGCGCCTTCACGATCGCCTCTTCCGGGAACGGCCGGAACATGCGGATGCGCAGCCCGCCGGCGCGGATGCCGCGCTCGCGCGCCTCGTCCACCGCGGTGCGCACGGTGCTCGCGGTCGTCCCCATCGACACGAGCACCACGTCCGCGTCGTCCAGCCGGTACGGCACCACCGCGTCCGCCGGCCGCCGCCCGAACGCCGCCCGGAACGCGTCCTGGCACTCCGCGTACACCCCGAACGCCGCGTTCATCCCCTCCTGCTGCTGCCGCCGGTGCACTTCGTTCTCGTGCGGGAAGTCCAGCCCGCCCACCGTCCGCGGACGATCCGTCACCCGGTGCGGCAGGTCCAGCGGCGGCAGGAACGCGTCCACCCGCTCCTGCGGCGGCACGTCCGTCATCATCATCGTGTGCGACAGCACGAACGCGTCCTGGCACACCATCACCGGCAGCAGCACCCGCTTGTCCTCCGCCAGCCGGTATCCCAGGAGAATCGAATCCAGCACCTCCTGGTTGTCCTCGCAGTACAGTTGGATCCACCCCGAGTCCCTCAGCGCCAGCGTGTCCCCGTGGTCCACCCAGATGTTCCACGGCGGCCCCAGCGTCCGGTTCACCGCCATCATCACGATCGGCAGCCGGTAGAACGCCGCCGCAAACACGTTCTCCATCATGTACGCCAGCCCGTTCGACGACGACGCCGTGAACGCCCTCGCCCCCGCCAGCGAAAATCCCATGCACACCGCCATCGCGCTGTGCTCGCTCTCCACACGCACGATGTGACCCTTCTCGATCGCCTGCTTGCACAGGTACTCGATGCACTCCGTCTGCGGAGTGATCGGGTAAGCGCCCCCGCCGAAGCCCCGCCCGCGCCGGTTCGCACGGCCGGCCAGCACCGCCGCCATCGCCGCCGCATGGTTCGCGCTGATCAGTTCGATCGTCATGTGGAACTCATTTCAATGGCCTTCCTCGGGCACTCCGTCACGCAGATCCCGCACCCCTTGCAGAAGCTGTAGTCCACCTCGTAACTCCCCGGGATACGCCGGATGATCCCCTCCGGGCAGTACACCAGGCACGTGTCGCACTGCGTGCAGTGCCCGCACGAGAAACACCGGTGCGATTCCCCGCGCCCGTCGATCCCCGCGCTCACTTCGCTGAACCCCGAAAGCCGCACCGGCGGGGGCAGCAGGATGTCCCTCGCCGCCTCGGCTTTCGCGAAGTGGTCGAGACGCAGGTCCGTCGCCGGGACGGCGGCCGCGCGATCCGGCCGCTCGAACACATCCACCTGCTCGCCCAGCGCCCTCAGCGCCAGCCCGGCCGCCCGGCGGCCGCTTCCGATCGCATGCGTCACCGTCCCGTCGCCCGTCGCGATGTCGCCGGCCGCGAAAACGTTGAGCGCCACGCCCGCGCGGAAACAGCGGCCGTCACGGAGGTCCCATTCTTCGGGGAGAAGCGCCATGTCCGCGGACTGCCCGAGCGCGAGGAGGACCCAGTCGCAGTCCACGCGGTGCCGCCGCTCCGTCACGACGGGCCGGCGGCGGCCGCTCGCGTCGGGCAGGCCCATCTCGACTTCCGCGAGTTCGATCCCGTGCACCCGCTCCGGGCCGTGGAACGCCACCGGCGCCCGCTGGTACTGGAACGCCACCCCTTCGTGCCCGGCCTCGTCGATCTCTTCCCCGATCGCCGGCATCTCGGCCCTCGTCCGCCGGTACACCACCGTGACGCGCGAGGCCCCCAGCCTCAGCGCGCTCCTCGCGCAGTCCATCGCCGTGTTCCCGCCCCCCAGCACCACCACGTGCCCCGAGACCACCACGCGCCCCCGCATGTTCACGCGGTGCAGGAAGCGGATGCCCTGCTCGACGCCCGGGAGCCCGGCGCCGGGGACGTCGAGCGCCTGGAGTTTCTGAAGTCCCGTCGCGAGGATCACCGCGTCGTAGTCGCTCGCGAGCTGCGCGACGCCGTCCTTGTCGAGGAAGTGCCCGCAGTGCGCTTCCACGCCCAGCCCGAGGATCGCCTCGACTTCGCGGTCCAGCACCTCGCGCGGCAGGCGGTACGAAGGGATTCCCGTTCTCAGGACGCCCCCCAGCTGCGGCTCTCCCTCGAGGATCGTCACCTTGTGCCCTTCGAGCGCCAGCGTCCACGCCGCCGCCAGGCCCGCGGGCCCGCCGCCGACGACCACGACGCGCCGCATCCGCACCGTCTTGCCCGCGACGCGCAGCACCGGCACCTTGTCAGCGATCCAGCGCTCCACGCCGCGGATGTTCACCGACCCGTCGTACTCCCGCCGGTTGCACCCTTCCATGCACGGCGCCGGGCAGACCCGCCCGCACACCCCGCCGAACGGCGTCGATCGCCCGAGGATGGCCGACGCCGCGGCCTCGCCGTCGCGGCCCAGCGCCTGCAGGAACCCCACCACGTCGTTCCCCGCCGGGCACCACGCGTTGCACGGCGCGAGATTCTCCACGTAACACGGAGTCTGCGAACGCCAGTTGCCCGTCTTGAGACCCGTGGAAGCGCCCTCGACGTGTGACGAGAGCGGCACGACCTCCTTCTGTGTCACCGGCGCAGGCGCCGGCCGCGCGCCTTCCATCGCGCCGCCCGCGGGAATCGGCGCGCGGGGGGCGCCGGCCGTGATGCCGGTTGCGACCCTCACGGCCTCGTACGCCTCCTTCGCGGCGGGAAAGTTGCTCGACAGCCCCAGCGCGCGGTACGCCTCTTCGAGGACGTCCATCGGGATTCCCAGCGCCTTCACGAACGCCCCGGCGATCGTCGTGTTCACGATCACCACCGAGCGCGTCCCGATTTTGTGCCGCCGCGCGATCGCCGTCGCGTCCACCGTGGCGACGCGGAACGCGCCGAACTTCGCTGCGAACGCCTCGGGCCCCTCGGTCGAATTCAGGAGAAGCGTCCCGCCCGGCGCCAGCCCGGCGACCGTGTCGTCGCCCAGCAGCGACAGGTCCAGCACCACCAGGTGGTCCGGCTCGTACACCTTGTTGCGGTTCGTGATCGGCTCGTCGCTCACGCGCGCATACGCCCGCACCGGCGCGCCGGACCGCTCGCCCGCGTAGTCCCCGAACGTCTGGACGCTCTTCCCGAGCCGCGAATACACCGCCGCCAGGATCTTGGCGCAGGTCACGCCGCCCTGCCCGCCGCGTCCGTGCAACCGGATTTCCATGCGTGCCCCCGGAGCAATCGCCGGGCCGGGACTTCGTGCGGGCGCCGCCCGAAAGCGGGCCGCCGGTGGCGGGGATTCCCGGCTTCGCCCCGGCGCGTGGGCGCCGGGACACCGGATATATAACCCCATTAAGCAACGCGGCACAAGGCGATTTCCGCAGCCGTGCGTTTTTCCCCGCACCGGCGCGCGAATTTCTCGCGTCGCCGCGACTCTCCACCCGTAGAATTTCCCTCCTCGCACCCGCACCCCGGAGCGTCACCTTGCCTGTCCGCACCGCCGACTCGCGCCTCCGCAAACTGATAGACGCGCTGTCGCCGGGACCCGTGCTCATCCTCATGCACGACAATCCCGACCCGGACTGCTTCGCCAGCGCCTGGGGCCTGCGCCACCTGTTCGAGCGCGTCGCCGGCCTCAAGGCCACCGTCGCCTACGGCGGCGTCATCGGGCGCGCTTCCAACAAAGCCCTCATCGAACGCCTCGACCTCAAGCTGCGCCACGTGGACCAGGTCGAGTTCGCCGAGTTCCCCAAGGTCGTCATGGTGGATACCCAGCCGCGCGGCGGAAATAACTCGCTTCCACATGACCGCCTCCCCGACGCCGTGATCGACCATCACGGGATCCGGAAGGCGACGAAGAGCGTGCCGTTCGTGGACGTGCGGACGAACTACGGGGCGACGTGCACGATGGTGGTGCAGTACCTGAACCAGGCCGAGATCGAGATTCCCGCCGACCTGGCCACTCTGCTCTTCTACGCGATCCGGACGGAGACGCAGGAGCTGGGGCGCGAGGCCTCGAAGGCCGACGTCGAGGCCTACATGGAACTCTTCCCGATCGCGGACATGGAGATGGTGAGCGGGATCGAGCGGGCGCGGATCCCGATCGACTACTTCGAGGTCTGGCACCGCGGGATCGGCGCGGCGAAGGTCTACGGAAGCGTGGCCACCTGCCCGGTCGGGCCGGTGCACAACCCGGACATGATCCCCGAGATCGCGGACATGCTGCTCAGGCTCGAAGGCGTGACCTGGAGCCTCGTCTGCGGCTATCACCGCGGGCAGGTCGTGTTCTCGCTCCGCACGATCGACAGCGGCGTCAACGCGGGGGCGATCGCGCAGCGGATCGTGGGGAAGCGCGGGACGGCCGGGGGGCACGAGACCATGGCCGGGGGGAGGATCACCGTCGCGGCCGAAGGGACGGGGCCGGCTGCGGTCGCGGAAGAGATGATCGCGCGGCTGGTGAAGGTGCTGGATGTGAAGGCGGTCGGGCGAAACCTGCTTGAGAGCAGTGAGAAACGGAACAGGTAGTTGCGAGCGGCGAGCGTATGCGTGGACGGTGCCGCGGTCCCCTATCTCCGGGCGTGCCCATAGCCCGTCTTCCGACGGGCGCTGGCCATGGACTTCACCTCAGTTGCGCGAAGTCGTTGCTGGCCGCTCGCCGCTCGACCTACCCGAACACGATCGGCAGGTTCGTCTCGACACTCTTCTGCGCCAGCTTCCGGATCACAAGGAAGCCAAACTTCAGCCAGAACTTCCCGCTGATGTCCATGTGCGTCTCGATCTTCGCGATCTCCCGCTCGTCCGCATCCATGTAATCCACCATCTTCTGCATCCGGAACGTCTTCTCCACCTTCAACACCTCGTTGATCCGGTCCAGCTCCTTCAGCAGCCCCCCGCTCGATCCCACCGGCACCGGCTCCTCGCCGTCCACGTTGATCCACATCGGCTCGGCAAAATCCACCGGCCAGTAGTACGAGTTCTTCTCCCGGTGACGCAGCAGGTTCGGGAACTGCGTCGGCACCCCCTTGCCCTTCATCACCTCGTTCAGGTCCGTCCCCTCGCCTTCCGCCACCCAGTGCTTCAGGTCCTTCAGCACCCCCATCCGGTCGATCCGGATGTGCGCCGCGGGCTTCGCCCCCTTCACCTCCGGCCACCACGGCGCTTCCAGCCCCGCCGCCGTCAGCGCCTTGGAAACGCTCTCAACGAGCTTCTCCATCCGCTTCTTGCCGCGCCGCGCGCCGAAAAAACCGGTGTCCTGGGTGAGCGCCAGCTCGTTCCAGGGGTTTTCAACCCGCGCGTCGAACGCGCGGCGTGTGGTCGGGATCGTGTTGTCGGCCATCGGGGCGGCGGTTCCTAGAGCTTGGGTCGGCCGAAGCGGCCCGAGGGCGGATTATTGCGGCGGAGGCGGTCGGAGATCGACGTGTTCCCCTTGGTCTGTGGCGGCCGCGTGGCGGATTTCGGATGGGACTCGCGGGAGGGATCGATCATCGGCTTGGAGATCTCCCCCGGGTTGAACTCGAGCGACTTCATGCCTTCCCACTGCGTCCTCATGTCCTCGATCATCTCCTTCGGCGTCTGGTAGCGGATTTCCTTGTCCTTCGCCATCGAGCGCTCGAGGAAGTAGTGCATCATCTTCGAGATCTTGCCGCCCTTGGTCTCGCTCGACTGGAGCTCGTTCAGGACCTGCGCGGCCATGACTTCCATGTTGTCGCCGCCCTTGAAGGGCACGTCGCCGAGCACCATGTGGTAGAGCGTGGCGCCGAGCGAGTAGAGGTCGCTGCGCACGTCGATCGACGCCTGTCCCTGCGCCTGCTCCGGCGACATGTACTGCGGCGTCCCCGAGGTCGTGCCTTCCGGCTCTTCCTGCGACCCGATCGGCTTCGCGAACCCCAGGTCGATCAGCTTCACGTTGTCCTCGGGATCCAGCAGGATGTTTTCGGGCTTGATGTCGCGGTGCACGACGCCCTGCTTGTGCGTGTACTCGACGGCCTCCGCAACCTGGATCGTGTACTTCAGCGCACGGTCCTCCGTCAGCGGCCCTTCCTTCTCCACGATCTCCCGCATCGACGGCCCGTCCACCATCTCCATCGCGAAGTACTCGATCCCGTTCACCTTGCCGTGCTGGTAGCCCTTCACCAGGTGCGGGTGGTCGTACTTCTCGAGCAGGTCGGCCTCGCGGTGGAACTGGTTGACGAAGCGGGGGTTGGCCATGTGGGCGGGCTTCATGATCTTGAGCGCCACCTCGTCGCCCTGCATGGTGTCGGTGGCGCGGTAGACGAGGGCCATGCCGCCGGTGCCGAGCTTGGCGGTGATCTTGAACCCCGGGACGGGATCGGTCGGGAAGGTCTTGGTGCCGGGGCTGACCTCGTTGACGAGGAGCTGGTACTGCTGCTGCGTCAGGGCCTTGTTCTCGATGAGCACGGCGAAGAGCTTCGCCTGCTGCCCGGCCTTGGCCATCGCGTCCTGCTTCATCATGGCCGGGCCGAGCTGCTCCTTGGTCAGGAAGCCGGCCTTGATGGCCTTGACCGCGAGCTCGACTTCTTCCTTTGTGGCCACGGCGATCTCCGGTGAGGGGAACCCCGAAAGTCTAGCACGGGGAATTCGAGAGGTTGAGCAATGTTAGCCGGGGCGGGAAATTCGGGAGACGAACGAAGGCGGCGTGCGTCCAAGGGGGAGAGGAACGAGGAGACGAAGCGCATGCGCCGACTGGCGATGGTGTCCCTGGTGGTGCTGGCGGCGGCGGTGGCGGGAGAACCGGCCGGGGAGACGGAGATCTGCGAGCTGAGGCTGAAGAACGGGTCAGTCGTGCGCGGGACGCTGAAGTCGCCGCGGGAGATCAAGCTGGCGCGGGAGGACGACGTCCGGACGCTGCGGGTCGAGGACCTGCTGCAGGTGACGCCGGGGGGAACGCCGCGCCCGGTGAACGAACCCAAGGGCCGCAGGCAGGCTCCGCGGGAGGACCGCGTGGTGGGGAAGGGCGGGGTGCTGGACGGGAAGCTGGAAGCGGCGGGGCCGTGGGTGATCGACACGGGGTTCGGCATGCTGACGGTTCCCCAGGAAGACCTGCGTTCCGTCGGGTTCGCAGGCGCCGGCGCCGCCATCCTGTACGACTTCGGCGAAACCCTTCCGCGCGGGTTCGACTCGATCGGGAAAAGCCGATGGAAGGCCAACGGGACGGCGCTGAGCGTCGATCCGGCAGCGAGCGGCGACGCGCTGCTTCTTCCGATTCCGGTGGAAGGGGACTACGTGCTCGAGGCGGACGTGCGGTGCGACGGCTGGGCGGCGGTGCTGTTCAACGTGGAAAACCCCCAGCGCGCGGCGGCGCTGTGGCTGACGCCCGGGACAGCGGGGATCTACGCGTTTCCGGACTGGCGCAACTCGTCCGTCAGGACGTGGACGGTCCCGACGCGCGAAGGTCAGACGCTGCGCATCCGGCTCGCCGTATCGGGCAAGCACGTGACGGTCTCTCTCGACGGCGAAGTCCTGGGCGAGGTGGACGTCCCCGTCGATGGCCGGAAGTTCGGCTTCGGCGCCTGGTCGAAGCCGGTGACATTCGACAATGTCCGTGTCAGTCGTTGAGCCCGAGCGAAAATCCTGCGGGGCAAGCTGCGTCGGCCTGGTGATGGTTGTTGAGCGGTTTTTCGCCGGAGGGCCGACTCCGCCTGCCCCGCAGGATTTTCGCTCGGCCTCGCCGAAATGCCCGTCAGCACAAAGTCGTTGTCCGTGCTTTTCCGTGCTTGTCCGTGCGCTCCGTGATCTGCCGTTCCTTTTTTGCCCGTGTTCTCCCTGACGTCCGCGCCTCCTCTCCGTATCATCTTCCTATGAGATGCCTCCTCGCCGTCCTCCTCCTCGCCGTGTCCGCTTCAGCAGGCCCGAATGACCCGGCCGAGGCCGTTTTCGACCGCGCGGGCGTCGCTGCGATCCCCATTGCCGACCTGAAAGCCTTCTGGCCCGATTCAGGCGACGCCTGGCTCGTCACGCAGGGCGGCGAGCCTCTCCCGTGGTCGATCGAGGGAACACAGCTGCTGCTGGCCGTGCCGCGCGCCGGCGTGGTGCGGATCCTCCCGGTCGGCGGCGCGGCGGCCGAGATCAAGGTCGGCGCGCAGGACGCGCCCCGGACCCGCGTGCCCCGCACCGTCGAACGCTTCGAACAGGACCTGGTCTTCGACCGGCTCGAGTGCGCACGTACCGAACTGATGGACGGCAGCGGCGGCCCGTGGCTCTGGATGCCCGTGGCCGACGGCAAGAAGATCGACCTCCCCTGGGGCGAGTGGCGCAAGTCCGTCACCGTCCGCGTCCGCTTCCAGCCCATGCGCTCCGCCGGCGTTCCCCACGCGGTCGAAATCCTCTGGGACGGCAAGAAGGCCTGCGACGCCACCTGGTCCGGCGGCGCGCCGTACACCGCCGAATTCGAGGTCGAAACCGGCGGCGCCGCCACCCGCACTCTCGAATTCCGCACCCAGGACGGCCCCTCCCCTCGCGTCATCGCCAGCGGCCCCAGCGGCGACGGCCCCCTCTACCTCGACTGGATCGAACTCGATGGGCCACGCATCCCCGCCCCGGGCCAGGCCGCCTGGAACGGCGACCGCGCCACCGCCGTCGAACTCCGCGACCTCAAGGGCGCTCGCCTCGACTACGTGTTCTCCCTCGGGAAGGGCGCCCGCGTGATGGACGCCTCCGGCGCCGTTTCCGTGGAAGGGCCGGTCCTCGCCGCGTCGAAGGCCGCGCTGCTCAAGCCGAAGTCCCTCGAGCTGCGCACCGCCGCCGCGGACCCCGCTTCGGGCGTCGAGTGGCTCGTGATCGCGCCGGGCGCTTACCGCGGGATGCTCGCGGGGCTCATCCAGCACCGCGAGTCGCAGGGGCTCGCGACGGGGTTCGTGTCCGTCGAGGCCGCCCGCGCGTCCGGCGGCGGCGACCTGCCGGCCCACGAGGCCATCCGGCGCTTCATCCGTCACGCCGCGACCGAATGGCCGGAGCCGAAACTGAAGTACGTGCTGCTCGTCGGCGACGCGGAGCGCGGAAGCGACGGCGGGATTCCCGCCGGGAGCCGCGACGCGCTCGGCGCCGGCTGGACCGCGACGGACGGCTGGTACGCGCGCATCGACGGCGACGACGTCCCCGACATCGCGGTCGGCCGCTGGCCGGCACGCAACCCTGAAGAAGCGGGCGCGCTTCTCGCGAAAATCCTGCGCTTCGAGAACGCGCCCCCCGGCGAGTGGCGCCGCACGCTGCACCTCGTGCTGGGCACGGCGGGGTTCGGCCCGGGGATGGACGGCATGCTCAAGACCGGCGGAATGAAGCTCGCCAGCGACCTCGTGCCGGAGTCGTTCAACTTCGGCGTGCAGTCCACGAGGGAGCTCGACCTGCCCTTCACGTACCCGCCCCGCGACTACAACCCCTTCATGACGCAGCGCGTCAACGACGGCTGCATGGTCCTCGCCTACTCGGGGCACGGCTGGGAGCACGGCCTGCAGTCGCTGAAATGGAAAGGTAAGCACTTCCCGATCCTCGACGTCGAGCTGGCGAAGAACCTGGACGCGAAGAACGGCCTGCCGATGGCGTTCCTGTTTGCGTGCCTGACGGGGTCGTTTGACGAGAAGGACGACTGCCTGTGCGAAGCGCTGGTGCGCGCGCCGGGCGGGCCGGTGGCGGCGATCGGCTCGAGCGGGATTTCGCACCCGTACGCCGACATCATCTTCGCCAAGGAGCTGATGACGGTGATGTTCGCGAAGCGTGCGCCGACGATCGGGCAGGGGGTGCTGGCGGCGAAGCGCCGCGCGCTGAAGCCCGTGGAGGGGGACGCGATGCGCGGCTTCCTCGACGGCATGGCGGCGGGCGCCGTGGGCGGCCCGGAGGCGCAGGCGCGCTACCGCCTCGACGGCTCGATGGCCTACAACCTGTTCGGCGATCCCGCGACGCGCATCCCGTGGCCCGGGAAGGCGAAGGTGGAGTGCGACAAGGAAGTGAAGCGCGGCGAAGTGCTGAACGTGAGCGGGAGCGCGGAACTGGGAGCGGGGCGGGTCGTCGTGACGCTGGAGGCGGCGCGCCTGAAGTCGCTGGAGCCGCTGGAGAAGGTCGATCCGGCGGCGGAAGGCGCGGAGGATGCGATGAAGCGGAACTGGAAGCGGATGAACGAGGCCGTCGCGGCGAAGGCCGAGGTGAAGATGGAAGACGGATCGTTTGAGGCGAGGCTGACGGTGCCGGAGGGCATCCCCGAGGGCGAGTACATCGTGAAGGTGTACGCGAACGACGGGAAAGGCGACGCGATCGGGAGCCGGAAGGTGAAGGTGGGGAAATAGGGAAGGTGTTGGCAGGGCGCAGTGAGGTGGGGGCACGACTCCGATCTCACTGCCGACGGCGCTCGATTTTTTCGCACGCTCTCAATACTCTTTCCCCCATGTCCACCCCCGACCCCGCCTCCGCAGCTCTTCAGCGCCTCGTGGCCGTGATGCACTCGCTCCTCGGCGAGGGCGGTTGCCCGTGGGACCGCGCCCAGACTTCCGACACCCTGCGCGCCTTCCTCCTCGAGGAAACCCACGAGGCCCTCGCCGCGCTCGATGCCCGCGACGCCCCGAACCTCAAGGAAGAACTCGGCGACCTGCTTTACCAGATCGTGTTCCTCTCGGAGCTGGCGCACCGCAAGGGCGACTTCGACCTCGCCGGCGTCATCGGCGGCATCGCCGACAAACTCACCCGCCGCCACCCCTGGGTCTTCGGCGACGAAAAGGTCGCCTCACCGGAAGAAGCCCTTCGCAACTGGGAGCGCCTCAAGTCGCTCGAGCGCGCGGAGAAGAAGAAAAGCGTTCTCGAGGGAATCCCGGACGGCCTCCCGGCGCTCGCCAAGGCCTTCCGCCTCTCCTCCAAGGCCGCGCGCGTCGGGTTCGAGTGGCCCGACATCTCCGGCGTCCTTGCCAAGCTCGACGAGGAGGTCGGCGAGTTCAAGGAAGCCGTGAAGGGCGGCGACGTCTCGCGCGTCGAGGACGAGCTCGGCGACATCCTGTTCACGCTCGCGAACGTCGCCCGCACGCTCAACGTCGATCCCGAAGGAGCGCTTCGCCGAACGAACGAGAAGTTCGTGAAGCGGTTCCGGTACGTGGAGGCGAAGCTGCGGGAGAGGGGGAAGCAGCCGGAGACTTCGACGCTGGAGGAAATGGACGCGCTGTGGAATGAGGCCAAAGGAGAGCGATCGGAGCGGTAGACTCCAGTAGTGCAGAGACACTCCCGTGTCATGGTGCTCATCCTCATGGTTGCCGCGCTGATCCTCGTTCTCTGCCGTCGAAGAAGCGCACCCGGCCACCCCGCAGAGTCACAGCCTGGTCCGTTGGTAGTGTCGCCGCCAAAGACCGGATCTTCTGCGGGAAGCGTGGAGGACCCACCTGAGGTCGGGAGGGAGTCTGCGGCGACCCCGGTTCCAGCATCCGCGCACTTTGTCCGCGGTGTCGTTCTCGGGCCTGACGGATTGCCGAGGCCTGGGACTTTCCTGCTCGCCGCCTTCAGGCCGTTCCCGGAACCGGAAGTGTGGACAAACAGGGAACTGTCTGTGACCTCGGATCCAACTGGCGCGTTTGCAATTCCGTGCCCAGGGGATGGCACGATGCAGATCCGCCTGGGACATGTGGGATTTTACGATCCAGGGATCGAGGTTGTGGCTTCGGCAGACCGCGATACAGCAGGAGTCGAGTTCCGGTTGTCGCAGGACTGGCCGATCGAAGTGAACGTCGTGGACGAATCCGGAATCGCTATTTCAAAGTGCCTGGTCACGGCGATGGCCGGACGAGGGGGCGAGCAGTCCTGGACGGATGGCCAGGGCAAATGCGTGCTCCACATCTTCGACGGCGATTCTGCCACGATCCGAGTTGACCTGCCGCTTGAGTCAGAAGTTCCGGCAATCAACCCGCCGCTAATCACGGTCGAAGCGGGAACTCGACTCTTGAGGATCGTTGCTCCCAGGGGAGCAATCGCGCGCGGGGTCTGCCTGGATGTCTTGGGTCGCCCGGCGAGAACGGGCATCTCCGCCAGTTCCGAAGGGCGCAACCTCAGTTTCGTCAGATCGGGTGAAGACGGGAGATTCGAAGCCCGCGTGTCCGCGACGGAGCTCACGCGCCTCTTCGCGATGGAATTCGATGCGAACGGGAGCCTGGATAACGTCCGTGCCGGAGACGAAGGATTGGTGCTGCGACTGGTCGCGGACCCCTCAGATCGGAGATTGGCCCTCGTGGTCAAGGGACCCGACGGAGTCCTCGCGGGCGTCACTCTCAAGGCCTCCAATGGTCGAGGAAATGAAGTGGACCTGGTTACGGACGCCCGGGGAATGTGTTCGCTTCAAGGGTTTGCCCGGGGTCCAATCCACGTCGATATGTACCTGCCGGGAAGCGGCTCGAATCCGCTCTGGCTCAACCCCAGCGGTGTCGATGTCGCGGCCGATGTCGAGAGCGTTGAGTTGAGTGCAGTCGAGGGGTTCGTATTCCGAGGCCAACTAAGGGCACCCCAGGGATTTCGAATTCGAAGCTACCGAGTCGATGTGAGCGCAGGCGGAAATCTCATCGGGAGCACTTCCGGGCTGGGCGCGGAATTCCAGGTCGTCCTGCCACGAACGGCGCCCTCGCTCGTGAGCGTCACCGTTGCGGCATATACTGTGGCCAGAACCCTGTCGGGACTTGCAGATCGAGTTGACCCCCGCGCGCAATGCGAAGTTGACCTGAAGCCCCAATAAGCGGTTCACCGGCACCTGACAAGCGCTTCCAGCGCCAGCGCCGTGCAGATCAGGGGGTCGTCCTCGCGCATGGTTGCGACGTCGTTGGCGAACGACCCGTCTTCGCGCTGGCGCTTGAGCAGCTCCCCGGCGAGCCTGTCCCGCCATCCCTCCGGGCCGCCGAGGTCGGCGCGGACGCCGGCGAGGGCGTTGAGGTAGTAGAAGAGGATTCCGGTTTCCCAGTGCCGGCCTTCGCCGACGAAGCCGGGGTTGCGGTCGTAGGTTTCGTGGGCGTCGAGCCAGGCGAGGCCGCGGCGGATGCGCTCGTCGTCCGCGGGGACGCCGAAGCGGCGCAGGGCGCGGAGGGCGTCGCAGGTGGGGCTGCCGTAGGGGCGGCCGGGGCCGGCCTTGTTGCCGTCCTCGCCGGGCGTGAAATAAAAACCTCCGTCCGGCGCCTGGCAGCGCGTGACGAACGCGATCGCGGCATCCGCCCCCGGGAATGCGCCCAGCGCCTCGGCCGCCCAGGCCGTCCGCGACATCTCCGCGACGTGCGGCGCATCCGCCATCTCCGCCGCCCGCGCGCCGAACGCAAACCCACCGCGCTCCGCATGCCCTTCCTTCACCACCTGGCATGAGGCCAGGAAGCGCCTTGCGCCGGGGAGCGTCGCGTCCAGGTCCAGCGCGAGCGCCGTCGCGTACGCCGGGTAGTCCGCCGTTTCCCCCGCGTTTCCCAGCGACCCGTCCGCGCCCTGGTGCGCCCGGACCCACTCGAGCCCCCGGCGCACTTCCTCCGGCCGCCCCGCCAGCCTCAGCGCCCGCGCCGCGAACGGCGTCATCGACTGCCCGCTCTTCATGAACCCGTACGTCTCGCTCGCCCAGCTCCCGTCCACGCGCTGCTTGCGCGCCAGCCAGTCCGACGCCCGCCGGATTCCATCTTCGAGCGCCGCGACGTCGCGAAGGGGCCGCTTCGGCGGCTCCGGTTGGGAAGCGCAGGCGGCGAGGAGGAAGGGGAGGGCGGCGGCAGGGTGGAGGCGCATGCGGGACCCATCCTACCGCCTGCGAGCGTGAGACAAGATCGATCGCCGTGGTCCGCTTCGCGAGGGAACGCCGTTTTCACCTGAGCGTGAAAGAAATCGCCGTGGTCCGGGCGAAGTCGGCCCTCAAACGAGAAACCTCTCAAGAATCCATCCTCGGCCGACGCAGCCTGGACCGCGGCGATTTCTTTCGCGCTCAGAGTTGGATCATCGGCAGGAAGCGGAGCGGGGTTTCGAGGGTCATGACGGCGGCGGCGGTGCAGAACGTGCGGGCGGAGATGCAATGGTGGCCGGTCCAGGAGCCGTCGGCGTTCTGGCAGGAGGTCAGCACTTTCTGGATTTTTGCGAACGCGTTTTCCCAGGCTTCGCCTTCCTCGTGGATCATCGCGTGCGCCGCGAGGACGCCGCCGAAGAAATCTTCGCCGCTGACCTCGTCGCCGTAGTCGCGCCCGAAGGGGAGTTTGGCGAGGATGCCGGAGGCGACGCGGCCCTCGGGGGTCTTGATCTTGCCGAGGCCGAACAGGACGCGGAGGGCGCCGGCGGTGCCTGTGAATCTCGGGCGGTCTCCGTGAAGCGGGTCCACGACGACCTTGCGGTCGGTGTCGATGCGCGACTCGACGTAGTGGACGACGCGTTCGAGGGAAGTGTCCTTCACGGTGACGCCGGCGTTATGGGCGGCGCGCAGGGCGACGTAGGCGATGGCGGTCGTGGTCAGGGGCTCGACGCCGTCGTTCCAGGAGCCGTCTTCCTGCTGCCATCCCTGGATGCGGCGGACGAGGCGGCGGAGGGCCTGGCCGGTGGCCTCATCCTTGGCGGCCTCGGGGACCATGCCGAGGGCCTCGGCGAGGAAGGCGCAGGCGAGATAGTCGCCGATGTGTTCGCCGAGGTAGGTTTCGATGGAAGAGGGAGCGCCGCGCATCTGGCGGCCGGACGCAAGGGCGCGTTTGGCGACCCAGCGCGCGGCCTTGGTGACGGCGGCGCGGTGGGGGCCGTCGCGGCCGGTGTCGCCCGAGCTGAGGAGGGCGAGCCCGGAGATCGCGGTGCAGGCGACCTCGGCCTCGCGGCGGACGTCTTCGCCCCACGATCCGTCCTCGTTCTGGGCCTTGAGCAACCAGACGATCCCGGCGGCGGCGGCCTTGCGGCCTTCGGGGGTGAGCTCGGAATCCGGGGGTTCTTCGACGGACGACACGGTCGCCGCGGGGGCGACGGGAGGCGGCTCGACGGAGGGCGTCTGGGCCGAAAGCGCGGTGGAAGCGGCGAGAAAGACGGCGAGGGCGCGCATGGGAAGCCTCCTTTGTACGTTCTATACCTTTTAACGTTCTAATCCGTAATATTGTTCATTCATCTCCTCTCCCCGGACTTTCTGCCAAGAAAAAGGGCCGGGCCAAAGGCCCGGCCCACTCGCAACTCGCAACCCGGAACTCGCAACTCACTCCGCAATTCGCACAGTCCACACAAGTATTCGTCTCCGTTCTCCCTTCTCGCCCTTCATCGTTCCCAACGAGAACATCCGGGTCTCCCCGCTCTTCACCGCCACCGTCGTCGTCAGCGACGCACGGCTCGACGCCGGAAGCTGCAGGATCCCCTTGCCCAGCTGCGCCGAGGCCATCTTCTCCGGCAGGTCACGGCACGCCGCGCGCAGCTCGACCACCAGGTTCCCCGTGTCCCCCGAGACGATCGTCGGCCGCAATTCCAGCAGATGCCCGCCCACGATCTGCTTCAACACCGGCACCGGCTCGTCCTTCTTGTCCTCGTACGCCGCAACGAAATCGCGCGTGAATAGCTGCAGGGCATGGAAGCGCTGGGCGTTCATGCCGAGAATCGACCACGCCGCGTCCACGCGGGCGCGCCCGTCGGCCAGTGCCCGTTCGAGCGCCGCGCGCGATTCCGCAGGCATCGGGCCGTCGGCGCCGGAATCAAGCGCGTCGTGCACCGCAGGATCGACCTCGATCACGCGGGCGTCGACCTGGACCTGCCGGCGCGTCGTCTCGCGCAGGCTCTTCAGGAATCCGCCCAGCGACTTGTGCACGTCGGGAGTCTGGCGCACGATCAGAGAGCCCCTGAACACCTGGATCATGGCTCCGTCTTCCCACGTGTCGCCTCCGATCGTGGATTGGATCAGGTCGAGAAGCGCTTCTTCTTCCATCGAGGACGCGGATTCTTCCTCGAGGATGGCCGACCCGGCGCGCTCCCAGTCCTCGACGGCGCCGAGCGGCCCGCCAGCCCAGCTGACGGGACTCCAGAGGATGTCACGCACGTCGTAGAGCTCGACGCGGCGCTCCTGGGCCTGGTCGCGTCGGGTGAAGACGACGGTTTCGTCGCGCATCGTGTACGCGAGGTCCCACATGCCCGAAAGGAGCATGAGCGCGGTCCGGATCTCGACGTCATTCAGCTTGAGGGAGACCTTGTACTCGCCCACGCCTTCGTCGCGGTCGACCCGGGGGTCGATCATGACGTTCATGGCGCCGACTTCGCGCAGGTAGTCGAGGACATCGGAGAAGCGGGTCTCGGTGAAATCGAGGCTGATCTTCTTGGCGAGGAACTGCTCGTAGGCGCGGGCGGTCGTCTCGTCCCCGGCGGTGGCGGGCTGCACGGCGGTGGACGTCGAGAGGGCCGGGGATGACGACGACACGCGCAGCACGAGAGCGCGGACGCGGTCGCCCGAGGCGCCGAGCACGAACAGCGCCGCTCCGCCATTGGCGACCTGGAAGCTGGTCCGCAGCGTTCTTGAGGAGGACCGCGCGCAATCGATGCGCCCATCCGGGAGGACAAGGATCTCGGGATCGATCGCCGGGTCTGCAAGGATCGCGTCGAGGTTCACGAAGAAACGGTCGCGGCCGACGACGAGGATCGGGCTGACCTCAATCACGGTCGGACGCGGCGTGGTCTCGCCATCGACCCTTCCTTCCCCGCCTGCCGCCTGCGACTGCACGCCCTTCGCCGAGGCTTCCTCCCGGTCCAGCCGGACATGGGTGCGCTGGCCGTTCATGCACGTGAAGTGCGCCGACTGGAGGACCCCGGCCTTGTCGCCGGCCCGCGCCAGCAGCGCGGTCGCTTCCGCCGCCGTCAGCATGGCCTTGCCGGGGGCGAGGGTGCCGAGGGAGGGGCCGCCGGGAAGCGCGTCGGCGGGGAGGTCCACGATGCGGACATCGAAGGAGACGGTGAAGTGAGCGAGGACGCGGAGGGCGTCGAGGAGGTTTTCGACCTGCGCGATGACTTCGGGTTCGGCCTGGGCGACGAGGGTGGTGCCGGCGGTCGAGAGGGAGCGGCCGGGGTTATCCCACGTATTGGGCTCGACGACCTCGGAGACGATGTTCTTCAGGTCGTCCACGGTGAGTTCCGTTTCCTCGGCTTCCCCGGTGGCCGGGAAATCGCGCGGCTGGGAGAGGATGTCGGCGACGTCGAAGAGGCGGAGGAGGGGGCGGCTGGCGGCGGCCTCGGGCGTGGTGATGAGGACGACGCCGTCGCGGATGGTGAAGGCGAGATTGCGCGCGCGGACGAGCCAACGGAGGGCGTTGATGGCGCGGATGCGGGAGAGGCGCAGCCCCATCGAAGTTTCGTCCTGCACGATGTCGGCCGCCTGGGAGTCGATCACGAAATTGAGCTCCGTCGCGGAGCGAAGCTTCTCGATGGCCTTGAGGAAATCCCCGTCCTCGGCGGCCAGGTCGATCCGGACGTCCTCCAGCCGCTGGCGCACGGCGCGATCGGCCTCCGAGGGCGCCTGGGCGCGGGCGGGAAGAGCGGCGGCGAGGGCGAAGACAACGAATGCGATGCGGCGCATGACGGCCTCCAGGATTCGGGTTGGTTCAATCACGGCGACGGGTGCTCCACCAGCGGCTCCACTGCTGCGACCTCTCCCCGGCATCGATCCCGGCGAGCGAGACCAGCGCGTCGCGAACGCGCGGCCCGTCGCCGGACGGGGACACGAACGGGATCAGGTACGGAATGGCGCGTTCGGCCCCGGCGCGGGCGAGCGCGTCGGCGGCGGACGCCCGCAGGCTCTCGTCGCGCAGGAGCGGCACGATGTCCGGCCAGAGCGCCGTGTCCTCGGCCGATATCGCGAGCAGCGCGCCGCGGCGGAGCTTCGCCGTCCGCAGCCCGCGCTCCAGCTCGCGCCGCCGCACCGAGGCCGGAAGCGCTTCAAGCGCGTCCACATCGGCGGTTTCCAGCAGCACGCGCACCGGACGCAGGTCCCCCTGGGCCAGCAGCGCCCGCGCCGCTTCCGGCCTCGCCTCCGGCCCGTCCAGCGCGGCCACGAGCAGGTCGCGTGCGGCGGCGTCGTCGGCGCGCGACGCGAGGAAGGCGACGAGCGCGGGGCGGTTCGCGGGGTCGCGCAGGGCGGTCTCGATGGCGGGCTTCAGCTTTTTCAGCGGGATCGAGGCGACGGCGTCGGCGGCCTCGGCGGACAGCGAGGGGCTCGAGAGGGCGAGGGCGATGAAGCGTGCGCGGCGGGGGTCCGAGGGGTCGGCGGCGGCGAGGGCGAGCGCGGCGTGGCACAGGTCGCTGTCGCCGAGGCAGAGGAGCACGAGCGAGCCGCGGACCTCGTCGCCGTCCGTCGTGAGGAGCAGTTCCGTGGCCAGTTCGCGCCGGGCGGGGTCTTCCAGCGCCGCCAGCAGGATCGGCAGGGCGACGTCCGCGGGGAAGTTCCGGCACGCTACGGCCGCGGCGTTGTTGCCGGCCGCGGCGGCGGTCATGAGGAGCTCGAACGTCCTCGGCGCCCGTTTCGCCGCGAGAATCTCGGTCGCCTCGCGCCGGAGCCCCGGGTCAGCGAGCGCCGGCACGACGTCGGCCGCCAGTTCGAGCTCGCCCCGCGCCCGGAGCGCGCGAAATGCCGCCGGCCGCGTCACCCGCGCGGCGAACGCCGCCCGCAGTACCGTCTTCGACCGCCGCGAGCCGGCGACTCCCAGCCACTCCACCGCCTGCACCGCCAGCACCGGGTCCGACCCGCCCGCCGCCGCGATCAGCGCGTCCTCCGCCTCCAGCGACAGCGGCGTCAGGGCCTGCAGCGCCTCGACGCTTCCGTCCGCGAGCGCCGCGAGAACCCGCTGGTTCACGGGAAGCGGCGGCGCCGGTTTGAGCACGTGTATCACCGGCTCGGGCCGTTTCGGCTCCGGGTCGTCCCCGATCCCGACCGCCAGGACGATCGCGGCCGCGACCGCCGCGGCCGCCGCCGCGAACCACCGCAGGCGCGTGGGCTTCACGGCGGGACGGACGGTGCCAGGAAGCGGCAGCGAGTCGCGCCGGAGGAGCGCGACCGTCCCGGACAGCGCTTCCTTTGCCATCCGGCACTCCGCGCACCCCGCGACGTGCGCCTCCAGGTCGCGCGCCTCGCCGGCCTCCAGCTCCCCGTAAAGCGAGAGCGCGATCTTCTCCTGCCAGTCGCGGCAGCTCATCGGAGGTCCCTCAGTCGGTCCGCGAGCTTCGCGAGGGCGTGGTGAAGCGCGGCCTTGACGGTGCCCTCGGCGATTTCCAGGACTTCCGCGACGTCGGCCACGGGCAGGCCCTCGTAGTGCCTGAGCACGAAGACGGCCTTTTCGCGCGGCGGCAGCCCGGCGACCGCTTCGAGGATGCGTTCGCCCGCGGAACCGTCGGGTGCGGACCAGGCCGGTTCGGGAAGGGGGCCGTCGTGGCGGCTTTCGGGCGTCGGGCGTTTTTTCGCGCGACGGCGTTCGTCGAGGGCTTCGTTGACGGCGATGCGGTAGATCCAGGTGGAGAGGCGTGCCTCGGGCCTGAAGCGCGGGAGGGCCGCGTGGATTTTGAGGAAGGTTTCCTGGACGATGTCTTCGGCCACGTCTGCGTCTCCCGTGATCCGGAAAGCGGCGCTGAAAACGAGGGGGCGAAAGCGCGCGAACAGGCGCGCAAACGCCTCCGGGTTCCCCCCCAGAACGGCGCCGACCATCGTCGCGTCGTCCAAGGTTCCCATCAGGCTGCCCTCCGTCCGGTCGTGCAACGAGCGTGCTCGCGCGAAGGTTTAGCGCGAAATTCGAAAAAGTTCAGAAGCACTCTAACGCAGATGCGGGTTGCAATGGATGGCCTCGATCGGCCAATACCCGTAACTCGCACCTGGCCCTGAAGTTCCGAGAGCGCGCGAAGAATTCGAGTGACGGCGAGCGGTCGGGGCGAGCGAAGCGACGCCGCCTGCCGTTCGGCGGCGTCGCGAAGGGAGGTCCGACCGCCGACGGCACTCGAATTCTTCGCGCGCTCTGTTATCCTGTGCGCGTTAAAGAAAAGGAGATGCACGCGTGCCCCGCTTCGTCAGGCGCCACGAGAACGGCAATATCGAGATCTTCAGCTTCACCGGCGTCGCCATGGTCGGCCGCTCACGCCGCAACCAGGTCTCCATCGACGACCAGAGCGTCTCCTCCACGCACGCCAAGGTCGAGCTCTCCGACGGCGCCTGGACGCTCTACGACCTCGAGAGCCGCAACGGCACCCGCATCAACGACGCCGAAACCAAGGTCGGCAAGCTCAAGCCCGGCGACAACGTCCGCTTCGGCAAGATCTCCGTCATGTTCGAGGTGGACGAAGCCGAGGCGGTGAAGGGGAAGGCGGAAGGGAAGGGCGGGACGGCGGCGCCCTCGGTGGCGGCGGCGCCGAAACCAGCTGCGATCGAAATGGCGGCGGCACCCGCGCCGGCGGCGTTCGGGCACACGATGGCGCCGTTCCAGGCGCCCGCGGCGGTCAAGGCGGAGGCGAAAGCGGTCGCGGTGGCGGCGCCCCCGGCGCCGGCCCCGGTCCCGGCGAAGGCGCCTGCGGCGGCCGACGGCGGCGTGAAGTTCAAGGCCGACCAGGGAGAACTGAAGCTGCGGGTGCTCAAGGACCAGGTCCGCGCGCTCCAGAACCAGCGGCTGATCCTCATGAGCGTGGCGGCCGGGTTCGCGCTCACGACGGTGATCTTCCTGATCGCATTCCTCATGCAGAGGAATCGCGCCCTGACGGCGGAGCACATGCGGCCGGCGGCGGAGGAAGGGAAGTAGGGCGAGGTGTTTCGGATTGAAAGCAAACGGGCCCGGGGATTCCCCGGGCCCGTGGTCTTGGGACTCGCCGCTCGAGAACGGCCCTACTTGCCTTCAAACCCCTTCACGATCTTCTCGAACTCCTTCGATGCCTTCTCCCACTGTTTCGCCGTGCAGGCCAGTCTCGCGACGACCCAGCGTTTGCCCGCGTCGAGCACCACGATCCCCATCTTCACGTCCCCCAGGTCCTCGCTCTTGCCGACGACGCCGGCCGCCGGGGCGTCCAGGCCATCGACTTCCCACGAGCGCCTCTTGCCTTCCTCGAGTTCCTCTTTCGCGCTCTCGATCGCTTCCTCGAGCGCCTTTTCGGAGTCGCGGTTCTTCTTGGACACGACGTGGAATGACGCCGCCCCGTCCATGCCCTTCCACGTGACCGTCACGTCGGTCCCGTCCTCCTCGACCTTGTAGGCGGTCTTCGGCGCCCGCGTCAGCCTGTAGACGTCGTTCTCGGCGAGCGCGCCTTCCTTCGGCTGCGTGTCGACCGCCTTCTTGCGCTCGATCTTCGTGATTTCCTTCTTCGTCACGCCGTGCCAGACCGCGGCGCGCGCCTTGTCGGCGCCCTTGCCGGCCGTCTCGAGCCAGAGCACGTCCAGGCCGTGGCGCTCGAGCACCGTGCCGCCCGCCCAGCGCACCACGTCCTCCTCGTGCGCCGCCCCCTCCGTCCCCAGCTTCTTGTTCAGCGCCTTCGTCGCCGACTTCACGAACTCCTGCGCGTCCTCCTCCGTGTCCCACGTGCTGAACCACGCCATCGCCGTGGCGCCGTCCTTCGCGTAAACCGCGTAACGGTCCCCGTCCCACCCGGCCGACGCCTTCGCGATCGTCTTCGGGTACTTCTTACGGCTCATGAACTCGCCCAGCATGATCTGCACGTTCAGCTCGCCCAGCGTGTTCTGGTCCACCAGCTCCCACCCCTTGCCCAGCGCCCCCGACAGGTCCGGAAGCCTCACCTGCTGCGGCCAGTCCCCGCCGATGAACTTCTCCGGGTGCAGGATCTGCTCCGTCGAAAGCGGAAGCTTCGAATACATCTCCTCCACCTTCTCCCACCCCTCGCCTTTCACCATCACCGCATGCACGAACACCATCCCCTCCATGTACGGGAACGCCAGCCCGCGCTTCAGGAACTCCGGCGCTTCGTTCATCTTCGGCGACCCCTGCGCGCCCCCCGACAGGAACATCTTCAGGCTCGGCAGGCTCCTCAGCTTCATCCCCTTCGCACCCAGCACGTGGTCGTACATCACGTAGTTCGCCTCGCCCTCAAACACGCACTGCATCGCCTTCGTCAGGTCGTCCTCCCCCTCCATGTCCGTCGGGATCGTCGAGAGGTCGTAGTGCTGGTCCTGAAGCGCGTGCGTCAGCTCGTGGATCGTGGCCATCGTGTCCCAGTCCGTCCCGTACATCTGCTCCATCATCTTGTTCATCTCTTCGTTCCCGCCGGCCTTGCGGCGGATCAGGAAGAGCTGCTTTGTCTTCGGGTCGTAGTACCCGCCGATCGAGTCGGCGAGCAGGTCCACCATGAACGACCGCAGCTCCATGTCCTGCGGGATCAGCCCGAGTTTCTTGTAGGCCGTTTCCGCTTTCTTCGCCTTCTCGGCGGGCCACTCCTCGTCAAAGCTCTTCTCCACCATCTTCTTCAGGTCGTCCTCGTCCTGCACCTGCACCTTCACCGCGTTCTTGAACTTCAGCCCGCGCGCTTCCTCCACGATCTTCTGCAGCTTCTTCACGGCCTTCGAGTCGAGCGGCTTCTTCTCGTCCTCCTGCGCGAATGCGGCCAGCGGGAGCAGCAACGCGGCGAGCAACAGCATGAGCTTCATGGTCGACTCCTGGTTGGATGCGGCGGATTTTCTTCCGGCCCATGGTGTACGGGGTGAAGGGCCCTGTCGTGAGGAATTTGTGCCGCGTTACTGCCGGTCGAACGCGACGGTGGCCAGCATGGCCTGAAGGGCCTTCCGGACTTCCTCGGGGGCGCCCGTGGCGGGGGCGACAGCCTCCATGCGGATGGCGTCGCGGCCGGCGAGCGTCCAGGCGAGGTGAGTGCGGCGCTCGGGGTTGGGGATGGCGAACTGGCACCAGGCGCGGCCATCGGCCGTGCGGGCCGCGTAGGGCAGGAACGGGGCGTCGCCGTCGGGCACGGCGAGGGCCCGGGCGCGCGCGAAGACGAGCGCAGGGGGGGATTCCGCGGCCAGGCGGTGGAAGGTCAGCGTCACCGTCAGCCCGGGCGCGGCCGGGGTCAGCACGAGCGCCGACGGCGCGGATTTCGCCTCCCACCCCGCCGGGATTTCCAGGGTGAAGGCGCCGGCGGCGCGGAACGTCCGGGCGCCGGTTTTCGCGTCGGCGTCGATGCGGCCGCCGAGCGGCTGCGCGGGCGGAGGGTCGGTGGTCCAGCCCTTCGCCAGCGCGTCCGTCGTCGCCAGCGCGGCCACGATCGCCTCGCGCGGCGCCAGCACCATCGGCGCCGCCGTCTCCTCCGTCACGCGCCTCCCGGCCCACGCCGCTTCCGCCAGCGCCGCCGCCGCTTCCTCCGTCGGCATCCCCTCGACCACGATGCAATCGCGGTCCTTCCACTCGACGACGCCGCGGGTGCCGGCCGACTCGACCCGGATGCGCGTGCCGTCGGGGCTGGTACGGCCGCGTCCGCGGCGAAGAGCGGCGGCCGCTGCTGCGGCCTCGGCGAATTCGCGGGCGTCCTCGGGGGAATCCCAGGTGGTGGCCCAGACCAGCGCGAGCTCGCCGCCGGGCTTCGAGTAGACGATCCACGCGTCGCCGTCCCAGCCCGCCGCCGCGCGCCGCGCCGGTTCCTCGTCCAGCGCGTCGCCACCGGGACCGCCCGCGTGCAGCAGCGACGCCAGCAGTATCGCTTCACCCAGTTTCCCCCGCGCCAGGAACCCGAAGGCGGCGGCGTCGCGGGGAAGCGAGAGGTCGGCGAGTTCGACGAGGGAGGGGGTGTCGCGGTCCACGAAGTATTTTTCGGGGTGGAGGATCTGTTCGGTGGACGCGGGCGGGTCGTCGAGCGCGTGGAAGGCGAGGCGCCAGCCGCCGGCGAATTTTGCGGTGCGTGCGAAGCGGGTTCCGTCGCGCTCGGCGACGGAGCGCCAGGCGGCGAGGAAGGCCGGGGCATCGGCGGGGGAGGGGGCGTCGCCGAAAGCGGCGAGGGAGAGCGGGATGTCGCCCTGGTCGGGGGCGAGGCCGGGCGGGTCGAGGAGCGCGTCGAGGGCGACGGCGGCGGCGGCGCCCGTGCGGGCGGCGGCCAGGGCGAGTTCCGCGTCGGACCAGGAGCCGGCAAGGCGTCGGGCGGCATCGCGGGCCGTGGGGGAAGCGGCGTCGAGGGCGGCGATGCCGTACTCGCGGGCGACGGCGTACGCCTCGGGGCGTGTGCCGGCGGCGGTCCAGAACGGCGCGAACGGATCGGGAGCGTCGTCGGTGGAGACCAGGAGGGCAAGTTCTCCGGCGGCCGTGTCGGCGTAGGCGTGCCGTCGGGCGGCGCGCCACGTGCCGACCATCTCGGGACCGACAGCGGAGCGGTCCGCCAGGCCGAACGCGGCCAATGCCGCCAGGGGAGGCGGGGCCAGTTTCGACGCGCGGACCTGCTCCACGAAGCGCGTCGAGGACCGGCCCCTCACGGCAAGCGACCCAGGCGCGGCGATCCCTCGCCTCGCGAACGCCGCTTCCGCCCTCCGCGCTTCGAGTCGCAACGTGCGGACACGGGAGGCCGCGAGGCCGTTGATGAACGCGATGTCCGGGTATGGGCAGGTGACGCGGCCCTCGGGCCCGTCTGTCTGGACGACGATGACGTCGCCGTCGTCCTGCACGATGGCGCCCGAGATCTCGTGCTGGTTGCGCAGGATCAGCAGGTCGTCCGCGCAGGCGGCGAGGCTGGAGAGGGCCAGGGCGAGGAGGAAGCGGGTTTTCATCGAGCGGGGGGATTATACGGCGGGTGAGAAGCGTGCGCCAAGGGGCGCGGAGGGGTGTATTTCAAAATGAAAACATATTTCAAATTGAAATAAGCCTCAAGCGCCCGCCCCCGCTGGTCGATGTCACCTTTACCCTCTTCTTCCAAGGAACCCCACTCCATGGAAATCAACAGGGTCGATCCGGCGTACCCTCATCGCCCCCATCGATCCTCCGACTTCCTTCACTCAGACTCCCTACCCCCAGCCCCGGGCAACTCCGCTTCCATTTCGCCCCAGGCCCGTCTCCGGGAGCAATTGCGCGGCGCGCCCGACATCCGCGCCGACCGCGTCGCAGCCCTTCGCCTCCAGATCGAGGCCGGCACCTACGACGTGGACGCCCTCCTCAAGTCCGCCCTCGACAAGCTGCTCGACGAGATCGGTTAGTCCATTGGCCGCCGTGCCCCCCACCGCCGCCCTCTTCGCCGGCCTCCTCGCCGGGAACGAAGCGCTTCTCGATTCCGCCCTCTCCGCCCTCGAGGCGGAGTGGGGCCCGGTGGCCCTTCGCTCCCCCCCGCGCCCCTGGAACGAGAGCGATTATTACGAGGCGGAGATGGGGAAGGGGCTGCTGCGGCAGTTTCTGGTGTTCGACGCCCCGGTGGGGGTGGACCGGCTGCCCGCACTGAAACTGCGCGCGATCGCCCTGGAGCAGACGTTCGTCCCGGGCGGAGCCGTCCCGCGCCCCGTGAACATCGATCCGGGTCTCCTGGGCGAGCACAATCTGACGCTCGCTTCCACGAAGCGCGCCGGCCACCGCGTCTGGATCGGCGACGGGATCTGGGCGGAGATCACCCTGGTTTTCCGAGCTGGCGCCTTCCAGCCGCTTCCATGGACCTACTCGGATTTCCGGCGGTCGGAGACGCTGGAGTTCCTGGCGGCGGCGCGGAAGCAGATGCTGGCAAGGCTGAGGTAGGAGGGAGGCGCCGCCCGCCTACGCCCTCCGGGCTTCGGCGGGTTGACCGGGCCCAAGGATGACTGACGAGGAGAAAGCGGCGTTGAGAGGGGCCCGGTCAAAAAATAAGGCCGCCCTGCTCGAAAGCAGGGCGGCCTGTGAACGCAACCTTCCGAACGACTAGTACCGCGCCGGATCCCGTTCGTCGTAGTTCAGGAAGTGCCGGTCGATGAAGCGATGCATCTCGTGAACGTCCTGGCGGAACGCCCACCAGTGATGCTTGTTGTGATCGCCATCGAACGTGCAGCCGACGAGGGCCGCGCTCGAAACCAGCAGTGCAACGAGGAGAAGCTTCTTGAACATCCTATTTCCTCCAAGCTGGGCCTTTGGCCCCCCTCTTGATGCCAAGGCGTTATGCCCGGCGTTCAAGTAACGGCTGGCTATCTTAGGATTCGGCAGGAGCGAGTCAAGGAGATTGTGGTGAGAAGAAATGCAGTTGCCAGTGGCCACTCGGTCTATTTGACGAACTTCTTCAGCAACGCAGCGGCCACTTCCCCCCCGTCCGTGGCGACGTCCTTCCACTCGTGCTTCGCCCCGATGAATCCTTCCAGGTGGATGTCCCAGTCCCCCATCACCAGGTACATCCTCGGGATGAACGCCGTCGGGAGGCACTTTTTCATGCCCTTGACCATCACGTCATACTCGACGAAGTCGTCGCGGCTCGTGTAGAGGAACGGCGTCTGGTTCGCGATGCACTCGCTCACGATCCCGTACGCCGGCTTCGAGACGACCAGGTCGCAGGACTTGACCAGGTCCTGGTACCGCACGTGCACCGCCTCAGGCACCTTCACCGCGTTCGCCAGCCGCGGGATCGCCTGGTCCGTCGGAATCACGAACTGGTACTGCGGGTTCCGCTCGATGCCGTCCAGCATGAACCCCGCCCCGTCCACCCCGCCGAACGCCAGAAGGATCACCTTCTGCTTCGTCCGCGGAATCCCCAGCGTCTCGAACACCTCCGCCTTGTCCGCCGTCGATTTCCTCGCAATGAACGGGATCGCCTTCGTTTTGCGGAAAGCGGGAAATTCCCCGCAGAGCGGCAGTTTCAGCAGCAGGTCCGCCTTCGCGTACGACTCGCGCGTCGCGTCGATGATTCCCTTGAAGGGCTTCATCTCCTCGACGTACGCCTCGTAGATCCAGTCCCACGAGAAGTTTGCGATTGCGACCGACGGGACGCCGATCTTGCTCGCCACGTCGAACGCCAGCGGCGCGATGTCCGAGATGATCAGCGCCGGCGGGTCCGCCTGCGCGAACTTGATCTCCTGCTTCAGCACCTTCGGCGCCCGCTCCATCGCTTCTTCGCAGTTCCGCAGCGTCCGCATCTTGTCGATGTTGAAAATCGTCCGCTGCACCACGCCGACGTCCACTTCGACGAAGCAGTACTCGAACGGCGCGACGACGTTCTTGGCGAAGAGCCACCGGGGGGCATTCGACCGGATGTGGAAAAACACGGTCGGGTCGATGGCGTGGAGGGCGTTCATGACGACGCAGGAGCGGGTGGCGTGCCCGAATCCATGGCCGCTCACGTAGTAGTAGATGTTCTTGCGTGTCATTGGCGGGGCATTCTACGGATGCTGGAGGGGCCATGAAAGGAAATGACCTTTCCATCGCCTTTCCCGTACCCGTGCGCGTGCCCGTGCCCGTGCCCGGTCGTTGTCAAATGCAACGGCCGGGCACGGGCACGGGCACGCGCACGGGAAGGGGAAAAACCGTAGAATCCGCCCCCATGGCACGCGGACTCCTGATCGGTTTCCTCGCCGGGGCGCTCCTGGCCGGCATCGCGTTCAAGCTGCTCGGCGCCCGCGGGCCGGAGGGCGCGGACGGCGCAGCGGGCGGAGAGAAGCCCGGTGAGAAGGGCGGGAAGCCCGCCGCGGGCACCGGGGACGCCGCTTCGCAGGAATTGACGACGGCGCGCGCCGAATCGGAAAGGCTCCGTGCCGAAGTCGCGGACCTGAAGGCGCAGCTGGCCGAGGCGAAGAAGGCCGCGGGCGGCGCGGCGAAGGGGAGGCCGAGCCGGGCGGCGAAGTGGAAGGAGCTGGCGGCGTTGATCGCGCAGGCCAAGAAGGAAGCCGACGCGGCGGGCGGGCCGATCAAGGGGGACAAGTACTTTGCGCCGCTGCTCGCGCTGATCGGGCTCGTCGCCGACGAACTCGGAATCCCGATCCAGGAAGCCATGATGTCCCCGGAGTGGTACCCGATGTTCGCGCAGTCGGTGCTCGAGGCGTCGCCGTTCCCGATGACCGAGGAGCAGCGCGCGGAATTCGAGAAAGCGCTCCAGGGGTCGCGCGAAGGCTGGGACAAGTATGTCGCAGGCCGCGAAAACATGTCCCCGCTCGAGCGCGCAGCGGCCCTTCGCGGCCTCCAGTTCGACATGTTCGGCAAGCTCACCCCGATCGGCACCGACGAGCAGCGCGCCTATATCGCTTCGCTCAACATGCCGCCCCCCAACGCGCCCTACCAGGGCGTCTGGGACGGCGCGGGCTCCCGCGCCGCGTGCAAACAGAACATCTCCACCAACGTCGGCAAGTCGCTCGGCCTCGACGGGGTGCAGGTGACCGCCCTCAGCCCCGTCATCGACGACTACATGCGCTCCTACGACGCAATCGTGAGGGAAGCGGGGCTGAAGAAGCAGGCCGGCGAGCCGTACGACGACGTCGCGGCGAAGCTCGCGATCTCCATCGAGATGCAGAAGAAAATCGGCGAGACCGTCCGCCTGACCGACGCGCAGGCGAAGGCGCTGAAGGAGTGGACGCAGGTGCACGACTACCAGGTGAAGGAATAGAAAGAGCCCGGGGAATCCCCCGGGCTCTTCAATCAGCGCTTCGCCGGTCGGACGTTACTTCGAATCCACTTCAAACCCCTTCTTCGCCGCCTGCTCCCGGATCATCTTGCGGACGGCCTCGTCGAACGCCTTGTCCTGGTTGAGGCCCTGCTTCTTCATTTCCACGTCGATGTACTTCTGGCGCTCGACCGCCTTGGCCTGGACTTCCTTCTGGAGCTTCTCGCGCGCCTCGGCCATCTTCGCGATGTGCGCTTTCTTCTCGTCGAGCGTCATCTTGCGCATCGCCTCGGGCAGGTCCTCGTCCTTGACCTCTTCGAGCTTGAAGTCCTTGTTCTTGGAAGCATCGACCAGGTCCCAGCCGGCCGCGTTGTAGACGCCGGAGGCTTTCGCCGCCGCGCGTTCGGCCTGGACGCCCCGTCCGCCTGCTTCGCCCGCCGCCGCGTCCTGCTCCTCCTGGTTGTCCTTCTTCTCCTTGCCCTTCGCGCCGAACCCGACGTACGTCTTGTTCAGCTCCTCGTTCAGCTTCGCCATGTCCTCGTCCATCGGCGTCGCGATCGAGACGGCCCCGCCCGAGATGTCGATCATCGTGAACGTGCCGTCGGCGAGCTTCGCCACCTCGCGCCACGTCCGCTCCTCGTCCGCGTTCGGCTTGCCGCAGTAGATCGCGTTCACCACGATGTCGGCCTTGATCGCCTCGGGGCAGGTCTTCAGGTACATGTTTTCGTCCGTCCCCTGCATCGCCGTCTCGTTCCCCACCATGAAGATCATCCGGAGCGCTTCCTTGTTCTTGCTCCAGCTCATCTCCTTCGTGGCCTTGCGCACCGCCGCGCCGACCCACTCGTCGCCGCCCATGTCCGTCTTGAAGGTCATGAGGTTCTTGTAGACGGTGTCGAGGTCGTCGGTGAGGTCGAAGAAGCGGAACTCCTTGTCGGCCGAGCCGTAGCCGACCAGGCCGATGCGGAGCACCGGCGTCGGGCGGACCTTGGCGATGTCGTTCACGATCGACCAGACCTTCTGCTTCGCCGTCTCGATCACCTGGTCCATGCTTCCCGAGCGGTCGATGCAGATCACCACGTCGACCTCGCCCGGCTTTCTTTCTTCTTCCGCGCGCGCCGGCAGGACGGCCGCCAGCGCCAGCGCAACCGCGAGCAATTTTTTCATCGGACTCCTCCTCACTCGTTCGGAAACTTCCGTTCCGGCCCGGGCACCCGCCCGGTCCTGCTCAACAGACGCGCGGCCGGCCTGGAGAGTTCCAACGAAGCGCCGAAATTCCGCGCGCGTCGGATCTCTCGACGCGATTTCCCCGCTCTCCTAGACTCCCTTCCCAATGAAAACACGCACCAGTGAGGCCCTGTTCGCCCGCGCGCGGCGCATCCTGCCCGGCGGCGTCAATTCTCCCGTCCGCGCATTCCGCTCGGTCGGCGGTTCGCCGCGCTTCATTGCGCGCGGCAAAGGCGCGCACGTCTGGGACGCCGACGGGAACCGCTACACGGATTTCGTCGGGTCGTGGGGGCCTCTGATCCTGGGGCACGCGCACCCGAAGGTGGTGGCCGCGATCGCGCGCGCCGCGAAGAACGGCTCGACGTTCGGCGCGCCGACCGCGGCCGAGACGGTGCTCGCCGAGGAAATCCGCCTCTCCGTGCCGTCGATGCAGAAGATCCGCCTGGTCTCCAGCGGAACCGAAGCCGTGATGAGCGCGGTGCGGGTGGCGCGCGGGTTCACGAAGCGCGACCTGGTCGTGAAGTTCGACGGCGGGTACCACGGGCATTCGGACGGGTTCCTGTCGAAGGGCGGAAGCGGGCTGGCGACGCTGGGGATCCCGGCGAGCGGGGGAGTTCCGAAGGCCGTGGCGGCGCTCGCCCTGACGGCGAAGTACAACGACCTGGAGGGCGTGGAAGCGCTGTTCCGGAAGCACGGGAAGAAGATCGCGGCGATCGTCGTGGAACCGGTCGCGGGGAACATGGGCGTCGTGGCGCCGGAGTCCGGCTTCCTCGAAGGGCTTCGGCGCGTCTGCGACCGGTACGACTCTCTCCTCGTGTTCGACGAGGTCATCACCGGCTTCCGCGTCGCGATCGGCGGCGCGCAGTCGCTCTACGGCGTCCGCCCCGACCTGACGACGCTCGGCAAGATCATCGGCGGCGGGCTTCCGCTCGCAGCCTACGGCGGCCGCGCGGACATCATGGGGCTGATCGCCCCCGACGGGCCCGTCTACCAGGCCGGCACGCTTTCCGGGAACCCCTGCGCCGTGGCCGCGGGGATCGCGACGATCCGGCTGCTGCGCCGGAAGGGGCTCTATCGCGACCTCGCCACGCGCATGCGCCAGTTCGGCGACGCGATCGGCGACGCCGCGAAATCCGCGAAGATCCCGCTCGTCATCAACTCCGTCGGCTCGATGGCCACCGCCTTCTTCCAGGACGGCCCCGTCACCGACTGGGACTCCGCGGCGCGCAGCGACACGAAGCGCTACGCGCGGTACTTCCACGCCATGCTCGACCGCGGCGTCATGCTCGCCCCGTCGCAGTTCGAGGCGGCGTTCGTCTCGGCGGCCCATGACGGCCGCACGCTCGACGACGCCGCGCGCATCGCCCGCTCCGTCTTCGCCCGCCTGCGCTAAGCCTACTTCTTCTTCATGTCTTCCAGCCAGGCCCGGTCCCTCGCGATCGCTTCGCGCTGGTCCGGGCATTTAGGCTCCGCGTCGTTCCACGCCTTCGCCGCGTCGTCGTAGCGCTTCTGGTAGACCAGGATCACGCCGAGGTTGACCCCGGCCTTCCAGTACTCGAGCCCGAGCGCCTTGCGGTACGCCGTCTCGGCCTGCTCCAGCGCCGGCCCGTATTCCTTCTGGCGCTTGCGCGAGGCCGTCACCGTCACGAGCCACGCGTTGCCGAGCCCGTTCCAGAACTCGCCGTTCTTGTCGTCGAGCTTCAGCGCCGCCTCGAACTTCCCGACCGCGCGCGTCAGCGTCTCGAACGCGTCGTTCCCGCGCGCGTCGTCCACCTGCCCCATGAACAGGATCGCGTCCGCGCACGTGTACGTCCCCTGCTTGTGCGACGGATCCTTCGCGATCAGCGTTTCCAGGTCCTTGATCGCGCCTCCCAGGTTCACGCGCGAATCGCCCCCCTTGTTCTGCTCCGCCTTCGACAGCAGGAAGAGCGCCCGGCCCCGCTCGTAGAGAGCGTCCATGTTGTCCGGCTGCAGGTTGAGGATCGCCGTGAAATCGCCGACTGCCGTCGCGAGCTGGATGCTCGGGTCTTCCTTCTTCTTCAGCGCGAAGTCCGCAGAGCGAACGAGCGCTTTTCCGCGGCGCAATTGAAGCGCCGTATTTCCCGGGGACATCTTGAGCAGCGTCTCGATGTGCCGCGACGCGTTGTCGAACGGCCCGCGCGGGCTGATGTCGTTCTTGATGTTCGCCTCGCCCTGGGCGATCCACGCGTCCACGAGGATTTCACCGACGCGCATCGAGGGGGCTTTGCTGAAGAGCTGGTCCAGGTCCGTCAGCGCCTCGTCCAGCGCCTTCGAGGCCGCCTCGGACTTGCCCTGCTTCGCGAGCGCTTCGCTCAGCGCCCACTGCGCCAGTCCGCGCGCCTCCAGCGCCTGGATCAGGTTCGGCCGCGAGTTCATGACGGCCGTCATCTCCTTGATGACCTTGTCGAAGACCGCCGTCGAGTCCGTCCCCTTCTTCGAGTCCTCGATCGCCTTCTCGACCCGCGCCGTCGCGCTTCCCAGCACCGGCTCGACCGTCCCGCCGTTGGGCCCGTCATTGCCGCGCACGGCCTCGAAGTCCTTTGCGGCGCGATCATAGGCCCCGGCCGCATTCCCGTTCCGGGCGGCTTCGGCTCGCGCGAGTTTGAGATTCACGCGGCCGCGGTTCATGAGCGCCGGCCAGTCGCGGTCGTTTCCGGCGAGCTGGTTGAGCGCGGCGATCGCGTTGTTGAGGAGCGTCCGAGGGTCCCTGCCCGCCCGCTCCTCGAGGATCGCGCGCCAGTAGGCGACCATCGCCTTGACTTCCTGCGCCGTCACGTCCGCCGAGTCCTTCGAAATCGCCTCCCCGGCCTTGAGATCCGCTGCGTCGAGATCCGCCTTCCCGTCCCCGCCCGACTCGAACTTCATCGCCGCGCGGTCCAGCCTCAGGCACGCCGCCGCGCCCGGCGCCGCCGCGTGCCCCTCCGAAGCCGCCTTGTCCGCCTGCTCCATCGCCTGGTCCAGCCAGCCCGCCGCGTCCTTGTTCGCCGGGTCCGCCAGCGCCCGCCGCCTCAGTCCCCACGCCGCCGAAAGCCGCGAAAACGCCGACCCGTGGTCCGCATCCAGCGCGGCGTTCATCGCCTCCAACCCCGGTTCCCACTTCTCCGCCTCGTACCTCAACCCCCCGCACGCCGCGTTCGCGTACCCCTTCAGCGCATCCCCCGAACTCACCGCGTCGTACTTCTCGATCGCCGCCTGCGGCCGCCCCTCCAGCCGGCTGTACTCGGCCACCGCGAGGGTGAGAAGCGAAGCCGGGAAGAACGCCGCTTCCTTCGTGGAATCGGCGAGCTTGAGGTCGGGAACCGCGGCCTTTCCGGCCTCGTCGGCGGCCGCGTCGGGCGCGAGCGAGACGCCGCCGGCGCGGAAGCGGCGCGAGCGGAGGAGGCTTTCGAGCTGGCGGCGGCTGGCGATCAGGCCGCGCTCGATCTTCGCGTAGTTCTGCGCGGCCTTGTCGAGCTTGCCGATCGCGGCCTCGAGCGAGGTCTTCGCCTCGTCCCACTTGCCCATGCGGGCCAGGGCGCGGCCCTTGAAGAAATCGGGCCAGCCGTAGTCATGAAGGGTCCGTGTCGCTTCGACGGCGGCGATCGCCTTGGCGTACTCGGCATCGCGCGCCGGGGTCTCGTCCTGTTTTTCGGCCTTGCGGAACGCGTCGGACACGGACTTCCAGACTTCGGCGCCCTCGCTGGTCTTGCCGGCGTTCTCGGGTTTCCCGGGGCCGCGCATGGCCATGATTCCCACGACGGCGATCACCAGGACGAGCACGCCGCCGCCGCCGCCCACCAGGATCAGTTTCTTCTTCCGCGCTGCCTCCGGCGACACCGGCGCCTGCGGCACGGGCACGGGCGCCGCGGCTCCGCCGCGCCCTCGCGCCCCGCTGCGCGCCGCGGGCCTCGCCGGGGCCTCTTCTTCCTCGGACGCCTCTTCCTCCGCCGGCGGACGCCGGCGCGAACCCAGGCCCGACCCCGCCGGCGGGCGCGCCGTCAGCCCGGAACCCGGACGCTTCGGCGCTGCTCCCGGCACCGGCGCGCCCGCGCGGGGCGCCGCCCTGCGCGGAGGGGGCGCCGCTTCTTCCAAAGCGGCCGACAGGTCCAGCGGCTCCTTGCACGCCGGGCAGCGGAAGCGGCCGCCGGCCTGCTCGCGGCGGAAAGCCATCGTCTGGCCACAGTCACACGTCACGTGAAGCTTGTCGTCGGCCATGAGGGGTCCCTCCGGAATTCGCGCACGATACCAGCGGCCGACGCAGCGGCGAAGAATGAATCCGGGTGCCGCCCTGTCTGTTAATATCCGCCCCCCAAACCCCTTCGGATCCCCGCATGGAACTCTCCTGGTTCGGCCACGGCACCGTCCGGGTCTTCACCTTCGGCCAGACCATCCTCGTCGACCCTCTCCGCGCCAACGCGAAGCTCGGCACGACGCTCCAGCCCGACGGCGAGCCCAAGGCGACCGTCGTGCTCGTGACTTCGGAGAAGGCCGATCACTGCGAGCCCGAGACCGTCAAGGCGGTCGCGGAACACCGGGCGCGCGTTTTCGCGCCGAAGTCGGCGATGAAGGGCCTCCTTCGCACGCGGCGGACGGACATCCAGTGGGCCATTGCCAAGGCGGACGAAACGTACGCGATCGGGGAGCACCTGAAGGTGCGCTGTGTGAAGACGCGTGACGGGTTCGAGCCCGGCATCGTGTACATCGTGCAGGGCGGCGAGACCATCGTGTTTCTCGGCGACTCCCTCATGGACCGCGCGGGGTGGAATTATCTCGCCACGGACACCAAACCCGACGTCGTCGTCTACCCGCCTTACCTCGCGATGGGCGAAAAGGGGCGCGGCGATGCCTTCCGCGAATGGGCCGCTTCCCTCGGCCAGGTCTCCTTCATCCCCGTCATCTACCACACGTCCCCCCACGGCGACCCGATCTACCGGCTCGACCAGGAAGACATCCCCAGGTCCCTTCCCCCCGGCGCACGCCTCGAGATGCTCACGAACCGCCCGCTCGTCGCGAAGGAAACTCGGCGCATGCGCCGGCGGATGTAAGCGAACCCAACCCGCGGCCGGCAAATCGCGCTTCGCCCGCCGCCCCCGCACCGCTATCGTGGGGACCTCACACGCGCTCTGCTTTCAGCCCACTTTGTCCGGAGCCCACGCATGCGCCCCTTCGCCCTCACCGCCCTCTTCGCCGCGCTCGCCATCCTCCCCGCCCTGGCCGAGGACAAGGCCGAGATCAAGCTGGGCGTGAAGAAAGGGACCAAGTTCACCCGCACGACCGAGATCAAGGGCGAAGGCGACTGCAAGATCGACATCGGCGGCGGCGGCGGCATGTCGCTCGCGATGAAAGCCGAGCTGACGAACGAATCGAAGCAGATCGAGGAAGTCCTCGACGTGAAGGACGGCGTCCCCGTGGACATTCACCGCGCGTATCCCTCGCGCAAGTCGTCCGTCAACCTCGGGATGTACGGCCAGCAGGAACAGGCGCACCCGCTCAAGGGCGCCGACATCACCTGCAAGGGCGGCGTCTG
>CAVPNQ010000202.1:0-12494 GCA_963706735.1 uncultured Planctomycetia bacterium
AAGGACAAGTAAGCGGGAAGCTGGAAGCGGGAAGCAGGAAGCAGGAAGGGTAAGACCATCTGACCAGGGCCATCGCCGCGGCGATGGCTCTTTTTATTTCGGGAGGCTTGCTTGCTCCGGGCGATACAGAAGAGAGAGGCACTTTGCTTCGGCCCCGCGCATGGCGCGCTGCTGCGAATCGGTCTTGTCGTCGAATCCGCGCAGGTGGAGCACGCCGTGAATGACATAGAGGGCGAGTTCCTGGGCGACCGGAATCCGGCGCTCGCGGGACTCGCGCTTCGCCGTGTCGAGGCTGACGACGAGTTCCCCCCACAGGAACGGCTCTTCCATCGGAAATGTGCAGACGTCGGTCGCCCAGTCGTGGCCGAGGCGCTCGCGGTTGACGCGGCGTATCGCGGGGTCTGAGACCAGGTGGATGTGAACGGGGCCGGCCAGCGGGCCGGCGGAGCGCGCGGCGGCGGCGGCCGTGCGGCGCAGGGCCTGCGGAGTGCGCTTCGAGCAGAAAACCCGGACGGCCGGCTTGCTCACGGCCTCTCCGCGACTTTCGGCGGGAGCCCCGCCATCCCGCGCGCCAGCTGGTCGAGGTCGGTGTCGGCCTTCTGGTTGGGGTAGCGGACGCGCGAGTGGTAGATGCCGACGAGGGTGCGCACGAACGACCCGATGCAGCGCTCGAGTTCCTTCATGGTGAGGCTGCACTCGTTGAACTGGCCGTCGTTGAGGCGGGCGAAGGCGATGTCGCGGACGAGGCCCTCGAGGCGGGTGGGCGTGGGTTCGGCGAGCGTGCGGGCAGCGGCCTCGACGCCGTCGGCGAGCATGGCGACCGCGGTTTCGCGCGTCTGGGGCTTCGGGCCGGGGTAGCGGAACGACTCGGCGTCCACGGACTCGCCGGTGCCCGATTCCTCGGCGCTCGTGATCGCCTGGCGGTAGAAGAACTGGATCATCATGGAGCCGTGGTGCTGCGTGATGAAGTCGATGACCTCGGCGGGGAGGCCGTAGTACTCGGCCATTTCGACGCCGTCCTTCACGTGCGCCTTGATGATGAGCGTGGACATCGCGGCGGACAGGGACTTGTGGCGCGCCCCGGCCTGCGGGTCGTTCTCGAAGAAGTACTCCGGCTTGTTGGTCTTGCCGATGTCGTGGTAAAGGCAGCCGACGCGCGTGAGAAGCGCGTTGCCGCCGATCTCGGCGACGGCGGCCTCGGCGAGCTCCGAGACGCGGATGCTGTGGTAGTGCGTCCCCGGCGCTTCCAGCGACAGCTTTTTCAGGAGCGGCTGGTTGAAGTCGGCGAGCTCGAGAAGCGACAGCTCGGTGGTGATTTTGAACGCGCGTTCAAGGAACGGGAGCAGGCCGGTGATGACGAACGCGGTGGCGACGCCATTGAGGAGCCCGCGGGCGGCGTCCTTCTGGGCGAAGTCGATGTGGCCGCGGAGGGAGAGCTCGCCCGAGGAGACGAGGTGAATGCCGAGAAGGGCGGCGGCGTGAACGAGGCCGGCGAGGAGGCCGACGTTGAGGGCGCGCGAGCGGCGGCGCAGGGTCCGCATGCCGAAGACGGCGATGACGGAGCCGGGGAAGAGCGCCAGGACGGCGTGGTAGTCGTCGCCGATGAGGACGCCGGTGAGGCGGGCGAGGAGCGTGAAGGCGAGGATGTTGGCGAAGGCGAGGCCGGGGCCGAGGGCGACGGCGAGCACCATGCCGGCGAGCGTGACGGGGACGAGCTCGAGCGGCCAGCCCATCGCCTCGAACAGCCGGACGGAGGCGAACAGCCCGACGAGCGTGAGCCCCCACGCGAAGACGCTTCCCGGCCGGCGGTGGAGGTCGGGGGCGAGGATGGACAGGGAGATGGCGGTGACGGCGGCGGCGAGGCCGGCGAGGACGAGGTGGCCGCCGAGGCGAAGCCAGACCTGGGTTGCGTCGAGGGTGCGAAGAACGCCGCCGGAATTACGGGCGGGGCTCCACGACAAAAGGGCGACGGTGCCGAGCGTAAACAGCGTTCCCGCAAGGACATTGAACGTGACGTGGCCGCGGCCGACGGTCTCGACGGGCTGGACCGGGCCCTGGCGTGTGAGGGAGAAACGGCGCGGCTTGGCCCGCCAAGGCCACATAACAGTGTCCTAACTTCGGGGAAGGGGATGATCGTATCGGTTTTGGAGGGGGGGAGTCAAGGCGGACCCTTGCGCGGAGCGCAAGCCCGTACTCGTGCGCGTGCCCGTGCCCGTGCCCGGTCGTTGTTGTTGCGGGGTCGGCCGGAAAACGACGAACTGCCGGGCACGGGCACGGGCACGCGCACGGGTACGGGAAAATGCTTCGGTCCAGCGAGAACTTCTTTTTGCCGGCTTCACTTCTTCGCCGGTTGCGTGCGCTACAATTCCCCGGTCAAGCCTGCCGGCGGGGGTCGGCGGCTTCTGAGGAACCCGAAATGCGCCGTCTCGCCACGCTCGCCCTTCTCTGCCTCGCACGCGCTTCCGTCGCCGAGGAACCGGAGGCGTCTCCCCTCGAAGCGCAGATCGCCCAGCTCCGCAGCCGGTACCTCCAGGAGCGCGAGACGGCGGCCGAGGAAATCATCAAGTTCGGCGACAAGGTGACGCCGCGCGTCGCGGAACTTCTGCAGGACGCGGACCAGCGCGTGCAGCGGTCGGCCGTGGAAATCCTGAGCCGCATCGGCACCGTCACGAGCATCCAGCCGCTTCTGCCCCTCATTACTCATCCGGACCCGACGATCCGCGACCAGGTGCGGGAGTCGTTCGTGAAGCTGGGGCGGGAAGTGAGGCCGGCGCTGGAAGCAGCGCGGGATGCGGATGCGAAAGTGGCGCCGGACATCCAGGAGCTGCTGAAGGAGATGTCGCAGTCGGAGATCGAGGAAGCGTTCCAGGGCGAGGTCATGCCCGACGGGAGCAGCGGGTTTTTCAACGGGCAGTTCGGGAAGCTGAAGTCGCTGGGGCCGGACGTGGGGCCGATGCTGGCGGCGATGGTGTCCGACGGGTTCGAGTTCAAGAACGACACGACCGGCCGCGGACGCTTCCGCATCATGGCGATCGACGCGATGGCGGACATCGGCTATGCGGAGGGGGTGACGGACCTGATGCGGCTGGCGGAGGGGACGGGGGACGTGGCGCGGGCGGCGGCCGGGGCGCTGTGGCGGCTGGGGCAGAAGGAGCCGGCGCAGAGAATCGAGGCGGAGCTGGCCGAGACGGTGAAGCAGGGCCCTGTCCAGACGCGGATGATGACGCAGCAGTACCTGGCGGAAATCTACTCACGCACGGACCAGTACGAGAAGGCGGTCGAGATGTACCAGGCCGCCATCGCGACGACGGGCGGGATGCAGGGAACGGTGCAGTACAACCTGGCCTGCGCGTACTCGCGGATGGGGAAAAAGAAGGAAGCGGTGGACGCGCTGAAGAAGGCGGTGGACGGCGGTTTCCGGAATGGTCCGTGGATGAAGAAGGACGGCGACCTGGACGCGATCCGCGGCGAGGCGGGGTACAAGGACCTCGAGCGGAAGCTGAGCGGGGAAGAGGTCGAGGAGCGGCCGCCGCAGCAGCCGGAGCCGCCGAGCGGGGGCGGCGGGCGGTCGGAGTAGGACGGAAAAGCACGGAACGGGCGACATTGGAACGGTCCAGATTGTCCGCTTCCGGTGCCACACCTGTCCCGAATGGCCCCGCTTTCGACCCGCGAATCCTGTGAATTCGTCGCAATCGCCCTTCCGCATGGGATTTGCAGCGGAACTCCCCCAACGAACCCTTGGCGGGGTCGTACACCTATGCAGATGGCTTGGTCCCCGGGGAGCTTGAGATGGCAGGTCAACGGCGGTGTTACCGCTGCGAAACGACGTTCGACGGGGGAAACTCCGTCTCGTCGTCCTGCCCCAGGTGCGGGACCATGGTTTTCGACGACGACTCGCGCGCGACGCTGATCCCCCAGGCGTACGGCCCCGGTGCCATCGTCGAGGGCCCCGATCGCCCCACGCCGAAGACCCTTCCCGCCGTCGATCCCGGCGCCAAAACCGTCGCCCTCGGCCCCCAGGACGTCGTCGTCCCCAGCGATGCTCACTTCCCCCAGATCAGCCGGATCGGCCACTACGACGTGCTCGGTGAGATCGCGCGCGGCGGCATGGGCGTCGTCTACCGGGCGCGCGACACCAAGCTGAACCGCCTGGTCGCAGTCAAGGTCCTGCTCGAGGGCAAGCACGCTTCGGCGGAGACCATTGAGCGCTTCCTCCGTGAAGCGCAATCGACCGCGCGTCTGCGGCACCCGGCGATCGTACCGATCTACGACATGGGGGTGCACGACGGGCACAACTACCTGGTGATGGAGTACATCGTCGGGCAGCCGCTGTCGGCGCTGGTACACGCGCGCGACATGACGCCGCAGCGGGCGGTGGACCTGATCATCCAGGTGGCGGACGCCGTCGAGCACGCGCACCGCGAGGGGATCGTGCACCGGGACCTGAAGCCCGCGAACATCCTCGTGGACACGGAGTGGCGCGCGAAGGTCACGGACTTCGGGCTGGCGAAGGCGGGGAAGGGCGGGAGCGACCTGACGAAGTCGGGGACGGCGATGGGGACGCCGTACTACATGCCGCCGGAGCAGGCGCGGGGCGACATGCGGCTGGTGGACGCGCGGAGCGACGTGTACGCGATGGGGGCGGTCCTGTACGAATGCCTCTGCGGGCAGCCGCCGCTCATCGGCGAGAACGACATCGACACGATCATCAAGGTGATGAACGAGGACCCGATTTCCCCGTCCATCAAGAAGTCGGACGTGCCCAAGGACCTCGACCCCGTCTGCCTGAAGGCGCTCGAAAAGGACCCGCTGCGGCGCTACCAGAGCGCCCGCGAACTCGCCGACGAACTGCGGCGCTTCAAGAGCGGCGAAGGCGTCCTCGCGCGCGGCTCCGGGCCGCTGTCGAGGATCATGCGCAAGGCGAAGCGCCACCGCGGGCTGCTCGCGGCGGGGTTCGTAGGGTTCGCGGCGGCGGTGACGCTGTTCGGAATCCTCCGGCTCGGCCGCGACGCGCGCCGCCGGAACGGGGAGCCCGTCGTCACCCCCGTCGTGCAGGCGCGCCAGAACGTCCCCTTCTATGAACCCCGCGAAGCCGGCTGGTCCGGCGAAGGCTGGTCCGTGACGACGGAGGGCGGGGAAGAGGCGTGGAGCGCGTACGGCACGGTGCCGCGGACGCTCGTCGCCTCGGGCGCGCACGACGGCTCGCTCCGCTTGTTCTTCAACCTCCTCACCGACCGCTCGCACCCCGGCGAGATCACCGTCCGGCTGTTCGGCAACCCGGTGCGCCCCGAGGAGGGATACCACGTCTCCCTCAAGCGGTCGGGCGGCTCGTACGTCGTCGAGGCGTCGCGCCAGAGCGAGGCCGGGAAGAAGTCGTCCCGCGGCACGGTCCGCGCCGACCGGCGCTGGCTCCCCGTCCTGATCGAACGCCGCGTGGACGGCCTCTGGGTCCGCGTCGGCGCCAGCGGCGTCCCCGTCGCCGTCCTGTTCGACCCCGAGCCCGGCTTCCGACGCGACAACCGCCAGGTCTCCCTCACCGTCTCCGGCGGCGCCGCCCGCGTCGGCGGCCTCACCTTCGAGGGCGAGTCCGCCGCCTACCGCCGCTCCAGCGTCGGCGTCGGCGACCGCCTCTTCGAAGCCCAGGCCTGGGAGGCCGCCCGCGAACAGTACCGCTTCTCCGTCCCCGACAGCCCGGCGATCGACCTGGACTGGGAAGCGGTCTACAAGTCGGCGCTGTGCGACGAGCTGCTGGCGGAGCTCTCGAAGGAGGCGACGCTCTGGCGCGACGCGGCGGACGGGCTCGCGCGGTTCCTGCGGGGCGCGCGCACGCCGGTGTCCGAGGTCGGCGCGCGGCAGGCGATCGCGCTGGCGGTCGCGCAGCTCGACAACGCGGGCGACTACGCCGATGTCCTGCCCGTCACCACCGACGTCGCCTCGCGCAACCACCAGGCCTCGAATTCGTACCAGGCGGCCGAGGACAACCAGAAACTCGCCAACATCTTCCGCTTCCTGCAGTTCGAAAACGGCGACAACGTCGATCCGTCCGTGCTCGCTTCCGCCGTCCTCCGCGAAACCGCCGCCTGCCCGGACCGCCCGGACGCGCACTGTTCGCGGCTGTTCCGGGCGCTGATGGAAGCGTTCTACCGTCGCGGGATGCACGCCGACGCGGAGCGTGTGGCGGGCGACTGCATCGCGATGGCGGAGGACCTGCTGAAGCGCCAGCGCGAGGCCCGCGCGCGGAAGGTGCCGGACGCGGACGCGCTCTCGGAAGCGGCGCGCCGGTTCGGTTCCTCGGCGGAGATGGAGGACCTGAAGCGGCGTGCGCGGGAGATCCAGGCGCGCTCGATGGCGGCGGGCGGGAGGGCGATGGAGGCGGTTGCGCTGGTGGAGACGTGGATCAGCGCGGCGTCGGGCGAGGGCGAAGTCGGCACGCGGGCGCTGCTGATGCTGATGAAGGCGGACCTGCTTCGCCTCGGCGGCGCGATGACGAAGGCGTGCGAGGTCTACCGCCAGCTCGCCGGTTGGGACAACGAGATGTACAACATCCCCGCGACGCAGCAGCTCGTGCGCACGCTGACGGCGATGGGGGAGCCGGAGAAGGCCGCGGCCGTGCTCGCCGGGGCCACCGCGTTGAGGTCGCGCGCTCCCGGCATTCACGCCTACGAGCGCGCCTTCCTCGACCTCGCCCGCGGCGACCGGGACGCCGCGCGCGCGAGCTTCCGCCAGGTCGCCGACGCCGACTCGGACCCCATGCTTTCGGAGGCCGCCCGTTTCATCACGGGCACTTCCACGCGCAAGGACCTGGCGCTCGCCATCCCCTCGATGCCCGCTTCGACCGCCCTCCTCGAGTTCTTCACCGCCGTCGCCGCCGAGGTCGCGGGCAAGGATTCGGAGGCGCTCGCCGGGTACCGCAAGGCCGAAGCGCTGAGCATGGGGCGCGAGACGCCGTTCTGGCTCAGCAAGCAGCGCCGGCTGGCGCTGGAAGCGCGCGGCGTGCCGCGATAGGCTCGGGGCCGCGCCCATGCGACCCTCCCTCTACCTGGTGGACAACTTCGACTCGTTCGCCTGGAACCTGTTCCAGGCGCTTTCCTCGCTGGGCGCGCGGGTCGAGGTGGTGCGAAGCGACCGTGCGACGCCGCGGGAGGCACTGAGGCGCGACCGGATCGTGCTGAGTCCGGGGCCTTGCGGACCGGCGGAGGCGGGCGCCGCCGTGGCGATCGCGCGGGCGGCGGCGGGGAAGCGTCCGTTGCTGGGCGTGTGCCTGGGGCACCAGGTGCTGGCGGCGGCGCTGGGGGGGCGGGTCGGCCGCGCGCCGAGGCCCGTGCACGGCCGGACGTCGCCGGTGCGCCACGACGGCACGGGCGCGTTCCGCGGACTTCCTTCGCCGTTCCCGGCCGCGCGCTACCACTCGCTCGCCGTCACTCGGATGCCCGAAGGATTCGTGCGGACGGCGTGGACGGCCGGCGGCGTGCTGATGGGGATGCGGCGCGGCGAGCTGGAAGGGTGGCAGTTCCACCCGGAGTCGTACATGACGGAGCGGGGGATGGCGCTGCTCAGGAACTGGCTGAGAGCCTGACTTTACGGCATCGGCGCCGGCGGGCCTGAGGGACCCGAGGCCGGCGGGGCCGCGACAGGCGCCTCCGCCACGGCGGGCGGCGGAAGCGCGGCCCTCTCCTTCTCCGCCTTCTCCACCGCTTCCTTCTCCTCGCGCTCGCGGCGTTCGCGGTCCTTCTTCTCCTCGGCGGCGCGCGCCTGCCTCAACTCCTCCTGGAACGCTTCGCGCCTGACGGAATCCTCGACCTCGCGCATCTGCCGGCGGAACTCGCCGATCGTCTTGCCCAGCGTGCGCGCCACCGTCGGGAGGTTCTTCCCGTACAGGAGGATCCCGAGGATCACCAGCGCCCCGAATTCCAGCGGCCCGAGGCCGGAAAAGAAAGCCAGCGCGTTCATCTTCGCGGCCTCCTATTTCGGCAGGAACAGCTTCTTCCAGTACTCCGCATCCTTCAGAGTGTCCGGAATCTGCTTGAAGCCGTCCTTGAGGTGCTTGAAGTCGTCGATCGAGAGCTTCTTGAGGTAGAACAGCGCTCCGCCCGCGCCGAGGACGAGCGCGAGGACGACCAGCAGGAAGACGAGCAGCTTCTTCGACCGCTTCTTCGGTTCTTCCTCGCCGTCCTTCTTCGCAGCGCTCGTGGAGTCGTCGGTCGAGGCCGGGCTCGTCGCCCCCGCGGCCTTCAGCCCCGGCCTGGCCGGGCCCTTTCCGGGCCCGAGCTTGCGCGTTTCCTTCTTCGGCGGCTCCGGCTGCTTCGGGTTCTTGGTGAGGACGGGCTTGCCGCCGGGCTTGTCCGAAGCGCGGACCTCGAAGTCGGGCAGCTGGCTTTCGGCGATGAAGCCGGAGTCGTCGGGCTTGAGCATCCGGTGGCCGCCTTCTGTCGCGGCGGTCGGGATGGGACCGGAACCCGGGGCGCGGCTGATCTTTCCCGAGGCGGCCGCCGGAGGACGGCTCGGCCGGCCCTTCGGCGGCGGCATTTCCGCGGCGGCGCCGGGCGGCATCTCGAACGCGGGCGTCTTGTCCGGGATGACGCTCACGTCGTCCAGGGGCGACACCAGCGGCTTGGACTCCGCGTCGATCCCCGACGGCAGCTTCCCGGCCGGCGTCAGCGCGCCTTCGGACATGCCCGCCACCCGCTCCCGCGCGCCCGGCGGGACCGAGATCCGGTCGTCCTTCGGCCGCCCGTCGATTTCCTCCGGCGGCAACTTCCCGGCCGGCGTCGGTTTCGGGATGTCCACGGGCGTGTAGAGCCGTGTCTTGTCCTTCTTCTGCTGGCCCACCGAGGAAGCGTCCCCGAACGCGCCCGCCACCTGCGGCGCTTCGGATTTCCGCTCCTTTTCCGCCAGCTCGACACGGAACGCCTCGGAAGGCGTTTTTCCCCCGGCCCTCGCGGCCTCGAATCGTTCTGACTTCGGCTTCGGGACCTGCGAGCCGGACTTGGCGGGGGCCCAGCGGCCCGAAGGGGGCTTGGCGCTGGCGGCGGCCGCGCCGGAGCCGGCCACGAATTCGGTCTTGGGCCGCGGCGGCGGAGCGGCCGGCTTCTCCAGGTTGAACGCTTCGGTCTTCGGCCGGGAGACCGGCATGGGCGGCTGCGCCGTGGGGCGCGGCGAGAATCTTCCGGTCTGCGGGCGCGATGCCGGCGGAGACGGCCGCGGGGTCTGCTCGAACGGCGACGGAAGCGGAGCGGGGGTTTTGGTCCCGACGCCCTCGTCGGTCAGGCCGGGAGCGGGCATCGGCTTCGGGGTAGGGATGCCCGGGCGCGTCGCGGCCGCAGGCGCCGAAGGCGTGACTCCCGTGCGCGGAGCCGGCGGCCTCGGAACTCCGCCGCCCACCACGGGCACCACCGGAATGTCGTCGCGGCTCCGCGGCGGCTTGGTCGGCTCGTTGGCCGCCCCGACCAGGAGCTGCGGCGGCCCCGAGGAATCGGCCGAATCCGCCCCGACTTCCAGCCCTCCATCCAGATGGTCGATCGTCAGGCTCACCAGCTTCATCAGCTCGATCAGCTTCGGCCCGTTCACATGCCCCGCCCGCAGCATCACCTGCCCCAGAGGCAGGCCCGTGTCCCGCTGCTGTTTCTGCAGCTCGAGAAGGGCTTCGCGCGCGACGAGGCCGCGTTCGACCGCGATGTTGCCGAGAATGATGTCCTTCAGGTCGGGCATTTCCGCTCCGTGAGGTTCAGGACAGCAGGAGGGTGCATCTTAGATCGGAGCGCGGCGGATTGAAATCGACTTCTGAGCTCGCGAGCAAAATCCTCCCTGCGGCGCGTGGCGCGGGTCCGACCGGCGCGCAATGAAGGGTTTGAGTCATGCCGAGGCCTGTGATGCGCGCCGCCCGGACCCGCGCCGCGCGTCCTCGGTCGGGTTTTGCTCGCGGTCTCAGGGTTCCCGGTGAGCGGCTTGCGGCCTCCGGGTCCCTCGCGGCCGCGCAGTGCCTCCCGCCCCAGGCGAAAAAAAAGAGCCCGCGTGTGCGGGCTCTCGCTTGCATCAGCTGTCCGTCCGGATGCTAGACGGTCACTTTCCACTGCTTCAGCGGCTTCGTCACCTTCCCCGCACGGATACAGCGCGTGCAGGCCCAGATCCGCTTTGCCTTGCCTTCGACGAGCGCGCGGACTTTCTGGAGATTGGGACGGAAGAAACGCCGCGTCACGCCGGTCGTCTTCTTGCCGACGCCGCCGTCGCGCTTCGCCTTACCGCGCTGGACAATCATGTTTCCGACGACCGGTTTCCGGCCGCACAGCGAGCACATCTGGGGCATGGCTGGGTCTCCGAATGAGCGGGGCATGATAGCGGCCAGAACGATCCTGTCAACCGGCGCGTGACTTTCGCCCGTCTCACGCGGATCCGCCACTTCCCCCCTTTTCGCCGTTCACGCTCCGTGATAACCTCGTGGGCACAATGATCTGGGGCCTCCGCGGTACTTTCGCCGTCCTGCTCGCCTTCCTCGGCGCGCGCCTCGCCACCATCTGGTGGCACCAGTCCTACCCCAACGATTCGCCGCAGTGGTGGTGGGGCTCCCTCGCAGGCCTCCTCTTCGCCGGTATCTTCATCTCCGTCGAAGTCGCCTTCACCCGCCGCTTCATCGCCCTCATCTCCACCGTCCTCTTCGGCGTCATGTTCGGATTCATCGCCTCCTACCTCTTCACCCAGACACTCTTCCTCCTCCCCGTCATGAACGAGGCCGAGTCCTGGTTCCGGGAATGGACCCAGTACTCCTGCATGGCCATCTTCGTCTACCTCGCCGTCGTCGGCATCCTCCAGTCCAAGGACGATTTCAAGTTCGTCATCCCCTTCGTCGAGCTCAAAAAGGAGGAAAAGGGCCCCAAACCCCTTCTCCTCGACACCAGCGTCATCATCGACGGCCGCATCGCCGACGTCATGGACATGAGGCTCATCGCCAGCCGCATCATCCTCCCGCGCTTCGTCCTCGTAGAACTCCAGCAGGTCGCGGATTCGCAGGACAAGCTGAAGCGGAACCGTGGTCGTCGCGGGCTGGACGTGCTGAACCGGATCCAGAATTCGCGGGGTGCGGCGATCGAGCTTTACGAGGGGACGCCGCCGGGGGTTGAGGGTGTGGACGGCAAGCTCGTGTCGCTGGCGAAGTTCCTCGACGCGCGCATCATGACGAACGACTTCAACCTGAACAAGGTGGCGCAGCTGCAGGGCGTGGAAGTCATCAACCTGAACGACCTGGCGATTGCGATGCGGCCGGTGATCCTGCCCGGCGAGACGCTCGAGGTGAAGGTGCAGAAGCCCGGCGAAGGCCACGGGCAGGGAGTGGGCTACCTCGACGACGGCACGATGGTCGTGATCGAGGGCGGGTACCAGCGGATCGGCGAGGCCGTGCCGATCAGCGTCACCAGCGTGATCCAGACGAGCGCCGGCCGGATGATTTTCGGCCAGGTGAAGGGCCAGTCGAGCGTGCCCGGGACCCTGGCGAGTTCCACACCGACGCCGCCCATCGACGGCCGTGGCGGCCGTGGCGGCCGCGGCGGCGGACGGCCGAAGACGGACATCCTGCCGAGTCCGTTCCCGAGCCAGGGACAGGAAGCCCGACGCGGGGGCGGGCGGCCAAAGACCGATATCATGCCGAGTCCTTTCGCGGGCGGATCGTCTCCTGACACGCCGCCACCGTCGCCCCGGAGGCCGGAACCCGGCCCCTCGGCCGGCGCCCGGAACCAGGCCGGCGACCGGCGTCCCGCCGGGCCCGTACAGCCCGCTTCCGGTGGCTCGGACTTCTCCCTTCATCCTTCTTCTCCCGAAACCGGTCCTTCTCCAGGGGATTCCGACCCGTTCCTCGCGAACAACCCGGGCCTCGGCGGCCAGGGGGGGCCGAAGAAGGGCAGCGATGCGCCGATGGCCTCCGACGGTCCGCCGCAGAAAAAGGGGAGTGATGCCCCGGTGGCAGGCCGGGGGTCCAAGGGCGACGCCGGCCGCCCGAGATAGCCCTCGTGCCCGACGCCTCCATCGCCCCGGTCCCGTCCGCCACGCCGACACGGGTTTTCATCGACCTGGGCGCCTATCGCGGCGACACGCTCGAACTCGCGATGCTGACGTGCGCGCCATTCAACCGCTACTACGCATTCGAGCCCTGCCGCGAGAGTTTCGAAGCGCTCCGGAGGGCGTTCGGAAACCGGCCCGACGTCGTTTGCCACCATGCGGCAGCCGGGACCGCCGACGGCGAAACGAAACTCTTCCTTCACAAGGACGCCACGGGCTGGATGTCCCGCCTCTTCGGCAACAGGAACGCCGCCGAGGGCCACTCCACGATGGCGGGAAAGTCCAACGTCGATCCCGGCTCGTTCGAGACCGTGCCTGTCATCAACCTCTCTCGCTTCCTCAGGGAGTCCGTCCGTCCCGAGGACGACGTCACCCTCAAGGTCGATATCGAGGGCGCCGAGTACGACCTCCTGGAGAAGCTGCTCGACGACGGGAGCAATACGGCGATG
>CAVPNQ010000203.1:0-10125 GCA_963706735.1 uncultured Planctomycetia bacterium
GATCTCCCCGCGGTTTGCGGCGAAGACCTCCAGACCTTCCTGCCCGTCGCACGCCGCCAGCACCCGGTAGTCGGCGGATTCCAGTGCCGTCTTCATGAAGTTCCGGACGGAAGCCTCGTCGTCCACGACCAGGAGCAGCGCCCCTGTCTCGGCGGCGGGTCCCCGGGCAGTCTCCGCGGGACCGCTGAATTTCGCCTCCGCCGCGGGCAGGAAAACGCGGAATGTCGATCCCTTGCCGGGGATGCTGGACACCTGAAGCGAGCCGCGGTGACCGTGGACGATCCCGAGCGCAGCCGCCAGCCCGAGTCCCCGGCCGGGGCCCTTCGTCGTGAAAAACGGGTCGAAAATCCTCCCGACAGTCGCTTCGTCCATCCCGATGCCCGTGTCCGAGACCTCCAGGAACGCGTAGCGCCCCCCGGCCAGGGGCTGCTTCAGGTAGGGAGACTGGATCGCCTCGTCGGTCATGTCGCGCACGCCGGTGCTGACGGCGACTTCCCCCGGCCGGGAGCTGAGCGCGTCGGAGGCGTTCGTGATCAGGTTCATGACCACCTGCCGGATCTGCGCGGCGTCGGCCTCCACCGTCGCGGGCTTCAGGTCCAGCCGCGTGACGGCCTTCTTCGAGACGACCGTCTGCAGCAGGCCGTGCATTTCGCGAACCAGCGCATCCAGCGGAAGCGCTTCCACGACGAGCTTTCCCTTCCCCGAGTAAGCGAGGAGCTGGTGCGTCAGTTCGGACGCGCGGGCGGCGGCGCGGCCGACTTCGGCGAGGTAGGGAAGTGCCGGGGAGCCGGCGGGGAGGGTGTTACGGGCGAGGCCGGAGTAACCCATCATGGAGGTGAGGAGGTTATTGAAGTCGTGGGCGATTCCGCCGGCCAGGACGCCGAGGCTTTCGAGGCGCTGGGCGTGGCGCATCTTCTCTTCGAGGGCGAGGCGTTCGGACTCGGCCTGCTTGCGGTCGGTGACGTCGATGACGTTTCCGACGACGCGGGATTCGCGGCCGGCGGCGTCCTTGAACATTTCTCCGCGGCCCCAGAACCAGCGGAGCTGGCCGTCCTTCCGGACGACGCGGTACTCGACGGGGAGGGGTTCGTGGTCCTGGACGATCTTGCGGATGATCTCGCCGACCTGGGCGCGGTCCTCGGTGTGGATGAACTGGACGGCGGCGTCGAGGGTTCCTCCGAACTCGCCCGGCTGGAGGCCGTGGAGGCGGCACAGTTCATCTGACCAGCGGACCCTGTTCGTACGCAGGTCCCACTCCCAGCTTCCGCTCTTGCCGACGCGCTGGGTGAGGCGCAGGAACGTCTCGCTTTCGCGAAGTGCATCGAGGACCTGCTCGCGCTCCAGTTCGGCGCCGGCCCGGGCGGCCACGGCCTGCAGGAGGGACTCCGCGATGGCGGGCTGATCGATGGGATTGCCGTGGAGAAGGGAGAGGAGGCCCAGCGGCCTGCCGGAGGAGGAGACGAGGGTGATGCCGATGTAGCCGTCGATGACGCGGGCGCCGGGAAGGGCGAACTTCGGGAAGGTATGGGAGACGCCGGAAGGGAAGAGATAGAGACCCCTGCCGATCGCTTTCTCGCAGGGAGAACTGGCAATGGAGTACGAGAAGTTTTCGATCGGCGCGCCCTGCTTTGAAACAGCGAGTGTCGTGACCCGTGAGGGGTCGGCGGGATCGAGGGCGCTGACGAGGGCGAAATCGGTGCCGCACCCGAGGCTCAGCTCGCGGACGAGCGTCAGGAAAAAGTCCTTGCCGATGCGGGTTGCGGTGGCTGCCAGCAGGCTGTGAAGCAACCGTGCGGCCTCCGGGCCGTCGGTGGAAGTGCGGTCGGTGGGACGTGGCGCGTTCTCGACCATGGAATCTCCGCGTGACGACGGGGCCGACGTTACCAGTTTCAGCGCCGGTGGAAAGGGTGTGTGAGGGGCTATACTCGCCGGTGCCGATTGTCCCGGAGCCATGCGGGGGGGACCGGAATGCATGCCAATTCAGGGGAGCACCATGGGGTTGCGTGCCCGCGCGCTTGCCGTCGTCGGGGCGAACCTGCTCCTCGTCGCCTCGGTCTCATTCGCGGTAACCGCCGTCATCGTCCTCGCGGGCTTTTCCCGCGTGGAGACCACGATCGCCGAGCGAGACGTCTCCAGGGCGCGCGAAGTGATCGAGCGGGAGTCAGCCGCGCTTCAGATGCGTTGCAACGACTGGTCCGCCTGGGACGACTGTCACAAGTTCGTGCGCGGGCAGAATCCCGAGTTCGTGGTCGCCAACATGCAGGACGCGACGTTTCAGGAACAGAAGCTGAACGGGATGATTTTCCTGGATGCCGCCGGCAAGGTCGTCTACCAGCGATTCTGGGACTTCGACGCGAATGCCGAAGCCGCGGAGCCGGCCGCATTGCTCTCCCACCTCGCGTCCGGGAGGCCGCTGAACAACCACACGGACATCGCGAGCAAGACCCGGGCCATCCTCATGCTCGACGAAGGCCCGCTCATGGTCGTCTCCATGCCGATCATCACGTCGGAACGAACCGGCCCCATCGCCGGCACCCTTGTCTGGATCAAACGGATGTCGGCCGCGCGCATCGCGGAGTGGCAGGACGCCACGAAGCTGCAACTTCATCTGGATCGCGTCGACCGCACGGCGCCCGCCGGCGATGCCGCGGTGGCGATGGCGTCCTTGAAGCACGCGGCGCCGACCGCGGCTCACATCCACGTCCAGGACTCTGACGCCATCAGCGGATATGCGCTGCTCCGCGACCAGAACGGAAATCCCGGGCTGCTGCTTCACGTTTCAATGCCCCGCGAAATCCACGCCCAGGCGCGATCTTCCCTCTGGGCCGCCCTCGCTGCCTTCGCCGCCCTCGCCGTCCTCTTCTGCATCCTCCTCCTCTTCTTCCTGGACCGACTCGTCGTCCGCAGGACCGTGCTCATGAGCGCGGAAGTCAACGCGCTCGCGGCCTCCGGCGACCGGTCCCGCCGCGTCGCCGTCAAGGGCTCCGACGAAATCGGCCGGCTCGGCTCCGACATCAACGCCATGCTCGAAAAGATCGAGTCCGCCGAGCGCGATCTCGTCCGGGCGCGCGAAGCGGCGCTCCAGGCCGCGCGCGCAAAGGCCCAGTTCCTGGCCAACATGAGCCACGAGATCCGGACCCCCCTGAACGGCATCATTGGACTCGGGCGGCTCGCCCTCGACACCACCCTGACGCCGGAGCAGCGGGAGTACATCTCCGCGATCCGCTCGTCCGGCCAGGTCCTCCTCTCGATCGTGAATGAAATCCTCGACCTGTCGAAGGTCGAGTCCGGCAAACTCTCGCTGGAAAGCGCGCCCTTCTCGCTGCGCCCCTTGCTCGACGAAATCCTCCTGCCGCTTCAGCCCCGGGCCGAGGCACGGGCGATCGAGCTTCGACTGGAAGTGGCGGAGGACGTCCCTGCCACGGTGCTCGGGGACTCCCTGAGAATCCGCCAGGTGCTGACGAATCTCCTCGGCAATTCGCTGAAGTTCACGTTCCAGGGGTCGATCCGGCTCGCCGTGTCGTCGGCACCCGCACGCCCGGGTCGCGTCCGGATCCGCTTCGCCGTGATCGACACCGGCATCGGGATCGCCAGGGAAGCGCAGGGCCGGATCTTCGAAGCGTTCTCGCAGGCGGACGGTTCAACGACCCGGAGATTCGGCGGAACCGGCCTCGGGCTTTCGATCAGCTCGCAGATCGTGGAACTCATGGGCTCGAAGCTGGAGCTTGAAAGCGAGGAAGGCCAGGGAAGCACGTTCTGGTTCGAGGTCGAGCTGCCGGTGCACGAGGGCGAGGCGCCCAAGGGGCGCGAGGACACGGGTCGATTTCCGAAGGCGCAGCACCGGCTCCGCATCCTTCTCGCCGACGACAATCCCGTGAACCGCCTCGTCGGGCAGCGGACGCTGGAGAAGCTGGGTCACGAGGCGTCCACCGTGCCGGGCGGGGAGGAAGCGGTGGCCGCGTGGGAGAACGGCGCCTTCGACGTGGTGCTGCTCGACATCCAGATGCCGGGCGTGGACGGCTACGAGGCCGTGCGGCGGATCCGCGAGCGCGAACAGGTCGCACGGAGCCGCCGGACGCCCGTCGTCGCGCTCACCGCCCACGGCATGCCCGGGGCCGCGGAGACCTCGAGGCGCGCCGGGTTCGACGGGCACCTGGTGAAGCCGCTCGATCCGAACACGCTCAACTCGGCGCTCCGCCGGCTCTCGGAGGGCGATTCCTCCGGGAACACCGTCCCGGCGCAGCCGATGTTCCACGCTTCCAGCGAAACGGCGATCCTGCGAAGCGAGCTGATGAAGTACGTCGGGAACGACGCAGGAATCCTCGAAGAGGTGGTCCGCGTCTTCCTCAAGTCTGCGCCGGCCGTCGCGAAGGAAATCGAGGCGGCCAGCGCCGCCGGGGACCTGAAGACGCTCGCCGCATCGATGCACCGGCTGAACGGGTCCCTCCGCACGCTCGGCGCGAGGCGCGCTTCCTCGGCCGCGGATGAAACGGAGAAGTTCGCGAAGGAGGGGAAGACGACGGAAGCGCGTGCTGCGGCGGGGAGGCTGCTGCGCCTCCTGGATGCGGCGGTTGCGGAATTGAGGGCGCTCACGAACGAGTCGCGTCCGGCCGGGCGCGGGAGCCCGTGAGGATTGCGTGGACGGCAGCGCTGGTCCTGGCCGCGTGCGCGGAGGCGCGGAGCGAGTCCGCGGGCCTCGAGGAACGTATCCGCGCCCTCGAGGAGAATTCGAGCGACGCGGAGGCCGGCGCCGTTGACGTGTTCTACGAGGACGGGCTGACTGTCAGCGAGCGCGACGGCGACTGGTCGGTCGTGCTCGGCGCCTACGCAATCGTCCGGGGGGACTTCTTCATCCGCGCGCGCGAGCGCGACCACGCCCATACGTTCGTCGTCGAGGACACCTCGGTCCACCTGCAGGCCACCCTCGCCGAAACCTGGGAGGGGTACGTCCACGCGCGCTTCCTCCCCGAAGGCGCGGACCTCTACCTGGGCCACGTGGGGTTCGTGAAGTGGGAAGCGCTTCAGGTGCGGGCCGGAGTGGTCACTCCGCCGTTCTCGATGGAGTACGACGAGTGGGTGCAGTGGATCGACCTGCCGTACTATTCGCTGACGTCGGCGATGGACCCAGACATTTCCCTGGGGGCGGTCGCTTCCGGCGTGCTGGCCGAGGGGGCGTTCGACTGGTCGATCGGCGTCTTCAACGGGAACGGCCCGGGGCAGAACGGGGACGAGAACAGCGACAAGGACGTGGTGGCGCGCGTGCGGGTGCGGCTGGAGGAAACGCCGGTTGGTTTTCTGCTTCTAGGCGTGGCGGCGTCTGAAGGCCGTGCGCGGAAAGAACCAGGCGTCACGCCGTTCGACTTCGTCACGCTTTCCACCGGGACCACGTGGCACTCCGATCCCGGGCTGGTGGAGTTCCGCACGGACGGCCGCGTGCTCCGGCTCCAGGCGCAGGCCGCGTGGATCCTCGGGCCGTTCGAACTCAAGTCCGAGGCCGCGACGTTCCGCGCGCACGTCGATTTCCCGGGCAGTCGCAACCACGTGTTCCGCGCCTGGTCCGCGTACATCAGCGCCGGCCTCTGGATCGGCGGCAGCCGCCTTCCCGGCGCCGTCCCCACCGTGGACAAACCCCTCTTCGGCGGCGGCGTCGGGGCTTTCCAGTTCGTCGTCCGCGCTTCGCGCACCGTCCTCGACGACACCTTCGCCCACCACGCGGCGTTCACGGGCGCGCGAAGGGCCTTCGAGGGGGCCGTCGCGCTGAACTGGTACGCCAGCCGGCACTTCAGGCTCACGCTCATGGCCGCGGGGATCCGCTACGCCAGCGGAAGAGCCGTGCTGGACGGTGGAACGGAAGCGAAGCGGGAGAACGTCCTGGGCTTCCGGGCCCAAGTGGATTTCTAGGCCGGACTGGCCGCCTTCCGGAAGCTCTTCCAGGACCCCAGCGGCAGGTTCGCCATGGCGATGACGGCCAGCTGGCTGGCGACGAACATGAGGAGCCAGAAGAGGGCCGAGTCCATGAAGCCGTAGGAGTGGAGACCGACGCCGAGCATGTTGGTGCCGAACCAGGACCAGGCGGTGACGATGTTGCCGAAGACGGCGAGGATCATGACGCCGCGGTCGCGTGCGAGGCCGGCCCAGCGGGCGTGGAGGATGAGGGCGTTCCAGAGGACGATGAGGACGGCGCCGTTTTCCTTGGGGTCCCAGCCCCAGAAGCGGCCCCAGGACTGGTCGGCCCAGATGCCGCCGAGGACGGTGCCGACGAAGGAGAAGAGCATGGCGAAGCAGAGGATGGCGTAGACCATGCGGGGGAGGACGTGGGAGGGGGCGTCCTGCGCGGCGCGGCCCGGTTTTTCGGCGGTCAGGCTGCTGGTGAAGACGCCCATGCCGATGTAGGCGATGGCGAGGACGCCGGCGAGGAACGTGGCGGCGTAGCCCAGGGTGATGGCGACGACGTGGGTGGCGAGCCAGAAGTTCGTGTCGAGGACGGCCTGCATCTGCTTCATCGTGTCGCCGTCGCCCGCCAGATGGTGGGCGATGAGGAGGGAGAGGAAGCCCATGGCGGCCGAGGTGACGGTCGCGATGGTGTTGCGGAAGAAGAACTCGAGGATCGCGGCGAGAAGGACGCCGACCCACGCGATGAACACCGCCGAGGAATAGAGGTTCGTGACGGGCGGGCGGCCGGAGATCGCGATGCGCGCCGCGAGCCCGAACGTGTGGATGAGGAGGGCGAGGAAGAGCAGCAGGTAGGCGGAGCGCCCCAGTGGTTTGTTCCAGCCGAGCCACGAGGCAAAACCGAGGACGAACACGACCACGTAGAGGATCTGGGCGCGGTAGAAAGGATCGAAGCGGTTGAAGAACGCCTCGAACTTCGCCATCCCGGTCTCGGACGGGATCTTCTCCGCGACGAGCGCCCGGTACGCCGCGACCTCCTTGTTGAACTCCGCCGGCTTCCCGTCGTGGAAGCTGCTCAGCATGTTCAGCATGCCGCGCGCCGACGGGTGCGTGCTCGGCTCCTGCCCCGGCTTCTTCGGCAGGAACTTCCCGATCGGCTGCCATTCCTCCCCGGCGGCGACCGGCGCCACGAGGTACAGCGAGGACAGGTCCGCAAGCCGCAGGTAGATCTGCAGCCGCTGGTACAGGTCCAGCACCTTCTTCTGGAACGGGTCCCGCTTCTTGTCCTCAACTTCCATCACGCGGTTGATCTGCTCTTCCAGCTTCTCCTGCTGCTCCACGACCTCGTGGAACGAGTACAGCCGCGGGCTGCGCGACTCGTCGAGCCCCAGCATCCCCAGGACCCCGGGGTGGTCGATGCGGAACACGCGGTACTCCTCCGCGCGCGGCGAGCCGGACATCACGTCGGCCAGCCACTGCGTCGCGGGGACGCTCTTCCAGTCCTTCGCCGGCACCTTGCTCCACTCGGCGGGCGGGACGTCCTTCGCGGGGATCTTCGTCGTCTGGCGCCCGGCGATCGCCTGGAGCGTGGTCCGCGCCAGGGTGTCGATGGGAAGTGTGCGGCCGTCGTGCGTGACGGGGAGGTTCCCGAATCCAGCGAGATCGAAGCGGTCGGGCGCCGCGGACGGCGGCGGGCGAAGCGTGGACAGGACGTACAGGGTTGCGAGCCCGAGCACGCCGAGCGGGAACGCGAGGCGCCGGAGCGGCGTCGTCGCCACCGCAGGCTCCTCGGGCCGCTGCGCCGCGGTCCCCGCAGGAAGGGCCTTCTTCGAGCGCTTCTGCAGGAACGCCACCAGCAGGATGCCGAAGTGCACGGTCATCCCGACGCCGCCCACCACGCAGGCGATGTACGGCATCGTCCAGGCCGGGTTTCGGACTACCTGGAGGATGGTGGTCTTGTCGCCGGGCTTGAAGCTCGCCTGGTAGTAGGTTTCTCCGCCGTAGCGAAGCGGTTCGTTCATGCGGATGAGGACTTCGCGGTCGACGTGGTTCTCCGGGTCCACGAGCTTCAGCCGGCTGGAGAAGTTCTTCGGCATGTCGGTGCCGAGGTAGCGGTCGTGCGAGAACTTGATGAGGTGCATGGTGTACGGCTTGTAGTAGCGCTGGAAGCGGAGGGAGATGAGCCAGGACTTGCCGCCGGCGACGACGACCTGGGGGTCGTCGAACCAGTACGACAGGAGGTACGTGCCGGAGGTTGCGCCATCGGCCTTGATGGTGACGTGCGCGGAGGCCATGTCCACGCCGCTTTCGGTGCCGGAGGAGCGCGCGAGCGGCTTCATGACGGCGCCGCGGCCGAAGCCCTCGGTTGCCTTGGACACGGTGCCGGCGGGCGCCTGCCGCGGGCCCAGGACCTGGCTGTTCGCGGCGAACTCGTCCACCGTGATCTCGAACGGGATCGTCGCGTGCCGGAGGGTGGCCCCGGCCACGAGGGCCGACTCGGGGAACACCAGCACCGCGTCGCTGTCCTTCGCCGACGGGTCGATCACCGCCAGCTCGCCCTCGCGCGTATCCCGCGAGAACGCCACCGTCTGCCCCTCGTCGATCACCATCTGGCTCTCGACCGCGAAGAGGCTCGTCGCCAGCTCTCCCAGGAGAAGCAGGATCAGCCCGAGATGGATCATGATGATCCCGGAGCGCTTCCACGACAGCTTGAACCGCATGGAATGCGCCGCGAGCAGGTTGATCAGCATCAGCGCGCCGATCGTATAGCCGCCCGGAAGCGGGAAGCCGCCCGGGACGCCGGACTCGCCGGGATCGGGGCGGGGGAGCAGCACCTGGAACGGCACCCACACGAAGAGGCTGTGGAAGTACTTCTTCTGCACCTGCCAGATCCCGGTATCGACCTGCGCCCAGGTGCCGGCGTAGACGAGCAGCATCGAGACGCCGAGAAGCGCCACGGTCAGTTTCAGCGAGGCCAGCGATTTCAGGTACGTCTTCAAGGTGTTCCTACTCCCCGAACTCGATCGACGCGACGAAATCCACGAGCGCCTTCCGTTGCGCCCCGACGAGCGACGCCGGCCCCATCAGCTTGAAGTACCAGATGCTCCCGCCCTTGCGTGCCTGGACGACGAGGATCCGTTTTCCCGAAGGCGCCGGCTCGTCCGCGTTGCCGAAGTCGAACATCGTGCCCTTGCCGCCGCCCACGGCGACGGATTCGGATTTCACCTCGGCGATGTCCTTGAGCGCGCCGAGTCCGACCTGCGTCCGCCACCGGTTGTAGTTGGCGATCGGCGTGCCGACCTGCGAACCCGCGATCGAACTGACGATGACCTCCGCCTCGCGCGCGCCGTCCTTGATGATGAAGGTCGCGACGCGCATCTGCTTCGGCTCGGGGTCCAGCGTCCATCCCTCGGGGAGGGTGTACTTCTTCATCTTGAACTCGGGGCCCGGGGCGTCCACGTGCGGGGGCGTCACGGCGCCCTCGAACGCGAGCGACTTCATGAACGCCATGTACTCCGCCTCGTGCGCCGCAACCTTCGACTCCGCCCCGACAAACTTCAGGAACCACACCTGCCCGCCGACCGGGATGATCGCCGCCAGCATCCGGACCCCTTCGCTCTCGCCCTCCGGCGGCGGGCCGTGGATGTCCACCGCGTCGATCTCCAGCCCGTTGCTCTTCACGCGCGTCACGACCTTCGAAAGCGTCGCCGCCGTGCTCTCCGGCGCGCCGATCTGCTGCTCCCAGCGGTTGACGTTGGGCAGGACCGGCCCCGACTCCGGCCCGAACGTGTACACGATGACGTTCAGCCTCGTGTCCCCGGGATCCACCTGGAACGTCGCGTACCGCATCTGCTGGTCGGGAAGCCGCTTCCATCCCGACGGCACCACCCACTTCGGCGCGGCCGGGGCGTGGTCGTGATCGTGGTTATGCTCGCCACCGCCGGCCTGAAGCGGAGACGGCATGTCCTTCGGCGCGCGATAGATGCGCGGTTCCTTTGAATCGCCGCAACCGGCCGCGAGGAGGACAGCGAGGGCCGGGAGGAATCGGGAAGCGGGGCTCATCCGCGCAATGTAACCGCGATCCGTCGGCTTGCATTCCCCCGTTTGCGCGAAAATCCGCAATTCCGCCTGCCAGCCCCTTAGCGCTTCGTGGCGTTGGCCGCATTCGAGACTCGGCGGCCGGAATGCCCCGCCCGCGTTCGAGCCCGACTCGACCGGCCGGCCGGTGCCGGG